>DATAYZ010000051.1:0-23199 GCA_036272295.1 Steroidobacteraceae bacterium
GGCCTTCGTCGCTTCCGCCGCGGCCCTGGGGGGTGCCGTAGCCGCGCCGATCGGCTCGGCCTTCGCCGCCGCCGACGTGTTCGGCCGCGATCGCGATTGGACGGGAGCCGAGCCGATTTCCTATCCCGATCCCGCCTGGGAGGTAAAGGACCCGCGGTTCACGGCGCGCCTCGGCAACGCCCCGCTCGAGCGGCTGTGGCACGGCACCGGCAACGACGCCGCCCTTTGGTGCGAGGGCCCCGTCTGGATGGGGGACTGGAACTGCTTTCTGTGGAGCGACCTGCCCAACAGCCGCGTGCTCCGGTGGACCGCCGATGACGGCCGCGTCAGCGTCTACCAGACCGAATCGAACAACGCCAACGGCCATACCCGGGACAACGAGGGGAGGCTGGTGGCCGCCGAGCACGCCATGCGGCGCGTGCGCCGGCGCGAGCACGACGGCTCGTGGACCGTGCTCTGCGACGCTTTCGGCGGCAAGAAGCTCAATGCGCCGAACGACCTGGCGGTCCACCGGGACGGCTCGATTTTCTTCTCGGATCCGGGCTACGGCATCATGAGCCACTACGAGGGGCACAAGGCCGAGTTCGAGCTGCCGACGCGCGTGTACCGCATCGATCCGCGCGGTGCGGTGACGATCGCCGCGGAGGGCCCGATGCGGCGGCCGAACGGCCTGTGCTTCTCCCCGGACTTCAGCCGGCTCTACGTCGTCGACAGCGAGATGGCGGGAGGCGCCTCGGCGCCCGCGAACATCACCGTATTCGACGTCAAGGGCTCGTCCTTGTCGCTGTCGAATCCGCGGCGCTTCGCGGATTTCGCCCCGGGAACCACCGATGGCATCCGCTGCGACGCCGACGGCAACGTCTGGTGCAGCTGGGGCTGGGGCGGGCCCGACACCAACGGCGTCCGGGTCCATCACCCCGACGGGACGCTGCTCGCGTTCCTGCATACGCCGGAGATCATCGCGAACCTCTGCTTCGGCGGCCCCAAGCGCAATCGTCTGTTCATGTGCGGAACCACGTCGATCTACACGATCTACGTGAACACCGTTGGGCACGCGCTCGGCTGAGACGCGGGAGCGCGGCCTGGTCGCGCTGCTCGCGGCGGCCGTGTTCATCTCGTACATCGATCGAACCAACATTTCGGTCGGTGCGCTGGCCATGCAATCGCGCTTCGGGTGGAGCGAGACGCAGAAGGGCGCGGTGCTCGCCGCCTTTTACGTGGGCTATCTGCCCCTGATGATCGCGAGCGGCGCGATCGCCAACCGCCACGGCGGCCGCATCGTGCTCGGCGCCGCCGTCCTTTGGTGGTCGGCGTTCACCGCCTTGACGCCCGTGGCCGCGCTGGTGTCGTTCCCGGCGCTGCTCATGGCGCGCGGCGCGCTGGGCCTCGGCGAGGCGGCGGTGTTTCCCGCCTCGTTCAATCTGATCGGGGCTCGTGTCCCGCAGGCCTCGCGCACGCGTGCCGTGGCGCTGGTCACGAGCAGCGCGGCGCTCGGCACGGTCTTCGCCCTGTTCGTCTCGGGCTGGATGGTGCGTGCGTACGGGTGGCCGGCGCCGTTCTACGCGTTCGGCGCGGTCGGGCTCGGCTGGGCGATGGTCTGGTGGCTGGCCGAGCGCGATCGGCCGCGGATCGCCGGCCGCACGAGCGCCGTGCCGGCCTCGATACCGTGGCGCGAGCTGCTGTCCGCCCGCCCGGTCTGGGCCATCGTGGCCGCCCACTTCTGCTACAACTGGTGCTCGTACGTGCTGCTCGCCTGGATGCCGAGCTACTTCAAGAGCGCTTTCGGAGTGACGATCGCCGGCGCCGGAATGCTCTCGGCCGCGCCCTGGGTCGCCGTGTTCCTCACGGCGAATCTCGCGGGCCATCTCGCCGACCATTCCATACGGCGGGGCGTCGCGGTCATCGTCGTTCGCAAGCTGGCTCAGGTGGCGGGACTGGTGGGCACCGGGGTTTTGCTGGTTGCGCTGTCGGCCGCGCCGTCACTGAGCTGGGCGGTCGTCCTGATGTGCGCGGCGACGGGATTCCTGGGGCTCTCTCAAGCGGGATTTGCGCCCAACTGTCTGGACATCGCTCCGCGGCATGCCGACGTGCTGTATGGACTCAGCAATACGGTCGCCACGTTGCCGGGACTCTGCGGCGTTCTCGTGACCGGCTGGCTGGTCGACCGGACGGGCAGCTTCGCCGCGGCATTCTTCGTGACCGCGGCGGTCGCATGGGCGGGCGCCCTGATCTATGCCGTTCTCGCGGCCGGCACGCCCCGGTTCGAGCGCGAGGGCGTGCGGCGCGAGCCGTGACCCGCCTAGTTCGCCGGCACCGCTTCCGCGCGCTCGGCCCGAGTGTCCCGCTCGGCGGCCGGCGCGCCGGACGGCGGCACCTGGGGAATCGCGAAGCTCACGAACGATGAGATGATGTACTTGTCCTCGGAGCGCGGAACCTCGCCGCAGTGGGCATGGGTCCAGAACGTCGGAAAGATCACGGCGTCGCCCGCGACGGGCTTGACCTTGAGGTCCTGGCGGTGGAAGCAGGTCTCTCCGCCGTGCTCGACCGAGTTCAGGTAGATGACCATGGCGAGCTGGCGCTCCCAGGTTCCCGGTCCGATTGCATCGAAGTGCCATTTGAAGTGGCCTTCGTTCTTGCGGTAGTGCTGGATCTTGTAGCCGGTCCACCAGACAGGCCAGACCTGCAGCGCCGGAACCTGCATGACGATCTGCTCGAGCGCGGTGTTGACGGCGCCGTTCAGCGCCGCGAAGGATTGGGCCCACTCGCCGTCGGGCGTCAGCACGAGGTCGGTGCTGATCTTGATCCCGTCCTGCCGCTCCTGCTCGCCCCGGCCGCGTATCACGCAGCCGGCCTGCCCGCGCGGGTCGCGCTCGTAATGGCCGATGATGGACCGGCACAGGTCGTTCGAGAGCAGCCCCTTGACGTAAAAGATGCTTTCGGAGGTGGGGATTACTTGCATCTGCGGGGCGTTCGTCTGCGGTCTCGTCCGCAAGTCGGCCGGCGGCGATGAAAGTTGACGCCCGCGGGGCGCGGGGAGCTCGAAACCGAGGAATGCGTCGCGCTTCGGGCCTCGTCGGCGCGCGATCACACCTGGCCGCGAATTCCAGGCAGAATCCCACCGGGAGTCATCAGCAGGAGCCGGCACATGAACCGCGAATCGCGAACCCTCGGCCTCGATGCACCGATCACGCGGCGCGACTTCGTCGGCGCGACGCTCGTCGGATCCGGCGCCATCCTGCTGGGCGCGGCGGCGCCGGCGTTCGCGCAGGGGCTGACGGCGTCCTGGACCGGATACGGCGGCGTCGGCGATTACGGCCGCTCGAACGGCAACGTTGCCGCGGTGGTCAACGCGGCCCACGGGGTCCGTGACGGCCGATACGGGGCGGGCATCGATTCGGCGCCGCTCGTGGACGAGCCCTACGATCTCATCATCGTCGGCGGCGGCTTCTCGGGGCTCATCGCCGCGTACGAGTTCCACAAGGCGCGTCCCAACGGGCGCTGCCTGGTGCTCGACAATCATCCGATCTTCGGCGGCGAGGCCAAGCAGAACCAGATGCTCGTCGATGGGGTGATGCTCACCGGGCCGCAGGGCTCCAACGATGCGGTCGTCCCGAAAGCCGACAACAACTACTCGCACGTCGTCGGGCTCTGGGACGAGATCGGCATGCCGCGCTCGTACGAATTCGTCAAGCCGGCGGCGGCCCCGCCGGGCCTGAAGTTCGCCCGCGACAACTATGACCCGATGTACTGGAACGAGGGCATGAGCTCGCTCGGCTATTACTTCGACGTGCCCTTTGCATCGAAGCGCGCCTGGGTGGTCGATCCCTGGTCCGATGACCTGCGCCGTGCGCCGATTTCCGCCGCGGCGCGCGAGAGCTGGGTGCGATGGAAAAAGCACTCGCCCATCCTGACCCGCGGCGACGAGGCGTCCACGGATCGGTGGCTCGACTCGATGTCCTACGGCGACCTGATCGTGCGCGAGCTCGGCCTGTCCAAGGACGTGTTCCGGCTTTCCGATCCGCTGGTCGCCACGGGCGACTACGGCGTGAGCTCGGACGCGGTCTCCGCCTATGGTGCGAAGCTGCTCGGGCTGCCGGGAACCGGGGAGAGCATCATCACGGACGACGTGCTCTCGTTTCCGGGCGGCAATGCCGCAATCCTGCGCCACATCGTCAAAGCCATGCTGCCAGGGGCGATCCGCGGAACACGGTCATTCTCCGACGTGCTGTACGCGCCGATCGACTTCGAGGCGCTCGACCGTCCCCAGCACACGCGGATCCGGCTGAACGCCACGGTCGTCGCCGTCAAGCACGACGGCAAGCCGGAGGCGGGGGGCGGCGTCAACGTCACCTATGCGGTGGACGGGAAGCTCGTGCGCGTGCACGGCAAGACCGCCATCGTCGCGGCCGGCGGCTGGATCGCGCGGCACATCGTGCGCGACCTGCCGGAGCCCTATGTGAACGCCTATGCGAAATTCCACCATGGCCCGATCCTCGTGGCCAACGTGGCGGTGCGCAACTGGAAGGCCTTCGCGAAGCTCGGCATCGCGGCCGCGCACTGGTTCGACGGCTTCGGGTTCTTCGTGAACATACGTCAGCCGATGCGGATCGAAGGGGTCCCGGTGCCGCTCGATCCGAGCAAGCCGGCGATGCTGACCTTCTATGTGGGCTTCCCGCAATCGGGCGTGCCCATCGAGACGCAGACCGCCGTGGGACGCGCGCGCCTGCTCGCCACCACCTATGCGGATTTCGAGCTGCAGATCCGCAGGCAGATGCAGCAGATGCTCGGCGATTGCGGGTTCGACGCCCGGCGCGACATCGCCGGGGTGGTGTTGAACCGCTGGGGGCACGCGTACATCGCGCCGCAACCCGGATTCTATTTCGGCACTCCGGGCAGCCCCGCGCCGCTCGAGGTCGTGCGCGCGCGCCATGGCAGGATCGCGTTCGGCCACAGCGAATTGTCGGGAAGACAGAGCTGGGGCCGTGCGGCGCAGGAGTCGCGCCGCGCGCTCGGGCAGGTGCTAGAGGTGATGGCGTGACGGAGCCCGCGCGCGCCTCGCGCCGCCTGCGAGGCGGCATCGTGGGCGGCGGGCGCGGCGCCTTCATCGGCACGATCCATCGCATGGCGGCCGAGCTCGACGGCGAGGCGCTCATCGTCGCCGGCGCGATGTCGGCCGATCCTGCGACCGCGCGCGCGAGTGCGGATGCCTGGTCCCTCGAGCGCTCCTACGACTCCTACGAGGACATGGCGGCCGCCGAGGCGGGCCGCGCGGACGGCATCGACTTCGTCATCGTCGCGACGCCGAACCACCTGCACTTTCCCGTGGCAAAGGCGTTTCTCGGGCACGGCGTTCACGTCGTCTGCGACAAGCCGCTGGCCTTCGATGTCCGGGAAGGCGAGCAACTGGTGCGCCTGGTCGAGGGCGGCCGCGCGCTCTTTGCGCTGACCCACAACTACACCGGCTACCCGGCCGTGCGGCAGGCGCGCGACATGGTGCGCTCGGGCGAGCTCGGCGAGATCCGCAAGGTGATGGTGGAGTACTCGCAGGACTGGCTCATGGAGCCGCTCGAGACGCAGGGCCACAAGCAGGCGGCGTGGCGCACGGATCCGGCGCGGTCGGGCCTCGCCGGCTGCGTCGGCGACATCGGGACGCACGCGGAGAATCTGCTGACCTATGTGGCGGACCGTCCCATCGAGTCACTGTGCGCGGACCTGTCGAGCATGGTGGCGGGCCGCCGCCTGGATGACGACGCCAACATCCTCATCCGTCTTCGCGGCGGCGCCAAGGGCACGCTCGTGTGCTCGCAGATCGCCTGCGGAGAGGAGAACCGGCTGTCGCTTCGCCTCTACGGCGACCGTGCCGGACTCGAGTGGCACCAGGACGAGGCGAACACGCTGATCTTCAAGCCGGCGGGAAAGCCCTGGCAGCGCCTGCGCACCGGGCATGGCTATCTCGGCGCGGCGGCCCGGGCGGCGGCGCGGCTGCCGCCGGGACATCCCGAAGGGTATCTCGAGGCGTTTGCGAACCTCTATCGCGCCTTTTTCGCGGACGTTCGCCGGGTGCGGGGCGGAGCGCCGGCGGAGGGGGGCTATCCGGGCGTCGAGGACGGGCTGCGCGGATTGCGCTTCATCGAGCGCGCGGTGATGAGCTCGCGCGCCGGCGCCGTCTGGATGCCGATCTAGGAAAGTCTCCCCTCGCGCCGCCGCGAGGGGAGCAGGCTCCCCATGCTCAGAACTTGTACTTGAGCTCGATGTTGCCTTCGCGGCCCAGGATGGACCGGCCGAAGTTGACCCCGCCCTGCGCGGTGTTGCCGCCGAAGCGGGCGTTGCCCTCGGTCAGACCGATCTGATTGGTCAGATTCGAGCCCATCAGGCGCAGCTCCCAGTTGTCGCCGTACTCGGCGACGATGCCGGCGCCCAGGTCGTAGTAGGTGCCCAACGGGTTGAGGCCGGTGTTGTCCTGGTAGTGCTGACCGATGTGCTCATAGGTCACGTACTCGGTCACCGAGCCCCAGTCGAACGTCTGCATGTCGCTCGGCGTCACGCGGATCTGGAAGTTCGGCAAACGAGCCAGCTGCACGCCATTGATCGAGCCGCACACCTCCGCCCCCGTGATGCTCTCGTAGAAGAAGCAGCCATTGGCACCCTTGTAGTGTGCCCGCTCGTACTCGGCGTTGACCGTGATCTTGAAGTCGCGGACCGGTTGAAAGTCGAAGTCCGCGAACGGGTTCACGCTGCCGACGATGCGGCCACCGCGAGCCGTGGAGCCGTAGGTCGCCGACGGGCCGATCGACTGATGCTCGGAGTTGATCGGCTGATACAGGATGCCGGTGAACTCCTTGTCGTAGATGGCTGCGTCGACGTACGTGTAGCGGTTCTGGATCTTGAAGCCGCCTTCGTAATTGCGAACCGTATTGAGCGGCGGTTTCACGGGGCAGCCATTGTTGCCTTCCTGGATGTTGCAGCGGACCGCGTCGAAGTTGTCGAAGAACACGCCGTCGTTGACGCGCACATAGGCGCTCATCGAGTCCGTGAACTCATAGTTGGCGCCCAACGAGAACGTCGGATACGTGTTGACCTCGCTGCCGGTCGAGTACGTGCCGTCCGGCAGATTGACCGAGTTGTCCCAAAGATCGAAGGCCGATCCCAGCTGCTTGGCGGCCAGGTTCGTGGTCTGCTGGTGCATGTTGATGTGCTCGATCCGCACGTTCGCGTCGAACAGCCACTTGTCGATCTTCCACGAGTCGGACAGGTAGGCCGCGAGGTTGATGGCGCTGCCCTGTTCCTCGATGTTGTAGCCGCCGTTGGCGATGACGCCCTGCGGGCTCGTGACGTTGTAGATGTTGCCGCCGGCGACGCCCTGCACGATGATCGGGCTCGCATTGGGCACGTTGTTCATGAGCACGTTCGAGCCCAACGACCAGGCGTCGTTGTCGGTGTAGTAGGCGCCATACACGCCCGCCGTCAGGGTGTTGCCGAAGCCCAGATCCTTGGCGATGCGGAATTCATCCGTGAGGTTCATGATCTTCTTGCGGACCTGCCACACCTGCTCGGTGATGACGCTGGTGTCGCCGGCGACCGGCAACCCGTTGGCGTAGTGCGAGTTGAGGCCGCCCGGAGCGAGCCCGGCCGGCAGGGTCAGCGTGGCAAGATAAGCGCTCAACGACGTGGGATTGCCGTTGTTCACCAGCGCGTTGGTCGGGATGTAGCCGCCGTCCCACAGGAACGTGTTCTTGGCCGACCAGCCGTCGCCGAATTTGACGTCGAGGTTCGACCCGAAGTAGTTCATCGCCGCGCCGCGGCCGTTGCTGATGTCGTCGTTGCAGAAGCTGCCGCTCGGGCACGGGATCTGGAAATTCTGCAGCTGCTTGCTGTTGTAGGTGCTGTTCAGCTGGTTGAAGCCGGGATAGGGCTCCGCCTTGCCGTTCACGACGATGTAGGGGAAGTCGGCATACCACTGGTTCTTGTCGCTCAGGTTGCGGTACCAGAACATCACCGAGCCGCCGTCGAGGTCGTGCTTCAACGTGGCGGTCAGCTGTCCGCCGATGTCGGAGGGATACTGCGGGTCACGCACGCCGTCGGACACGCGGTAGAAGCCGCCGATGCTGCCGTACCATCCGTCGATGATCTTGCCGCTCAGGAAGGCATCGACGCGCTCCGACCCTTCCGAGCCGTAGGTGAGGCCGACCGAGCCGGTGGTCTTGTCGGAGCCGGTCTTCAGGATGAAGTTGGCGGTGGCGCCGGCCTGGCCGGAGCTGAAGATGGCGCTCGGTCCGCCCTGCACGATCTCGACGCGCTCGACGGTGTCGTCCATGCGGAGCAGCGAGCTCGAGTCCATGAACGACAGATCCGCGGAGCCGTAGAGCGGCGAGCCGTTGATCGCCGTGGTGAAGTACGGGGAGTCGCCGCCGCCGTTGGGGAAGCCCGCGACGTCGATGTTGACGCCGGTCTGGCCGCCGGAGGCTTCCGGCCAGATGCCGGGGGAAAGCTTGAAGATCTCGGCGACGCTCGCCGGGTTCGCGTTCTTGATCTCGTCCGCGGACAGGGAGACGATGTTGTAGCTGGCGTCCAGCTTCCGGACGCCTTGCGCGGATGCGGTCACCACGATTTCCTGCAGGCCTTCCTCGCCGCTCGTGGTGGTGGTGGTGGCGGCGGCGGTATCGGTCCCCGCATCCGCTGCATAAGCGGCGGAGGCGCAGTACAGAATGCCCGCGACCGCGGCTGCGACGGAGGTCGCGGCGGCGCTGCGCGACGGCGCACGCGACCCGGCCGTGTGCGTATGGTCACCCGTAGTTCGAGCGTGCGGATTCTTCTGACTCATGGCGGATCTCCAGATGATGGTGGCGTCCTATTCCGTGAACGGCGTGTTGGGCGGCCGTACGGATCGCGATCCGCCGGCGGGTCACTCATCGAAACTCCCGCCTCCGTTGATCTGCGGTCGAGTCTCGTTGGTCGCTGACTGTGAAATGACAATGCCATGACACGCGCCAACTCACAAGTCGCGTAGCTCAAAAACAACAGGTAAGAATTACAAAAGCAGCGTTGCGGTATCAGGGTGTGCTGAGTAAAACCCCTGGTAAATTAGGTTCGGAAAGGCCTCCAATCCGCACGCCATGGCGATTTAGGGGATCATTTTCGCAATTTTGTTGCGTGTTGGCTGCGGCGATGCCGCCGGGGCGACCTTTGCCCGGACCTGATGCAACGCTACAGTGCGGCAGGGGAGGGCGAAATGATGAAGGGCATGGTCAAGATCCGGCTCCGTCTCATGATGTTCCTGGAGTTCTTCATCTGGGGCGGCTGGTTCGTCACCATGGGCAGCTACCTCGCGGCGAATCTGCACGCGAGCGGCGCGCAAGCGGGCCTCGCCTATTCGACGCAATCGTGGGGCGCCATCATCGCGCCCTTCATCGTGGGCTTGATCGCCGACCGCTATTTCAACGCGGAGCGCCTGCTCGGCGTCATTCACCTGCTGGGCGCCGCCTTGATGTATCGGCTGTACGCGGCCCGGGAGTTCGACGCCTTCTATCCCGCGCTGATGGCGTACATGGTTCTCTACATGCCGACGCTCGCGCTGGTGAACGCGATCGCGTTCCGCCAGATGCAGGATCCCTCGCGGCATTTTTCCGGCATCCGCGTGTGGGGCACGATCGGGTGGATCGTCGCCGGCCTCGTCATCAGCTACCTGTTCGCCTGGGACTCGGGCACCGGCATCTCCCGGGGGATGTTGCGCAACACCTTCCTCATGTGCGGGAGCGCTTCGCTCGTGCTCGGCCTCTACAGTTTCACCCTGCCGCGCACGCCGCCGGTGCGGCAGCCGGCCGCATCCGGCGGCATCGCGCGTCTGCCGGGCCTCGACGCGCTGGTGCTGCTCAAGCAAAAAAACTTCGCGATGTTCGTCGCGGCCTCGATCCTCATCTGCATCCCGCTGGCGTTCTATTACCAGAATGCCAATCAGTTCCTGACCGAGATCCACGTCGCGAACGCCACCGGCAAGCAGACGCTCGGGCAGATGTCCGAGGTGCTGTTCATGCTGCTGATCCCCGTCTTCCTGCAAAAGCTCGGCATGAAGCTCACGCTCCTCATCGGCATGCTGGCGTGGACCTGCCGCTACCTCCTGTTCGCCTATGGCAACGCCCACGAGCTCTCGTTCATGCTCCTCGTCGGCATCGCGCTCCATGGGGTGTGCTACGACTTTTTCTTCGTCTCGGGGCAGATCTACACGGACTCCAAGGCGGGCGCCGCCCACAAGAGCGCCGCGCAGGGAATGATCACGCTCGCGACGTACGGGCTCGGCATGCTGGTCGGATTCTGGGCGGCGGGCCGGATCTCGGACATGTACGTCTCGCTCGGAGTGCACGACTGGCGCAGCATCTGGCTGTATCCTGCGGGCTTCGCCGCCGTGGTGTTCGTGCTGTTCGCCGCGGTATTCCGCAATGAGACCGTCAGCTATGCAAAGCCCGCGTCTTGACCCCATGACGCAGCCTCGCGCCTTCGTCCCCAAGCCCATGAAGCTGAGCGTGCTCACGGCGGCGCTGCAGGAGCTGACGCCGCGCGAGCGGCGCGATGCGGACCCGGATCTCGCCATCGAGGAGTGGCTGCAATTCGCCCGGCAGCTCGAGTGCCCGAACATCGAGCTGTCGGCCGCGCTCCACCCGGCCGAGAGCGACGTGCCGCCGGAGGCGATGCTCGACCCGGTGGCCAACACCCTGGATCTGCGCCGGCCGTTCGACGCCGCGCGCGCCGCTCGCGTGCGTCGCGCGATGGATGCGACCGGCGTGGGCCTCTCGGATCTCGGCTACTTCGACAACATGCTGGCGGCGGACGAAGCGGCGCGCCGCCGGAAGCACGATATGATGCTCGAGGTGTTCGACGCGGCGGTATTGCTCGGCGTCGACGCGGTGACCGGTTTCGTCGGCCGCAATCCTGCGCTCGAGATGGATGCGAATCTCGTCATGTTCGAAGAGGTGTTCGTTCCGCTGCTGCGGGAGGCGCAGGCGCGGGGTCTCACCTATCGGGTCGAGCAGTGCCCGATGCCGGGATGGAACGTGACCGACCATTGGCACAACAACATCGCCTACGCGCCAGGGCCATGGATCGCGCTGCACCGTATCTGCGAGCGGCACGGAGTGGGCGATCAGTTCCGCATCCACTACGACCCCTCGCACGCCATTTTGATGGGCCAGGATTCGCGCTCGCTGTTCCAGTTCCTCAAGGACCAGGGCTACAACTTTTTGATCTCGGGCTTCCACGTCAAGGGTCAGGTCATCGACTCGCGCGGCGTCTCCGCGTGGGGCTATGGCGGGCAGACGATGCAGCGCGGCGACTGGGAGGCGCCGGCGAACGCCGCCAAGGACCGCTCTGCGCGCGGCGTGCACCCCGCCGCCGACCCCGGGAAGCAGTCGAACGCCTGGAAGAAGCAGACCGTGCTGGCGGAGCACGAGCTGCCCGGCACCGCGCGGCATGATCCTCTGGCCTACCTCCAGAATCGCAGCGTCGACTGGCTGGATCACCAGCTCGCCGCGCGCGAGCTGCTCGACCTCGAGCCGGACCGGACGTATCTCGTGGTCGAGCACGAATACCCGCCGGCGCGCATCCAGGACAGGGCCCGCCTCGAGCCCATCCTCAAGGGCTCGATCGCCTTTACGCGCGCGATCGATGAGGCCGCCGCCGCCATGTATGCGCTTCAGCACGAGGTGCTGGCCGCGCAGGGCATTCCCATCCAGGGCGTCGGCCGCGAGCCGTATCGATCGTGACGCAGGAGCCGGCCGCGCGGCGCACGCCGATGGTGCGTTAAACTCACCTTCATGCCGTTCGTCACCGCGGACAATCAGCAAGGCTCCTACGACGTCATCGTGGTGGGCAGCGGGGCCGGCGGCGGCCAGGCCGCATATACCTTGTGCATGGACGGCGCCAAGGTGCTCATGCTCGAGGCGGGGCGCAATTACGCGGCCACCGAGTCCTCGATGTTCCGTACGCCGGATCTCGCCCCGCTCGCCGGCGTCGCCACGCCCGACAAGCCATTCGGCTTCTACGATGCGACGGTGGACGGCGGCTGGACCGTCCCCGGCGAGCCGTACGTTCGCGCGAGCGAGGATGACGCGGGACGCTTCGAATGGTGGCGGGCGCGCATGCTGGGCGGGCGCACCAATCACTGGGGTCGGATCTCGCTGCGCAATGGGCCCTACGATTTCAAGCCGCGCACGCGCGACGGGCTGGGCTTCGACTGGCCGATCGGGTATTCCGACCTCGAGCCGTACTACGACAAGGTGGAGCTCCTGGTCGGGGTGTACGGCACCAACGAAGGTCTCGAGAACACGCCTAGCTCCTCGCCGGGCTGCCTCCTGCCTCCGCCCAAGCCCATCGTCAGCGACTACCTCGTGCGCGAGCGCGGCAAGCGTCTCGGCATTCCGGTCATCCCGGGGCACCGGGCGGTGCTCACGCGCGCGCTCGACTACAAGCGCATCCCGGCGCGCCTGCATCCCGGCAACGCCCGTGCGCAGAAGATCCTCGCCGAGGACATGCGCGCGCGCACGCCGTGCCTCTGGGCCACGCCCTGCGGGTACGGCTGCGCGGTGCGCGCCAACTATCAATCGACGACCGTGCATCTGCCGCCGGCGCTCGCGACCGGCAATCTCGACATCACCACCGACGCGATGGTGCACGAGGTCACGCTCGGCGGCGACGGCCGGGCCAACGGCGTCAATTTCATCGATCGCACCACCGGCAAGCAGCGGCACGCGGCCGCGCGGGTCGTGGTGCTGGCCGCGAGCGCCTGTGAGACGGTGCGCATACTCCTGAACTCGAGGAGCGCACGATTTCCGGACGGCCTCGCCAATTCCAGCGGCAAGGTCGGGCGCTATCTCATGGATACGGTCGGCTCGAGCGTGGGCGGCCAGATCCCGCTGCTCGAAAGCCTGCCGCCGCTCAACGAGGACGCGGCCGACGGCCACCAGCTCTACGTGCCCTGGTGGCTGTACCGGGAGCAGCTCGCCGGCAAGCTCGGCTTCGCGCGCGGCTATCACATCGAATTCGGCGGCGGCAAGCGCATGCCGGGCTACGGCACCGCGGCCGGGCTCGCGTGGCTGACGGGCGGCAGCTACGGCGTGGCCTTCAAGAAGGACGTGCGCCGCTACTACGGGTCGTTCGTCTGGTTCGACGGCCGCGGGGAGATGATTCCGAACGACCGGTCCTATTGCGAGCTCGACGGCTCGGTGAAGGACAAATGGGGCATTCCCGTGCTCAAGTTCCACTGGCAGTGGTCGGACCATGAGAGAGGGCAGGCGGCGCACATGCAGCGCACCTTCGGGGATCTCATCGAGGCGATGGGAGGCAAGACCGACGAGCCCGTCAAGACCGATGGCGCCGATGCCATCGCGGCGGGCGGCTCCATCATCCACGAGGTCGGCGGCGCCATCACCGGAAGCGATGCGGGAAGCTCGGTCACCAACGCCTTCGGTCAGACCTGGGACGTACGCAATCTGTTCGTCGCCGACGGCGCCGTATTCGCTTCCAACGCCGACAAGAATCCGACGCTGACCATCATGGCGCT
Source organism: Steroidobacteraceae bacterium (assembly GCA_036272295.1). GTDB lineage: Bacteria > Pseudomonadota > Gammaproteobacteria > Steroidobacterales > Steroidobacteraceae > Bog-1198. Next base: position 13,550 of record DATAYZ010000051.1, read on the forward strand.
CGCATGGCGCGCGTCGGATCACATTCTCGAGCGCATGCGGCGCAAGGAGCTGTGATGGACCGGCGCACGACGCTGAAATGGGTCATGTCCATTGCCGCCGCCGGGCCGCTCGTGCGCGCGGGGCGGGCACGGGCGCGCACGCCGCCGCCGGCGGGCGGCGGCTACGGCACGGATCCCGACCTCTCGGTGAGCTCCCGGCCGGGCGAGCCCTGGCCTCTGACCTTGACGGCGGCGCAGCGCAAGCTGGCGGCGCTCTTGTCCGATCTCATCCTTCCCGCGGATGATGTCTCGCCGGGCGCCTCGGCGGTGGGCGTCGTCGACTTCATCGATGAGTGGGTGAGCGCGCCGTATTCCGATTTCCAGCGCGATCGCGGCGTGGTGCTCGGCGGCTTCCTGTGGCTGGACGAGGAGTCGCGGCGGCGCTTCGACCTCGATTTCTCGGCGCTGGACCCGGCGAGCCAGCGCGCGATCTGCGACGACATCTGCGACGAGCGGCGCGCCGGCAAGGCGATGCGCGACGGCGCGCGCTTTTTCGCCTTGTATCGGGATCTCACTGCGGGCGGTTTTTACTCGAGCCCCGTGGGCCGCAAGGACCTGGGCTACGCCGGCAACGTGCCGCTCAAGAGCTTCGACGGCGCGCCGGCGGCGGTGCTGGCGAAGCTCGGTCTCGCCTGAGATGCCCGACGACCCTCGCTTGGCTGTCACTCGATGTGAAGGATGACCATGAATCGTAGACGAACACTCATTCGATTGGCGGGCGCTGCCCTGGCGGCGCTGTGCGCCGCATGGATCGCCGCCGCCGCCGCGGCGCCGGAATGGCAGTCTCTTCTCGCCAAGGACGGTGCGCCCGACTGGCGCGGCTACGTGAGCGAAGGCGTGCCCGCGGGGTGGCACGTCGAGAACGGCGTGCTCTCCAAGCAAGGCCCCGTCGAAGATCTGATATCCAAGAAGAGCTACGGCAATTTCGAGCTGGAGCTGGAATGGAAGCTGGGCGCGGCCGGCAACAGCGGCATCTTCTATCGCGGCACGCGGCAGTACGATCACATCTACTGGAGCGGGCCGGAATATCAGCTGCTCGATGACGCCGGCGCTCCGGACGGCAAGAGCCGACTGACCTCCGCCGCCTCGGCCTACGGCCTTTACGCGCCGCCGGCGGGCGTGGTCAAGCCGCACGACGAATGGAACGAGACGCGCATCGTCGTCAACGGCAACCACGTCGAGCATTGGCTCAACGGGCGCAAGGTGGTCGAGTACGAGCTCAAGAGCGCGGACTGGCGCGCGAAGGTGGCCGCCAGCAAGTTCAAGGCGTATCCGAGCTACGGCCTCGCCGCGCGCGGCGTGATCGGCATCCAGGGCGATCACAACGGCCCGCTCTGGGTGCGCAACATCCGCATCTGCGAGCTGCCCTAGCAGTATGGGCGGGCGGAAGGAGGCCCCGGTTCCCTTCGACCTCCGCTCGGGCGTACCGTCCCGTCCGGGTAAGAGCTAGGCGGGCACTGCTACCCGTTACAGGTTCCGACGTCCACCTTGGGGTCGCCTGATGAGCACCGGTCTAGCCGCGGCCTAGAGACCCACCTACGGGGAGCAGTGCCCGCCTAGCTCTTACCCGGACGGGACGGTACGCCCGAGCGGAGGCCGAAAGGACCCGGGGCCTCCTTCCTGGCGTCCACTCCTGGGACCCTAGCTCTTCTTGTGCCCCGTCTGCCACTTCTGCACGGCCGCCATGGTGTTCTCGACGTGCTTGTCCGGCTTCATCGCCGTGTACTCGTAGATGATCTTGCCCGTCGGGGCGATCACGTACGAGGTGCGATCGGCGTATTCTGGATGCCCCTTGAGCACGGCATCGTAGGATTTCATGATGCTCTCATCCGTATCCGCCGCGACCGCGAACTTGTTGCGGCACTCGCTCACCGAGAACTTGTCGAGCTTGTCGATCGGATCGTGCGATACGCCGATCACCGTCGCGCCCATCGCCTCGAACTTTTCGGTGGCCTCGGCAAACTCGTGCGCCTCGATCGTGCAGCCGGGCGTGAAGGCGGCCGGATAGAAATACAGCACCACGGGCCCCTTCTGCAGCGCGGCGGCGAGCGAGAACTTGAATTCCTTCCCCGCGAGAGTCGCCTGCGTGGTGAAGTCCGGTGCCTGCGCTCCGGGTTGCAGCGCTGCATAAACCGGCGCCGCCGCCAGCAGGGCCGCGCCGAGTACGAAAAGACGAGAGCGATTCATGATGGTTTCCTTCCGAGCGAATGCCCGCGCGCCAGTCTGCGCCAACCTCTTTTGCCCCGCAATACGGCCGCCCTGCCGCGGCATACGCGTCTGCAGCGTGGTCGCGGGCCGCCTCACCGCCATCGAGGCTGACGCTGCAGCCGCGACTCCGCCGCGTGCCCGCTGCCGCGCGCGCGCCTACCTCAAGATATCCTTGAGCTCATGGCAGACGCGCGACACGTCATCGTCGCTCATGGCGGAAAACAGCGGCAGGGTCACGGTCTCCCTTCCCACCCGCGCGGCCACCGGCGTGTCCTCGTCCTTGAACCCGAGCTCCCGGTAGAACTTGAGGCTGGGAATGCTGGGATAGTGCACGCCGACGCCGATGCCCCGGTCGGCCATCAGGCCCTGGAATCCGGGCCGCGACATCCCTCGGGCGCGGAAGTCGATCAACACCTGGAACATGTGCCAGCTGTGCCCTTCGTCGCCCCGGGCAGGCAGCACGGCGCCCGAGAAGCCCTGCAGCTCGGCGAAGTAACGGTCGGCGAGCCGGCGGCGGCGCGCATTGAACTGATCGAGCCGGCGCAGCTGGTCGATGCCGATCTGGGCGGCGACGTCGGTCAGATTGCTCTTCGCCCCCGGGAACATCACGTCGATCTCGCCGGCTCCGTTGCGCTTGATCCCGTGAAATCGATATTGCTCGAAGAGCTGCGCCGTGCCGAGGTCGGCCGTCGAGATCGCGCCGCCCTCGATCGAGGTCATGTTCTTGTTGGGGTGGAAGCTGAACACCACGAGATCGCCGAAGCTGCCGATCGGCCGGTCCCGATGCCGCGAGCCGATCGCGTGCGCCGCATCCTCGACCACGCGCAGCCCGCGCTTCCCCGCGAGCTCATAGAGCGCGTCCATGTCGACCGGCAGCCCGGCGAAATGCACCGGCATGATGGCGCGCGTCTTCGAGGTGACCCGGCTCGAGGCATGCTCGAGGTCGATGTTGCGGGTATGCAGGTCGATGTCGGCGAACACCGGCCGGGCGCCCACCCGGGCGACGACATTGGCGCTCGCCGCAAAGCTCATGGCCGGCACGATGACCTCGTCACCCTTGCCGATGCCCGCCGCCTCGAGCGCCATTTCCAGGCCGGCGGTCGCCGAGGTCATCACGCGCAGGTGCCGGCCGCCGCCGAGATATTCGGTGAGCGCGCGCTCGAAGGCGAAAACCTTCGGCCCGCTCGCGAGCTGACCGGACCGGAACACGTCCCCGACCGCGGCGATGCTCTCCTCGTCGATCGAAGGACGCGTGAATGGCAAAAAGGGCTTCACGCCACGCTCCGCGACACGAGCAGCACGCCGAGACAAATGAGGGCGATACCCATCACCTTGCCGGCCGACAGCGCCTCTCCGAGCCACAGCACCGAGACGGCGGTGACGACCACGTAGCCGAGCGACAGCATGGGATAGGCCGTGCTGACCGGCGCCTTGGTCAGGGCGGCGAGCCATACGCACATGCTCGCGACGTAGCAGGCGAGGCCGCACCAGAAGGGGAAGCTGCGCATCAGGATCCAGATGCTGCCGCTCAAGGTATCCGCGTTGAACACCTCGAAGTGCGCGAGGCCGCGCGCCGCGACCTTGAGCAGGAGTTGCGCGGAGGCGTTCAGGGCGACTCCCGCCAGGATCAATATCCAGGTCAACAGGGTCATTGCCGGGCCACCAGTACGCGCCGTTCGGTCGACGCCATGACGTGCATCGGCACTCCCGCATTGCTCAGCTTTTCCATCATGCCTTTCTCCATTATCGCGTAACCCGTGGGCTGCTCCGACCAGAGACGCAGAAAATCCGCCTGCGTGATCTCAGCCGGCGGCTGCTGCCGCAATCCGTAATCCAGCTCGCCACGATAGTCCACCAACGTGACCGGACGCCGCAGGTAGAAGGTGAGGGACTGATCGTAGGTGGCGAGGCTGTAGATCGGCACGTGGGCATCGGGCGCCGGCGCCAGTGCCCGCGCCAGATCGACGCCCGAGTACACCGGGGACAGCACCGCGGCGGCGCGGGCCATGAGCAGCCAGGACAGCGCCCAGCCCAGCCCGAGGAAGATGGCGGCGCGCGTCGCCTCCCGCGCGCGCAGCACCACGAAAGCCCCGGACACCAGCAGCAGCACCGCGACCCTGAGCAGCGGGTGCGCGAGCGGCGCGAAGTAGGCGCTGCGCGATGAGGACGCGATCACGCCGCTCCACCTCGAGCTTGCGAGCGCGAGGGCAATGCCCGCCGCGGCGGTGAGCACCGCGCTCACCGCCATGTCACGCTCCAGCGCCTTCGGCGGCAGGCGCGCGATCAGGAGCGCGAGCGCCGGCATGCCCGGCAGGATGTATGGCATCAGCTTGGAATCCGAGAGCGAGAAGAACACGATGACGAACAGCAGCCAGATCCAGAGGAATCGGCCGGCATCGAATCCGGATGCCTCGCGCCGCCAGCTCCCGATCAGGACGCGCAGCGCCGGCAGGGTCCATGGAAAGCTGCCCGCCAGGAACACCCCGCCGAAGAACCACCAGGGCTCCTCACGGTCCGCGCTCGGGGTCAGGTAGCGCGCCAGATGCTCGTGGATGAAAAAGAACTGCAGGAAGCCGGGGTCACGGTGGGCCGCGGCCCAGTGCCACGGAACCGCGATCAGTGCGAGCAACGGCAGGCCCCATGCCAGGTTGAGACGCCGCCACGGGGAGAAATCCCGCGACCAGAGGCTGTAGATCACGAGCACGGCGGCCGGAATGGCTGCGGCGACGACCCCCTTCGTCAGGATCCCGAGGCCCACGGCGGCCCACGCCAGCAGCATCCACGCCCGATAGCGCGGCCTGCGCTGCGCCTGCAGGAAGCCCGCGAGACCGACCGTCATGTAAAAGGCGAGGCTCATGTCGAGAGTCAGGATCTGGCCGAGCGCGACGAACATCAGCATGCCGGCGAGGATGGCCGCGGCGCGCCACGCCGCGCGGGCATCGCCCCGGCCCGCGCCGCCGCCAAACGCGATCAACGCCGTGCACAACAAGGTGCCGAAGGCCGAGAGCGCGGAATACAGCCGGGCGCTCAATTCGCTCACCCCCAACAGGCGGTAGCAGACCGCCGTCGCCCAATACTGCAGCGGCGGCTTCTCGAGATACGCGAGGCCGTTCAGGTGCGGAATCACCCAGTCGCCCCCGCTCAACATCTCGCGCGGAATCTCGGCGTATCTCCCTTCGTCTGGGTTGAACAACGGCCGCGCTCCCGAGGCTGAAAGCCAGACCAACGCGAGCAGGGCCGCCACCGCCGCGTAGGTCCAGCGCTCGTGAGAGGCGAGAGCCGCCGATTCGCTCATGCCGTCGCGGCGCCCGGAGCCTGCACCGCGAGCCGCCCCGAGCGTCCCGCGATCTCACCCATGACGACACGGCGTACCGGCAAAGGCTGCCGCAGGGTCAGCTCGCGGACGGCGGCCATGCTCATGAGCCGCGCACCCGCCTCGCGCCATCTCGCGAGCAGCGACTCGAACGCGCCCGAGAGCCGCATGCCCTCGAGCTCGGCATGCAGGGTGAACACCTGCGCGGCGGCTTCTCCGTGGGCGGACTCCGAGCGCCGAAACACGGCGTCCGCCACGGTTCCTGCATCGATGCCATCGACGCCGAGAAGCTCATCGAAGGTCGGCAGCGTGGTCGGCAGCTGCGGACAACGGCTCGCTCCGGCCGCGAGCGCCGGCAGGAACGGCGCACCCCCGCGGGTGTCGCTCGCGTAGTCCAACCCGTGCTCCTGCTCCAGCGCGAGCCCGTGGGCGTTGATCTGCCAGCCGGCGGCCGCATGCGAGCGGGGCGCCGCGCCGAACACGCGCTCGAAGGCGTGCAGGCCCTTCTCGAATTCGGTCCGCGTCCACGCTTCATCGGCATCCGCGACCCGGTCCTGCCAGAGGACATGATCGTACGTGTGCAGTCCGACCTCGAAGCCCAGGTCCCGCACCGCTCTCATCTCGCCGCCGGCCTGTCGGCCGATGTCCGGTCCCGGAAGCAGCACGCCGTACAGCAGCGTCTTCACCCCGTAATGCTTGACGACGGAAGTGCGCGCCACCTTGCTGGCGAAACCGCGGCGGAACACGCGGCGTATCGCGCGGCCGGTGTGGTCCGGACCCACCGAGAAATAAAACGTGGCTCCGACCCCGTGCTTCTTCAAGAGCGCCGCGAGCCGCGGGACGCCCTGCCGCGTGCCGCGCAGCGTGTCCACGTCGACCTTGAGGCCGATTTGCGCGCCATCAAGCATCGCGGGGCGGGCCATCAAGCATCGCGCGACAGCAGGGCCGATGCCGAGGGCAGCGCGTGGGCGTACGAATCGAAGATCGCCTTCAGCGCGGCCCGCATGTCCGTCTGCGGAGTCCAGTTGAGCTCGGCGGTGGTGTTCTTGATCGACGGCAGGCGGGCGGGAATGTCCGCATAGCCCTTGCCGTAATACTCCAGTGCTGAGATGTCGATCAGCTTGGTGCTCCGCGCGGTGGGCGCGTACTCGGGGCGCGACAGAGCGATGTCCAGCATCATCTGCGCGAGCTCACGGATCGAGTAGAGATTGGCAGGGTTGCCGATGTTGTAGATCTTGCCGTCGGCGATGCCGCCCGGATTGTCGATGATCGTGGTCAGGCACTCGACGGCGTCGTCGATGTAGGTGAAGGCGCGGGTCTGGCGCCCGCCATCCACCAGCTTGATGGGCTCGCCGCGCACGATGTGCCCGAGGAATTGCGTCAGCACCCGCGAGCTTCCCTCCTTGGGGTCGTCCATGCTGTCGAGGCCCGAGCCGATCCAGTTGAACGGCCGGAACAGCGTGAACTGCAGCCCCTGCTGGCCATAGGCGTAGATGATCCGGTCGAGCAGCTGTTTGACGCAGGAGTAGATCCAGCGCTGCTTGTGGATCGGCCCGAGCACGAGCTCCGAGGTCTCGGGATCGAATTCCTTGTCCTTGCTCGCCCCGTACACCTCGGAGGTCGAGGGGAAGACCACGCGCTTCTTGTACTTCACGCAGTGGCGGATGATGGGCAGGTTCGCCTCGAAGTCGAGCTCGAACACGCGCAGCGGCTCGCGCACGTAGGTCGCGGGTGTCGCGATCGCGACGAGCGGCAGGATCACATCGCACTTGCGCACGTGGTATTCGACCCACTCGAGGTTGATGGTGATGTCGCCCTCGACGAAATGAAAGCGCTCGTTCTTCAGCAACGTACCGACGCGCTCGGACTGCAGGTCCATGCCGTAGATGTCCCAGTCGGTGTGCTCCAGGATGTACTTGCTCAGGTGGTGGCCGATGAAGCCGTTCACGCCGAGAATGAGAACGTTTTTCAATGTGATCCCCTTTTGACCAATTCAGAGCCGTCGGGCGGGCGCAATTCGAGGCCGCCGTGCGAGCTCACCGCAACGATATGGGCTGCCGCCCGAGAGCCGCCGGCACACGGCCGTCCACGACCGGCTCGCCGTCGACCGAAAAGCGCACGAGGCGCAGCCGCCGCCCGTCGACGCAATCCGCGAACCAGGCAGATCCCTCGGCATAGAGGCACGGCATCCGCCCCGGATACCGCGCGGGTCCGGCATCCACGCGCGTCTCGTCGACGGCAAGCCTACACCCGTTCACCTCGCAGAAGGCCCCCGGGAACGGCGGCGCCACCGCACGCACCAGGTCGTGCACGGCGCGGGCGGGCCGTGACCAATCGATGCGTCCATCCTCGGGCCGCCGTCGGCCATGGTAGGAGCCCTCGGCCAGATTCAACGGAACCGCCGCGGCCGTGCCCGCGATCAGCGCCGGAAGGCAGCGCCGCACCAGACGTGCGGCCGCCTCCGCGGCCGCGAGCGAGACCTCGAGCGCGGTGTCGTTCTCACCGATCGGCACCGGCTCCTGGTCGACCAGCGCGCCTGCGTCGGGCTTCTCCGTCATGTAGTGGAGGCTGACACCGGTCACGGTCTCGCCGTGCAGGATCGCCCAGTGAATCGGCGCCCGGCCGCGATACCTGGGCAGCAGCGAGCCGTGCACGTTCAGGGCGCCGCGGCGGCCGACGGCGAGCCAATCCGGGCTCAGCATGTGGCGGTAATAGAAGGAAAACAGGAAATCGGGATCCGCCGCCCTTCCCGCGGCGATCCACTCGGGCGCGTTCGGATCCTTGGGCGTGCGCACCTCGATGCCTTGCGCGAGCGCCAGATCCCGCACGCTGCCGAACCAGCGGCGCTCGCCGGGATCGTCCTCGTGCGTGAACAGCAGCGGGATCTGCAGGCCTTGCGCCAGCAACTCGCGGACACAGCGAACGCCGACCTCGCTGTAGGCAAACACCACCGCGCGGGTCACCGCGCGCTCGCCGTCGGCTGCGTGTCCGTACCGTCACGATCGGCGTCGAGGCGCCCGTGGGCTGCGAGCAGCTCGCGCGAGGCTTGCGCGCCGCCCCGCTCGAGCACCGCCTCGACGATGTAGCGCGGCCGCTCGCGCACCTGCGCATAGATGCGGCCGACGTACTCGCCGAGCAGGCCGATGCCGAAGAGCGCCACGCCGATCAGGAAAAATACGAAGGCAAACAAGGTGAACAAGCCTTCCGCCTCCGAACCGAGCCAGATCCGGCGCACGGCGAGCACGACGAACAGCACCGCCGACAAGAGCGAGACCACCATGCCGGTCATCGAGAAGAGCTGCAGCGGCACCACCGAGAAGCCGGTGATCAGATCGAAATTCAGGCGGATGAGGCTGTACATGGAATACTTGGAGCTGCCGGCGAAGCGCTCCTCGTGGGAGATGTAAACCTCGACCGGCCGCATCGCATAGAGCGAGGCGAGCGCCGGGATGAAGGTGTTCACCTCGCGGGTCTGATTGAGCGCATCCACGACCGAGCGTGCGTAGCCGCGCATCATGCAGCCCTGATCGGTGATGCGGACCGGCGTGATCCGCTCGCGCAGCTTGTTGATGCGCTTCGAGAACCACCGCCGCCAGAGCGAGTCCTGACGCTGCTCGCGTATGGTCCCGACGTAGTCGTAGCCCTCGTCGAGCTTGCCGAGCAGCTTGCCGATCTCCTCGGGCGGATTCTGCAGGTCGGCGTCCAGCGTCACCACGTACTCGCCGCGCGCATAGGCGAGGCCGGCCATCACCGCCGAGTGCTGCCCGAAATTCGCGTGAAACAGGACCACGCGAGTTTGCTCGGGGCGCAGCGAGAACTGCTGGCGCAGCAGCGCCGCGGACTTGTCCTTGCTGCCGTCGTTGACGAACACGATCTCGTAGGAGACACGCAGCGCGTCGAGCGCCGGATACAGCCGCGAGAACAACTGGGGCAACACCGCCTCTTCGTTGTAGACCGGAATCACGACGCTGAGCTTGGGAATGCCGTCCATATCCACATCGAGCCTGTGCAGAGCTTGTTTCGCGCTCAGTGATCAGCCGCGACCGCGCCCTGCGATCTCAGCACGCCGAGCACCTCGGCCGTCTTGGCG
>DATAYZ010000052.1:0-20378 GCA_036272295.1 Steroidobacteraceae bacterium
GCAACATTGGGCGACCGTACGTGTCCGTCGGACCCCTTACCGGTAGCAGTCACCGAATAGCTCTTACCCGGGCGGAGCCTCCTCCCTCACGCCCACACTCCTGGCCGACCCTCGCCGTGCCCGCCGGGCGCTCAGCTTCGCCCGCCGGCATCTCCGTGACCCCACTCGCCGAGCGCGGGCGCGTCGCCGGTTCGCGTGAGGGTCAGAGGCTCGGCGGCCTCGGCAACCTCGCCGCGGAGCCCCGCGGGCGCGACTGCCTCCAGGCCGCTGCGCGTATCCGGGTCCTCAACGGCCGCCGCCAGCAGCACGCGATCGACCGCCACCGGCACGCCCGACTCCATGCGCAGGTACACCTGGCCCGTCTGTTGGCGCGCGAAATTCACGGTGCGAAAGCCCTGTACGCAGCGTCTCAGGAACCCGGTGTTGCGCGCCGCGTCCAGCAGCCCGCGGTCGCGATACAGCTGCCCCGGCGCGAGTGCGTCGACGTTGATGCGGCCGTACCGCTCGACGTCGAGGGTGCCCCCGACATCGAGCACGTTGAGCGTTTGGTTGTCGCCGAACGCGATGGTGCGGGGGCGCTCGCCGAGGCGCACGCTGTTGTCGAGGAACTCGAAATGCAGCCGCTTGTCGCTGCGCCTGACCCAGGTGAAGAACACGTCGGGCATTCCACCGTAGGCCAGCACCGCATGGGCCAACGTGTCGTCCACCGCCTTGTAGCGCCCGAATTCGAGCCCGCGCTTCCAGGCGCGCTCAACCAGCGACTCCGGGGGCGCGATCACGAAGTAGAGGTACACGGCCTGTCCGAAGCGCGTGAGCAGATTGCTGCCGGCTTCGTCCGAGTCGGAGGCGAAGCTGTCGAATCGGAAGCGGTCGATGAGCAGATGCGTCATCTCGCCGCGCCGGTGCTTGCCCGCCATGTAGCGGTCGAGCTTCTGATCGACGATCTGCAGCTCCTCCGCGGTGAACGACCCGGCATACTTGTACGCGTTCCCCAGCGAGCCGTAGTCGAGCAGCTGCTTACGCCAGATGTCGGGGCTGATCAGGGCGAAGTCGCTCCAGTCGGCGCCGATCTCGCGCGCGAGCCTTTTCTGCAGCAGCCGTAGCGTGCTCTTGCCGGACGCCGACGCGCCCTTGGTGTTGATGACCACGGGCCGCTCCTGCCGCGGGAGCAGCCGCTGGTCCCCGGCGCGGGCGGCCTCGGCCAACAGCGGCTCGATCACCCGGCCGATCGCATCCGCGCCGCACTCGTTGCAGGCGAGATTGGTGGCAACGTCGACGATGAGGTCGCGCGTGCCCCAGGCCTGGCCGTGCGCGGCATAGGTCGCGGACATCACGCGCGCCAGTGCGCGGTATGCGGCCCGCGCCTCCTCGTCCTCGGCACCCGCCGCCAGATCCTGGCAGGCGGCAATCTGCGCCGGGCCCCAGCCGCCGACCGCGGTGGAGGCGGCCGGCGTCCCGGGGCGGCCCCACCAGCGCGCCAGGAGCCCCCGGGCCGGCACCGCCATGGGTGCGGGCGACGCGGCCTGGAGTGCATCCGCGAACGCACCGTCGATGCAGGCGCGCACGCGGCATCGGACGGAGTCGTAGGCCGAGGTGATCTCGCCCATGCGTGGAGACAGGTGGCGCTGGAGCAGCAGTCTCACGATCTCGCGGAAATTGATGCCCAGGTCGCCGACCGTCGAGCCGTCGGGCACGGCAAAGTCCGCCGTGACCCGGATCAGGAGCTCGTGCAGCGCCAGTCTCTCCGGACGCAGGGCCACGAGCTCCGAGGGAGGCACCCCGGTGAGCCCGGAAAGCTCGACGGCGGTCGGATACGGGGTGAAGGAATTCTCGGGCCGGAACAGCGTGGCGAGGTGACGCAGTTCCGCGGGAAGCACCGAGCGAATGCCCGGATTCCACGGCCCATGGTCCCCCTCGTTCATGGCCCCATCATACTGCGACGCACTTCGCTGTCTGGCAAAGGCCCATGTGACGCATTCGCCACCTGGTCGACCGTTCAATTAATTCAAAATGTGCCGATAAAGTGTCAACCGGCGCGCGAGCGCTCAGCAAACGCGCGGGAATCTCAAGGCCCATGAATTCGCAACCTATTGGACGGGTAACCGACGCGGAAACAGGGCCTCCCGCCGTTGCGCCGCCCCGCTTTGTTACCGATCCCATGCTCGCCGCCACGGCACGCATCGCCGCCAGGGTGTCGGGTGCGGCATACGCCTCCCTCGTGATCGCGCAGCTCGGCGAGATCTGGAGCGCGGCCGATGGAGAGGCTTTCGAGGGCGCCCCGCAGGGTCCCTTCCCCTGGCACGCCCAGTTCGAGGTGCGCTCGAAGAGCGGCGACACGCTCGGGCGGCTCTCCGTCTTCGACCTCACCGAGCGGATGCTTTCACCCGAGCAATGCACGACGCTCGAGCTTCTCGGGCGCCAGGCGGCCGCGCACGCGGAGCTTCGCGCGAGCCTCGCCGATCTCGCGCTGCTCACGGGCGCACGCCATTATGAGAAGGCCCAGCGGCGCAACGCCATTCCCGCGAAGGCGCTGATCGAGAGCGCGCCGGTTGCGATCTATCACACGGACGCAGCCGGCAACATGACCTACAGCAACCCCGAGTATCGGCGCATGTTCGGCTTGTCGGTCGGCCACGGCCCGGACGCCTGGGCCGACCGCGTGCATCCCGACGACCGGACACGCATGGAGGCGCTGTGGTCGGAATTTTGCTCGAGCCCGCGTGCCAGCCGCTTCGACGGCTATCGCACCGTCGCCGCCGACGGCTCGGTGCGGCACTTCGCGGAGCAGGTCGTCCCGGCCGAGGGAGTCGCGGGCTGGGTGGGCACGATCACGGACTTCACCGACCTGTTCAACGTACGCCAGGATCTGCGCAAGGCCGAGAGCTTGTTCAGCAACACGTTCGATCAGGCGCCCATCGGCATCGCTTTTGCCGGCCGCGACGGCAAGCTGCTCCGCTGCAATCGATCGTTCCGCAACATGCTCGCTCTCGAGCCGGGCGACCTCGAGGGACGCGCGCTGACCGACTTCACCCACGAGGACGACATCGCGCGCGTGGCGGCCGAGCTCGGGCGTCTCTGGGCGGGCGACATCGACTTCATCGACCTGGAGAAGCGCTACGTCCGCCGGAATGGGACGCCGCTCTGGGTGCGCATGACCACGTCCTTGGTGCGCGAGGGCGACGGCGAGCCCGAATGTGCCGTCGAATTCCTGCGTGACATCAGCCTGCGCAAGCAGGCGGAGGAAGAGCTCGAGCGCGTGCACAAGCAGCTCATGCTCGCCTCGCGGCAGGCGGGCATGGCCGAGGTCGCGACCAACGTCCTGCACAACGTCGGCAACATCCTCAACAGCGTCAACATCTCAGCCAGCCTGGTCACCGGGCGCGTCAAGCAATCGAAGGCCGTCGGCGTCTCGCGGTTGGCGCAGCTCCTCAAGGACAAGGGCGCGGATCTCGCCGCCTTCGTCACGAGCGACGAGCGCGGCCGGCGGATCCCCGAGTACCTGGCCTCGCTCGGCGAGCAGCTCGCAATCGACCAGAAAATGGCGCTCGAGGAGCTCGGCTCGCTGCGCGACAACCTCGAGCACATCAAGGACACGGTCGCCATGCAGCAGAGCTACGCCAAGCTCTGCGGCGTCACCGAGACCGTCGCGGTCGACGAGCTGGTGGAGGATGGCCTGCGCCTCAATGCCGGCGCCTTCGTGCGCCACGGCGTGACCCTGAAGCGTGAATTCGAGCCCGTCCCTCCGATCACCGTCGACAAGCACAAGGTGCTGCAGATCCTGGTGAACCTGGTGCGCAACGCGAAGTACGCCTGCGACGAATCCGGCCGCCCCGACAAGCTGCTGACGCTCAGGATCGGGCCCGCGCCGTCGGGGGTCCGCATCTCCGTGATCGACAACGGCGTGGGAATCCCCAAGGAGAACATGGCGCGCCTGTTCACGCACGGCTTCACCACGCGCGCGTCGGGACACGGATTCGGCCTGCACTCCGGCGCGCTGGCCGCGCAGGAGCTCGGCGGTACCCTGCACGCCGAGAGCGACGGGCCCGGATGCGGCGCAAGCTTCATCCTCGAGCTGCCCATCGAGCCGCGCGACCGCAAGAGCTCCTAGGACCGCCGTGCAGACCCCCACGAACTTCGAGCGCGAGCAGAACCGGCGCATCCTCATCATCGACGACAATGCATCGATCCACCAGGACTTTCGCAAGGTTCTCGCCGCGGGCACCGAGCCGTCGGGCCAGGCCACGCTCGAGATCCTCGAGGCCAGTCTGTTCGGCGACCCCGTGGCCGCCACCGCCCGCCCGAACTTCGAGATCGACTCCGCCTATCAGGGCCAGGAGGGCGTGGCCCTCGCCGCGAGCGCCCTCGCCGACGGACGTCCTTACTGCCTGGCGTTCGTCGACATGCGCATGCCGCCCGGTTGGGACGGCCTGCAAACCATCGAGCGCCTGTGGGCTGCCGATTCTCACATCCAGGTCGTCATCTGCTCCGCGCACACCGACTACGACTGGTCCGAGGTGGTGACGCGGCTCGGTCACTCCGACAGCCTGCTGGTGCTGCGCAAGCCGGCCGAGCCGATCGAGGTCCTGCAGTGCGCGACCGCTCTCAGCCGCAAGTGGCAGAACGAGCGCCTGGTGCGCGATCAGGTGCTGCAGCTCGAGGATCTGATCTCGGCGCGGACCAAGGGGCTCGAGGCGGCGACGCTGCAGTTGCGCCATCTCGCGACGCATGACGCGCTGACCGGTCTGCCGAACCGGGTGCTGCTCGATGATCGCCTGCTGCAGGCGATCGCCCACGCCGATCGCGATCTGCGCGCGTTCGCCCTGCTCATCTGCGATCTCGACCGCTTCAAGCTGATCAACGACTCGCTCGGACACCGGGCGGGCGATGAGCTCCTGCAGGAGGTCGGACGGCGGCTGGTCACGGTGGTTCGCACCGCGGACACTGTGGCGCGGTTCGGGGGCGATGAATTCGTGCTGATCGGCACCTCGATCGGCGACAGTGAGCGCGCCGCGGATCTCGCGTCGCGCGTCATGACCGTGCTGCAGGCGCCGATTCGCATCTCCGGCATCGACATCCACGTCTCGCCCAGCATCGGCATCGCGATGTACCCGGATGACGGAGCCTCGATCCAGGCGCTGCTCGCGCACGCCGATGCGGCGATGTATTCGGCCAAGCGCTCGGGGCGCGGAACGTTCCGGCGCTATTCGCAAGGCATGCACGCGGGCAGCGAGGAGCGCGTTTACCTGGAGAGCGACCTGCACACGGCGGTGAGCGCCCAGCAGTTTCAGCTCTATTATCAGCCCAAGGTGGACACCCGCACCGGCGAGGTGCGCAGCGCCGAGGCGCTGATCCGCTGGAGGCATCCGACCCGGGGGATCCTGCCGCCCGGAGAATTCATCCCCCTCGCCGAGGAGTGCGGCCTCATCGGCGCCATCGGCGACTGGGTAGTGCGCGAGGCGTGCCGGCAGGCGCGTGCATGGCAGGACGACGGTGTTCCGCCGCTGCGCGTCTCGGTGAACCTGTCCGCTTCGCAGTTCCGCGACGGCGGGCTGGTCGACAACATCCGCGGCGCGCTGGCGGACGCGGGGCTGGACGCGCGCTACCTGGAGGTCGAGCTCACCGAGAGCGCGGTCATGAGCGATCCCGAGCAGTCGATCGCGGTGCTCGAGCAGCTGAGCGCGATGGGCGTGCTGGTGTCGGTGGACGACTTCGGCACCGGCTATTCCAGCATGAGCTACCTGCGCCGCTTCCCGATCGACAAGCTCAAGATCGACCGCGTCTTCATCGACGAGATCGTCAGCCGTCCGGAAGACGCGTCCATCGTGCGCGCCATCGTCTTGCTGGCCCACAGCTTGCGCCTGAAGGTCGTCGCCGAGGGCGTCGAGACCCCGGCGCAGCTCGACTTCCTCAAGGCCGCGGGATGCGATGAATACCAGGGCTATCACTTCAGCCGCCCGCTGCCCGCGCCGGACTTCGAGCGCCTCGTGCGGGCCGCGCAGCCCGCCGACGCGCTGAGCGACGAAGACGCGGTTCGCACGCAT
The DNA here is from genome assembly GCA_036272295.1 of Steroidobacteraceae bacterium. Taxonomy (GTDB): domain Bacteria; phylum Pseudomonadota; class Gammaproteobacteria; order Steroidobacterales; family Steroidobacteraceae; genus Bog-1198. Next base: position 6,042 of record DATAYZ010000052.1, read on the forward strand.
TCCAAGCTCGCCGCCTACATTCGGCGCTGACACCCCTCCTCTCTCCGGCCAACCACACGGTCGAGATGCCTCCGCCCAGCGGGCCGGAGGCTTCCGGGTAAGAGCTATTCGGTGACTGCTACCGGTAATGGCCCATTGACCGCACACAGACCGAGCAACATTGGGCGCCCGTACGTGTCCGTGGACCCCTTACCGGTAGCAGTCACCGAATAGCTCTTACCCGGAAGCCTTCGGCCCGCTGGGCGGAGGCATCCCGCGCGTCGCGGTCGGATGGAGAGAGGAGGGGTCGGCGCTATTCCTGGGTGAGACGGCAGGTGTCAGGGTACATGGTGAGCTCGGGGACTTCGCCCAGCTGCAGGCGGAGCTGGAGGTGCTGCCAGTAATCGACTGTGAGCAGATCGCCGTTCTCCTCGCGAAAGCAGCGGCGCGCGAAATAGCTCTTGAGCTGCAGCCCGTGCTCGAGCTCCTCGGGCAGGAAGACGATGCCGTCCTCGAAGACCCATGCGGGGACCGATTCCTCGCCCGGCTCCCGGTCCGAGTTCGTGCGGATCTTGACGTCGGTCAGGCGCTCGACGGCGTCGTAGTCGAACAGGAACACGCGGCCGTACCGGCCCACGCCGTAATTGCGCGAATCGAGGTCCTTGTTGAAGATGTTGGTGGCGGCGTTGTTGCGGATGCAACTGCCGAGGCTCACCATCACGGCTCGCGTGGCGCTCTCGTCCGCGCTCGCGAGATACACGGGCAGCGGGACGATCTTGAGCTGCACGATCAAGGTGCGCAGGTACACGCCGCCGTCGGCGTCGACCAGCACGCTGCCGGCGGCCTCACGACAGATCTCGTCCAGCAGCACCGGCTCGAACATCTCGCCATCCAGCCGCAGATTGAAGTACATGACGTTGTCCAGCATGCTGCCGGCGCGGTTGATCTCGTGCACTGCGCGATACTTGTCGGTGACCGCCGCGACACCCGGGAATGCGCCCCACTTGTACTGCTGCGTCGGCCGGTCGCGGATCACCTTCAGATGATACGAGCAGGCATCGAAGGTGAATCCGAGCGCCACGGTGCCGGCGACGCCCGGGGAGCGCTGGAAGCGGTGCCCGAGCCGGATCTGCTCGTTGATCTCGTTCAAGATCGCCACCTTGCCGACGTGATTGAAGCCGATGGTCGAGTACTGATGCCCGAGGGGCCGGCGCGGCATGAGGCTGAACAGGAACACGCAGGTCTGATAGTAGAGCGGCGTGGTGACGTGGAAATTCGCGAGCGCCGAGCTGAACAGATTGTGGATGTCGGAGACCCGGTGCAGGAGCGCGTCCACGCGGATCCCGTCGGGGCCGTTCAGCAGCGCGAGCACGAACGGCATGATGCTGTCGTCGTCCAGCAGCCAGCGCCCGACCACGAATGCGCTGCGATCGCGAAAAAACCCCGCCTCCACCAAATCGAGCGCGGTGGCGCGCGCACCGTCGAGCGCCTCCTCGACGCGGTCGGCAACCCGCCGCGCATCGGCCATGAGATCGCGGAAGGGCACGGTGAAGTTCGGTGCGCAGAGCGCCCGCGCGACCAACTCGGCATCCACCCGCCCGCCGACCGCGAAGCGCCGATGCACCGAGGCCATCGAGAGCGCCCGCAGCTCGCTCGGCGGCGGAAAGGAGTACGCCACGGGCTGCCAGACGCCGCGCACGATGTTGCGGCGTATGGAGTGCGCGAACATGAAGGCGATGTCGGCGTCGTAGCGGTCGACGATCATGGCCATCATCAGGCGATCGATCTCCTCCCACGCCTCGGCGTCCGAGGCGAGGTCGGGGTATACCGCTTGGATCCTGGGACCATGCTCCGCGATGTAGCGGCTGTAGAGCCCGAGACGCTCGCTCGAGATGCGGACGGAGGCGTGCGGATCGCGGGTCTCGAAGGCGCGCTGCGCGCGGTGCGGATACTCGCAAAGCTGCGCATGGAACTCGTCGTAAACGGCAAGGATGGCGAGCGCCGCTGCGCCGACCCGCTCGGAGCGCTCCGTTTGGGCTTCAAGGTCCGCATAGGCCCTCTCGACCCGGGCTTCGAGCTCAGTGGACAGCGGCGGCTCCGCGACGGCGGACAGTGGCGGCTCTGCGACAGCACACGTCGCTTTCGTGACGGTGATGCCCGGCCGGCCCCGCCGCCAGGGTGGACGCCATGGGCTTCCTGGCGGACAATGGAGCCCTTGAAATTGCAGGGAAATAGGCATCCCAGTTCATATGGAAACCGCGCATCGATATCGTATAGTGCCTGATATATCTACCGGTTTGCGCGCCGCGCCATGAGCCCCTCACCCCGCCGTGTCATCCCCCTGAAACCCGAGCCGGTGTCGACCTTGACCGGCGAGCAGCGCGCGGCCGTGCTGTCGGCTTGCGCGCGCCTGAAATCCCTGCCGGGTGCGCTCATGCCGATCCTGCATGCCATCCAGCGCGAGCTCAAGTACGTGCCGAAGGATGCGGTGCCGCTGGTCGCGCGCGAGCTCAACCTCTCGATCGCCGAAGTCCACGGCGTCGTCAGCTTCTACCACTACTTCCTGCAAGAGAAGCCCGGTCGGCACGTGGTACACGTCTGCCGCGCGGAAGCCTGCCAGGCGCAGGGCAGCGTCGCCCTCGAGGCCCACGTCAAGGCGAAGCTCGGCGTCGACTATCACGCGACCACCCGCGACGGCGCCGTCACGCTCGAGCCGGTCTACTGCCTCGGCAATTGCGCGCTCGGCCCCTCGATCATGATCGATGAGCGCCTGCACGGCCGGATGACCGCCGACCGATTCGACACGCTCATGGCGCGGGCCCAGGCGAAGCCATGAAGATCTTCGTGCCCCGCGATGCCGCGGCGCTCGGCGTCGGTGCCGAGGAGACGGCCGCCGCGATTCGTGCCGAGGCGGGGCGGCGGGACGTTGCGATCGAGCTCGTCCGCAACGGCTCCCGCGGCATGCTCTGGCTGGAGCCCCTGGTCGAGGTCGAGGTGGGCGGCGAGCGCATCGCCTACGGACCGGTGCAGGCCGAGGACGTGGCGTCGCTGTTCGAAGCGGGCTTCACTTCCGGCAAGGCTCATCGCCTCAGGCACGGGCCGGCCGAGGAATTGCCCTATTTCAAGCGACAGCAGCGGTTGACGTTCGCGCGGGTCGGGGTGACCGACCCCTTGAGCGTGGACGATTATCTTGCGCACGGCGGCTACCGCGGGCTCGCGCGCGCCCTCGAGATGCCGCCCGCGGACATCGTCGCCGAGGTCACCGCCTCCGGCCTGCGCGGCCGCGGGGGCGCCGCCTTCCCGGCGGGCATCAAATGGAAGACCGTGCTCGGCGCGAAGGGGCCGCAGAAGTACATCGTGTGCAACGCGGACGAGGGCGACTCGGGCACCTTTTCCGACCGCATGCTCATGGAAGGCGACCCGTTCGTCCTCATCGAGGGCATGACCATCGCCGGCATCGCGGTCGGAGCGGACCGCGGCTACATCTATCTGCGCTGGGAATATCCCGAGGCCCACGCGGCGCTGGAGGCGGCGATCCGGTCCGCCGGCGCGGCCGGCTATCTGGGGAACGACATCCGCGGCAGCGGCAAGGCGTTCCATCTCGAAGTGCGCATGGGCGCCGGCGCATACATCTGCGGCGAGGAGACCTCGCTCCTCGAGTCGCTCGAGGGCAAGCGCGGCCAGGTGCGCTTCAAGCCGCCGCTGCCCGCGATCGAGGGCTTGTTCGGCAAGCCCACCGTGATCAACAACGTGATCACCTACGCGTCCGTGCCGATCGTCCTCGACAAGGGTGCGCAGCACTACCAGAACTTCGGCATGGGCCGCTCGCGCGGCACGCTGCCCATGCAGCTCGCCGGCAACATCAAGCACGGCGGCCTGGTCGAGATCGCCTTCGGCATGACCCTGCGCGAGCTGCTCTACGACTTCGGCGGCGGCAGCCTGAGCGGCCGGCCGATCCGGGCCGTGCAGGTGGGCGGTCCGCTCGGGGCCTATCACCCCGAGTCGCAATTCGACACGCCATTGGATTACGAAGCCTTTGCCGCGATCAAGGGCATGCTCGGACACGGCGGCATCGTGGTGTTCGACGATACCGTCGATCTCGCGGCGCAGGCCCGCTATGCCATGGAGTTCTGCGCCATCGAGTCTTGCGGCAAGTGCACACCGTGCCGCATCGGCTCGACCCGCGGCGTCGAGGTCATAGACCGTCTGGTGGCGGGCGATGACCCCGAGAAGCAGGAAGCCGTCCTGCGCGATCTGTGCGAGACCATGGTGTACGGCTCGCTGTGCGCGCTCGGCGGCCTCACGCCGTACCCGGTGGTCTCCGCCTTGAACCATTTCCATGACGATTTCGTCAAACCTGTAAGCGCATCCAGCGCTTCCGGTTGAGAGAGGAAGAAGCCATGTTATCGATCGTCGAAAAAGATCTGGGCACCCCGGCACGTGCGGGCACCGAGCTCGTCACGCTCACCATCGACGGCAAGGAAATCGCCGTCCCCGCCGGAACATCCGTCATGCGTGCGGCCGCGCTCGCCGATGTCCAGGTGCCGAGGCTCTGCGCCACCGACCAGCTCGAGGCGTTCGGCTCGTGCCGGCTCTGTCTGGTGCAGATCGAGGGCATGAAGGGCCTGCCGGCCTCGTGCACGACCCCGGTCGCGCAGGGCATGAAGGTCAGCACCCAGAACAAGCAGATCGCCGACATCCGCCGCGGCGTGATGGAGCTCTACATCTCCGATCATCCGCTCGACTGCCTCACGTGCCCGGCGAACGGCCACTGCGAGCTGCAGGACATGGCGGGCGTCGTCGGCTTGCGCGAGGTGCGCTACGGCTACGACGGCGCCAACCACCTGGCGGCGCAGAAGGACGAGAGCAACCCGTACTTCACCTTCGACCCCAGCAAGTGCATCGTGTGCTCCCGTTGCGTGCGAGCCTGCGACGAGCGCCAGAGCACGTTGGCGTTGACCATTCAGGGCCGCGGCTTCGGCTCCACGGTCGCGGCCAGCCAGGACGTGTCCTTCATGGACTCCGAGTGCGTGTCGTGCGGCGCCTGCGTGCAGGCCTGCCCGACGGCCACCCTGACGGAAAAGTCCGTGATCGAGAAGGGCCAGGCGGAGCACAGCATCATCACCACGTGCGCCTACTGCGGCGTCGGCTGCTCCTTCCGCGCCGAGATGAAGGGCGAGGAGGTCGTGCGCATGGTTCCGAACATGGACGGGCACGCGAATCACGGCCATTCCTGCGTGAAAGGCCGCTTCGCCATCGGCTATGCGACGCACAAGGACCGCATTTTGAAGCCGATGATCCGCGCCAAGATCTCCGATCCCTGGCGCGAGGTCAGCTGGGAGGAGGCGATCAGCCACGCGGCCAGCGAGCTGAAGCGCATCCAGGCCAAGTACGGACGCAACTCCATCGGCGGCATCACCTCTTCGCGCTGCACCAACGAGGAGACCTACCTCGTGCAGAAGCTGATCCGCGCGGGCTTCGGCAACAACAACGTGGACACCTGCGCCCGCGTCTGCCATTCGCCCACCGGTTATGGACTGAAGAACACCATCGGCGAGTCGGCCGGCACGCAGAATTTCGACTCGGTCATGAAGGCCGACGTGATCTTCGTGATCGGCGCGAACCCGACCGACGGGCACCCGGTGTTCGCCTCGATGATGAAGCGCCGCTTGCGCCAGGGCGCGAAGCTGATCGTCGCCGATCCGCGCCGCATCGACCTCGTGCGCACCCCGCACATCGACGCGGTCTATCACCTGAAGCTGAGGCCCGGCACCAACGTCGCCCTGCTCGATTCGCTGGCCCACGTGATCGTCACCGAGGGCCTCGTGAAGGAGGATTTCGTTCGCGCCCGGTGCGAGCTACCGGCCTTCGAGAAGTGGCGCGACTTCGTGTCGGAGGCGCGCAATTCCCCCGAGGCCATGGAGTCGATCACCGGGGTGCCGGCCGCCATGGTGCGCGGTGCGGCGCGGCTCTATGCGACGGGCGGCAACGGCGCCATCTTTTACGGGCTCGGCGTCACCGAGCACAGCCAGGGCTCGACCGCGGTCATGGGCATCGCGAACCTCGCCATGGCCACGGCCAACATCGGCAAGGAGGGCGTGGGGGTCAACCCGCTGCGCGGCCAGAACAACGTGCAGGGCTCGTGCGACATGGGCTCGTTCCCGCACGAGTTCCCGGGCTATCGCCACGTCGCCGACGACGCGGTGCGCGGCTCCTTCGAGAAAGACTGGGGACTCGAGCTGCAGAGCGAGCCGGGACTGCGCATCCCGAACATGTTCGAAGCGGCTCTGGATGGCGAGTTCAAGGGGCTGTACCTCGAAGGCGAGGACATCGCCCAATCCGATCCCAATACCCAGCACGTCACCGCCGCCCTGACCTCGATGGAATGCGTGGTCGTCCAGGATCTGTTCCTGAACGAGACCCCCAAGTTCGCGCACGTCTTCCTGCCGGGCTCCTCGTTCCTGGAGAAGGACGGCACTTTCACCAACGCGGAGCGGCGGATTTCCCTGGTGCGCAAGACGATGAAATCCAAGTCGGGCTACGCCGACTGGGAGATCACCCAGCTCCTGTCGAACGCCATGGGCTTCCCCATGAATTACAAGCACCCATCCGAGATCATGGACGAGATTGCACGGTTGACGCCGACCTTCACGGGCGTAAGCTTCGCGCGCCTCGAAGAGATGGGCAGCATCCAGTGGCCCTGCAATCCGGAGCACCCGAACGGCACGCCGACCATGCACGTCGGCCAGTTCGTGCGGGGCAAAGGCAAGTTCCTGGTCACGGAATACGTGCCGACCGAAGAGAAGGTCAACGCGCGCTATCCGCTGATCCTCACCACGGGCCGCATCTTGAGCCAGTACAACGTGGGGGCTCAGACGCGGCGTACGGAAAACAGCCAATGGCACGATGAAGATCGCCTGGAGATCCATCCGCACGATGCCGAGGAGCGCGGGATCGAGCAGGACGACTGGGTGGGCATCGCGAGCCGCGCCGGCGACACCGTGCTGCGCGCCAAGGTCACGGATCGCATGCAGCCGGGCGTTGTGTACACGACGTTCCATTTCCCGGAGTCCGGCGCGAACGTCATCACCACGGACAACTCGGATTGGGCCACCAATTGTCCCGAGTACAAGGTCACCGCGGTCCAGGTCACGCGCGTGAACCAGCCGTCCGAGTGGCAGAAGCGCTTCCGCGAGTTCAGCGAGACTCAGGAAGAGCTGCTCCGGCAGGCCGACGCAACCCTGGCCGCGAAGTAATCGATGAGCCAAGCACAGAACGCCGGGGGTGGCGCAGCCCACCGCACCGACGGTGGGGAACAGCTGGTCAAGATGGCGAACGACATCGGCCGCTTCTTCCGCGCCGAGCCCGTGCGGGAGGATGCGGTCGCGGGCATCGCGAGCCACATGGGCAAGTACTGGACCAAGCGCATGCGCGACAAGCTGCGCGCGTATCTCGCGCAGGCCGGCGCCGACGGCGGTTTGGAAGAGCTGCCTAGAGAGGCCTTTCAGCGGCTCGAGCCGCGATAGCGACTCATGGGAGCGCTCGGGTGAGCGGTGGGAGCCGTCCTACAGGGGCGGCCGGGGTCGCCTACAGTGACGCCGGGGAGCGACTGATGAGGTGTGCGTGACCGCGGCGCTATAGTGCCGCCATGTAGTCTCGTATAACAATCACCGCGCCGCTCGCGCGCGCACGGAGCCTCGCATGCGACCCAGACACTCGAAGCCTAAGACTCGGATTCGCGCCCTGCTCACGGCTGCCGCTCTTGCGGGCGCCGCAGCCAGCTTGGCGCCCGCCGCCTTGATGGCCCAGGTCTCCGTCGACGTTCAGGTCAATGCCGCTCCGCCGGAGCTGCCGGTCTACGATCAGCCCCCCATTCCCGGCGACGGCTACGTCTGGACGCCCGGATACTGGGCGTGGAGCGATGACATTCAGGATTACTATTGGGTGCCCGGCACGTGGGTGGAGGCGCCGCAGCCCGGTTTCCTCTGGACGCCCGGATACTGGGGCGCCTCCGGTGCGGTCTTCATGTGGCACCCCGGATATTGGGGTCCCCACGTCGGATTCTACGGCGGCGTCGACTACGGCCACGGTTATGGCGGCGAGGGTTACCAGGGCGGCTACTGGCAAGGCGGCCACCTTTACTACAATCGGTCCGTGAACAACATCAGCAACGTGCACGTCACCAACGTCTACAACAAGACCGTGGTGAACAACATCAGCGTGAATCGGGTGAGCTACAACGGCGGCAACGGCGGCACGCGTGCAGAGCCCTCGGCGGCCGATCGGGCGGCGGCACAGGATCGGCACATCGAAGCCGTGCAGGCACAGCGCCAGCAGGCTGAGACCGCGCACGGCAACCCCATGCTGCGAGCCAAGCAGAACGGCGGCCATCCCGCCATCGCCGCCACTCCCCGGCCGGGCGCATTCTCGGGCGCCGGGGTCGTCGCCGCGCGACAAGCCGCGGCCGCGAATGCCGCACACGCCAACGAGCAGCGCGCGAACGAGTCCAAGGTCAATGCGCACCGTGCCAATGAGGCCAAGGCCAACCAGCAGCGCACCAACGAGGCTCGCACCAACGAGCAGCGTGCCGATGAAGCCAAGGCCAACCAGCAGCGCACCGACCAGCAGCACGCCAGCGAAGCCAAGGCCAACCAGCAGCGCACCAACCAGCAGCGCGCCAGCGAAGCCAAGGCCAACCAGCAGCGCACGAACGAGGCCCGCAGCAACGAGCAGCGTGCCAACGAAGCCAAGGCCAATCAGCAGCGCGCCGACCAGCAACGCTCGAACGAGGCCCGCAGCAACGAGCAGCGCGCCAACGAGGCCAGGACGAATCAGCAGCGCGCGGAGCAGCAGCGTCAGAGCGATGCCCGCGAGAATGCGCCTCGCCCGGCGCAGCCGCATCCCGCGGCACCCCCCCACCCGCAGCCTCAGCAACACGCACCGGCACGGCCGCCGGAGCAGCACCCTCAGGAAGGTCATGAGCAGCATTGAGCACGACCGAGCGACGCATCAGTTCAGCACCGTGGTCGATGGAGTTCGCGCCCACCTGGACTACATGCTCACGGGAAACGTGATGAGCATCATGCACACCCTCGTGCCGGATCAGATCGGCGGGCGGGGTATCGCAGCCACTTTGACGCGGGCGGCCCTCGAGGCCGCGCGCAAGGCGGGATGGCAGGTGAACGCAGTCTGTTCGTATGCCGCGGCCTACGTCGCGCGGCACCCGGAAGAGACGCCTCAGGAGCACCTGGATGAGCTCCTCGATGAGGCCCTGGATGAGTCCTATCCGGCGAGCGACCCGCCCGCCGTGGGCGGATCCGACTAGCCTTTCAGCATCGGCCGCCCTTCGTGGGCGACCAGGAGGTCATGCATGTCGTTCGCATGCTCCTCCTCCTTGTCCAGAATACCCTCCAGCATGGTGCGGGTGGCGGGATCGTTGTTGCCGAAATAACGGATCAGCTCGCGGTAGTGATCGACGGCGATACGCTCGGCGATCAGGTTCTCCTTGATCATCTCGATCAGGTTGCCGGCCGTGCCGTACTCGGATGCCGAGCGCGTGGTCATCCCTTCCGGGTTGAGATTCGGAGTGCCGCCGAGCTGATTGATGCGCTCCGCCACCTGCTGGGCATGTTGCGCTTCGTCCTTCGCGTGCTCGGCGAATTCAGCCTTGACGCCCTCGCTCGAAATGCCGGTCGCGGCGACCGAGTGCATGGTGTAGCGCAGGACGCAGACGATCTCCGTCGCGAGCACCGACTGGAGGATGTCGATGGCCTGCTTGACGTTGCCCTTGTAGGTGAACGTGACCCCGCCCGTTGCAATGTGCTTGCGCGCGCGCTCGCGCAGCGTCTTGATGTCGGTGAGGAAGGGTTTGGAAGTCTTTTTCTTGGCGGCCACGGGTCACTCCTTTCGGCGTTGCGTCAATTCGCTATTTATACACCGTCGCAGCGGGTGTTTTCGAGATTCTTCCGCACCCCGCTGTGGGCGAAGCCGCAATATCAGTGTCGGCCGGCCGCCGACAACGCTCGATCCAGACCTGCCACGAGCGGCCCCAGCTTGGGCGGGTCCGCCTCGAAGGTCGGCTCGACCCCGCGCTGGCGGAGCGCCCGGGAACAGACGGGCCCGATCGACCCGACGGTGAGGCCGCCGAGCAATCCCGGCAGCAAATCCGCACTGCCCTCCTCACCGGCGATCTGGAACAGATGCTCTACCTGGACCGCGCTCGTGAACACCACGGCGTCCACCCGCGCGGCGCGCAGCGCGGCGAGCAGCTCTCGCAACGGGCGTGTGTCGGCGGGCAATGCCCATCGATACGTCGCGATCTCCTCCGCCCGTGCGGCGCGCGCCTGCAGCGCCGCGCACAGTTGCCGGTTCGCGGCCCCATATCGTTGTACGAGGACCCGCGCGCCCTCGACGGGCACGTCCGCCATGGCCGCGAGCACCGTCTCGGTGGTGAAGGGCGCCGCGGCGCGGCGATCGATGCGCACGCCGCGGACGTTCAGCTCACCGATCGGCTTCGGTCCGCGCACCACCACCGTGGCACGGGCGATGAGCGCAAGCAGCTCCGCGCTCCGGCCGCTCGAGTCGGTGGCCTGAAACAACGCTCGCGTGCCCACGCCGGTCTGAAAGATGACGATCGCGAAAGGATCGCCGCGCCATCCGTCGATGAGCGCATCGAGCCGCGCCGCATCGACATCCGGCACCTCCTCGAGCGCCGGTGCCAGCAGGGGCACGGCCCCGCGCCGCTCGATCAATCGTGCGAGATGCTCGCCGGTGCGGCTCTCGAGGATGGCGACTGTCTTCGATTGCATACATGCGGCCCCGTCGCGGCTTTCGCCGGTGCTATTGAACCACGCGCGCGGCTCTCGTGAAACCTGCGCCGCGCTTCCCTACACTGTGAGCATGACACTGAGAGGACTCCTATGGCTGGGGCTCGTCGCCGGGCTGATGCGCTTGACGACGGCGGGCGCCGCGGATGCCCGGCTCGAGTTCACGGCGGCCATGGATGCCGTGCGCCAGAACCGCCCGGACACGGCGGACTCCCCCGCGCTGCAAGCGTATGCCATCCACGACTATCTGACCGCCGCGAGACTGCGCCGCGATCTGGCCCAACGCCCGGATGAAGCCCTCGACGCGGGCATCGACGCGTTCCTCGCGCCTCGCGGCGGACAGCCGGTGACGCGGGCGCTGCGCCGCGAATGGCTGCTCAGCCTCGGCCAGCGCAGGCGCTGGGACCGGTTCCTCCCGATCTCCGCCGACGCGACCGATCCGGAGCTCGCCTGCGATCGGCTCGCCGGGCGCCTCGCGACGGCGGACACCGAAGGCCTGGCCGCCGCGGCGCTCATGCGCTGGCTGCAGCCGCAGCGCCAGCCGCTCGCCTGCAACGAGGTCTTCGCCTGGCTCAAGCAGCAGAACCTGCTCACCGGGGCGCTCGCGGAGCAGCGCGCCCGCGCCGCTCTCGCCGCGGACAATCCGCACTATGCGCGCGAGGCGATAGCGGACGTGCCGCTGCCGGGACAGGCGGCATTGCTGCAGTGGGCCTACCTCCTCGAGGCGCCGAAAGCCGCGCTGACGGTGCTGGCAACGCATCCCGATCTGCCGGCGGAGCCCGACGCACTCACCGCGGGCTTCGACCGATTGACGCATACCGATGCGCCGTCGGCTCTCGCGCTGCTGCCCTCCCTGATGGCGCGGCCCGGCATGACGCCGGACCTGCAAGCGCACCTCGAGCGCGGCGCTGCGCTCGGCCTCGCCTACGACCGCGATCCGCGCGCGCTTGGCGCGTTCGCGGAGCTGCCGCGCGAGACGGTCGACGCCCAGGTCGAGGAGTGGCGCGTGCGCGCCGCGCTCTGGAGCGGCGATTATGCCCGCGCGCTGCAATGGATCGAGCACATGCCGGCCGCCCTGGCGTCGCAACCCCGCTGGCGATACTGGCGCGCGCGCACCACCGCCGCGACCGCGGGGCCGGAGGCCGCAGCGGCCCTCTACTCGGATCTGTCGAGCTTGCGCGATTACTACGGCTATCTCGCCGCCGATCGCCTGCACCGCGCCTATCAGCTTCATGCCAGGGCGTCCCCGGACGACGCCGAGGTGCAAGCGGCGATGGCCTCCCAGCCCGGGATGATCCGCGCGCACGAGCTGTTCGATTGCGACATGACCGACGATGCCGCCGCGGAATGGGCCGCCGCCGTGGGCGCCGCCGACTCCGCCGGCAAGGTTCAGGCGGCGCATCTGGCCTCGAGCTGGGGTTGGTACTCCGAATCGATCGTGATGCTCGCCCAGGCCGGTGAATGGGACGATGTCCGCCTGCGGTATCCCCGGCCTTATGCCGACACGGTGCTCGCAGCCGCGAAGCTCGCCGGAGTGCCCCCGGACTGGATCTGGAGCGTCATGCGCCAGGAGAGCCTCTACCGCAAGGATGCCGTGTCGCGCGCGGACGCGCGCGGCGTGATGCAGATGATGTCGTCCACCGCCGTGCAGGTCGCGCACCGTTGGCAGCTGACTCCTCCCGGCAAGGACGGTCTGTTCGACCCCGCCATCGCGGTGCCGCTCGGCGCCGCCCATCTCAAGGAGCTGCTGGACCATCACGGCAACGATCTCCCGGTCACGCTTGCCGCGTACAACGCCGGCTCGAACGCGGTGGCGCACTGGATTCCGGACAAGCCCGTCGAAGCGGACGTCTGGATCGAGAACATCCCCTTCAACGAGACCCGCGGCTACGTGCAGCACATCCTCGAGCACATCGTCGCATTCGCCTTCGTCCGCGATGCCGAGCCCACGCGGCTCGAGGCCCTGCTGCCGCCGGTGACGCCCGGAATGTGATAATTTGCCGGCTCGTCGCAAGAGGGGGTCGGCATGTACCAGAAGATCTCGGCGCGATCCGCCGCGGCCGGTGTCGCAGGGCTCGTCCTGGGTTTTGCGATCACCGCGCACGCCGACACGGTGGTCGTCACCGCCGACCGGATGATCGACGTGCTGACGGGACGCGTGGTCGATCATCCCCAGGTCACCATCGTCGACGGACGCATCTCCGCGGTGGGCTCCACGGGCGCGGCAGTACCCGCCGATGCGCGCCGCATCGATCTTGCGGGGGTGACGCTGCTGCCGGGCCTCATCGACATGCACACGCATCTCACGTCCGACCCGCGCTGGAGCGGCTATCGCAGCCTCGAGTTCACCGACAACTTCTGGACGGTCGTGGGCGTGGCGAACGCCAGGAAGACGCTCGAGGCCGGATTCACGACCGTGCGCAACGTCGGGTCGGAAAATTATGACGACGTCGCGATCAAGCAGGCGATCGAGCAGGGCATCGTCCCGGGACCCCGCATCGTGCCGGCAACCTACGCGATCGGCGCCACCGGCGGCCACTGCGACAGCACCGAATTTCCGCCCTCGATCAGGACGCCCGAGGCCAACATCGCGAACGGTCCCGAGGAAATGCGCGCCATGGTGCGCAAGCTGCGCAAGTACGGAGCCGAGGTCATCAAGTTCTGCGGCACCGGCGGCGTGCTGTCGAAGACCGATGCCGCGGGAGCCCAGCAGTACGACCTCGCCGAGATGAAAGCGCTGGTCGACGAGGCCCACATGCTCGGCCTCCGGGTGGCGGTGCACGCGCACGGCACCTCGGGTATCAAGGATGCCATCCGCGCCGGCGTCGACACGATCGAGCACGCGAGCCTCGCGGACGACGAGGCCTTCGCGCTCGCGAAACAGCACGGGACCTATTTCGACATGGACATCTACAACGACGACTACATCCTCGCGGAAGGCGAGAAGAACGGCCTGTTCAGGGAATCGCTCGAGAAGGAGCGCGCGCTGGGGCTGAAGCAGCGGCAGACCTTTCAGGCCGCCGTCAAGGCCGGCGTGAAGATGCTGTTCGGCACCGACGCGGGAGTCTATCCGAACGGCTACAACGCGCGGCAATTCGCCACCATGGTGAAGTGGGGCATGACGCCCATGCAGTCCATCCAGGCTGCGACCGCCACCGCCGCCGAGGCGCTCGGCCGCACCAAGGACGTGGGCGCCATCGCCGTCGGCCGCTACGGCGACCTCGTCGGAGTCCGGGGCGACCCGCTCGCCGACGTGACGCTGCTGCAATCGGTCGCCTTCGTCATGAAGGGCGGCGAGGTCATCAAGGCCCCGGCCCGCTGAGCGCTCGCCGGGCCAGGAGTGTGGTCGCCAGGAAGGAGGCCCGGCCCGGTTCCCTTCGACCGACCTCCGCTCGGGCGTACCGTCCCGTCTCGTCCAGGTAAGAGCTAGTCGGGCACTGCTACCCGTTACATGTTCCGACGTCCACCTTGGGGTCGCCTGATGAGCACCGGCCTAGCCGCGGCCTCGAGACCCACCTACGGGTAGCAGTGC
>DATAYZ010000053.1:0-3138 GCA_036272295.1 Steroidobacteraceae bacterium
GATCCGCACCAGTGCCATCGCGACGTTCGAGCCGCGCGAGCGCGCCTTGTCGCCATCCGAAGTTCGCGCGGTCCTGACGGCGTTGGATCACGTGGCGGCGGCGCCTACGCTACGCTCAGCGGTGAAGTTTGTCCTGCTGACTGGCGTTCGCAAATCGGAGTTCATCGACGCCACTTGGAAGGAAATCGACTTCGCCGCCGCGCGCTGGACGATCCCGGCCGAGCGTATGAAGGCTGGCTGTGATTAGGCGTGGAATAAGGACCCCGTTTTCGGGGTGATCGGCATCCAATCGGGACCCCGGGGGCTTAGGGTCCACACTGGCTTCCATGAAGAACATGGGGGCCCGGTTCAGGATGCTGGTAGTGGAAACGATCGCGAAGATCCGGCGGGCCTTTTACGTTCAGCAGAAGTCAATCAAGGCGATCTGCCGGGAGCTTGGCCTGTCGCGGAAGGTCGTTCGGAAGGTTCTGCGCTCCGATGCGACCGAGTTCCACTACACGCGCGAGACGCAGCCATTGCCGAAGATCGGTCCGTGGCGTGACGCGCTCGATGCGCTCTTGCTCGCCAACGAGAGCAAGGCATCTCGTGAGCGACTGACGCTGATCCGGGTGTTCGAGACGCTGCGCGGCGCTGGCTATGACGGCGGCTACGACGCTGTCCGGCGTTACGCCCATGCGTGGCACCAGGCTCGCGGGGCGGCGACGGCGGCAGCCTACGTCCCGCTGAGCTTTGCGCCGGGCGAGGCCTACCAGTTCGACTGGAGCCACGAGATTGTGCTGATCAACGGCGTGACCGTCACCGTGAAGGTGGCGCATGTCCGACTCTGCCACAGCCGCATGCTGTTCGCGCGGGCCTATCCGCGCGAGACCCAGGAGATGGTGTTCGACGCTCATGACCGGGCGTTCGCCTTGTTCAAGGGCGCCTGCACGCGCGGCATCTACGACAATATGAAGACGGCGGTCGAGACGATCTTCGTCGGCAAGGAGCGCGCCTACAATCGCCGCTTCGTGCAGATGTGCGGACATTATCTGGTCGAGCCGGTCGCCTGCACTCCGGCGTCGGGCTGGGAGAAGGGGCAGGTCGAGAACCAGGTCGGGTTGGTCCGCGAGCGCTTCTTCACGCCGCGGCTGCGGGTGAAGAGCTATGACGAGCTGAACGCCTGGCTCCTGGACCAGTGCATCGCCTACGCCAAGGCGCATCGCCATCCCGAGTTGCGGGAACAGACGATCTGGGAGGTCTTTGAAGCCGAGCGGCCGAGCCTGGTTCCCTATGCCGGCCGCTTCGACGGGTTCCATGCGGTGCCGGCATCGGTCTCCAAGACCTGTCTGGTGCGCTTCGACAACAACAAGTACTCGGTGGCGGCGAGCGCGGTCGGACGACCGGTCGAGATCCGCGCCTATGCCGATCGGATCGAGCTGCGCCAGGACGGGCGGATGGTCGGCGAGCATCGCCGCTGCTTCGGGCGCGACCGAACGGTCTTCGACCCCTGGCACTACGTCCCGGTGCTGGCGCGCAAGCCCGGTGCGCTCAGGAACGGCGCTCCGTTCAAGGACTGGGTGCTGCCGGCAAGCTTGGATCGCGTTCGGCGCAAGCTCGCCGGCGCCGATGACGGCGACCGGCAGATGGTCGACATTCTCACCACCGTGTTGAGCGACGGGTTGCCCGCGGTCGAGGCCGCCTGCAGCGAGGCGCTGCGCGAGGGCGTCCACTCCGCCGGCATCATTCTCAACATCCTCGCCCGGCGCCGCGAGCCCGCGGCACCAATCACGATCATGACGCCCGCGGCGCTGCGGCTCAGGCACGAGCCGGCGGCCGATTGCGCCCGCTATGACAGTCTGAGGAGGAGAGTGTGATGGAGCGTTCGGAGATTCTCGCCGCCATGGGCGCGCTCAAACTCTACGGCATGAAGGCGGCCTTCGACGAGATCATCACCACCGCCGTCAAGCGCCAGCACGAGCCTCAACACATCGTCGGCGATCTGCTCAGAGCCGAGATCACCGAGAAGCAGGCCCGGTCGATCAAGTACCAGATCACCATCGCCAAGCTGCCGCTCGCCAAAGACATCGACGACTTCGTCTTCGACGGCGCGCCGATCAACGAGACCCTGGTGCGCGATCTCGCCGGCGGCGAGTTCCTCGCCCACCAGCGCAACGTCGTCCTGGTCGGAGGGACCGGAACCGGCAAGACACATATCGCCATCGCGATCGCCCGAGCCTGCATCCATGCCGGCGCCCGCGGCCGCTTCTTCAACGTCGTCGACCTCGTCAACAAGCTCGAGGCAGATGGCCGCGCCGGACGGCAAGGCCGCATCACCGATTACCTCACCCGCATGGACTTCATCATCCTCGACGAGCTCGGCTATCTGCCCTTCGCTCAAGCCGGCGGCCAGCTCCTCTTCCATCTGATCAGCCGGCTCTACGAGCAGACCTCCGTGATCGTCACCACCAACCTCGCCTTCGGCGAGTGGCCCTCCGTCTTCGGCGACGCCAAGATGACCACCGCGCTCCTCGATCGACTGACCCACCACTGCGAGATCGTCGAGACCGGCAACGAAAGCTGGCGCTTCAAAAACCGAGCCTGAACCGCAAAACCCCCGCCCCCGGACCCCCACCCCCGCGGGTTCCCCCGGTGGGTGCACAGGAACCTCCCACGCGCGCCGCTCCGTCGCTCGTGAAGGC
This sequence comes from Steroidobacteraceae bacterium, assembly GCA_036272295.1. GTDB lineage: Bacteria > Pseudomonadota > Gammaproteobacteria > Steroidobacterales > Steroidobacteraceae > Bog-1198. The sequence continues at coordinate 2,679 of DATAYZ010000053.1, forward strand.
ACTGCGCGTCGCGCGCTGGCCCCTCCTATGCACTACCGGGACAACCCGCACACCGGGGTCCCTTTTGCGCGCCGATGTGGGGTCCCAATCCAATGCTGATTGACAGTCAAGGGGGACTCCGCGAGGGCGCGGCCCTTTTTATAGACGGGAAAAATTAGACTATCCCCCTCCGGCCTCAGCGCGGAGCCCAGCTTCGTTCGCCAATTCCGTAGTTTTGCGACCGACAGTGTCGTCCGGGGCCGCTTTTGGGGCCATATTCCCCTTTAGCCCCTCGGAAGCCAGGCGCCGTGCTACGCCCGCGCTGTATCATAGCGATCGGCGAGGCGGGGACATCACCACAACTGCGTCGATCGCTCGAGCTGCTGGGGAACGCCCGGGGTCGGATAGAAGATGGCGCCGCTGGTCGACCCAGAGCAGGGCCTCAGCCCGATCGCGCAGCTCCCGGCGGCGCTCGGGCGGG
>DATAYZ010000054.1:0-10967 GCA_036272295.1 Steroidobacteraceae bacterium
TATGCTTACGCCTGTCTGGAATAGCCAATCGGACCCCGGGCATCTCGTTGCCGGTCATGCCGGACGGCTGCCAGACTTTGGTCTTTTCAGCATCATCGGAGGGCCCATCCTTTCGGCGGGCGGCAGCTGTGCTACGGGACAGCACGTGTATCTGCCGCTCACGCCTCCGCCGGATCGGTAGCGCCGGGCATGAGCAGCCCCGCCCAACGCGATCTCACCGGCGAACGCCCCGAGTGGCTGACGTTCGACTGCTACGGGACCTTGATTCAATGGGATGAGGGCCTCATCGCCGCGGTCGAGCGCATCCTCGCCCGCACCGGCTCGCGGGTGAGCGCCGGCACCTTCATGGCCGTCCACGATCGCCACGAGCATCGATTGGAGCAAGAGCGTCCCCATCGCTCCTTCCGCGACGTGAGCGCCCGCGCCCTGGCGCTTGCGATGACCGAGCTCTCGCTCCCGCTCGACGAAGGGGATGCGGAAATCCTCATTTCGTCCATCGGCAGGATGCCGCCGTTCCCGGAGGTCGTGCCCACCTTGAGCAAGTTGAAAGGCGCCGGATACAAGCTCGCGATCATCTCCAACACGGACGATGAGATCATCGCCGGCAACGTCGCCCAGCTGGAAGGCCGCATCGACCGGGTGATCACCGCGCAGCAAGCGCAGGCCTACAAACCCTCGGCGCAGATGTTCCGTCACGCATGGAAGTCCATCGGCACCGGCCCGGGCCGGCTCGTGCACATTTGCGCGAGCCCCCATCTCGATCTCGCGGCGGCGCACGATCTCGGCTTTCGCGCGGTGTGGGTCGACCGGGGGACGGGACGGCGGCCCTTGATCGACTACCAGCCGAATGCGGTCGTCGCCGCGCTGGATGGAGTCCTGCCGCTGTTCTCGCGTGCGGGTTGGCTGTAGCCGCACACGCACGCAGCGGCCTGATCTCTCGCGGAGAAATTCTAGTATATTAAAGTTTTATATATCAGTTAGATATGAAGAGTTTATGATGCTATTTATATCTCATGGTGCAACTCCGCGAGGTCGCTTGCAAGGAGCTTGCGCTTCCGGTCGCGGGATCATCTAGAATGCGCGCTCTCCGCTGACTCCGGCGTCTGAGAGTGGGGCCATCTTCACGGTCATGGTGGCCCGCGTTTGCATCTTCGCGACGACTGACCACGAACCCCGTCAGGCCCGGAAGGGAGCAGCGGTAGAGGCTCCAGTCGGGCGCCGAAGTCCTGCGGGCGCGGGCCGCCTCCATGGTGAGGCCGTTGCCGCGGCCGTGTGCATGCCGGAATTGCGGCCCAATGTCCGGAGTCCTCGGCTTAAAATCGATGCCATGAGCTACATCGTTCTCGCCCGCAAGTGGCGCCCCAAGCGCTTTTCCGAGATGGTCGGCCAGGAGCACGTGCTCAAGGCGCTGTCGAACGCGCTCGACAGCGGCAAGGTGCACCATGCGTTCCTGTTCACGGGCACCCGCGGCGTGGGCAAGACCACGATCGCCCGCATTCTTGCCAAGTCGCTGAACTGCGAGACCAACGGGGTCAGCGCCAACCCCTGCGGGACCTGCGCCGCGTGCCGCGAGATCGACGAGGGACGCTTCGTCGACCTCATCGAGGTCGATGCGGCATCCCGCACCAAGGTGGACGATACCCGCGATCTCCTCGACAACGTGCAGTACTCGCCGAGCCGCGGGCGCTACAAGGTGTACCTCATCGACGAGGTGCACATGCTCTCAAACCACTCCTTCAACGCGCTCTTGAAGACGCTGGAGGAGCCGCCCCCGCACGTCAAGTTCCTGCTCGCAACGACCGATCCGCAGAAGGTGCCCGTCACCGTGTTGTCGCGCTGCCTGCAGTTCAGCCTGCAACGCCTGCCGGCGGCGCTCATCGTCGAGCGGCTCAAGTTCATCGCGCAGGAGGAGAAGCTCGAGTTCGAGCCCGCGGCGCTGGCCCTGGTCGCACGCGCGGCCGAGGGCAGCATGCGCGACTCGCTGAGCCTGCTCGACCAGCTCATCGCCTTCGGCGGGGGTGCGCTGACCGAGGCGAATGCCCGCACCATGCTCGGCACCATCGACCGGGGACACGTCACGCGCCTGGTGGAGGCGCTCGCGAGGATGGATGGGCCCGCACTCCTTGCCGAGGTCGCCGATCTCGACCGCAACGTTCCGGATTACGATCGGGCGCTGATCGAGCTGGCTGCCTTCCTGCAGCGCATCGCGATCGTGCAGATCGTGCCCGACGCCGCCCCGATGGACGAGGACTACGACGCCGAGGCGCTCACGCGCCTCGCTCGAGCGCTTGCGCCGGAAGATGTGCAGCTCTACTACCAGATCGCGCTCGGCGGCCGGCGAGACCTGTCCATGGCACCGGAGCCGCGGGCCGGATTCGAGATGACCCTGCTGCGCATGCTCGCGTTTCGCCCGGATGCCTTGGCGGCCGGAGACGTCCCGGATCGTGCCGCGCCCGCCGCCATGCCGCGGGCCGCGCGCTCCGCTGCCGGCGGAGGGGCCGCGGCCGGCGCGGCGGCGCCGGGCTCCCGCGCGGCGGGTCCGGCGGCGCGGGTTGCCGGCTCGGCGCCGAGCACCGCTGCGAGCGCTGCCGGCTCGGCGCCGGGCGCGGCTGCGAAGGTTGCCGGCTCGCCGCCGAGCGCGGCTGCGAAGGTTGCCGGCTCGCCGCCGAGCGCGGCTGCGAGCGTTGCCGCCCCGGCGCCGGGCGCGGCTGCGAGCATCCCGACGAGCGCGCCATCGGCGTCGGCATCGCCGCTGCGAGGCGCTCCGACGGGAGTCGACTCCGACAATTGGCATGCGGTCGTCGATGCCGCCGGCCTCAGCGGGATGGCGCGTCAGTTCGCCTTGAACTGTACGCCGGCATCGTTCGAGAACGGGGCCCTCGTGCTCAAGATGGACCCGCCGACCGCGGATCGCCGCACGCGCCCCATCGAGGACAAGCTCGCTCAAGGCTTGTCGAAGCTCATGGGCCGGGACATCCGCGTGACCTACGAGGTCGTCTCGAGCGATCTCGATACACCCGCACGCCAGCGTGCGCTGGCCGAGATCGATCGCGCGGAGCGGGCGACGGCGGCGTTCGAGCAGGACCCGACGGTCAAGGGCCTGCGCGAGCGCTTCGGCGCCGACGTGGATCTCGCGTCGGTCAAGCCCTTGAATTGACGATCGGAGGTTTCGATGATGAAGGGTGGTCTCGGAAACATGCTGCGCCAGGCGCAGCAGATGCAGGAGTCGATGAAGAAGGCCCAGGAAGAGCTGGCGCAGCTCGAGGTGGTCGGGGAGTCCGGTGCAGGGATGGTCAAGGTGCGCATGAATGGGCGCAACGAGGTCAAGAAGATCGAGATCGAGCCGAAGCTCCTCGCCGAGGACAAGGACATGCTGGAGGACCTCCTGGTAGCGGCCTTCAACGATGCGGTGCGCAAGATCACCCAGCGAACCCAGGAGAAGTATTCCGGCCTCATGTCCGGGCTCAATCTGCCGCCCGGGATGAAGATGCCGTTCTGAGGCGCGGCGCCCGAGACTCGATGCCGCACCGAAGCCCGATTGCCCGATGAAGTACACCCCGACGCTTGCCCGCCTGATCGAGTCGCTGCGCTGCCTGCCCGGCGTCGGTCCGAAGTCCGCGCAACGCATGGCGTTTCACCTGCTGGAGCGCGACCGAAACGGCGGCCGGCACCTGAGCGCGGCCCTCGCGGACGCGCTCGCGAGCGTCGGACACTGCAAGCGGTGCCGGATGCTGACCGAAAGCGACTACTGCTCGATCTGCGATTCCACCCAGCGCGATGCCGCCCAGCTCTGCGTGGTGGAGTCGCCCGCCGACGTGGTCGCCATCGAACAATCCGGCGGTTTTCGCGGCCGCTACTTCGTGCTCATGGGCCATCTGTCGCCGCTCGACGGCATCGGACCCGCCGAGCTCGGGCTGGATGAGTTCGAGCACGTGCTGGCCGAGGGCGAGGTTCGCGAGGTGATCCTCGCGACCAACCCCACCGCGGAGGGAGAGGCGACGGCCCACTATCTCGGCGAGATCGCGCTCAAGCGCGGGCTCAAGGCGTCGAGGATCGCCCACGGCGTACCGGTCGGCGGCGAGCTCGAGTACGTGGACGGCGGGACGCTCGCGCACGCGCTCGCGGGACGCACGGCCGTTTCCTGACCGGCGCCGCGCACCGCGGTGCATCGCGGCGACGCGCGCCCGCGCCCGCGGCCGCGCTAAGACTGGCTCGCGAGCTTCTCGTACAGGCGGAACAGCCGGCGGTAGCTCTCGTACCGGCGCGGGGCGATCTCGCCGGCGACCACCGCGGTGCGCACCGCGCAGCCGGGCTCTTCCATGTGCCGGCAATCCTTGAAGCGGCATCGCGCCGACCGCGCGAGCATCTCGACGAAGCCGCGCTCCGCGGCGCGCAACAGATTCGCGGGCGGCGCGAAGTCGCGTACGCCGGGCGCGTCGATCAAGGCGGTGGCCTCGCCGAGATCGTAGCGCCGGGCGGTGGTCGTGGTGTGGCGGCCCTCGGTGTCGCCCGTCAGCTCGGCGGTCTTGGCCGCGGCCTCGGGCGCCAGCGCATTGACCAGCGATGATTTGCCGACCCCCGACTGCCCGACGACGAGCGTGACCCGCCGCTCCAGCGCGCCGGCGAGCGCCGCGATCCCGTCGCCCGTGAGCGTCGATGTGCGAATGGAGCGGAGCTCGAGGCGCGAGTACCCGGCCACTTCCGCATCGAGGCCGCCCGGGTCGAGATCCGCCTTGTTGAGGACGAGCAGGCAGTCGACGTCCTTCAGCACCGCGCCCGCCCAATAACGATCGACCAGGAACCAGTCCGGCGCCGGCTCCGCGGCGGCGACGATCGCGAGTTGATCGATGTTGGCGGCGACCGGCTCCGGCCGGCCGCGGGAGTCGATGCGCTCGATGAGGTTGCGGCGCGGCTCGACCGAGTCGATCGTGGGCACATCGGCGGAGGGCGGCCGGGTCCACGTCACCTGGTCGCCGCATACGATGCGCTGCTTGCGCCCCTGGAGGCCGCAGAGGAGGGCGCCGCCGTCACCGCCCACCAGCGCCTGCCGCCCAAAGCTTGCGATCACGACGCCCGTTCCCCGGGAGCCGCTCTGCGCGGGGCTCATCGGCGCCTCAAATTCGATGGCATCGCTCTGCTACCATGCTGTCTTTGGCCGCTGAATCATGAAGTCACCCGAAAATCTCGTCTGGATCGATCTGGAGATGACCGGCCTCAAGCCGGAGACCGATCTCATCATAGAGATTGCGACCATCGTAACCGACAAGAATCTCAACGTGCTCGGCGAAGGTCCGGTGTTCGCGGTGCATCAGAGCCAGGCCGTGCTCGATGCAATGGACGACTGGAACCGCAACCAGCACGGCCGCTCGGGCCTCGCGGCCCGCGTGCTCGCGAGCACCATCGATGTGGCCGCGGCCGAGCGCGAGACCTTACGGTTCCTGGAGGTCTGGGCCGAGCCGGGACGCTCGCCCATGTGCGGCAACAGCATCTGCCAGGACCGCCGCTTCCTCGCGCGGCTCATGCCGACGCTCGAGCGTTTTTTCCACTACCGCAACCTCGACGTGAGCACGCTCAAGGAGCTCGCGCAGCGGTGGGCGCCGGAGATCATGGCGGGGTTCCGCAAGGCGGGCAGCCATCTCGCGCTCGACGACGTACGCGAGTCGATCCGGGAGCTGCAGTACTACCGCGAGCGGCTGCTGCGCCCGCTCTGAGCGCGGCAGGAAGGAGGCCCCTGTTCCATCGACCTCCGCTCGGGCGTACCGCCCCCGTCCGGGTAAGAGCTAGGCGGGCACTGCTACCCGTTATATGTTCCGACGTCCACCTTGGGGCCGCCGGATGAGCAGCGGTCTAGCCGCGGCCTAGAGACCCACCTACGGGTAGCAGTGCCCGCCTAGCTCTTACCCGGACGGGGGCGGTATACGCCCGAGCGGAGGTCAAAAGGAACGGGGGCCTCGTTCCTCGTGGCCACACTCCTAGGCTTTCGCGGCGGCGGCGGTCTTGGCCTTGGCGCCGTCCGGCAAAATGCCGGCGATGAACATCCAGGTCTCGACCACCGTGTCGGGGTTGAGGGACAGGCTCTCGATGCCCTGCTCGACCAGCCAGCGTGCGAGCTCCGGATGGTCGGAGGGCCCCTGCCCGCAGATGCCGACGTACTTTCCCTGCGACTTGCAGGCCTTGATCGCCATGGCCATGAGCGCCTTCACTGCCGCGTCGCGCTCATCGAACGACTTGGCGACGACGCTCGAGTCCCGATCCAGCCCGAGGGCCAGCTGCGTCATGTCGTTCGACCCGATCGACATGCCGTCGAAGTACTGCAGGTAGTCATCGGCCAGCAGGGCGTTGGTCGGCAGCTCGCACATCATGATGATCTTCAGGCCGTCCTTGCCGCGCTCGAGGCCGTTTTCCGCGAGCAGCCGGGTGACCGCCTGCGCCTCGCTCAGGGTGCGCACGAACGGCACCATCACCTGCACGTTGGTCAGGCCCATCTCGTTGCGCACGCGCTTGAGCGCACGGCACTCGAGCTCGAAGCAGGGCCGGAAGGCCTCGTCGATGTAGCGCGACGCGCCGCGGAAGCCGAGCATGGGATTCTCTTCGTGCGGCTCGTAGGCCTTGCCGCCGATGAGGTTGGCGTACTCGTTCGACTTGAAGTCCGACAAGCGCACGATCACGGGCTCGGGCGCAAAGGCCGCGGCGATCTGCGCGATCCCCTCGGAGAGCTTGTCGACGTAGAAATTCACCGGCCCGTCGTAGCCGGCCATCTGCTTGCGGATCGTCTCCTTGAGCTCGGGGGTCTGCTTGTCGAGCTCCAGGAGGGCGCGCGGGTGCACGCCGATCATGCGGTTGATGATGAATTCCAGGCGGGCAAGGCCGACGCCCTGGTGCGGAATGCCGGCGAAGTCGAACGCGCGGTCGGGATTGCCGACGTTCATCGTGATCTTCACGGGGATCGGGGGCATCGAGTCCATCTCGATGCTGCGCTCGTCGTATTCCAGCATGCCCTCGTAGACGTGGCCGGTATCGCCCTCGGCGCACGACACCGTGACCGGATGGCCTTCCTTGATCGCGGTGGTGGCCGTGCCGCAGCCGACCACGGCGGGAATGCCGAGCTCGCGCGCGATGATGGCGGCATGGCAGGTGCGGCCGCCGCGATTCGTGACGATCGCGGCCGCGCGCTTCATCACCGGCTCCCAGTCCGGGTCGGTCATGTCGGCGACCAGCACGTCGCCGGCCCGCACGCGCGCCATCTCCTTCACGTCCTTGACCACGCGTGCATGGCCCGCGCCGATACGCTGGCCGATGCTGCGGCCGCTGATCAGCAGCTTGGAGCGCGACCTCAAGGTGAAGCGCTGGATCGTCCGGCCGGCGCGGCTCTGCACCGTTTCGGGCCGCGCCTGCAGGATGTAGATCTTGCCGGTGGCGCCGTCCTTGCCCCATTCGATGTCCATGGGCGCGGCGTAGTGTTTCTCGATGATGAGAGCCTGTTTCGCCAGCTCGACGAGGTCGGCCTCCTCGAGCGAGAAGCGGGCGCGATCGGCGGGCGCCACGTCGATGGTGCGAACGCGCTCCTTGGAGCCGGGATCCGCGTACACCATTTTGACGGCCTTCGGGCCGAGGTTCTTGCGCAGGATGGCGCGCCGGCCGGCCTCGAGCGCGGGCTTGTACACGTAGAACTCGTCCGGATTCACCGCGCCTTGAACCACCGTCTCGCCGAGCCCGTAGGCCGAGGTGATGAACACCACGTCGCGGAATCCGGAGTCCGTATCCAGGGTGAACATCACGCCGGCGCTGCCGAGGTCGCTGCGCACCATGTGCTGGATGCCGACCGACAGCGCAACGGCGCCGTGGTCGAAGCCGCTGTGGACGCGATAGGAGATGGCGCGGTCGTTGAACAGCGACGCATACACCTCGTGCACGCAGGTCATCAGAGCTTCCTCACCGCGCACGTTCAGGAACGTCTCCTGCTGGCCCGCGAAAGAGGCTTCGGGCAGGTCCTCGGCCGTGGCCGATGAGCGTACCGCGACCGCGAACTCGCCGCCCGCCGACTCGCCCATCTTGCGCCAGGCCGCGAGGATCTCCTCCTGCAACCGCTTCGGGAACGGCGTCGCCAGCATCCAGCCGCGGATCTGTGCGCCGACGGCGGCGAGCCGCGTCACGTCGTCCACGTCGAGCTCGGCGAGGGCGCCGCGGATCCGCTCCTCCAGGCCGTCCTGCGCGAGAAAGTCCCGGTATGCGTGCGAGGTGGTGGCGAAGCCCCCGGGGACCGAGACGCCGAGCGGCTTGAGCGCGGAGATCATCTCGCCGATCGAGGCGTTCTTGCCTCCGACCAGCTCGACGTCCTTGTTCTTCAACTGCTCGAACGGAATGATGTAGGGCTTCATGTGCTGCTTGTCGGCCGCTGGGTTAAATGGAACACTTCGCCGGCACTGCCGCGCCGGACATAGAGGCTAACCGTGATAAAGCGAACTGTGTTCTTCGTTTCCGATCAAACAGGCATTACCGCGGAAACCTTGGGTCACAGCTTGATGACGCAGTTCGACGGCATCGAATTTCGTCAGGTGACTGTGCCATTTATCGCCACCGTTGACAAGGCAATCGAGGCGGTTCGCCGCATCGATCTCGTGGGCGGTGAAGAGGGCGTGCGCCCCATCATATTCTCCACCATCGTCAGCGAGGAGGTCCGCAACGTGGTCCGCGGCAGCAGCGGATATTTCCTGGATTTCTTCGACCCGTTCCTGGTGCCGCTCGAGGCCGAGCTCAAGACGGTGTCGACCCACGTGTCGAGCCGCGCGCATCGCATGGCCGATACGCATTCCTACGCGCTGCGCATCGACGCCACCAACTTCGCGCTCGCCAACGATGATGGCGCCATCACGCGCGATTACGCGCGCGCCGACCTGATCCTGGTCGGCGTGTCGCGCTCCGGCAAGACGCCCACGTGCCTTTACCTCGCGATGCAGTACGGCATTTTCGCCGCGAACTATCCGCTCACCGAGGAAGATCTGGAGGCACGCTGCCTGCCGCCCGCCCTGGATAACTTTGCGCGCAAGCTGTTCGCGCTCACCATCACGCCGGACCGGCTGCAGCAAATACGCAACGAGCGCCGTCCGGACAGCCGTTACGCGTCCGCGGCCCAGGTGGCATTCGAAGTACGCGCGGCGGAGTCGCTGTTCGCGCGCAACGGCATCCCGGTGCTCGACACGACCGAAGTTTCGATCGAGGAAATCGCAACGCGCATCCTCGATCGTACCGGCATCGAGCGCCGACTGCGCCCCTGACAACGCGCGGGTGCATGGTATAGTCGCCTCATGTTGGCGGATCAATGGTGCGTGACTTCGTGGCGTGCGAGGCCCGGCAGCTTCGTGAGCCTGATGACGCTGTACGAGAGCAATTTCGTGCGCTTGGGGTGGCTGGTGCGCGATCTGCGCTCGGTCGCCACGGCCCGCGTGTCGAGGTGCGGCTCGGACTGTGATCTCCATCTCATCCCGATCGAGGCCGCGCCCTATACGAGCGTGTTCCGCCTCACATACATTTTCGATGCGGATGACGCGCCGCTGCGCGACCCCGATCTCGAGGTGTGCGTGTATCACGATGCGCGGCTTGCGGAAGTTCGCAAATTTCGCGGATTTCAGCGTCATCCGCAGCTCTCCGGGCTCGAGCCGGCGCTCAAGCGTGAACTGGATCAGCGCTGGAGCCGCAACATGATGTTAAATAAATGGTTGGAATACTGTACCGAGCGGGGGCACCAGTTCTAGCGATTGCTGCCTTGAGCGTGGGCCGTCCCGCGGATGCGTTCGATGATTGAGGCGGGACCTTGATCGACAAGTTGAGTTTTCTCAAAGGCGCGGAGAGCGGCGGGATCAGCGCCGAGGAAGAGCGGCTCATGCAGCTCTTCCAGAATCGCGCGGGCCTGAAGAAGGCCTATGCCGACCTCAAGGATGAGTTCCACCTGCTGCGCGACCGCCTCAAGCAGCAGGAAGGTTCGACCATTCGCGTTCAGGAGCAGCTCGACGCCCTCGGAGAGCTGCTCGGCGACCCGCGGACCGGATTCAGCGCATTGGTGTTCTTTCAATTGCGCGGACTCTGGAAGGCGTCCCACCAGCAGCTCTCGACCTTCGCGGCGGATCTCGCCAAGACCCAGGAAGCACGCGAGCTTGCCAAGCACAAGGCCGATGCCGAGGCCGCCAGGCAGGAGCGGCTCAAAGAGGTCGACGGACGGCTGCAAGCGGCGGCGGCGGAAGCCGATGCGCGCCGCGCCGCCCTTGCCGCCGTGCAGGCCGAGATCGGCCGTCTGAAGGCGTTCTGGCACTACTTCAAGCGACGCCGTCACCAGAAATCGCTCGGCGCCCTGCGCGACCGCGTGATTGCGGCCGACGCCGTGGTGGGCGACCTGCACTCGGAGCGCAGCGGCGTGGAGCACGAGGCGGATCCCGAGTTCCCCGGCATCTCGCTCGCGGCCCGCCGCAACATCAATCTCGCCATCATCAGCTTCGCGGAGCTCCTGTGCGAGCAGGTCGAGGCCTTCGGCCTCGCATCGAAGGCCAAGGAGGCGGTGGCGCGCCGCGTGCACGAAATGACCTTCGGGACGCGCGAGGAGTGCGATGGCTACATGCAGCGCGTCCAGAAGGCGCTGGCCGCGGTCGCCGCGCAGAACAAGGTGACGGCCGGCCTCAAGGCGAGGCTCGACCGGCTGCGCGCCACCTGCGGCTACCGCAATGACGCCGACACCGTGCCGACGGCCGACTCGCTGGTCTCGACCAACGCGCCGCTCGAGCTCGACAAGGCGCGCCCCAAGGCCCCGGCCTGGAACGTGCTCGCCGAGGATTACTGGGACCTCTACACGGTCCTGCTCCGCTAGGGGATGAGCACCCTCGGGCGTCCCGTCTCGTCCGGGTAAGAGCCAGGCGGGCACTGCTACCCGTAGGTGGGTATCGAGGCCGCGGCTAGACCGCTGCTCATCAGGCGGCCCC
>DATAYZ010000055.1:0-26012 GCA_036272295.1 Steroidobacteraceae bacterium
CGTCGCGTTGGCGCTGATTCATCAGCGCGTGCGCGACCTGGCGGGTGAAGTCGCCCGTGAGCTTTTGCGACGCCAGCGGCCGTATCGTGCCGTGGGTCTTCATGCTGGGCGGAAAGCCGTTGGAGATGAACAGGTCCGAGCCGCCTGCGCGGCTCATCGCCGTCAGCAGCTTGGTCATGTACGCTCTGGCCTGTTCTTCGCTGATCGCCAACATAAGCCTTGACTATATCCAGGCCGGCCGGACCCGTCCGAGATGGAGTTATCACCCGTGCGGTATATTCCCTACATGCTTTCGCCATTGCGCGTGCCGGGTCGGGCCGTGTCGAGCCTGCATGGCCGCTTGACCGCGCTGGCGGCGGTGACGGCCGCGGCACTCTCGGCCGCGTGCCCGGCCCTGGCCGGCCCGATCGCCGCGGACGCTGCGGCGAGCCGGCAGCCCGCGCCGCTCGTGCGCGGAAACGCTCCGGAGGATCCCGCGGCGGCGGCACGGCCCGCGCTACCGCCCTCGCCCCCGGTCTACGGCCTGCACCTGGTGAAGGCGTGGATCCCGATGAGCGATGGCGTTCGACTCGCCGCGACGCTCTACATGCCGGCCAATCCCAAGGTGGGCGAGCGGTTTCCGGCCCTGCTCGAGTACCTGCCCTATCGCAAGGACGATGACGAGGCCATTCGCGACTATGCCACCCACTCTTACTTCGCGCGGCGGGGTTACGTGGGTGCGCGGGTCGACATCCGCGGATTCGGGGAAAGCGAAGGCGCGCCTCCGGACCGCGAATATTCGGCGCAGGAGCAGAAGGATGCGGAACAGGTGATCGCCTGGCTCGCCCGCCAGCCCTGGTCGAACGGCAAGGTCGGCATGCTCGGAATATCGTGGGGAGGCTTCAACTCGATCCAGATGGCGCTGCGCAAGCCGCCGGCGCTCAAGGCGATCCTCGCGGTCGCGGCCACGGAGGAGCTCTTCAAGGAAGACGTCCATTACGTCGACGGAATCTTTCACGTGGACGAGTTCGAGCTGACCATGGACCTCGATCAGGGACGGCCGGGCGCGCCCGATTTCAATCTCGACGATCGCGTGCTGCGCGAGCGCATGGATTCGCCGCCCTGGTCCCTCACGTACATGAAGCATCAGCGGGACGGCGAGTTCTGGCGCTCTCCCCTGCGGCCGATCGAGACGCTCCAGGTGCCGGCCTTCCTGATCGGCGGATTCCAGGATGGCTATCGAGACAGCATCGTGCGCATGCTCGACAAGGTGCACGCGCCGCTCAAGGCCTGGATCGGACCCTGGAATCATGGTTTCCCGAACGGCAGCGACTACGGTCCCGCCGTGGAGTGGCGCGACCAGGCCGTGCGCTGGTTCGACTACTGGCTCAAGGGACGCAATACGGGCGTGATGCGCGACCCGCGCGTGACGGTCTATCTGCAGCACTGGCATGCGCCGGAGTCGCGATCGCAGGACATCCCCGGCGAATGGCGCTCGGACGGCTGGCCCCTCACGGGGCTCGAGCCGATGACGTGGTATCTGCAGCCCGATCACGCTCTTGCCACGACCGCCGCGCGCGACGGCACCGATCAGCTGCGCTACGTTCCATCCATGGGAGTCGAGACCGGCTTCTGGTGGGGAGAGCTCCTCACCGACCAACGGCCCGTGGACGCCTTCAGCCTGACCTACGACTCCGAGCCCCTCACGGAGGACCTCGGGATTCTCGGAATGCCCAAGGTCGAGCTCGACGCCGCGGCCGATGCACCCCTCGCCGACTGGTTCGTGCGGCTGTCCGACGTGGCGCCCGACGGACGGGTGACCATGATCACCGGCGCGGGCATCAACGGTGCGCAACGGCACTCGATGAGCGCACCGGAAGACCTGATCCCCGGACGTGCCGTGAAGCTCTCCTTCGATCTGCACCTGGCCTCATGGGTGTTCCCGAAGGGGCACCGCATCCGCGTCGCCGTCTCGAACGCGATCTGGCCGATGAACTGGCCCACCCCCTATCCGATGACCACGTCCCTGCGGCTCGGCGCCGAGTCCGGCTCGCGCATCGTGCTGCCGCGCGTGCCCCTGCACGGTCGCGCGGTCGCGGGCTTGGCGCCGCCGGAGCCGTCGGAGCACCCCGAGGGCATTCACGTCATCGACGGCCAGAACGCGTGGCCCGGCGAATGGACGGTGCTGCGCGATGAAGCGGCGCAGCGGAGCACCGTCGTCTGGAAGGGCAAGGTCGCGGTGTCCTACCCCTGGGGCCGCTTCGATCACACCGAGAAGCTGACCTACGAGGTCGAAGACGCACACCCCGAGACCGCCCGCGTAACAGGGGACTCCGACTACATCCAAGCGGTCAAGGATCACGTGCTGGAATGGCGCGGCCGTCTGGAGGTCTCGAGCGACGCCCACACATTCTTCTACAAGTACACGCGCACGCTGTCCAAGGATGGCGCAGTCATCCGCACCCGCACCTGGGAGGAGCCCATCCCGCGCGACCACCAATGACGCGGCCCTCCGCCTCCGCGCCTACCCGCCGCGCGCCTGCCCGCCGCGCGCCTGCCCGCCTCGCGCCTTGCCCGCCTCCGCGCCTACCCGCCTCCGCGCCTGCCCGCCTCGCGCCTGCCCGCCTCGCCCTCCTGGCTGCGCTCCTCACCGCCTCACTGCGTTCCCGCTCTCCTTGCTCCCTGCCTTTCCCGACCTACCGCCAACCTTTCAGGGTAACCCGCGCGTGCGGGGAAGTTCTGCGGCGACTGCTACGTACCAAGAGCTCCAACGTACGCTTCGTCGTGACGGCCCATAGCTCGTCCAGGGACGGCCATCAGACGGCACAAAAGTAGCCGTCGCCGCAGAACTTCCCCGCACGCGCGGGTTACCCCGTCGGCTGGAGCGAGCAGCTAGCGAAGGGCTGCGCGGAGGGTAGCGAGGTCGGCGTGCCGCGAATCGATGCCCGCGCGCGGAGCCGCCACCCGCATGTCGCGCAAGATCTCGAGCGCCCGCAGCAGCACCGGCAACGGCGGCCCGCTCGCCGTGACGCCCTGCAGGCGCGGCGCATCCAGCATCGCCGCCGGCCCCTCGATGAAGCGCTTGACCAGGCCCTCGTGATGCTGCTCGGCGGCTTGCGCGAACAAGCCGCATACCTCGAGATACGCCCGCGCGTTGTGCTGGAACCAGGGTTCCGCCGCGTGCGCGGGCAGCAGGTCGAGCAGCTCGTCGAGCAGGCTTTGATACGTCATGCACTCGCGCAGGCGGACCTGGTCGGCGGGCATCATGAACAGCATCTTGTCGACGAGGAGCTGCGCGTAATACGGGTCGTTCGCGCGGCACAGTCCGAGCAGCAGGTCGATCTCATTGATGCCCGAGAAGTCGCCGGCGTTGGCACCGCGGTACTCCTGCCGGCCCACGCGGTACGGCTTGTAGTACGGCCGGACGGAGAAGAAGAATCGATCCACGTCGAGCTCGCGCATCAACCGGTCGTTGAAGCGGATCACATCGTGCAGCGCCTGCCTGGCCGCGTCGAACATCACGTCCGCGACGGGACTCGACACGCCGACGTGCACGATGCTCGAGAGCGCGTCCGCGGCGCGCTGCAGGGAGAGGATGCCGCGGGTGTTCTCGTCGATGAACAGGAACTCGTCCGCGAGCGAGGTGAAGCTCTTGCGCACGCCGGCACGCGCCCGATTGAAGGTCGCCAGATGCCCGGTGGAGAAGCGGGGGGCCATGCCGAGCGACGCGCCGACGTGCAGCGCGAGCGAGGAAGCCTCGGGAAACGGCGAGCGCTCCTCGCGCGCGGGATTGGTGAGCTCGTGGCGGCGCAGCGCACCCATGTACATCCCGACGTTGCCGAGCACGCCGAACGCGCTGTCGAACCCCTCTCCGGTATTTCCTTCCGCGAGCAGGGCGACGACGAAACGGCGGCCCTCGTCGCGCAACGTTGCCTTGAGCTCATCCCCGCAGCCGGTCACGTCGCTGCGGTCGCTCCCGGCGAAATAAAGATTCTCGAGCTCGGTGTTGATCTCGACGAAGGACGTGCGGATCCAGCGCTCGAACGCCTCGGCGTTATGGGTCTCCATGGCGGCCGCTATGGTGCAGTCGCGGACCCGGCCGGTCAATCTCCCGGAGGCTCGAGGGGCACGTGATAGGCCTCGAGGATGCGCCGGATCGGCGCCTGCTCGCGCTCGAGCGCGTCATTGACCTCGGCGAGCAGCGCGGTGTTGCCGCGGCGCACGCCCATGGAGATGTCGAACGACATCCGCCAGGGGGGATCGTTCGCAGGCGTCACCGGCTCGAGGCGCAGCGGCACCGGTGATCGATGCGCGAAATAGCCTGCGAGCGGCCCCCATACCAGCGCCACGTCGACCTGCCTGCGCTCGACCGCCTCCATGATCGCCGCGGGCGGATTGGGGCGGGAGTAGTCCCCATAGATCATGAACCCGCGCACGTTGTCCGTCATGCCGCGGCTCGCGATGGCGTGCGCCGGCGGCGAATTCATCGAATCGTTGCCGATCATCTGCACGCCGACCGTCGCCGCTCGAAGGCGCGGGTCATCGAGGGTGAGCCCGCGCAGCGGCGCGCTCGCGCGC
Source organism: Steroidobacteraceae bacterium (assembly GCA_036272295.1). GTDB lineage: Bacteria > Pseudomonadota > Gammaproteobacteria > Steroidobacterales > Steroidobacteraceae > Bog-1198. The sequence goes on from DATAYZ010000055.1 coordinate 4,558, forward strand.
GTGACGAACACGTACGTGGAGCGATAGTAGGGCCGGCTCGAGGTCACATGGTCGGTGCCGGTCGCGACGCCGGGCCAGATGTCGCAGCGGGATTCGTTCAAGGTGCTGCGCACGTAGCCGCGCCGCTGCGCCCACCAGACATAGCTCGCGTCGGCGTCGAGATCGCGCGCGATTCGCGCGATGATCTTGTTCTCGAAGCCCTGCTTGTCCCGATTGGAGAACGGCAGGTTGTTGGGATCGGCGCAGATCACGAGCTGGCGCGCCGCCGCCCGCGCGGGCAGCGGCGCCACGGCGGCCGCCATGACGGCGCCCGCGAACGCGAGCGCCGCCATCGCGGCGGACCGGCCTCGAGAGCGCGCAATCAATGCGGACCTTCGGTCGTCGTGGTGTAGTCGTTGGTGGTGGCCGGCGGCGGCGACCAGCCGGCATCCTGATCCGCCTCGGGCGGAACGGGCGCGGGCGACTGGCCCGGCGTATCGCCCTGCTGCGCGGCGAGCGTTTGCGGCAACGACAGCGAGCGCACGTAGACGGCCAGCTGCCACAGCTGCTCGTCCGGCACCTTGCCGCCCCACGCCGGCATGCCGTTCGGGCGGCCCTCGACCAGTGTCTGGTGGATCTGCTCGAGCCGGCTGCCGTAGATCCATTCGTCGTCCATCAACGAGGGGCCCATGCCGCCGCCGCCGTTGGAATGACAACCGGAGCAGTTGTACTGCTGGAACAACCGCCGGCCGGCGTTCACGGCATCGGCGTTGTTGTAGTAGGCCTTGGCGCGCGCATCGCCGGTGACCAGGCTGTGGCCCACGCCCGGCGACAGGGCGGAGTCGATGTCGCCCTGCCGGCCCGGCTCGCCCATGGGCGTCGAGGCGCCGGGTGCGCGCGCGCAGCCGGCGACGAGCGACACCCCCAGAATGGCAATCTCAATGGGGAAGCGAGAAGACATACAGAGTCCCTCCTGCCGTCGTGTACTTGGGGAGATCGGACATGGCGCTGATCATGCCGAGCGCCGCCGATCCGTCACGCGGGTCCACGGGCCCCGAAACGATGGCCCCGGCCCAACCTCCCACGCCGGACAGCACGGCGACGTATTGATGACCGTCCGGGCCCTTGTAGCTGATCGGCTGGCCGATGACTCCGCTGTCGACCTTGTGGCGCCACAGGAGCTCGCCGGTGCGCGCATCGACGGCCTTGAACCAGCCGTCCATGGTGCCGTAGAACACCACGTCGCCGGCGGTCGCCACGGTGCCCGACCACACGGGGAAGTTCTCCTTCACCTCCCACGCCGGGCGGCGCTGCACCGGGTCCCACGCGGTGAGCACGCCGCGGTTTCCGCCGGGTCCCGGCTTCATGTGCACGTTGGCGCCGACGTAGGGCGTCCCCTCGATGTAGCTGACCTCCGCGCTCATCCAATCCATGCACATGTTCTCGTGCGGTATGTAGATCAATCCCGTGCGCGGGCTGAAGCTCGACGGGTTCCAGTCCTTCGCCCCCGATGCGGTGGGGCAGATGTCGCGCACCACCTGGCCCACCTTGGTGCTCTTCGCGGGATTGACGACGGGCCTGCCGGTGGACAGGTCGACGCCGCGGGTGGCATTGACCGGGCCGTACGGATCGGCCGAAAGCACGGTGCCGGTGGTGCGCTCGATCACGTAGACGTATCCGTCGCGGTCGGGATGAATGAGCACCTTTTGCATCTTCCCGCCGAACGGCATGTCGAGCAGGATCTGCTCATTGACGCCGTCATAGTCGTGCTCGTCGTGCGGCGACATCTGGTAGAACCAGCGCGCCTGACCCGAGGCAGGATCGCGCGAGAAAATGCCCGCGGTCCACTTGTTGTCGCCGGGCCGCTGCGCGTTGTTCCAGGGACCGGGATTGCCCACGCCGTAGTAGAGGCTCTTGAGCTCGGCATCGTAGTTGACCCATCCCCAGGCGGCGCCGCCGCCGATCTTCCAGGCCTCCTGGGGCCAGGTCGAGACACCGAGATCCTTGCCGCGCTCCGAGTCGTAATGCGGCTTGAACTCCGGGCCGATCAGGACCTGCGAATCCGGGCCCGTGTTATAGGCCCTCCAATCGAGCTTGCCGGTCGACTCGTCGAGCGCCGCGATCCAGCCGTGCACCCCCATCTCGCCGCCCGAATCGCCGACGTACACCCGGCCGTCCGCGACCGTCGGCGCCATGGTGATGGTCTCGCCCTTGTTGATGTTGCCGAGCTGCGTGCGCCACACCGCCTTGCCCGTCTTCACGTCGACCGCGATGGTCTGGCCGTCGAGGGTGTTGAAGATGTATTTGCCGTCGTCCACGCTGCCGCCGCGGTTGACCACGTCGCAGCAGGCGACTCCCTGGCTCGCCGGTGCGGGCTTCGGCGCGAACTTCCACTTGAGCGGCGCGCCGGGCTTGGTGAGGTCGAGCGCGTAGACGATGTTCGGATACGCGGTCACGACGTACATGGTGTTGTCGGCGACGATGGGCGCGGCCTCCTGACCCTTGTTCACGCCGAGCGAGAAGGTGAAGTCGGGCTGCAGATTTTTCACGTTGCTCGTGGAAATCTCGGACTGCGCCGAATAGCGCGTCGCCGCATAGTTCTTGGCGGGCATGGTCCATTGTCCGTCGTCCTGCGGCGCATTCGCCGCGCTCGCCGCGGTGTGCCCCGCGTCCGGCGTGGGCGCGGACAAGGCGTGGCCGATCTGCTCGCGGGTGAAGACCTCGTCCTCTGGTGTCGGAGCGGGTACGGTTTGAGCGAGCGCTGCGGCGGGCAACGCCGCGAGCATCACGACGACGAGAGATGGTTTCATAGCGAAGTCCCTGACATACGGTCCACGAAAGTGCGAAGCGAAAACGGCCGATGGCGTGGGCGCGCTCGCGGCGGCGACCGCGGCCCGTGCAGGCGCCCACGAGCGTGTCAACCGGCGCATCGCGGCAACGCCACGTATCCGACGACGGTCGCGGCGGTCGCGACCGCGAAGCCAGCGCCGTAGATCACGCCCCAGAGGGCCAGGAACAGCGTGCGCTCAGCGGCCGCCTCGGCCGGCGCCGCCGTACCGCCGCGCTCGGCGCGCACGCCGACGTAGGTGCGCCAGGCAACGGACAGCGCGATCAGCGCGACGACGACCCCGGCGATCAGCACGGCGATCATGGCCGGCCAGCTCCAGAGGAGCGAAGCCTTCGGCGCCGCCGCGCGTATGCCCTCGCGGAAGCACGGCTGGCTCGCGAGCGCGAAGCCGGCGCAGAGCTGCACAAACCATGCCGCAGGGCCGCCGAACACGATGAACAGTATCGCGACGATCCGCATCCGCGCGGCACGCGGCGCGGGGTGCTGAACCGCGCTGGAGGGCATGATCATCGGCCGAATCCCAGGTACGGCGTGATGTAGTACGTGGTGAACACGAACAGCCACACCACGTCGACGAAATGCCAGTAGATGACGCCCGCCGAGACGACGAGTCGACGCCGCGGGCTGAAGAAGTCGAGCGCGGTCCAGACGAAGATCGAGAGCAGCACGCCGAGCCCCACGATGACGTGCGCGATGTGGAACCCGGTGGTCACGAAATACAGCGAGGCGTAGCTCGAGGTGCCGAGCCCGTAGGGCTTCGAGTGCCACTCGAGGCACTGCACGATCACGAACGCGGTCCCCATGAGGAACGCGATCCCGAACCCCGCGAGCGCCTGCGGACGGCGCCGCTCGAGAACCCCGCGCTCGCCCCACCAGGCCACCAGGCTCGAGAGCAGCAGCAGTATGGTGTTCGGCAAGGCCAGCTTGAACGTCGGCGCTTTCTCGAGCAGCCAGTCCGACGTGGTGTTCACGCCGGTGTAGTAATAGGAGAAGAGGAGGTATGAGAACAGCGCGGCCTCGCTCGCAATCAGCGTGAACGCGCCCCACCAGCCGAGACCGTGCCGACCCACGGGTCCGACGGGCAGGTTGCGGGCCGCCGCGAGTGCCGCCGGCTCAGCCATGGGCCACTTCCCGCTCGCGCAGCTCGCGCCGCGGCCACAGCCACATGAGCAGCGCGATCACGGTCAGCAGGGCGCCCACCGCCGCCGCGATCCGCGCCTGCGCAACGAGGCCAGCGAACATCACGGCCAGGCCCACCGCCATGGCGAACGGTGCCGCGCTATCCCCCGGCATCTCCAGCACCATGTCGGGAACGGCATCGAGGGCCGAGGTGCCGATGGTCTCCTTGCCCTGGTCGAGCAGCAGGCCCGTATCCAGCGACGAGAGAGCGCCCCCCTCGGCGCCGAGCCGATCCTCCCACAGCGGATGGCGCGAAGCGACCGTAGGTATGACCGCGAAGTTGTACGCGGGCGGCGGCGAGGAGACCGCCCACTCCAGGGTGGAACCGCCCCAGGGATTCCTGCCGGCGACCGCGCCCAGCCGCACGCTGCGCGCGACGTTGATCACGAGCAACAAGACGCCGATCGCGAGCACGAAGCTCCCGATGGTGGTGATGAGATTGAGCGCATGCCAGCCCGGATAGTCGTGATAGGTGTAGACGCGCCGGGGCATGCCGAGCAGACCCGTGAGGTGCATGGGCAGGAACGCCAGGTTGAAGCCGATGAACATGGTCCAGAAATTCCAGCGCCCCAGCCGCTCATCGAGCAGCTTCCCGGTCATCTTTGGAAACCAGAAGTAGATCGCGCCGACCACGGGGAAGAGATTGATGCCGATCAACACGTAGTGGATGTGAGCCACCACGAAATAGGTATCCGTGAGCTGCCAATCGACCGGGACGCTCGCAGTCATGAAGCCTGACACCCCGCCGATCACGAACAGAATGATCATCGAGGAGAAGAACAGGAAGGCCGTGGTGATGACGGGACGCCCCAGCCAGATGGTGGCGAGCCACGCGAACACCGCGACCGCGGACGGCACCGTGATGATGATCGATGCGGCCGAGAAGAACGCGAGGCTGAGCCCCGGCAGGCCGGTGGCGAACATGTGATGCACCCACACGCCGAATCCCAGGATCATGGTGGCCACCGTGGAGAGCGCCACCAGCGAGTAGCCGACCAGCGGGCGACGGCAGAACACCGGCAGCCCATCGGACACCATGCCCATGGCGGGAAGCACGATCGCGTAGACCCAGGGATGTCCGAAGATCCAGAACAGGTGCTGCCACAGCAGCGGTTGGCCGCCGCCCGCCGTATCGTAGAAGTGCGTGCCGAAATGCCGGTCCATCCAGAGTAAAAAGAACGCGAGACTGACCGCCGGAACGACGACCAGATTGGCGACACTTGCCGTAAGCGTGCCCCACACCAGGATGGGCAGCCGGTTGATCGACATGCCCGGTGCTCGCGTTCGAAACGCAGTGACGATGAAATTCGCAGCTCCGACGGTGGTGGAGATGCCGAGAAACACCATGCCGAGCGCGTAGAAATCCTGGTTCAGGCCGGGGTTGTAATCGCGCTCCGCATACGGCACGTAGTTGAACCAGCCGTCGTTCGGCCCATATCCGCCGAGAAATCCCGCATACAGGAACAGCCCCGCCGCGAGGTAGACCCAGTAGCTGAACGCGTTCAGGCGCGGAAAGGCCATGTCGCGGCTGCCGAGCAGCAGGGGCCAGAGGAAATTCGAGAAGCCCGAGAGAACCGGCGACGAATACAGGAAGATCATCGTCATGCCGTGCGTGGAGAAGAGCTGGTTGTACTGATCCGGCGTGAGCAGGGAAAGATTCGGGCCCGCGAGCTGCAGGCGCATGATCAAGGCCTCGATCCCGCCGAGCACCAGAAAGGCGAATGCGGTGAAGATGTAGCGCTTGCCGATCTCCTTGTGGTCGACCGTCGTGAAGAACCCCTTCAATCCGGGCGCCGTCTCCCACAGACTCAGGAGCCTTGCCTCGTGCTCGACGCTGTCCCTGCCGATGGCCGGCGTACGAAAATCCGGTTGCCTCATTTCAGCGTCTCCAGATACGCCACCGTGTCGGCGAGCTGTTGTCCCGACAGGTACTGGTCGGGCATGAGATTGCCGGGCTTGACGGACTGCGAGTTCTCGATCCAGCCGGCCAGGGTGCCCGGATTGTTGGGCAGGCTTCCCGCCGCGATGGTGCGCCGGCTCATGAGGTGCGTGAGGTCCGGCGCAAAGACCGCACCGGCACCCGTGCCCCGCACGCGATGACAGAGCCCGCAGCGATAGACCACCAGCGCCGCGCCGCGCGTCTGCTCCGGCGTCTGCGCCGCCGCGGCTTCCTCGAGCTGGGCGGCGCGCCACCGGTCGAAGTCCTGCTGCGATTCCGCGACCACCTCGAACTGCATGTGCGCGTGCTGGAACCCGCAATATTCCGAGCACTGCCCGAGGTAGCGGCCGGGTGCGCTCGCCTGCAGCCAGCTCAAGTTGGTCTGGCCCGGAATCACGTCGGTCTTGCCGGAGAGCGCGGGCACCCAGAAGCTGTGGATCACGTCGGCCGCGTGCAAGCGTACCAGCACGGGCACTCCCACCGGGATATGGATCTCGTTCGCGGTCGAGAACTGGCTCGCCGGGTCCCGGGCGTCGTAGTGCACGTCCCACCACCACTGGCGGGCCGTGACATCGAGCGTCAACGCCGGATTCGCCGGCGGTCCGGCCACGGCGGCCAGGGTCAGCATGGTCCAGACCAGCGCCGCGGCCAGCGGCACGCACGAGATGATGATGCCGACGCTGATCCACCGATCTCCCGGAGGACCTGCCTCCACCGGCGCGATCGCCGCGGCGGATGCCGGAACCGGCGCAGGCCTGCCGCGCCGCACCGCAATCCAGAGCAGCGTGGCGATGACCACGCAGACGATGATCGAGACGATCAGCATGAACCAGGTGAGCGGTAAGATCGCCTGTGCCCGAGTCCCCGCGGCATCACTGAGATAGCCGAGGGGCGAGTGGCTCATGCCGTCCTGGCCCCCTCGAGCGAGCTCCACAGACGGCTGAGGGAGCGCACCGCGCTCCAGAGGAAGAGTGCAATGCCAGGCACCCACATCAGGGTGCCGCCGAGCTGCTGGTCCTCGAGCGGCGTCAGCCCCCACACCTGGGTGGTGAGGAGATGCCAGGCATACAGAGGCCGGTCGCCGAGCGCGATGATGGCTCCGAGCAGGCCCATGTGCACGAAGGTCAGGGCGCCGGCGGCAAGCGCTTGCGCCGTGAGCTCGCGCGGGTGATGAATCAGCGCGCGCCACAGGAAGATGGCGCTGCCGAACAGCGTCAGGTGCATGGACCAATAGACGAGGTCGGAGCTGAACGTGGCGTCGTAGGGAACGGGCATGTGCCAGAACCAGAGTGCGCCGAAGAAGAGCGCGGTCCACGCCCACAGGCCCAGCGCGCCCGGAGAGCCTTCGGCGCCCTCCGCACCGGCGATCGCCGGCGGCCCGGGGGATGCGACGGCGCCTGAGAGGGACCGCGGCATCGCGGCGGCAATCAGGGGCGCTGCGATCAGCACCAGGACCATGTGCTGACCCACGCGCGCAGAGAAGAGCGCGACGGACAAGGCGCAGAGCGGAGAGATCAGCGCAGCGGCCGCGACGAGCCAGCCGGCTGCGGCAAGTGCGCGTGGAGCGCGCCCGGCACGGCGCAGACTCCGAACGTGAAGCAGGAGCACCGCCGCGAGCACGGCGATCAGGATCGGATCGAGGTTGAATCGAGTGAGTATCTCGGCGGGCGTCGGCGCAGATCCGCAATAAGGCACCGATTGCATCAAGGCCGCGAACCGCATCGCTCGAGTCTCGCCGCTGTGTGGATTGTTAACTTATGCCGCTCGGGTGCGAAAAGCTGTCGGCTGACGCAAGGTGCGCGAGTAGGCGCCGGCTGACAGCGGGCGATGTAGCGCTTATCATGAGATGCATGCCCAGCAAGGTTCCGAAAGGTGTACGCCGCGGATGGATCGTTCCCATCGGCGGCGCGGAAAATAAAGAGAACGATCCGCGCATCCTCGAGCGGTTCGTGCGCGTCTCCGGCGGCGACGGTGCCGACATCGTGGTGATTCCGACCGCGAGCCGCATGCACGAGACCGGCGCGCGTTACGAGAGGCTGTTTCGGGAGCTCGGCGCTCGCCGGGTGACGGTCATGGATTTCGACACCCGCCGCGACTGCCAGGAGGCGGGGAGGCTCGCGCGCCTGGAAAGCGCCACCGGCATCTTCTTCACCGGCGGCAACCAACTGCGCCTCACGACGCTCCTCGGTGGCACGCCCGTGGCCAAGCTGATCCGCATGCGCAATGCGCACGGCGTCACCGTCGGGGGCACCAGCGCGGGCGCGAGCATCCTCTCCGAGCACATGATCGCCTTCGGCGACGAGGGGGCGGCGGTGATCGCCGGCAGCGTGCGGCTCGCTCCCGGTCTCGGGCTCACCAACCGGTTCATCATCGATCAGCACTTTCGCCAACGGGATCGCATCGGCCGGCTGATCACCGCGCTCGCCTACAACCCCTTCGCCGTCGGCATCGGCCTCGATGAGGACACCGCGGCCTTCATCGGGCCGGGCGACACCCTGGAGGTCGAGGGCAGCGGCGGAGCGACGGTGGTGGATGCCGCGGATGCCAGCTTTTCCTCCATCGGCGAGGTGAGCGACGGGCAGCCGGTCTGCGTGCTCGGGCTCAGGTTGCACATTCTGGTTGCGGGTGCGACATTTGATTTGACGACGCGGCAAGCGGCCGCGGGGACGCTCGCTCAGGCAAAAGAATAATCGACGGCCGCGGGGATTGCGGCGGAGCAAACGCCATGCGAATTCTGGATCGTTCGGTCTATGTGGGTCCGTCCCTCTACGCACGATTCCCGGTGATTCGATTGGACTTGGACCTCGGCGCCTTGGAGGATTGGCCCACCGGACGGCTGGGTCCCGCCTTCGTCGATGCGCTCGCGGCCGCCCTGCCCGGCCTCGCCGACCATGGCTGCTCCTATCGGGAGCCCGGCGGATTCCTGCGGCGCATGCGCGAGGATGAAGGGACCTGGCTCGGTCACGTGCTCGAGCACGTCGCCATCGAGCTGCAGAACATGGCTGGTGAAGAGGTGACCTTCGGCAAGACCCGTTCGGCCGGCTCCCCGGGCCTGTACACCGTGGTCTACGAGTATGCACAGCGCGACGAGGGTATCGCCGCGGGCGAGCTCGGCATGCGCCTGCTGTGCTCGTTGCTGCCCGCCGAGATCCGTCCCGAGGGCTCGGTGCCTGCCGATTGGACGTGGGCTGAGGCCCGCGACGAGTTCATCCGGTTCGCGCAGCGGCGCGCCCTCGGTCCCTCGACGGCCGCGCTCGTCAAGGCGGCGGAGCGGCATGGCATTCCGTGGCTGCGCCTCAACGATCAATCCCTGGTGCAGCTCGGACATGGCAGGTATCAACAGCGGATCCAGGCGACCGTCACCAGCCGTACCTCGCACATCGCGGTCGAGCTCGCGAGCGACAAGGAGGAGACCAACAAGGTGCTCGCGACGCTCGGTCTGCCGGTGCCGAGACAGGAGCTGGTGCAGAGCGAGCGGCAGGCGGTCCGCGCGGCGCACCGCATCGGCTTTCCGGTGGTCACCAAGCCATACAACGGCAATCACGGGCGCGGCATCTCGATCCGCCTCAACGGCGACGAGGAGGTGGCTCACGGCTTCAACGTGGCACGCGAGCACTCGCGCTCGGTGATCGTCGAGACTTTCCTCGAAGGCGACGACCACCGTCTGCTGGTGGTGAACGGCGAGCTGGTCGCCGCCACGCGGCGAACACCCGGGCACGTGGTCGGCGACGGCGAGCACAGCGTCGCCGAGCTGATCGACATCGTGAACCAGGACCCGCGGCGCGGCGTGGGTCACGAGAAGGTGCTGACCCGCCTCGAGCTGGACGCACAGGCGCACAAGATGCTGGAGCGCGCCGAGCTGCGCGCCGATTCGGTGCCGGCCGCCGGCCGTGTCGTGTATCTGCGCTCGACGGCAAACCTGTCCACCGGCGGCACCGCCACGGACGTGACCGACGTCATCCATCCCGACAATCGCGAGATGGCCGAGCGCGCGGTGCGCGCCATCGGTCTTGACGTGGGCGGCGTCGATTTTCTGTCCATGAACATCACGGAGAGCTACCGCACGATCGGCGGCGGGATCTGCGAGGTCAATGCGGCGCCCGGCTTCCGCATGCACGTGGCGCCGAGCGAGGGCAAGGGCCGCGACGTCGCAGAGCCCGTCGTCGGCATGCTGTTCCCGCCGGGCACGCCCTCGCGCGTCCCCATCGCCGCGGTTACCGGCACGAACGGCAAGACCACCACGGCCCGCATGCTCGCGCACATCACCAAGATGGCGGGCTACACGCCGGGCCTCACCACGACCGACGGCGTCTACATCGACGGACAGCGCACCGTGCAGGGCGACATGACCGGTCCCACCTCGGCGCGCATGGTGCTCGCCGACCCCCAGATCGACATGGCGGTGCTCGAGACCGCGCGCGGCGGATTGTTGCGTGCGGGCATGGGCGTGCGCGAGGTCAGCGTCGGCGCGGTGCTCAACGTGCAATCGGATCACCTCGGCCTCAAGGGCATCGACACCCTCGAGCAGCTCGCCGAGCTCAAGCGCATCGTGGTCGAGGTCGCGACCGATTGTGCCGTGCTCAACGCCGACGATCCCCTCGTGCTGCGCATGTCGGGATACACCGATGCGAAGAGCATCTGCTACGTGACCATGAACCCGCAGCACGCGCTGGTGCGGGAGCACATCCGTGCGGGCGGCCGGGCCTGCGCCCTCGAGGCCGGCGTCAACGGCCAGATGATCACGTTGTACGACCGCGGCGGACACATCCCGCTGCTCTGGACGCATTTGATTCCCGCGACGCTCGAGGGCCGCGCCACGCACAACGTGCAAAACGCAATGTTCGCGGCTGCCATGGGCTTCTCGCTCGGCATCAAGCTGGATGCGATCCGCCAGGGCCTGCGCACGTTCGATTCGACGTTCTTCCAGGCGCCGGGCCGCATGAACGTGTTCACCGAGCACCCGTTCAAGGTGCTGTTCGACTACGGCCACAATGCGCATGCGGTCGGCATGATGGCGGATCTCGCCCAACGGCTCGACGTGACCGGGCGGCGCATCGTGGTGCTCGCGGGGCCGGGAGATCGGCGCGACGAGGACCTGATCGCCATATCGAAAGCGGTCGCCGGCCGCTTCGATCATTACATCTGCCGCCGCGACGACAACCTGCGCAACCGCGCCTCCGACGAGGTGCCGAAAATACAGGCCGCGGCCCTGCGGGAAGCGGGCGTTCCGGCAGATGCGATCTCCGTCATTCCCGAAGAGCAGGAAGCCATCGATGCGGCCTTGCGCATGGGTGAGGCCGGCGACCTGCTGCTGATCTTCGCCGACGCGCTGGTGCGCTCGTGGAAACAGATCACCAAGTTCAAATCGAACGGCGCACTCAGGTTCGCCGCCCAGCCTCCCGCGGCACAGCCGCACGCTGCGACGCATCTGCACGCCGCAGCACCGCTGCACGCGGCACTCCAGGTGCATGCCGTACCGCAGGTGCACGCTCCATCGCCGGCGGAGCGCCTCGAGGCGCTGCGCGTCCGGGCGCCCGCCGCAGCGTCGCCGGCTGCCGAAGGGTCGCCGGCACGCGAGTCGCCGGCCGCGGGGCTCGGGACCAGCGGGCGCCGCGGCAATGGCACGCCACGCCGCGACGAGACCGGCGCCGGGGAGTCATCGCTCGACCTCAATCTCGGCGTGCTGATTCGCGACGAGCGCGGGATCCGAATGGCGCCCGAGAGCGAGGACTAGGCCCCTGCTCCCCTTCGAGGGCTCGCGTCGCCTCACGGGCGCCAATCTGTTCTTCGCCTCGCCCGGCGCGGTTCTCGAGGTCGTGGGCGTCGCGGTCGACGCCGCGCTGATCGGCGCGTGGCGCACGCGCGTTCGGCGAGCCGCGGCCCACCTCGGCTGGAACCGGGTCTCGATGGCCGAGCGCTTGCACCGGGGCGGCACCACGCTGGCGATCTCGGCTCCGCCCGACCAGCTGCTGCTGGCCACCGAGGTCAACGAATGGGCTCTATGCGCGGCCTTGCTCGAGCGCGATCCGCAGCGCTGTCTCGATCTTGAGAGATCGCTCGTGGCGGCGTTCCGGGCGGCGCGCACGGAGAGCCCCCCGGATGGTGACGCGGGTCCGGATCCGGCGCTCGAGGAGTCCGCCGCCCTCGCGCGCTTCGCCGCGCTTGCCGCCCTCGAGGCAAGACCCGGGTTGCGCTCGCTGCTCGACGCGGCAGACCGCGCCGAGCTTCCATTCGTGCTCGACGACTCCGCGCTGACGCTCGGCGGCGGCATCAAGAGCCTGAGTTTCCCCCTGGACGCGCTGCCCTCCGCGAGCGAGGTTCCATGGCACGCTCTCGCCGGGGTTCCGACGGCGATCGTCACCGGCTCCAACGGCAAGACCACGACCGTGCGGGTACTGGCGGCTTGCGCGCGAGCGCACGGTTGGCACACGGCGTACAGCTGCACCGATGGCGTCTTCCTCGACGACGAGACGCTCGCCGCCGGCGATTACTCGGGGCCGGCCGGCGCGCGCATCGCGATGCGCGAGCCGCGCGCGGAGGCCGCGATTCTCGAGACGGCGCGCGGGGGCATCCTCCGCCGCGGCATCGCCGTCAATCGGGCCGACGCGGCCGTCGTGACCAACGTCAGCGCCGACCATTTCGGCGAGTACGGAATCCACGACCTCGACGGGTTGGCCGAGGCCAAGCTCACCGTCGCGTACGCCCTCGGGCCGCGAGGCCTCCTGGTGCTGAACGCCGACGATCCGGCATTGTGCGCACGGGCCGGAGAGCTCGAGCGGCGGGCGGGCCGCGCGCCGCGCGTCGCGTGGTTCAGCGTGGATCCAAGCGGCGCGGCTCTCGATGCGCATCGGCGGCGCGGCGCCTGGATTTGCGGTCCTCGCGGCGGGCATCTGCAGCTCGAGCTCGCGCACGAGGGGTTCGACCTCGGCGGCATCGACGGCTTGCCGCTCTCGGTCGACGGCACCGCGGTCTACAACGTCGCCAATCTCGCCGGCGCCGCGCTCGCCGCGGCGGCCCTCGGTATCGCGCCGGGCGTGATCGCCGCGGTGTTCGCGCGCTTCGGAGCGGAAGCGCGCGACAATCCGGGCCGCATGATGCGCTTCGAGAGAAACGGAGTGAGGATCCTGGTCGACTACGCGCACAACCCGGACGGCCTCAAGGGGCTGCTCGAGGTCGCGCAGGCCCAGCGCGACGGCACCGGCCGGCTCGGGTTGGTGCTGGGCCACGCAGGGAATCGCAGCGACGCCGATATCGAAGCGCTGGCGCGCGCGGCCGCGGATTTCCGGCCCGACCTCATCGTGATCAAGGAGAACGAGCAGTACCTGCGAGGCCGCGAGGCCGGCGAGATCCCTCGCGTGATCCGCGCCGAGCTCGAGCGTCAAGGCTTCGACTCGTCGGCGCTGCCGTTCGAGACGAGCGAGGTGGCGGCCGTGCGGCACGCGCTCGCCTGGGCTCGGCCGGGCGATGTGCTCGCACTTCCCGTGCACTCCACGAGTGCGCGAGCGGAGGTGCTGGCCATGCTGGAGCGCCGCTAGCGCGCCGCGGATTTGACATATTTTCCGCACTGACTCGGATTCGTCATTGCACCTCTGATAGTCTCCCCACACCGCGCCTGGCCCTCTCGCCTCGCACGCGCAGAGGGACCGCGCCGGTGAGCATCCACGAATCAAACTCATTCCAATAAAAGGGGACAGCAATGAAGCGTTCGACCGTGACTACAGGACTCCTGACCGCCGCAGTCATGACCCTCGGCAGCAGTGCGGCATACGCCGACAACGTCGGCGGCGAGAAGGGCAGCAACGAGTCATACAACGAGCAATGCGGCGGCCTGCCGAGCCACACCAACTTGAAGGCCGCGCTGATATCCGCGCGCGATCAAGCCAACGGCGGATTCAACCTCGACATGTGGGGCACGGTGGTCAACCGCGACGGCCTCGTCTGCGCGGTCGTCTTCACGGGAAGCAATCGCGGCTCGCAGTGGCCCGGTAGCCGCGCGATCGCGGCGCAAAAGGCCAACACGGCGAACGCGTTCAGCCTGCCGAATCTCGCACTGTCCACGGCCGACCTGTATGCGGCCGTCCAGCCGGGTGGAACGCTCTATGGGCTGCAGCACAGCAACCCCGTGGACACCAACGTCGCCTATGACGGACCGGCATCGGCGTTCGGGGAGCCCAACGATCCCATGCTTCTGCGCCGCATCGGCGGCGTCAATGTATTCGGCGGCGGCCTCGGCCTCTACAACTCGAAGGGCGTGCTCGTCGGCGGCATCGGAGTGAGCGGCGACACCTCCTGCGCGGATCACAACATCTCGTGGCGCACGCGGCACGCGCTCAATCTGGATTTCGTGCCCGGCGGCGTGAGCCCGAAGGACGACGACAACATCAACTACATCGGGCTGGTCGCAAACCCGAGCGTCGCCCACGACTTCTCGCATCCGATCTGCAAGATCGGCGGGGTCGACTCGGTGTCCGGCATCTCCGCATCGTTGCCTCCGGTGCAAAAAGTCGCTCACTAGACTCGCGCGGCATGGTTTCGGATTCCTCCGGAGCCATGCCTCCCGGCGATGCCGTGCACCCGCGGCGGTGGTGTAGAGTGGCACCCACGGCCGCAACAGCGCGCGAGGGAGCGGGATGAGCCATCACAGATTCGATCGCCGGCGGTTCCTGGGCATGACGGGGACGGCGCTGGCCGGCGCGGCCCTCACGCGCTCGGCCTTCGCCGGCCTGGACGATGCGCGCGACGCGGACCTCTTGGTGCTGAATGCCCGCGTCCTGACCATGGACCCCGCCAAGCCCAAGGCGGAGGCCTTCGCGGTCCGCGGCGGCCGGATCGTCGCCGTCGGCACGAGCGAGGAGATCAAGACCCTCAAGGGCAGGCGCAGCGAGATCATCGACGCCGCCGGCATGGCCGCGGTCCCGGGTTTCATCGACAGCCACAATCACGCCTCGGGAAACACTCTTCTATATGAGGTGCTGGTCGGCAACCCCTACGAGGTGGAGCAGGTCAGCATCGACAGCGTGATCCAGAAGCTGCGCGCCAAGGCGGCCAAGACCCCGGCCGATCACTGGGTGGAAGGCTTCTTCTTCGACGACACCAAGCTCAAGGACAAGCGTGCGCTGAACGTGCACGATCTGGACCGGGTGTCCACGACCTTGCCGGTGGCCGTGCACCATCGCGGCGGGCACACCGCCTTCTACAACGGCAAGGCGCTCGAGCTTGCGGGCATCACCAACGCCACGCCAAACGTGCCGGGCGGCACGTACGACCACGATGCCGCCGGCGAGCTGACCGGACGGGTGACCGATCTCGCCATGAACGGGTTCGACAAGGTCGGCAAGCGGCCGATTTACTCCACCGAGGAGACTCTGCGGCGCGATCGGGCCGGCCTTGCCTACATCTCCCAACAGTTCGTGCGCTACGGCCTCACCGGCGTGTGCCACGAGGGCGGGAATCTGCGCGCACTAGAGGACGTGCGCGCACAGGGCGGCCTGCTTCATCGCGTCAGCTACGAGGCCATGGGCACCGAGCTCGAGTCCATGATCGCGGGCGGCATGGCCACGGGCCTCGGCGACGAGCGGATTCGGCTGGGCGCCACGTACGAGCACACCGTCGACGGCTCCTTCTCCGAGCGCACCATGGCGCTGAGCGTTCCCTACCCGGGCTCGACGACCGGCTACAAGGGCAACGTCACCGAATCGCAGGAACAGCTGAACGCCTGGTGCGAGCGGGTGCACCGCGCCGGCATCCAGCTCAACTGCCATGCCAACGGGGACGTGGCGATCGATCATGTGCTGTCGGCGTACGAGCGCGCGCTGAAGCTCGTGCCGCGCCGCGATGCACGCCCCAAGATCACGCATTGCACTCTCATCAATGACGACTTGGTGCGCCGAATCAAGGCCCTCGACGCGGTTCCCGCGCTCTTTACCTCCTACGCCTACTACAACCCGGACAAGTTCCATTTCTACGGCGAAGAGCTCATGAAGCGGTGCATGGCCTACCGGACGCTGCTCGACGCCGGCATTCACGCGGCGGGCGGGTCGGATTTCGATCCGGGCCCGTTCTCCCCCTTGATGGGAATCCAGGGCATGGTGACGCGAACGGGTTGGAACGGCGAGGTGTGGGGCGCGAACCAGCGCATCTCGGTCGACGAGGCCCTGCGCGTCAACACCTTGAACGGCGCGTACGCAACGCGCGAAGAGTCGATCAAGGGATCGATCACGGCCGGCAAGCTCGCCGATTTCGTCATTCTGGCCGACGACCCTCACAGCGTCGATGCGAGCAAGATCAAGGACATCAAAGTGGTGCGCACGGTCGTCGGCGGCGCGACGGTGTACAAGGCCTAACTTTGTTGGTGCGCTCGCCCGGCCGCCTACCGCGAAGCGGGCGGCGCCCGCCGGCGCGGCTTTTCCTGTCACGCAATCGTCTTAAATGGGCGCCCTTTTTCGTCGGGCAATTTTTTCATGCCGCTCGGGTAATCCTCCGATACCAATCCGTGCAGCGCTGGCGTACTGTCGGGCGTCAGTGCAGTCAGGAGACTCCCGTGAAAAACTCGACTCGACCGCCCGACAAGCCGAATCCCCCTGGCGCGACGCGCGGAGCGCCGGCCGGTTCCATCTCCTCGCCGACCGGCGCCAAGCCCGGCGCGGGGATCGAGCGCGATGGGTCGACACCGCCGAAAAAGGGCGCCGCGGCGCCCAAGCCGAAGCGCGCAACCCCGGCCCCGGCCGGAACTTCGGCGCCCGTCATCACCTCATCGTCGCTGGAGAAACGCACGGTGACTCCTGCGCAAGCCGCAGAGACCGCCGCGGCCTCTCAGACGCATTCCGCCTCGCAGTCGAGTCCCGGTGCGCACTCGAGTCCCGGTGTGCACTCGAGTCCCGGTGTGCAGTCGCGCGATGAGCGTCACCGCCTGATCGCGCGCGCCGCCTATTTTCGGTCCGAATACCGGGGCTTCGCGCCGGGCTACGAGCTGGAGGACTGGCTGTGGGCCGAGCGCGAGGTCGACACTGGCGTCGGCGGCGAGGCCGGGCGGCATACGATCCCGCGGGAGCGCTAGGCCCGGCACGTTGCCGCGGCCGACGCGGGCCTTTATCATCGCCGATTTGCTCGGCGAGGGTATCCCTTGAAAATCTTGCGAGTCGGCACCCGGGGCGCGGAGCGTCCTGCCATTCTCGATTCAGCGTCGCGTCCCCGCGATCTTTCGCGCATCGTCGGTGATATCACCCCGGAATGGCTCGGCAGCGCCGGAGTCGAGGCGCTGGCCGGCGTGGATGTCGAGAGCTTGCCGCTCATTTCCGGCAAGGTCCGCATCGGCGCACCCATCGCCCGCGTCGGCAAGGTGGTGTGCGTCGGCCTCAACTACAGCGATCACGCCGCGGAGTCCGGCATGGACGTTCCCAAGGAGCCGATCCTGTTCATGAAAGGGGGCCACACCGTCCAGGGGCCCGATGACGACATCAAGATCCCGCGCAACTCCATCAAGACCGACTGGGAAGTTGAGCTCGGCGTGGTGATCGGGAGGCGTGCGCTGTACGTCGAGCCGGCCGCTGCGCTCGATCATGTCGCCGGCTACTGCGTGTGCAATGACGTCTCCGAGCGTGCGTTCCAGCTCGAGCACGGCGGACAGTGGGACAAGGGCAAGAACTGCGAAACCTTCGGGCCGTTGGGTCCATGGCTCGTGACCCGCGACGAGGTACCCGATCCGCAGCAGCTCGACATGTGGCTCGACGTGAACGGTCGGCGCTTCCAGAAAGGGTCCACGCGCACCATGGTATTCGGCGTCGCCCACCTCGTGCACTACATCAGCCGGTTCATGCCGCTCGATCCAGGCGACGTCATCAGCACCGGCACGCCGCCAGGGGTCGGGTTGGGGCAGAAGCCGCCGGTCTATCTCAAGGCCGGCGATGAGATGCGGGTCGGCATCCAGGGCCTCGGCGAGCAGACCCAGCGGGTGATCCCTGCTCAATAATAAATGACGCCCTTCTGCCCGCCGCCCGCGGCGATGGCATCGCCGGTGATGGCGACGCCATGGCATGTCCGCAGGTGCATTACCGTATGATGGCGCGCGATGCTCTCGATGCCCCGTCGCCGCCCATGACCGAGCCCGACTTTCGCCCTGCGGGCCCGGCCGACCTTGCCGAAGGTCAGATGCGCGGCATCCACCTCGCCGGCCGCGACATCGTCCTCTGCCGCACCAAGCATGGATGGCACGCGCTCGACGATGTGTGCACGCATGCATATGCGAGGATGAGCGAGGGACGGTTGCGCGGCTTGCGGCTCATCTGCCCGCTGCACGGCGCATCGTTCGATTGCCGTACCGGCGGCGCGCTTGGACCTCCCGCCACGCTGCCACTCAGGACCTATCCGGTGCGGATCGTCGGCGACCAGGTGCAAGTCGCGGTCTAACGCCGGTCGCGGCGATTTTCAGGCTCCGTCCTACGCTGCTGCACCGCGCCATTTGCGACGCGAGTCGCACTTCGCTTGCGGATTGGTCATTAGTCTTTTGAATCACCATGGCTCGTCGCACAGGCACCGCCGCAAAGCGCCCCATGATCGCCCGGGGCAAAGAGCAGGAAGGGACGGCGCCGGGCCCGCAGTCGGTATTGCCGGAAATGCTCTTGGGCTCGGCGGTGTTCGTCTCGGCCTGCCTCGCCATCGAGCTGACCAAGATTCCGGGCGGCATCGCCCTCTTCTGGCCATGCGCGGCGATCGCGGGCGCCGTGTTGATTCGCCTGCCTCGCGTGCGCTGGCTGCTCGCCGCAACCGTCCTATGGCTGGCAGTGTTCGGAGCCAGCGTGCTGATTGCCAAGCGCACGTGGCTCGCCGCGTCCTTCTTCGCGTGGATCAACCTGGTCGAGATCGGGGGCATGGTCGCGGCGTTTCGCTTCGCGTGGCCCTTCCCGTACCCACGCATCAGCGTGGTGCAGGCGACGCTCATGACGGTGGTCTACGGCATCGTCATCCCCGGCCTCACGGCACTGCTCGGCGCCGCGACTCTGAACGGCTACTACGGCATGCCGCTTCGCAACGGCCTGGAGCAATGGTGGTCGTCGCACGCGATCGGCGCATGCCTGCTCGGCCCTGCGATCATCCTGTTCAACGTCCGCGACCTCAAGCGGTTGGCCGCGGGGCGCTTCTTCGCCGCGAACGCGCTCACGTTCCTGGTGAGCGCCGTCGGCGGCTACTTCCTGTTTCGTTACTGCCGTTTCCCGTTCGTTTCGATGGCGCTCTTGTCGCTGCTGGTGTCGCTCCGCATCGGCGGATTCGGCGCCGCGCTGCTCGCCCTCGCGAGCGGCCTGCTCGTGACCAATCTCTGGGCGTTCGGATTCCGTCCTCTCGGCCTGGAGTCGGTCTCCGCGGCCGGCACTCTGATCGAGCTGCGGGTCATCGCGCTGCTCGCCACCGTGATGCCGTCGGTGGCGGTCGGGCTCGGCAGCGACGCCCGACGCGCCGTGGCGTGCGCCCTCAAGGCGAGCGAGCGGCGCTTCCGCGACTCCATGGAGCACTCGCCCATCGGCATGCTGATCTCCGACATCGGCGGCATATGGACCTGCAGCAACATCGCTCTGCAGACGATGCTCGGATACACCGCCGATGAGCTGCGCGCGCTGCCGCCCGGAGGGCCCGCGGACCCCGAGGACTGGGACTCGCGCAGGGCGCGCTGGCAGCCCTTGATCGCAGGAGAGATCGAGTCCTACAACACGGTGCGGCGCTTCCGCCACAAGGACGGGCACTGGATCTGGACCCACGTCGCGGTGTCGGTGATGCGGGACGAGGAAGGCAGGGCCGTCAGCTTCATCGCACAGATCGAAAGCATGGACGCGCGCCGCCGCGCCGAGGAGAAGCTCGCGGAGGAACGCGAGCGCCTGAAGATCACGCTGCAGTCGATCGACGACGCGGTCGTCACCACCGACGCCCATACCCGCATCACCTACATCAACGCGGCGGCCGAGGCGCTCCTCGGGCTGGAAATGAAAGCGGTCGAGGGCCGGCGTGTCCAGGAGCTGATTCACCTGACGGACGCCGAGACCGCCAAGCCGGCCGCCAACCTGCTGAGTCAGGCGGCGCTGCACGGCAAGAGCTTTCGGCGCACGGAGGCCTGCGTGCTGCACCGGGCCGACGCCAGCATCTGCCTGGTCACCGACATCGTCTCGCCGGTGCTGGACTCGAACGGCTTC
This sequence comes from Steroidobacteraceae bacterium, assembly GCA_036272295.1. Classification (GTDB taxonomy): domain Bacteria; phylum Pseudomonadota; class Gammaproteobacteria; order Steroidobacterales; family Steroidobacteraceae; genus Bog-1198. The sequence goes on from DATAYZ010000055.1 coordinate 24,680, forward strand.
GTCACCGGCCTCGTGATCGTGCTGCGCGATGGGACCTCCGAGGCCGATCGCGACCGGGATCTGCGGCATCGCGCGCTGCACGATCCGCTCACCGGCTTGAGCAACCGCGCCGACTTCGAGAGCCGGCTGCGTGAGATCTTCCGCAAGACTCACCCTCTCGAGCGGCCCGCGGCGTTGTTCGCCATCGATCTGGATCGATTCAAGGCGGTCAACGATTCCGCCGGTCACGCCGCGGGTGACGAGATGCTGCGCAAAGTGGCGGAGGTCTGCAGCAACGCGGTACGCTCTTCCGACGTGGTGGCACGTCTCGGCGGCGATGAGTTCGCCATCATCCTGGACAAGTGCGGTGCCGCGCAGGCGGTCACCATCGGCGACAAGCTGCTGCGGGAGCTGAATCCGCTCTCCCTGGAGTGGGAAGGCGCGGTGCACTCGGTCGGCGCGAGCATCGGCATCGCGTCGCGCCGCGCCGACATGGACAGCGAGAAGGACTGGCTCGCGGCCGCCGACAAGGCCTGCTACCAGGCCAAGCACGCCGGCCGCGGAGTCATCCGAATGGCCGGGCCGGAGAGCGAGAACGTTGGAGGGGAACGGTACAGCGCCGATCGAGTCTAGAGACGCCGGGGACGGCGGGCGGCCGACCTCCCCTGCCCTGCTCGCGCTCGCCGGGCTGCTGTCCGCGGTTCTCGACGGTCTCGTGCCGGAGGACTGGGTGATCGGCCGTTGGTCGACCGGCCTCGTGTTCGGATGCGGCCTTTGGGTCTACTTCGCCGCTTTCGAGCGGCGCCGCAGCGTGCTTCGACTCGCGGCACTGGCCGGTGCCTGTACGGTCGCGTGGCCGCTGGCGCAATACTTCGCGCTCCAGGCCTTGATGACCCTGCACCGCCTCGGATGGATCGACTTCCACGGGCCCGCCCTTCCTCTGCCGGTGTTTTTTGCCGGCGGCCTCTGCGGCGGCGCATGCGTCATCGGTGCCGGCCTGCCGTTGCTGACGGGGCGAAAGCTCCTCGATCTCGCCGCGCTCGGCGCTCTCAGCGGCGGCGTGCTCGGCGCCCTTGCCGGAGCCGCCTACGAGACGCACGCCGACACCGCGCTCAACGAATCGAGCCTTCTATTCCTGATCTGGCAACCGTGCACCGCATGGGTTCTCGGCGCCCTTCTGCAGTGGGGTCACAATCGACGCCCCCGCCACTAGGAGTGTGGCAGGGAGCAGGCCCCGGTTCCCTTCGACCTCCGCTCGGGCGTACCGCCCCGTCTGGGTAAGAGCTACGCGGGCACTGCTACCCGTAGGTGGGTCTCTAGGCCGCGGCTAGACCGGTGCTCATCAGGCGGCCCC
>DATAYZ010000056.1:0-19776 GCA_036272295.1 Steroidobacteraceae bacterium
CAGTGCCCGCCTAGCTCTTACCCGGACGGGACGGTACGCCCGAGCGAAGGGAACCGCGGCCTCCTTCCTGGCGCCCGAACCCCTAGAGTGCCGGCAGAAGTGTTCCTTGATGGAACAGAAGCTGCCAGCGCCCTGATCGCCATACCCATAGCGAGCTGCGCCGTGCCGGCGGCTTGAGCACGGCGCCTGACTGAACGGGCGCTTCGCCGGGACGTGAGACGTATCGGACCAGCACGGTGTCCACGGCGATGCGTACCGCGGTGAAGCCCTCGAGCACGATCGGCGGCCGTCCGCCGGGTACGAGCGCATCGAGCACGGCGTGGCGGCCGAATAGGCGGCCAGAGCTGCCAAACTCCTCGAATTCAGCGGCCAGGAGCTCGCTCAGGGATTGACGCGACTCCGTGAGCGCCGGCATGGACAATCGCTCCTCCAGCACGCGCAGTGCAGCGGCTTCCTCCGGCGTCAATGCGCCAAAAGGGATGCTCAAGGAGTTCTCCGAATCTGCGCATTCCAGGCAATTTTGGTTATGGTAGCCTCAGCTCGCGCCCGCCTTGCAGGTCGAGCCGGCCGACTTGCCTGCAAATCGATCCCGGATCCAGGAGAGCTGGGTCGGCGTCGACTGCTCCATGGTCGGATCGTGATCGAGGCCGGGATAGCTCTTGAACGTCACCGGCTGCTTGGCCTTGCACAGCCGGTCGACCGCCTCGCGCACCGCGACGATCGGCACCGTCTGATCGGCTTCGCCCGCGATCACGAACAGCGGGCCGCCGATCGGCTTCAGGCCCTCGGCATTGCCCTCGAAGAACTGGTGAACGTAAGGGCTCTTGTTCCAGCCGTCGCGCAGCAACGTCCCGGCCGGCAACGCGGCATAGGTCGCGTAACCGTAGTCGAAGCAGCCGTTCGTGGTCACATCGTCATAGTGCGCGAGCACCGCAGCGGAGACCAGGTCGCGCGGATTGAACTCGGGATAGCGTGCGTGGATTCCGGCGGCCATGAACGCGAGATAGAACCCAACTCCCGGCGTGCTGTCCAAGTGGTCGAAGAAATCGGCTTCGCGTGCGACGCCCGCCACGGAGATCGCGCCGAGGTAGCTCGCATCGTGCAGATCGTGCTCGAGCTCCGCGACCCCCCAGGCGGCCAGGCCGCCCTGAGAGTGGCCGTCGGCGACCCACTGGTCGCTCAAGCCGGGAACCGCGGCATGGGCGGCCGGGATGGAATAGATCACATCGTGAGCCTGCGCCGTCTTGTTGACGTACTGGTGCGCTCCCTCCGTGCCCAGCCCGTGATAGTCGGTGGCCACCACGGCGAATCCGGCCTTGACCATGGGCATCAACCCTTCGTCGCCGTAGTAGACGTCCTTCATGGCCGACGGCGCGCACAAGCGGGCCACGCCGCTGGTGCCGTGCGCCCACGCGATCACGGGCCAGCCGCCGGCCGGTGCCGCGCCGGCGGGGATCAGCACGACGCCCGAGGTCGCCACGTCGCGCCCCGTGGCGTCGAGGGAGTGGTACAGAATGCGCACCGCAGTCGCGCCCTTGGGCAGGGCGTAGCCGGCAAAGGCTTCCTTGCGCAGGAGGTCGCCGGGCTTGGTCGACCGAAGGTTGGCGGGCGTCGAGTAGAACCCGGTGAGCGGAAGACGATCCGCCTCTTCCATCTTCTGCGCTTCCGCCGTGGATTTGGGCATTTCCTGCGCGCCGGCGGAGCCCAGTCCGGCGCCCACGACGCCCATGCACAAGGCGGCCAGCGCGCGCGCGCGGCGGCCCGAAGTCGGTCCCCTCATCGTCGTTCTCCCTCGTCGTCGTTTTGTTTCAATCCACCCGCAGGATCATCCCTTCGGCTCGAACCTGAGCGCCACGCCGTTCATGCAGTAGCGCTCGCCCGTGGGGCGGGGCCCATCGGGAAACACGTGCCCCAGATGTCCTCCGCAGCGCGCACAGTGTACCTCGGTGCGTGCCATGCCGAGACTTCGGTCTGAGGTGGTGTCGACCGACTGGGCCAGCGGCGCGAAGAAGCTCGGCCAGCCGGACCCGCTCTCGAACTTGGTGGACGATTCGAACAGCGGGAGCCCGCAGCCGGCACATTTGTACATGCCGTCGCGGTGCTCGTGGTTCAACGGGCTCGAGCCCGCGCGCTCGGTGCCGTGCTTGCGCATGACGGAAAAGGTCTCGGGCGCCAGCGCCTGCTTCCATTCCTCGTCGGTTCGCTGGATGGGGGATGCGGATTTGTCGCTCATCGGGACCTCCTCGGACGCGCCATGCTCGTTGGGAAACTAGCACGGTTATGGGGGCCGGCATAAGCGCTTCAAGGCGCAGGGAGCCTGCTCGAGGCCGTCCGAGAAGCTGCGCCGGGGCCGTTCGAGGAGCTGCGCCGGTCCGCCATAGGAGCTGCGCCGCGGCCGTCTAATGATCGTGCGCGCGCGGCATGAGCAGCTTCGCGATCAGCGAGGTCCAGCCCGATTGGTGGGACGCCCCGACGCCGCGCCCGGTATCGCCGTGGAAGTACTCGTAGAACGGCACGCAGTTGCGATAGTGCGGATCGGTCTGGAGCTCGGGCTGATGGCGCAGCACCGCCCGCTCGCCGTTCGCGTCCTTGAGGAAGATCCCGGCGAGGCGCCGCGCCAGCTCGGCGGCGACCTGTTCGAGGGTCAGGTATTTGCCGGAGCCCGTCGGACACTCGACCTTGAAATCGTTGCCGTAGTAATGGTGGAACTTCTGCAGCGACTCGACGATGAGGAAATTGAGCGGAAACCAGATCGGGCCGCGCCAGTTGGAGTTGCCGCCGAACTGGCGCGAGTCGGACTCGCCGGGCGAGTAATGCACCGATTGGTCCGTACCGTCGACGTTCAGCACGAACGGGTGCTCGAGATGCACGCGCGAGAGCGCGCGCACGCCGAAGTCCGACAGGAACTCGGTCTCATCCAGCATGCGCTTCAGGAGCCGCTTCATGCGATGCCCGCGCAGCAGCGACAGGAGCCGCCGCTGTCCGCGGCCGGGCGATTCCCAATGCGAGACCAGCGCGGCGAGATCCGGACGGTGGCTCAGGAACCACTCCAGCCGCCTGCGGAACCCCGGCAGCCGGTCGAGCATCTCGGGTTCCAGCGTCTCGACCGCGAACAGCGGGATGAGGCCGACCATCGAGCGGATGCGCAGCCGGATCTTGTCGTTGTTCGGCAGATTGAGCACGTCGTAGAAGAATTGATCCTGCTCGTCCCAGAGGCCGATGTCCGCGCTGTACATGCAGCTCATGGCCTCCGCGATGTTGAGGAAGTGCTCGAAGAACTTGCTGGCGATGTCCTCGTACACGTGGTTGTGCTCGGCGAGCTCGAGGGCGATGCGCATCAGATTGAGCGAGTACATCGCCATCCAGCTCGTGCCGTCGGACTGGTTGATGTACCCGCCGGTCGGAAGCTGCGCGCTGCGGTCGAACACGCCGATGTTGTCGAGCCCCAGGAACCCGCCCTGGAAGATGTTGCGGCCGGCGTTGTCCTTGCGATTGACCCACCAGGTGAAGTTCAGCATCAGCTTGTGGAACACGCGCTCCAGGAACTCGAGGTCGCCGACGCCGCCGTTCTGCTTGCGGTCCATCTGGTACACGCGCCAGGCCGCCCAGGCGTGGACCGGCGGATTCACGTCGCCGAACGCCCACTCGTAGGCCGGGATCTGCCCGTTCGGATGCATGTACCACTCGCGCGTCAGCAGCACGAGCTGGTGCTTGGCGAATTCCGCGTCGATGAGCGCGAACGGAATGCAGTGAAAGGCCAGATCCCACGACGCGTACCAGGGATACTCCCACTTGTCCGGCATCGAGATGACATCGGCGTTGTTGAGGTTGCGCCATTCGACGTCGCGCCCGTGCTGCCGCGACTCGGGCGGCACCGGCTGCCCGGGGTCTCCCTTGAGCCAGCGTGGAATGTCCAGGTAATAGTATTGCTTGCTCCAGATCAGGCCGGCGAACGCCTGGCGCTGGACCACGCGCCCGTCCTCGGACGCGATTCCGCGCTGCAGCTCGGCGTAGTAGGCGTCGGCCTCGCTCCGCCGCTCCATCAAGCAGCTCTCGAAGTCCCCGAAGGGCTCGGCGATGTCCTGCCGCGACAGGCGCAGGCGGCACTGCGCGCGGCCGCCGGCCGCGACCATGGAATTGAACCAGATGCCGGCCTTCGTGCCGGTCTTCGCCGGGTTCACCCGCTCCGTCCGCCCGTCGACGATGCGGTCGTGGAAGCCGTCCTTGGAGTAGCCGTAAGCGTCCATGCCCCAGAGGCGCGCGGCGTTGGTCTCGTTCTCGGTGAACAGGAGCTCGGCGTGCCCGTCGAAATAGCAGCGGCTCATGCCGAGGGCCGCCGGGGCGATGGCGATGGCCGAGTCGCCGGCGGCACGCAGGCTGGGTCTGACCGACCCGGGCTCCCACGTCCACGTATTGCGCAGCACGAGCTGCGGGATGAGATGCAGCACCGCCGGCGCGCCGCCACGGTTCCATGCGGTCACCTGCATGAGGATGTCGCCCGGCTCCACTTGGGCGTACTCGACGAACACGTCGAAGTAGCGGTCGTCAGCGAAGATGCCGGTGTCGAGCAACTCGTACTCCGGGTCCGCGGTGCCGCGTCGGGCGTTCTCCGCCACGAGGTCCGCATAGGGAAACGCGCGCTGCGGATACTTGTACAGCATCTTGAGATACGAGTGCGTCGGCGTCGCGTCGAGGTAGAAGTAGTGCTCCTTGACGTCCTCGCCGTGATTGCCTTCCGCGTTGGTCAGGCCGAACAGGCGCTCCTTCAGGATGGGATCGACGCCGTTCCAGAGCCCGAGCGACAGGCACACGAGCTGGTCCGCGTCGGAGAGCCCGGCGATGCCGTCCTCTCCCCAGCGATAGGCGCGGCTGCGGGCGTGGTCGTGGGGAAAATACTCCCAGGCCGTGCCGCCGGCGCTGTAGTCCTCGCGCACGGTGCCCCACTGGCGCTCGCTGAGATAGGGTCCCCAGTGCTGCCAGCCATCGCGGCCCACGACGTTTGCGAGCAGGCGCTCGCGCTCGATGTTCATCTACCGCCCCCGGTGGTGCTCGCGAGAAAGCTGCAGAGCTTACCTGGAGATCCTGCGTTCCAGCAGAATCCAGGAGCGTAGTATCTCAGCGACGCTCCAGGCCTGCGCGAAACAGCCGCGCGCATTGTGAGGTGCGTCACCATCGAAGATCTCGCTGACGGTGCCGAGACACGCCGCATCGAGGTGTTGAGCGGTCGGGCTGAGGAACGACTGCGCCAGGCGCGCATCGCCGAACGATCGATAGTGCGCGCGCGCGAACGGGCCGAGCAGCCAGCTCCACACCGTGCCCATATGGTACGCCGCATCCCGTTGCCGCGGGCCGCCGACGTATCGGCCCACGTAGCCGGGCTCGCCCGGACCGAGGCTGCGCAGGCCATGGCTGGTGAGCAGATCCTCGGCGCAGCGCGTGACGATGGCGCGCGCCTGGTCCGAGCTCACGGCGCAATAGCGCAATGCCAGGGCGATCACCTGGTTGGGGCGGATGCGCGAGTCGGGTCCGTCCTCCCCGTCGATCACGTCATGGAGGCAACGGCGCTCCTCGTTCCAGAACCGCTGGAAGCTTGCGCTGCCGCGCGCGAGCCAGGTCGAGCAGAGACGGCGCGACTCTCCATCCCGGACCCGCGCCGCCAGGCGCGCCGTCACGTCGAGCGCATTCAGCCACAGCGCGTTGATCTCCACCGGCTTGCCGATGCGCGGGGTGAACACCTCTCCCTCGAACTTGGCGTCCATCCAGGTCAGCTGCACTCCGGGCACGCCGGCACGCAGCAGCCCGTCGGACGGGTCGGCGCGGATGCCGAAGCGCGTGCCGTCCAGATGGGCATGGATCACCTCGATGAGGCGCGGATAGACGTCGCGCACCAGTGCAGGATCGGTGTTCACGTGCAGATAGTCATCGAGCGCCTCGAACATCCACAGCGTCGCATCCGCGGTGTTGTAGGACGGCTCGCCCGAGTCGGAGAAGCGGTTCGGCAGCATCCCGCCGTCGATGAGCCCCGCATACGTGCGCAACAGACCCGCGGCGAGATCGAAGCGGCGCAGCGCCGTCGCGAGCCCCGGCAATGAGATCATCGTGTCGCGGCCCCAGTCGGTGAACCACGGATATCCCGCGATGATGCTCCAGCCCTCGCGGGCGGTCGGCGCCGCGGATTCCCGCGTCGACGCCCCGGAATCGCGCGGCGACGCCCCGTGCGGCTGCGGGGCCGGCGAGTCCGCGATCTTTCGCCGCACGACGAACTGGTCGGAGGCGCGTGCGAGCGCGCGCACCCAGCCGGGCGCGCTCTTCGGCAGCACCTGGGTGAGGCGCGCCGAGCGGGCGGCGAGCGAGTCGATGACCTCCGTTCCGGAACGGGGCGGCGTCTTCTCGGCCGTCGCGGTGAGGAACACCGGCGCGCCGGGCGGCAGGTCCGCCGTCAGCATCCCGGGCACCAGGAGATCCTCGGCCGCGTCCAGGCCGCGCTCCTCCTCGACGCGATGGCGGAAGCTCCAGTACCACGACGGCGTGCCGCTCGGCGAGGATCCCGGCAACGCCACGCGCAGGGTCGGGGCGCCCTCGGCCGCCGTGATCCGATACTCGCCGTCCCCGGTCTCGACGCGATAGGGATGCGACCCGCGGGAATGGGCATGATAGTCGCGGTACACCACGAAAGGCTTCAAGGTCACGCGCACCGGGGCGGAGGCTCGCAGCAACTGCAGGCGCAGGTATGTGGTGTTCTCGCCCGGTGCCATGAAGATGCACTGCTCGAGCAGCGCATCCGCGACGGCGTAGCGCCACACCGGGATGCCGTCGGCGATGGAGAACGACTCCAGATGCTCGAAACCGCGTCCGCTGATCGTGCCGTCCGTGAACTCGTTGCAGGAGAGGTCCGTATCGCGGCCGAGGTAATGGACGCAGAGCTCCACCTTCGCCGCCATCAGCATGCGCCCGAGCGGCGGCTCGAAACCGGCGCAGAGGAAGCCGTGATAACGGCGCGTGTTGGCGCCCGCCACGGTTCCGCAGGCGAACCCGCCGATGCCGTTGGTCACCAGCCACTCGTAGCGGATGGCGCTGTCCCACGAGCCGCAGAGATCGCGGCCCAGGCTCATGAGCCGCCTCGGCCCGGCCGCGGGCAGGAATCCCCGCGGGTGGCCCGCGGGCATAAGCTTAGGTCGCTATTCGATACTGCGTATCGGTCCATTGCGAGTAGAATAGGCCTTTTGATCAAGGACATGCGATGGTGTCGATCCCGGCCGGGCGGAAAACGGCCCTCATTTGCGGCTCGGTGGCATACGACACCATTCTGCAGTTCAACGACCGTTTCAAATCGCACATCCTTCCCGACAAGATTCATGTGCTGAACGTCTCATTTCTGGTGCCCGAGATGCGCCGGGAATTCGGCGGCTGCGCCGCAAACATCGCTTATGGCCTGCGGCTGCTCGGAGATCGGGGCATCGCCATGGCCACGGTCGGGCATGATTTTGCCCCCTATCGAGAGCACCTGCAGGCGCTCGGGATGGACCTCGATCGCGTCACGGTCGTGGACGATGCCTTCACCGCCCAGGCATTCATCACCACCGATCTGGATGACAACCAGATCACGGCGTTTCATCCCGGCGCGATGCAGCATGCGCACCTCAACCGGGTTTCGGACGCGGGTCCCGACGTGGGGCTCGGGATCATCGCGCCGGATGGCCGTCAGGCCATGATCGAGCATGCCGAGCAGTTCGCCGCCGCCGGGATCCCGTTCATATTCGACCCGGGGCAGGGGCTGCCCATGTTCGGAGCCGACGAGCTCAAGCGCTTCATCGGCCAGGCCCGGTGGGTTGCGGTGAACGATTATGAGTGGGGCATGCTCGAGCAGAAGACCGGCTGCTCGGTGGTTGACGTGACGCGCCAGGTCGACGCGCTCATCATCACGCGGGGGGCCGCGGGATCGATCATCCACGCGCGTGATCGCACGATCGAGGTGCCGTGCGCCAAGGCGGACGCGGTGGTCGATCCGACCGGTTGCGGGGATGCCTACCGCGCTGGTCTAATTCACGGCCTGCTGCGGGGGCTGGACTGGGAAACGACGGGCCGGGTGGCCTCGCTCATGGGCGCGATCAAAATCGAGTGCCGGGGCCCCCAGAACCATCGTTTCGAGCAGGCTGAATTCGAGCGCCGCTATCGACAGAACTTTGGCCAAGCATTGAGGAATTTGACATATGGGTAAGAGCTACCTGTTCACATCCGAGTCCGTGTCCGAGGGGCACCCCGACAAGGTCGCGGACCAGATCTCGGATGCCGTCCTCGACGCCATCCTCGTTGCGGATCCCAAGGGCCGGGTGGCGTGCGAGACGCTGGTCAAGACCGGCGTCGTCATCGTCGCCGGCGAGGTCACGACCACGGGATGGGTCGATGTGGAGGCGATCGTGCGCAAGACGGTGCTCGACATCGGCTACGACACCTCCGACATGGGCTTCGACGGCGCGAGCTGCGGCGTGCTCAACATCATCGGCAAGCAATCCCCGGACATCGCCCAGGGGGTCGACCGCAAGGACGAGCGCCGGCAGGGCGCGGGCGACCAGGGTCTCATGTTCGGCTACGCCACCGACGAGACCGACGTGCTGATGCCGGCACCGATCACGCTCGCGCATCGGCTGGTGAAGCGCCAGGCCCAGGTGCGAAAGAGCGGGAAGCTTCCGTGGCTGCGCCCGGACGCCAAGAGCCAGGTGACGCTGCGCTACGAGGACGACAAGCCGGTCGGCCTCGAGGCGGTGGTGCTGTCGACGCAGCACGCGGAGAGCGTCAGCACCAAGCATCTGCGCGAGGCGGTGATCGAGGAGATTTTGAAACCCGTGCTGCCCGCGAAGTGGATCGACAAGCGCACCAAGTATCACATCAATCCCACCGGGCGATTCGTGATCGGCGGGCCCGTCGGGGACTGCGGCCTGACCGGGCGCAAGATCATCGTGGACACGTACGGCGGATTCGCGCGTCACGGCGGCGGCGCCTTCTCGGGAAAGGACCCCTCCAAGGTGGACCGGTCGGCCGCATACGCGGCGCGCTACGTGGCCAAGAACATCGTCGCGGCCGGGCTCGCGGAGCGCTGCGAGGTGCAGGTCTCCTACGCCATCGGCGTCGCCGAGCCGACCTCCATCATGGTCGAGACCTTCGGCACCGGAAAGCTGTCGGATGCGCGGCTGACGCAGCTCGTCCGCGCGCACTTCGATCTCACGCCCTACGGCCTGCGCGAGATGCTCGATCTCGCCCGCCCGATCTACCAGAAGACCGCGAGCTACGGGCACTTCGGCCGCAAGGAGGCCGAGTTCACCTGGGAGCGCACCGACAAGGCGGGCGCGCTCGCCGCGGAAACCAAGGCAACCCGCGCCGCCTGAGCGCAGCGCGCCTTCGCCCTCAACGACAGCTTCGAGCAGGCTCCAGGAGATTTCGATGAATGCAGTGATCAAGCAAGCGAACGACTTTCTGGTCAAGGACCTCGGTCTCGCGGACTGGGGCCGCAAGGAGATCAAGATCGCCGAGACCGAGATGCCGGGGCTCATGGCGATTCGCCGCGAATTCTCGGCGTCACAGCCGCTCAAGGGGGCGCGTATTTCCGGCTCGCTGCACATGACCATCCAGACGGCGGTGCTGATCGAGACCTTGAATGCGCTCGGCGCGGAAGTGCGCTGGGCCTCATGCAACATCTATTCGACCCAGGATCACGCGGCGGCGGCGATCGCGGCCGGCGGCACCGCCGTGTTCGCGGTCAAGGGCGAGACCCTGGCCGAGTACTGGGATTACACACATCGTATTTTCGAGTGGCCCGACGGCGGCCACGCCAACATGATCCTGGATGACGGCGGCGATGCGACGCTGCTGTTGCATCTCGGCGCCAAGGCGGAGAAGGACGCCTCGCTGATCGCGCATGCGGCCAACGAGGAGGAGCACAGCCTGTTCGCGGCCATCAAGGCCAAGCTCGCCACGGAGCCCAAGTGGTACTCGACGCGCCTCGGCAAGATCCGCGGCGTCACCGAGGAGACCACCACCGGCGTCAAGCGACTGTATCAGATGGCGAAGGAGGGGCAGCTCGCCTTTCCGGCGTTCAACGTCAACGATTCGGTGACCAAGTCGAAGTTCGACAACCTGTACGGCTGCCGCGAGTCCCTGGTGGATGCGATCAAGCGCGCCACCGACGTGATGATCGCGGGCAAGATCGCGGTGGTCTGCGGCTACGGCGACGTCGGCAAGGGCTCCGCGCAGGCGCTGCGCGCGCTCTCTGCGCAGGTGTGGGTCACGGAGATCGATCCGATCTGCGCGTTGCAGGCGTCGATGGAAGGCTACCGCGTCGTCACCATGGACTACGCGGCCGACAAGGCGGACATCTTCGTGTCCGCCACCGGCAATTTCCATGTGATCACGCACGAGCACATGAAGCGCATGAAGGATCAGGCGATCGTGTGCAACATCGGGCACTTCGACAACGAGATCGAGGTCGCCGCGCTCCGGGCCCATGCGTGGGAGAACATCAAGCCGCAGGTCGACCACGTGATCTTCCCGGACGGCAAGCGCATCATCCTGCTCGCGGAAGGGCGGCTGGTGAATCTCGGCTGCGGCACCGGGCACCCCTCGTACGTGATGAGCTCCTCCTTCGCGAACCAGGTGCTCGCGCAGATCGAGCTCTACACGCACACCAAGAAATATCCGGTCGGCGTTTACGTGCTGCCGAAGCACCTCGACGAGAAGGTGGCCCGGCTGCAGCTCTCCAAGCTGGGTGCGCAATTGACCGAGTTGACCGACACCCAGGCGCGTTACATCGGCGTCGATCGGCACGGTCCGTACAAATCCGACCAATATCGCTACTGAAGGGAGCCCATAGTGTCTGCGACCTCGAAGGTGTACCCCGACGCGGCAGCGGCGCTGCGCGGGGTGGTGAAGGATGGAATCACGCTGATGTGCGGCGGTTTCGGCGCCTGCGGCATTCCGGAGAACCTGATTGCCGCGCTGCACGATTCCGGCGTGAAGAATCTCACGGTCGTCTCGAACAACGCCGGCCTCGACGGCGTGGGTCTCGGCGTGCTGCTGCAAACACGGCAGATCCGCAAGATGATCTCCTCGTACGTGGGCGAGAACAAGGAGTTCGAGCGCCAATACCTCGCCGGCGAGCTCGAGCTCGAGTTCAACCCGCAAGGCACGCTCGCCGAGCGTATCCGCGCGGGCGGCGCGGGCATCTACGGCTTCTACACACGGACCGGCGCCGGCACGATGGTCGCGGAGGGCAAGGAGACCCGCGTCGTGGACGGCGAGACCTACGTGCTCGAGAAGGGCCTGGTCGCCGACGTATCGCTGGTCAAGGCGTGGAAGGGCGATGCCGAGGGGAATCTCGTCTATCGCAAGACCGCGCGCAATTTCAATCCCAACATGGCGACCGCGGGCCGCGTTACGGTGGCGGAGGTCGAGCACCTGGTCGGAGTCGGAGAGCTGGACGCCGATTGCATCCACACACCCGGGATCTTCGTCCAGCGCATCGTCCAGGGTCCCAAGTATCAGAAGCTGATCGAGAAGCGCACCGTGCGCAAGCGTGAGGAGGCCCGCAATGCCGTGGTCGCGTGAGGATCTCGCAGCTCGCGCCGCGCGCGAGCTCGAGGACGGTTTCTACGTCAATCTGGGCATCGGGATTCCGACGCTCGTCGCCAACTACATCCCGGACGGCATGAAGGTCGTGCTGCAGTCGGAGAACGGCATGCTCGGCACCGGGCCGTTCCCGTTCGAGGGCGAGGAGGATGCCGACCTGATCAACGCCGGCAAGCAGACGGTGACCGCGTTGCCCATGACGTCGTATTTCTCCTCGGCCGACAGCTTCGGGATGATCCGCGGGGGGCACATCGATCTGGCGATCCTCGGCGCCATGGAAGTGGCCGAGGGCGGCGATCTCGCCAACTGGATGATTCCCGGCAAGATGGTCAAGGGCATGGGCGGGGCCATGGACCTGGTGGCCGGCGTCAAGCGCGTGGTGGTGGTCATGGACCACACCTCGAAGGACGGCGATCCCAAGTTCAAGCCGAGGTGCGAGCTGCCGCTCACCGGCACCAATGTCGTCGACATGCTGATCACGGATCTCGCGGTGTTCTCGCGCCCGGATAGAAAGGCGCCTTTCAAGCTGATCGAGCTGGCGCCCGGAGTCACCGCGGACGAGGTTCGCCGCAAGACTCCCGCGCGCTACGTCTAGCGCTCATCTGATGCCCAAGCTGGGGTATCTCGAGCGGCTGGAGTCGGAGAGCGTATACATATTCCGCGAGGTGGTCGCGGAATGCGAGCGGCCGGTGCTGCTCTATTCGGTCGGCAAGGACAGCTCGGTGATGCTGCACCTCGCCCGCAAGGCGTTCGCGCCCGCCAGGCCGCCGTTCCCCTTGCTGCACATCGCCTCCGGCTGGGATTTCAGCGAGCTGCTCGCGTTTCGCGACGCGGCCGCGCGGGAGGCGGGCCTGCAGCTTCTGGTGCACACCAACGAGGAGGGCGTCGCGGCCGGCGTCGCGCCTTTCACGCACGGTGCCGCGTACTCCGACATCATGCTGACGCAGAGCCTGCGGCAGGCGCTCGACCGGCACGGCTTCGACGCAGCCTTCGGCGGCGGCCGGCGCGACGAGGAGAAGAGCCGGGCCAAGGAGCGCGTGTTCTCGTTCCGCTCGGCGCAGCACCGCTGGGATCCGCGCAACCAGCGGCCCGAGCTCTGGTCGCTGTACAATGCCCGCAAGAACCCGGGTGAGAGCATCCGGGTGTTCCCGCTGTCGAACTGGACCGAGATGGACGTCTGGCAGTACATCCGCGCCGAGGGCATCCCGCTCGTGCCGTTGTATTTCGCGAAGGAGCGGCCCGTCGTGAGACGCGATGGCCGCCTGATCATGGTCGACGACGAGCGCCTCCCGCTTGCGCCGGCCGAGCGCATCGAGCGGCTCAAGGTGCGGTTCCGGACGCTCGGCTGCTACCCGCTCACCGGCGCGACCGCGAGCAATGCGCAGACCCCGGCCGCCGTCATCGCCGAGATGCTCGAAGCGCGCACCTCCGAGCGCGAGGGCCGCGGCGTAGACCGCGACGGTGCGGCCTCCCTGGAGCAGCGCAAGCAGGAGGGGTATTTCTGATGAGCGCGGGAGGATCGCCGCCGGGCGGGCCATCCCTGGGCGGCGAGCCCCTGGGCGGATCATCCCTGGGCGGACCATCCGTGGGCGGGTCATCCCGGTCGGGCGATGCGCCCGAGAGCCGCGGGCTGCTGCGCTTCATCACCTGCGGGTCGGTGGACGACGGCAAGTCTTCGCTGATCGGCCGCCTCCTGTACGAATCGCAGATGGTGCCCGACGATCAGCTCGCCGCGCTCGCGGATGACTCCCGGAAAGTGGGGACCCGCGGCGGGGAGATCGATTTCGCACTGCTGGTCGACGGCCTGCAGGCGGAGCGCGAGCAGGGCATCACCATCGACGTAGCCTATCGCTTCTTCGCCACCGACAAGCGCAAGTTCATCGTGGCCGACACGCCGGGCCACGAGCAGTACACGCGCAACATGGTCACGGGCGCCTCGACCGCCGACCTCGCCGTCATCCTGGTCGATGCGCGCAAGGGTGTCCTCACGCAGACCCGGCGTCACAGCTACCTCGCGGCGTTGCTCGGCATCCGCCGCATGGTGCTTGCGGTGAACAAGATGGACCTGGCCGATTATTCGGAGCAGGTGTTCCTGGACATCGAGCGCGGCTACCGCGAGCTCGCGCAGCGCCTGGGGCCCGCTTCCGTCGCCTGCATTCCGGTGTCCGCGGTGGCGGGCGACAACGTGACGCGCCGGAGCGCGCGGATGCCGTGGTACGCGGGGCCGCCGCTGCTCGAGCTCCTGGAGTCGGTGCCGCTCGAGGATGCGATGGAGGACGCGCCGTTCCGCATGCCGGTGCAGTGGGTCAATCGCCCGAACGCCGATTTCCGCGGCTTCGCCGGATTGATCGCCGCCGGCGAGGTGCGCACCGGAGATGCGCTTCGGGTGCTGCCCGGGGGCCGCAGCGCCCGGGTCGCGCGCATCCTGAGCGCAGATCTCGAGGTCCCGCTGGCCGTCGCGGGGCAGTCCGTGACGCTGACGCTCGCGGAGGAGATCGACGTGAGCCGCGGCGACGTGCTGGCCGCCGCGGCCGCGCCGCCGGCCGTGGCGAACCAGTTCGAGGCCACGATCATCTGGATGCACGACGAGCCGCTGCTCCAGGGGCGCGCCTATCTCATGAAGATCGGGGCCAGGACCGTGAGCGCCACCGTCGCGCCGATCAAGTACCGCATCAACGTCGACGGCCTGGAGCGGCTCGCGGCCAAGAAGCTCGAGCTCAACGACATCGGCGTCTGCGGCCTGGATCTCGACGCGCCGATCGCCTTCGAGCCGTATTCCTCGAGCCGTGCCCTCGGCGGCTTCATCCTCATCGACCGGCTCACCAACAACACCGTGGGTGCGGGCCTCCTGCATTTCGCGCTGCGCCGCTCGCAGAACGTCCACTGGCAGGCGCTCGACGTGAACAAGGCGGCGCGGGCGCGCATGGGTCATCAGAAGCCCTGCATTCTCTGGTTCACCGGACTGTCGGGCGCGGGCAAATCCACGATCGCCAATCTGGTCGAGCGCCAGCTGCACGCGGCCGGACGGCGCACCTATCTCCTGGACGGCGACAACGTGCGGCACGGGCTCAACAAGGATCTCGGCTTCACCAACGAGGATCGCGTCGAGAACATCCGCCGCGTCGCCGAGGTGGCGAGGCTCATGGTCGATGCGGGGCTGATCGTCATGGTGTCCTTCATCTCGCCGTTCCGCTCCGAGCGCCACATGGCGCGTGCCCTGGTCGAGCCCGGCGAGTTCATCGAGGTGTTCGTGGACACGCCGCTCGTGCTGGCGGAGGCGCGCGACGCCAAGGGGCTCTACAAGAAGGCGCGCCGGGGGGAGCTCAAGAACTTCACCGGGATCGACTCGCCCTACGAGGCGCCCGAGAGTCCCGAGATCCGCCTGGATACCGCCCTGCTCGGCGCAGAGGCTGCCGCGGCGCAGGTCATCGGCTATTTGCGCGACGCTGGGATCATCGACGCTTAGAATCGCGCCAGGGGATCGCAAAAAGGTCTTCACGGGCTTGCGAGCGCGCCCGAACAGAAGCTGGATGGTTCGGTCCGATCAGGGGAGATTTCATGCGTACACGTCTGATTTCGAGTCTCATGGCAGCGGTGCTGCTGGCGAGCGCGGTGCCCGCCGCGAGCAGTCATGCGGATGACAAGGATGCCAACGCTGCGGCCAAGGAGGACGCCAAGGGCGGAGCGAAGGACGACAAGAGCGCGGCCAAGGACGACGAGATCAAGCTGCCGTCCTTCCCGAAGGACCGGACGATCCAGCAGACCATGCAGCTCGGCGGGCGGACCCTGAAATACGACGCCACCGTCGGCTCGCTGCCGGTGTTCGACGAGAAGGGCAAGCAGATCGCGAGCGTCATGTTCACGGCCTATACGATGGCGGGTGCGGGCCGCCCGGTCACGTTCGCGCTCAACGGCGGCCCCGGCGCCTCGTCGGTCTACCTGAATCTGGGCGCGATCGGCCCGAAGCGCGTGCAATTCGGCGCCGAGGGCAACAGCCCTTCGGACCCGCCGACGCCGCTCGACAACCCCGGCACCTGGCTGGATTTCACCGACCTGGTGTTCATCGATCCCGTGGGCACGGGTTTCAGCTTCGCGCAGGTCAAGGAGGACGAGGCCAAGAAGCGCTTCTACAACCCCAAAGCGGATGTGGAGTACTTGTCGCGCGTCATATTCGACTGGCTGGTCAAGAACGAGCGCCTCGCCTCGAAGAAGTATCTCGTGGGTGAGAGCTATGGCGGATTTCGGGGTCCGCGCATCACCCATTACCTGCAGACCCGGCTCGGTGTCGCGATGCGCGGCATGGTGCTGGTCTCGCCGTACCTCGATCCCGGCGCCTCCCAGAACGGCGACCTGTCGCCGCTGCCCTGGATGTTGACGCTTCCGAGCATCGCCGCGGCCAATCTCGAGCGCCAGGGCAAGCTCACCGAGGCGGCCATGGCCCAGATCATCCACTACACCCGCACCGACTACGTGGCGGATCTGCTGCTGGGACGCTCGGACCCTCAGGCGGAGGATCGCATCATCAAGCGCGTGACGGAGCTCACCGGCCTCGATCCCGTGTTCGTGCGCCGCTCGGGCGGGCGGCTCGAGACGCAGGCGTATCTCAGGGAGGTCTACCGTGCCGAGGGCAAGCTGGGCAGCCGCTACGACTCGAACGTGACGGCCTGGGACCCGTTCCCGTTCGACCCCACGCAACGGACCAACGATCCGATCCTCGACAGCATCATCGCGCCGACCACGACCTCGATGGTGGACTTCATCACGCACACGGTCGGCTGGAAATACGACGGTCGCTACAACGCGCTGAGCTACGAGGTCAACGGCCTTTGGAACGACAAGGACAACACGGAGCACGATCGCGTGGAGCGCGGATCGGTCGAGGAGCTGCGCCAATCCGTGGCGGTGGATCCGCGGCTCAACGTCCTGATCGCCCACGGCTGGGGCGACCTGTCGTGTCCTTTCATGGCGTCCGTGCTCATCGCGGATCAGATGCCGATGATGGGCACTCCGGCCCGCGTGCAGGTGAGGGAATACCCCGGAGGGCACATGTTCTACAGCCGCAGCGACAGTCAGCTCGCGCTGCGCAAGGACGTGATGAGGATGTACGGCGGGACTTGACGGGCGCCGCGCGCGGCCACGCGCGCCGTCAGCGGCGCTGGGTCGAGCGCGGCCCTTTGTGATCGGGAGCGCCGTGGCCGTCCGTGCCGGCCTGAGTCCGTGCCGTGGTGTTGGCGCGCCCGATGGACCGGAACAGCGAGCCGTCCTGCGGCGCTGACATCGGTCCCGCTGCGGAAGACCGGGACGCCGGCGCGGACGATGTCCGCGCGGCAGGATGGCCGCGAGCAGGGGCCGCTCGCGCGGCGGCCGCGTCCGCCGAAGAGCCCGCGGCCTGCGAGCCCGGCTCCGCGCGAGGTGCGGACTTCGCGAGCTGCGGCCAGCGCTGGATGTAGTCCGCTTGTTCCGCGGTCTGCGGAATCCGCGGCCAGTCCCGGGCTCGGTCGCTTTGACGCCAGAGCTCGTTCAGCTGCTTGAGCGCCGATCGCCCGTCGGCCTCCTGGTCGGCGAGAAAGCACCCGATCACGAGGCCGGTCCTTCCGATTCCGGCGCGGCAGTGGACGTAGATCCGCCGGCGGCGCCGGAGCGCGGCGCGCATGGCCGCGATCAGCGCCTGGGTTTGCGACGGGTTGGTGGGAACCCACGTGTCGGCGATGCCCGAGCGCAGATACTCGCTGCGGGCGGGCAGGAGGTGCCGGTAGGGAGGCAACTCCCCTTCCTCGGTCAGGTCAAAAAAGGCGTCGATGCCCGCCCGTGCGAACAAAGCGATGCGCTCGCGCGCGTGGGTTTCGTCCTCGCCGCCCGGATATTCGCCGGCGAGAATTCGATTCGGAACCACCCAATAGGTATTGGGCAAGGGGCGGGGCGGCGGATTCATCCCTTCATCTTAGCCGGGTACGGCGGCCGAGGTCTGCCTGGGGCGCCCCGCAGGAACCGTGACGTGCTCGGCGGCGCAGGGCGGTCCGGTTTGCTAGCCGCGAATAAGTCGCATTTTTGCGGAGCGTTTCGCGGCACCGTGTCTTGCCACCGTGGTTATATGCGGTGGGGTCGGTCGCGGCAGGCGCAGAATCACCTGGACGGCAATTTAACAAATTGACCCGGCCCGACCGGCGGCGAGGTAAGATAAGTTTGCAGATGGGCGCCAAATCTTTGAAATTGCGAGAGTTCCTGTGCGTCGGAGCCATCGCGCTCGCGCAGGTCTTGTGCCTGGGCGCTGCGTGCGCGGCCGGTTCCCCGGCGCCGACGGCCGCGGGCACCACGCCCTCGGCGGTTGCGCCCACCCCGGCTGCGGCCGCGGGTCAGCCCGTGTCGGGCGATTATCTGATCGGTCCCGGCGATCAGCTGCACATCTTCGTGTTCCAGAACGAGGAGCTGTCGGTGACCGTCCCCGTACGCCCGGACGGCAAGATATCGACGCCGCTCGTCGAGGACATGGTCGCGGTCGGCAAGACCCCCTCCCAGCTCGCACGCGACATCGAGAAGTCCCTGGCGGAGTATGTCAAATCGCCCAAGGTGAACGTCGTCGTCATGGGCGCGATGAGCGTCTTCAGCCAGGTGAAGGTCATCGGGCAGGTGGTGAAGCCGCAGGCGCTTGCGTATCGCGACGGCATGACCGTTCTCGATGCGATCCTCGCGGTCGGCGGTCTCAGTCAATTCGCCGCCGGCAACCGGGCGCACGTCGTGCGCACCGAGAAGGGCAAGCAGGTGGAGATCAAGGTCAAGCTGGACTCCCTGGTGAACAGCGGCGACATGAAGCAGAACGTGCCGCTGAGGCCCGGAGACGTGCTGGTCGTGCCGGAATCGCGCTTTTGAGGCCCGATAATCCATGAAACAGGAGCTGGAGCGGGCAGTCGACGAGGTGAGGGGCGCCTGGCGCTTTCGCTGGATCGGCCTCACCGTCGCGTTCGTGATCGCCTTCATCGGCTGGGGCATGGTGTTCGCCCTCAAGGATCGCTACGAGGCCGAGGCGCGCGTGTTCGTCGACACGCGCACCGCGCTCAAGCCCGCGCTGCAGGGACTGACCACCGATCAGAACGTCGACGCACAGATCAACTACGTACGTCAGTCGCTTCTCGAGGGCCCGCAGCTCGAGCGCATCGCCAAGGAGACCGGGGTGCTCGATTCGTCGGTCACCGACGAGCGTGCGCGCAGGAGCACCCTCGACCGTCTGAGCGACCGGATCGCGCTCACGGTGTTCAGCGCCGGCAACCAGGGCGATGAGCGCAGCACGGCCGGCAGCATGTACAACTTTCATTACACGGACGCGAGCCGGGACCGCGCCCTGCGCGTGGTGAAGACGCTGGTGAACACGTTCGTCGACGAGACCCTCGGCGGCAAGCGCGAGGGCTCCGAGCAGGCGCAGCAGTTCCTCGAGGCTCAAATCAAGGATTACGAGCAGCGCCTGAGCACCGCGGAGGACAAGCTGGCGGCATTCAAGAAGACCAATGTGGGTCTCATGCCGAGCGAGCAGGGCGGATATTTCGCGCAGCTGCAGAACGAGGTCGATGCCGAGAAGAAGGCCGAGACCAACCTGTCGATCGGGATGAGCCGGCGCGACGAGCTGGCGAAACAGCTGCACAGCGACGAGGCAATCAGCGCCGCGGGCGCGATCAGCCAGGTCGGGAGCGGCGGCCGGGTGACGGCCAATGACACGCTGAGCCGCATCCAGGAGGCGCAGTCCAAGCTCGACGAGCTGCTGCTCAAGTACACCGATCGCCATCCCGACGTGATCGCGGCGCGCGCCACGCTGGATGAGCTCAAGAAGCGGCGCGCGGCCGAGCTCGAGAGCCTGAAGCGGGGCGATGCCACCGCGGTGGCGTCCAGCGGCGCCGGCGCCAACCCCGTATATCAGAACATCCAGCTCGAGCTGAACAAGGAAGACGTGGACATCGCGGCCCTGCGCCGGGAGCTCGCCCAGCATCAGGGCACCGTCGCCGAGCTGCGGCAGCGGCTGAACAGCGCGCCGCAGGTCGAGGCCGAGTATCAGCAGCTCAACCGCGATTACGACGTCAACAAGGCACAGTACACGGCGCTGCTCGAGAGTTATCAGAAGGCGCGCCTGGGCGAGCGGGCGGACAACGCGGGGTCGGTGCGCTTTGAAGT
>DATAYZ010000057.1:0-8567 GCA_036272295.1 Steroidobacteraceae bacterium
TAGCCGACGCGGGTGAGCAGCGCGCACACGGCAAGGCTCGACATGTGGCAGTTCGCGCCGCTGCCGTCGGTGGCGTTGATCGCGTCCACGTAGCCGTCGAACACGCGGGCGCGCTTGTACACGTCCTCCGGATCGGCCGAATCCGGCGGCGCGAGCTCCGTGGTGACCGCGAAGCCCCCCGCCCGCAGCACGCGCTCGAACCGCCCCGGCGAGGTATGGCCGGGCAGGATGGGCAGCGGATAGCCGGGGACCGGCTCGTCCTCGAAGTTCACGTGCCGCCCTTGGGGGTCACGGTCTTCTCCCGCACCACGCGCAACCACGAGGAGTGGCCCTTGAGGCGCTGGTCCACGGCGAACTGCACCTGGCTCATCGACGCGATCCCGCCGGGAATGCGCTCGCTGCCGCGGTAGGCCTCGAGCCACACGCAGCGCATGTCGGGCTTGACCTCGCAGGTTCCGTCATCGCGCACGCCCCCGCAGGGCCCGTTGCGCAACGTCTTCGGGCAGTTCATGGGGCAGGACATGCCGGTGGAGCTCAGCACGCACTGGCCGCACATCTGGCAGTCGAACAGGAGTCCCTTGACCGCCTTCTCGACTCTTGCGACGGGGCGCTCGAGGCGCTCGTAACCCAGCGCGCGGAACACGCCGGACAGGCGCACGAGCACGCCTTCGAAGCGGCGATAGAAGGCGTTGAGGCCGCGTGCATGACGCACCGACCAGAGTCTTGCGGCGTACATCAGACGTTCTCGGTCGGGGGCGGCGGCGCGCGCGATTCATCCACGCCCTTGGCGCGGATCAGCTTCTCGAGCTCTTCGTCCGAGTATTTGGCCTCGAGCCGCGCCGCTTCGGCGGCAGCCTCGGCCTTGAGGTCGTCGCCGCAGGGGCGCGGCGGACTGCGTTGCCAGTCGGAGAGATAGGCATCGGAGCTGCCTTTGCCGGCGCGCATCGCCGCGCGGTCGACGGCCTCCTGGAACCGCTGGGAAAGCTGCACCTTGGCGGCCTCCCTGCCCTTCTTGACGATCACCTGGGCCGGAATGTCGCGCCAGGAGATGATGATCAGCGCGCTCATGCCGGTGTCCTCTCGTGCGCCCCGGCGCCCTCGACGGCGGTGGTCAATGCGGTCTCGAGCCCGCCGAAGCCCGTCGGCCGATACTCGAACTCGAGGCCCATCGAGGCCGCGACCGAGGCTGCTTTTTCCGCATCACCCGGCTTCGGCGCCTGGGCGAGATAGACGAGCTTGCGATAGTTGCCGAAGTACTGCTTGAACAGCTCCGGATGCCGATCGAGCCCGAGCCCTTCGATCACCAGCCGCTCGTAGTGCCGCAGCAGGAAATCGGTGAGGTAGAACGTGCCGGGCTGCGCATCCGCGAGCGCGGCGAACACCGCGGGGGTGGCGAAGAATTCGTAGCAGTGCGCGCCCGGAATGCGCTCGACGCCCTCCTCGCGCAGCACCTTGTCGAGCAGTCCGCCGGTGCCGCAATCCGCGTAGGCGACGAACACCGACCGGTAGGCCGCCCGCCATTCACGGATCATGCCGCGCACGGCGTCGGGAATCTTTTCGGGGCGGTTGTGCAGGTCGGCCGGCAGGCAGCGCACGTCCATCTGCTCCCACCGATTCGCGCGGCGCAGGGCCGTGATCTCGTGCGCCAGTGCGCCGCACGCGATGACCAGTACGTCTTGGCCGTCCCGAGCCATCGCGAAAGCCCCTTAGGCGGTCGCGGCGGCGCGCCGCTTCGCGATCAAGCCTTTGGCGGTCTCGACGGCGACCGCGGCATCGCGGCAGTAGGCGTCCGCGCCCACGGCCTTGCCGAATTCCTCGTTGAGGGGCGCGCCGCCGACCAGCACGATGAAATCGTTGCGCAGGCCGCGTTCCTTGAGGGTGTCGATGACCACCTTCATGTATGGCATCGTGGTGGTCAGAAGCGCCGACATGCCGAGGATGTCGGGCTTGTGCTTCTCGAGCGCGTCCAGGTATTTCTCGACCGGATTGTTGATGCCGAGGTCGATCACCTCGAAGCCCGCGCCCTCGAGCATCATCGACACGAGGTTCTTGCCGATGTCGTGAATGTCGCCCTTCACCGTGCCGATCACGATCTTGCCGATCGGTTCCACGCCGGTCTCCGCCAGCAGCGGCCGCAGGATCTCCATGCCGCCCTTCATCGCATTCGCGGCGAGCAGCACCTCGGGAACGAACAGGATGCCGTCGCGGAAATCGATGCCGACGATGCGCATGCCCTCGACCAGCGCGTCGTTCAACACCCTCTCGGCGTTCCAGCCGCGCTTCAGGAGGATGTGCGTGGCTTCCTCGACCTCGGCTTTCAGTCCGTTGTACAGGTCGTCGTGAACCTGCTCGGTCAACTCCTCGTCGTTGAGTGAGTTGAGGTCGAATTCAGCGTCGGACTCTGACATCTATCCTCCAGCCCTCTTTTGCCAACCCGCACGGTACCTTACACGGATCACATCCAGTTGCATGGTAAGTCGCGAGCAGGTTCGGAAATTGTGAAATCGCGACGGCGACTTGCCCAGAAACGACATCCTAGGTGACGGGCGGAGCGCCGCCTTCCGCCTTGCGCCGCTCGACGTAGTCCGACAGGGCTTCGACGACGGCCGGGTCACGCGGCGGCGCGACATAACGCTCGAGCACATTGTGCCAGATCGTCGTCGCGCGCTCGGTCGCCGTCTTGCCGCCATCCTCGGCCCACTGGCCGGCGTTGCGCCAGTCCGAGACGAGGGGTGCATAGAACGCGCTGCGGTAGCGCTCCATGGTATGGGCGCAGCCGAAGAAGTGCCCCCCCGCGCCGACCTCCGCGATGGCATCGAGCGCGCGATCCGCCGGACCCGCGCCGACGGGCTGGAACACCTCGGCGAACATCTGCAGCATCTCCACGTCGAGAATGAACTTCTCGTACGAGGTCGTGAGCCCGCTCTCCAGCCACCCCGCCGCATGCAGCACGAAGTTGCAGCCGCCGAGCAAGGCGCCCCAGAGCGACATCTGCGACTCGTAAGCCGACTGCGCATCGGGAATGTTCGAGGCGGTGGCGTTGGAGGAGCGCCACGGCAGCTTCAGGAACCGCGCGAGCTGGCCGGCGCCGAATGCCGCCTTGACGTACTCGGGGGTGCCGAACGCCGGTGATCCGGACTTCATGTCCACGTTGGAGGTGAAACTGCCGTAGACGATCGGCGCACCCGGCTTCACCATCTGTGCGAGCGTCAGGCCGGCGAGCGCCTCCGCGTGCGCCAGCGTGAGCGCGCCCGCGACGGTCACGGGCGCCATCGCACCCGCCAGCGTGAACGGCGTGATGATGAGCACCTGACCCCTGGAGGCGAAGTCGATGATGCCGCCCGCCATCGGTATGTCGAGCTGCAAGGGCGAGTTGGTGTTGATGATCGTGTAGGTGTAGGGCCGCGAGGCGAACTCCTCGTGGGAGACGCCGTGCGCGATGCGCATGAGCTCGAAGTTGTCCGCGATCTGCTTCGGGCCGCGCGAGAAGATGAACGGGATCTTGTCGCAGAGCAGGAGCTGCGCGCGCGTCACTTCGAGGTGACGGAACTGCACCGGGACGTCCTGCGGCTCGGTCGCGCCGCCGAGCACGTGGATCACCTCGAAGCTCTGGCAGAGCTTCACCAGGTTGCAGAAGTCCTCGAAGGTGCCCGCGCGCCGGCCATTCGCGGTGTCCATGATGTTCGGCGGTCCCGAGGTCACCGCGAACGCGACGTGGCCATCGGACAGCGGCACGTGGCGATCCTTGTCGAGGGCGTGCAGCGTGATCTCGCTCGGCGCGGTCGCGAGCGCCTTGGCGACGAGACCGCGGTCGAGCCGCACGTTCATCGTGCTCTCATCCACGTCGGCGCCCCCGCGCTTGTAGATTGCGCGGGCCTCGTCGAACAGCACCTTCATGCCCTGGTTCTCGAGAATGGAGAGCGCGGCGTCGTGGATGGCGGCAACCTCGTCGTCCGAGAACACGCGCAGCGGCGTGAACGGATTGCGCAGATGGCGATACGGCTTGGTGCGATCGAACACGGCATGGGCGGCATCCGCGCCGGCCGGACGGCGGCGGCCGCGCCGTGCTTGAGTCTCGTCGGGTTGTTTCATGCGAAATGCGCTTCGATGTGAGGGCGGGAGGTGATGGCGCGAATGCGTGCGATCGTGGTGCGGGTGCGTGCCCTCATTATAGGTGAGGCCGCCCGATATTCGCAGCGATCTGCGCGACGTCGAGTACATCGCGCGCCGCGTTGTGCACGGCCGTATGCCTTTATCCGATACGTTGCCGCCGCATATGCCTTAATCCGATAGGCCGGCCAGCGGACGCCCGGTTGCGGTCGAGCGCGCGACGGCTTCCGCGAGGTATTCGCCGCCGGACCCGAGATCGGCCCGCCGCTCCATGACGCTGGTCTCGACGTGCGGGTCTGCGGCGCCGGCGCGCCGCGCCGCCGCCAGCGCAAGCTCCCGTGATGCGCGCCGCGCATGCTCCAGCGCCGGCCCGGCCTCGGAATAATCCTTGCTGCCCTCCGGATCGTGAACACGGAAGGAGTTCAGCGCGGTCTGATTGACGAGCACGTCCACCGTTTGCGACACCACTCCGGCGACGGCGCCCACGGCGTTGCAGACGGCGGCGTGCGTCGGGATGGACAGTGCCGCCCCGAGGCGGCGCGCGACCTCCGGATAGTACGCCCCCACCGGCGCGCCGATCGCGACCAGCGGCCGCGCGACGCCCAGTCTCGCGTCGAGCAGCACCGAGAAGGGCCGGCCCGCGACGGTGTCCTCGATCAGCCGCGAGCCGAGCGCGCCCCACCCGCGCGCGTCGGCGGAAAGACCCGGATCGGCGGCAAGCGCCGCGTCGATGAGCGCGCGTCCGCTCGCGCGCACCACGTGCTCGTGGATGCGCACCGACAGCTCCTCCGCCGAGACGGCGGCGCGCACGGCCCTCGCATTGCGCTCCTCGGTGGCGAGAATGCGGGCGCCGTACTCGGCCGCCGCACGCGACCAGTCCTGCTGGCGTCCGAGCACGTGCATGGCGTCCGAAGGCGTGAACGCCGCGATCGCCGCGAGCCCCGCATCGGCCAGGCGCCGCAGCGCATCCCAGCCGGCACCGCTGCGCGTCAGCGACGAGACGCGCTGCGGCTCCGGCGTCAGGGACTCCCAGACCCGCAGCTCGAGCGGCGAGAGGTGCGTGGGCGCAGCGCGTTCGGGATTACGCAGGGCGAAGTGCGCAGGATGCGCCGGCACCCGCTCCTCGCCCGCGATCCGCTCGAGATCGCCGAGCACCGCCGGGAACCGGGACGCCAGCAGGCTCAGGGGAACCGCCTTGCGCGGCCCGACGCACAGGCGAATCTGGCGGTCGAACTGAATCTCGCTGTCGCCGCCGAGGCCGCTCGTATGCACGTCCACGGCCTCGACCATGGTGCGCCAACCCCCGATCAGCGCGCCCTCGCCGCTGATCACCGGCCGGCCGCCGGCGACCACCGCGATGTCGGTGGTGGTGCCGCCCATGTCGGACACCATGAAGTCCTGCAGGCCGGTCAGGAAACCCGCGCCAACGACGCTCGCCGCGGGCCCGGAGAGAATGGTCTCGACCGGGTATTCGAGCGCAATCTCCGCGCGCATGAGCGAGCCGTCGCCCTTGACGATCATCAACGGCGCCGCGATCGAGCGGGCCGCGAGCACCTCTGCGAGCGCCTCGATCAAATGGCGGATCTGCGGGGTGAGGCGCGCGTTCAACGCCGCGGTGAGCGCGCGGCGCGGCGCATCGAGCTTCGAGCTCAGCTCGTGAGCGCAGGTCACGGGCTTGCCGCAGGCCGCCCGGATCAGCTGGCGCGCGCGCAGCTCGTGCGCGGGATTGCGCACCGAGAAGTTCCCCGCCACCGCGAATGCCTCCACGCGGCCGCCATGCTCGGCCACGGCGCGCGTCACCGCCGCCTCATCGAGCGGAGCGAGCTCCTCCCCCGTCGCGCCGTGTCCGCCGGCGATCCGCGCGATGTACCCTCCGCCGCCCCGGCCGGACAGGCCGGAGCGCTCCGCCATCGCATCGTCGAAGCCGATCAGCAGCGTGCACACCGGGCTGAAGCGGTTCTCCACCACCGCGTTGGTGGCGAGCGTGGTCGAGACCGATACCAGGGCGATGCGCGCGCCGGAGTGCCCGCGAGGCAGGGCCGCGAGCACGTTGCCGATGGCCTCCGCGATGCCGATCGCGAGGTTCCACGGGGTGGTGAGCGCCTTGGCGCTGGCGATGACGTCCCGGCCGGCCGCGAGCAGCACGGCATCGGTGAAAGTACCGCCGGTGTCGAGACCGAGCCAGAGGCCATCGTCCGCGCTCATCCGTCAACCTCGGAATCCGGCGCATCGCCGGCGCCGCGTACCTTAACAGCGACCGGGCGCCTGCGTTAAGCTGTCACCACGGGGCGTCAACGGGAGACTCACATGCAGCGAGCCGTACGCAAGTATTTACAGGCCCTCGAAACCGGCGATGCCGACAAGGCCGCCGCGCTGTTCACGCCGGACGGGTGGGTTCGATCGCCGTTCCTCGGCGATCTGCCGGTCCGCTCCTACGTGAACAAGGTGCATTCCGCTTCCCTGAGCTCGGTATTGACCGTGCACGATGTGCTGGTGAGCGCCGAGGGGCACACGCGGGCCGTCGCCTACTACCTCTACGACTGGCGCCTCAAGGACGGGTCGAGCGTATCGTTCGAGTGCGCGGACGTCTTCAATTTCGACCCCACGACCGGCCACATCGCTTCGGTCGTACTGGTCTACGACACGCATCTCGTACGCGACGTCATCGAGAACAAATACCCCTGACTCCCCACCCCCGCACCATCTGAACGCCGACGTCTAGATGCCCTCCGGGCCCGCCCGGGCTCGTCCGGGTAAGAGCTATTCGGTGACTGCTCCCGGTAGGGGCCGCTTGACCGCAGATCGACCGATCGTCATTAGCCGGCCGAACAACGCCCGGCGGACCCCCTACCGGAAGCAGTCACCGAATAGCTCTTACCCGGACGGGCCCGGGCGGGCCCGGAGGGCACCGCGACGCCGGGGTTCAGGCGGTGCGGGGGTGGGGGGTCAGGGGTTCTCGGCGCGGGTGCGGCGGCTGCTCGTGCGGCGGCCGGTTGCGCCGGGTGCTGCGCCGGCCTGGCGGCTGAACTCGCCGCGCAGTTGGGCGGTGGCGCCTGTAGATACCGTGCCCAGGCGTGACTCGATGGACGCGAGATCGGGCTTCGGCCCGCGCGCGTGAGCCTCGAGCGCGCTGCGCATGGCACGCAGATGATCCGGGCTCGTGCCGCAGCAGCCGCCGATGATGCGCGCGCCGGCATCGAAGGAGAGACACGCATACTGCGCCATCAGCTCCGGCGTTCCGTCGAAGCGGATCTGTCCGTCGCGAAATTGTGGAATGCCGCAGTTCGCCTTGGCCACGAGCACTGCCGTGGGCTCGGAGGCCGTCGCGAGATTCACGATGCACGCCACCAGCTCCGAGGGGCCGGTGCCGCAATTGCTGCCGCAGGCCGCAAGGTCCAGCCGCCGGTGCAGGCCTGCGAGCTCCGAGGGCGTGACGCCCATCATGGTCCTGCCGTTGGTGTCGAAGCTCAGGGTGGCGACCACGGGAAGGCCGGCGGTGCGCGCGCCATTCACCGCGGCGGTGGTCTCTTCCACCGATGACATGGTCTCGATCCAGAGCAGATCCGCGCCGCCGCGCGCGAGCGCCGCCGCCTGCTCGGCGAAGGAGATCTCCGCCTCGGCCGCGCTCAGGGGACCGAGCGGCTCGAGGATCTCGCCGGTGGGCCCCATGCTGCCCGCCACCAGCACCGTGCGCTCCGCCCGATCCGCCTCCGCGCGCGCGATCCGGGCCGCGGCCTCGTTGAGCTCGCCGACCCGAAGCTCGGCCTTGTGCAGCTTGAGGCGATGGCGGGTGCCGCCAAAGCTGTTGGTCAGGATGATGTCGGCGCCGGCCTCCACGAAGGCGCGCGCAAGATCGGCGATCACGGCGGGATGCTCGACGTTCCACAGCTCGGGTGCATCACCCGATTTGAGGCCTCGCTCGAACAGATTGCTCCCGGTGGCGCCGTCCGCCAGCAGCCACGGTCGTTCGGCGAGCAATTTAGTCAGTCGGTCGGTCATGGCCTGGAGTCGGAAGTGCGGCCCAAAACTTTAGCATGCCGCTTGCGGGGCCGACCCCGAGAAATCCGCATGCCGAGTTGCATGAAATTCATACAGAGCCCTACCTCGTGCGACGGTGATCCATGCATCGTGTGACAAGCATAAAAACTCTGCGATGCAGAGCAAATGATTCATGTCACTTCTTCAATAGATATATAACACGTTGATTTAAATGATTGGTATTCCAGGACTCGCGAGTAGCAGCTGCTTCGCTGAGCGCCAGGAGTGTGGCCGGCAGGAAGGAGGCCGCGTTTCCTTCGCCCTCCCGCCGCTCGGGCGTACCGCCCCGTCTGGGTAAGAGCTATGCGGGCACTGCTACCGGCAGATGGGTCTCGAGGCCGCGGCTAGACCGGTGCTCATCAGGCGGCCCCAAGGTGGCCGTCGGAACATGTAACGGGTAGCAGTGCCCGCATAGCTCT
>DATAYZ010000058.1:0-88665 GCA_036272295.1 Steroidobacteraceae bacterium
GTAAGAGCTACGCGGGCACTGCTACCCGTAGGTGGGTCTTTAGGCCGCGGCTAGACCGCTGCTCATCAGGCGGCCCCAAGGTGGACGTCGGACCTTGTAACGGGTAGCAGTGCCCGCGTAGCTCTGACCCAGACGGGGCGGAACGCCCGAGCGGAGGCCGAAGGCAATCGCGGCCTCCTTCCTGGCGCCCACACTCCTAGGACTCTTCCGGCACCGGCCGCGCCGCTCGTCCTGCGGCGAAAGCATCCCTGCGGCGACAGACGACACGCCGCGTTCTTCCAATCCTTCTAGCGCGACTCGCGCAACGATTTCCCGAGCTCGCGGCCAAGCCCGCACGCCGCCGCTTCGCATCGTCAGCGATCCGCCGACGGCGCGTGCGATGGCCGTTGGCGAATCGTCGGCCGCATGGCGGCGAAGCGCACTTTCATTATGTTGAGATCGTCATATACCTGCCATTCTCATGACACACCTATTTCCTACGATGCACTGCGTCTCGTGGGACGACCAGCGTTCGGACGATCAGGGTTCAAAGGGGATTACGTGCTCGATCATCGGAAACAAGCAGTCTCGATCCGGCTCGGAGCGAGCGATCTGCGGAACATCAAGCGGATGGCGCATCGGCTCGGCGTGCGCGACTCGGACATCATGCGATTCGCGATCAAGTCCATGCTCAGCCGGAACTCGCCGCTCTGCGACGACGCCATCCGCGGGCGCAATCTGGTGCCCGTGCTGGTGGAGTTCGGGGACGAGCTGATCCGCTACTTCGAGCTCGACGCGTTTCGGCTCGACATCATCATCAATGAGCGGGCCGAAGAGGATGCGAGGGTCGATCGGGACGACGTGGCGCTCCTCGCCATGAGCGGGCTGCGCGAGCAGTACCTCTTGATGCGCATGAAGGAAAGCAGCGGCACGCCGGTCGAGGCCGGCGGACAGGGCAACTCGCTGCGCGGCTATCTCTACGACAAGTACGTGTATCGCAGCGAGGAGGCGCGGCCGAGCGAGCCGTGCGCCGAGGCCGCGGTACCGGCAAGCCTGCAGCGCCCTGCGGCATGAACAACCATTCGAAGCGAGGACATCACATGAAGCTGCGAAACATCCTGCTGGCCGGCGCGTACCTCGCCGGCACCCTGCTCGGAACCGGATCGGCCCGGGCGGCCGAGGTCATCTTCGACGGGACGGGCTTTCTGCAAGGGCAGCAGTCCTTCACCGACGCCTTCAGCGTATCCGGGCCGGGCACCCTGTCCGTGACCCTCGACAACGTCTCGTGGCCGGAGCAGCTTTCCAGCTTGAACCTGGTGCTCGGAACGGCCAATGGCTTGCTCGGCCCCGAGATGGGCGCGGGATCCGAATCCTTCAAGATCAACTCGGGCGGCAAGGTATTCGCGCAGTGGTTCGGCGCGGCCCAGGGTCCGTTGGACGTCGGTGTCTATTCCATGAAGATCATGTTCACGCCGGCGGGGCAGCTCGCGGTGCCGCTGCCGGCGTCGGCCGCACTGCTCGCCTCGGGTCTCGTGCTGCTCGTCTGGCAGCGCCGGCACCGGACCCGGTTCCAGCTCCTGCCGCGAGTTTCGGTTTAGTCGGGGGCCGCGGTCGGCTGCGTGGCGGCGCAGCCGGCCGCGATCTTCGCGGTTTACTGTCGGAGGTCATGGCTGGCCGCGTGGCGGCGCGTTCGGCCATGACCGTCTGACGTTCGTAAACGATTGTCGGACTGCAATGAAACGTCCACATACCGCCTCTAGACTTCCCACTCCGCAAGCCCACGTCCGAAAATCAAAGGTCTGGAATGCTGATGAGGCATGTTCCCCGGGTATTGATCGCGATAACCGCTCTTCTTTGCTCGAGCGTCCACGCCGAAGCACCTGCGCCGCCCGCGACCCCCGGTTATCGGCTGCAGCCGGGCGACGTGCTGCAGGTCAACGTCTGGAAGGAGACGGATCTGCAGAGCGAAGTGCTGATCCGGCCGGATGGCGGCATCTCGTTCCCGCTCGCCGGCGACCTGACGGCGTCGGGCAAGACCACCGCGGAGCTGCGTGCGGACCTCGAGCGCCGCGTGCGCATCCTGATCCCGGATGCGGTCGTCACCGTATCCGTGAAAGCCCCCAACGGCAATCGGGTGTTCGTCATCGGCAAGGTGAACCGGCCGGGCGATTTTCCGCTGCTCAGGCCCACCGACGTGATGCAGGCCCTGAGCCTCGCCGGCGGGGCGACGCCGTTTGCGAACACGAACAAGATCCGCGTCCTGCATCGCGAGGGCTCGCACCAGACGTCGATCCGCTTTCACTATAGCGATGTCGCCCGAGGCAAGCACCTCGAGCAGAACATCCTCTTACAAAGCGGGGATACGGTAGTCGTGCCGTGAGGGCGCGGCTGCTGATCATCCTGATGGGCGCCACCACATTCTGCTCCGCCGGCCGCGCCATGGCCGGGCCGTTGAGCGCGGAGCCGCTGATCGGGGTCGCGGCGGAATACACTGACAATCCCGCTCTTGCGGTGGTCGGAGGTCGTTCCGAGAGCCATGAAGCGCTGCTCGTCAATTTGCCCATCAACTATGACCTCGATCAGGTGCATTTCGCCCTGACCCCGAGCGTGCGGTACAGCGACGCCCCGGGCTATTCGTCCGTCACCTCGGACTACTATCATCTCGATGCCCGGACCGAGCTGGACGACGACTTCGACGTCTTCAGCGCCTCCGCCGCCTTCCATCGAGACTCATCGCTCCTGTACGCGGGTGAGGTCGCGGACGGCGTCGGTGTACGCCGCGACACGTCATCCGCCGATGCATACTGGCAACGGCGCCTGAACGAGCGGCTCGACTTCAAGCTCGACGTCAGCACGATGCGCACGCTGTATGACGAGACCACGGCGGTGCCGACGCTGCTCGCTTACCGGTACTCGTCGGGCTTGCCGATGATCGAGTACGCAGTCGATGAGCGAACCAAATTCAGGATTGTGGGCGCCATCGGCCGCTACTATTCGCTGGATCACCTGACCTCGAGCGAGAGCAAGAGTCTCCAGCTCGGCTATGACCGCGCGCTGAACGAGCTGTGGACCGTGGACGTCACTGCCGGCTACTCGAGAGCCGTAAACGCCTACGATTTCTATCTGTTTGGGTTTTTCTACCTGGGCACCATCAAGAGCAACGAGAACGGAACGGTCTTCTCCGCCACGCTGAGCCGGCAAAGTGAGCGGCTGGTCGTAAACACGACGATCTCGCGCCAATTGGTGCCGACCGGCATCGATTTCCTCACCAGGCAGGACACCGTGGCGGCGAGCGCGAACTTCAATCTGACGGAGCGCTGGACCTTCGACGCAAACGCTTCCTGGAACGACAACCTCACGCCCGACATCGGCGGCGGCAACACCGAGCGCCGCTATTACAACGTGGTGCTCTCGGCCTTGTGGCACTGGACGGAGCAGTGGCAGGTCTCGATGAGCGCGTTGCGCATTTCCCAGCGGTTCGCGGCGGGACTCGACGAGCGGGTGGTGAACCCGGTATCGAACGGACTCAGCCTCCAGATGGCATACCACTTTCACCGGACCAACCAATGAATACGATGGTGACCGAATTCGGTGCCGGACCGATGGCGGAGCTGGGCGACCGGCTGCGCGGCTACTGGCGCTTGAAAGTCAGCTTCTTGCTCATCTCCGGCGCCTTGCTGTGCCTGACCGTGCTGGTCGCCGTGATGTGGCCGCCGACCTACCGGGCCGGCGCGACGATCCTGATCGAGCAGCAGGAAATTCCGCAAGATCTGGTGCGTTCGGCGATCACGTCGTTCGCCGACCAGCGGGTTCAGGTGATCAGTCAGCGGGTCATGACCAACCAGAACCTGATGTCGTTGGTGGATCGCTACAACCTGTATCCCGACATTCGCGAGAACAAGCCGCGCGAAGTGCTGCTGCAGCGGCTGCGCGATGACATCTCGATGAAGATGATCAGCGCGGACGTGATCGATCCCCGCAGCGGCCATCCGACGCAGGCCACCATCGCCTTCTCGGTTTCCTATCAGAGCCATTCGCCCCAGTTGGCGCTCAAGGTCGCGAACGAGCTGACCACCCTGTATCTCAACGAGAACCTCAACTCGCGCACGCAGATGGCCGAGCAGACGACTGCATTCTTCGCGGAAGAGGCGGCCAAGCAGCAGACCCGCATCGTCGAGCTCGACAAGAAACTGGCTGACTACAAGAAGAAGCATCAGGACGCGCTGCCCGACCTGACGCAACTCAACCTTACGCTGAGCGACCGGACGGAGTCCGAGCTGCACGACGTCGAGAACCGGATCTCCTCGATCGATTCACAGATCGTGCTGCTGCGGGCGCAGCTGGCACAGCTGAATCCGACCGCGGCCGTATTCAGCGACACCGGCCAGCGGGTATTCGGCGTCGACGACCGCCTCAAGGTGCTCAAGTCGCAGCTCGCGAGCTACAAAGCCCGCTACGCGCCAGACCATCCGGACGTCATCAGCACCGAGAGGGAGATCGAGGGCCTGGAGAAGGAGGCCGCGGCTCAAGATGGCACCGCTGACCTGATGCGCGAGCTCGACGACGCCCGCGCCGCGCTGGGGGCCGCCCGGCAGAAGTACTCGGCGGATCATCCCGATGTCATCCGACTGCAGCGCCAGGTGGATGAGCTCCAGAAGGAGATCAGCGTGCAGCCGGTCGGACGGGAGTCGCCCAAAGCCGAGGTGCACCCCGACAATCCGGTGTACATCCAGGTGAAAGGCCAGCTCGACGCCCTGATCTCGGAAAAAGGGGGTGCCGAGACCAAGCAAGGCGAATTGCGCACGAAGCTGGACGATTATGCGAAGCGCATCGCGCAGGCGCCGGTGGTCGAGCGCGATTACCGCGAGCTCGCACGCGACCTCGAGAGCGCCCAGCTCAAATACCAGCAGATCAAGGCCAAACAAGGCGACGTGCAGGTGTCCGAAAATCTGGAAGAGGAGCACAAGGGCGAGCGCTTCACCATGATCGAGCCGCCGCTGCCGCCGGAAAAGCCGGTCGCTCCGAATCGCTTTCTCATCCTGATGGCGGGCTTCATTCTCAGTCTCGGCGCGGGCTTGGGCGCCGTCGCGCTACGCGACGGTCTCGACCCTTCGGTCCGGGGTTCCAGGGACCTGAAGAAGCTGCTTTCGGTCGCGCCGCTCGCGGCAATACCCAACATCGTGACCGCCGCCGAGAAGCGCCGCCGCTCGCGCAACCGGCTCATGTCCGGCGCGGCAGTGCTCACGACCATGGGTGTCGCGACGGTGCTCGTCCATCTATACGTGAGCCCGCTCGACGTCCTGTGGATCGCGCTCTGCCGCCGGTTCGGAGTCTGATCCGTGGACCGAATTCGCAAGGCACTCGATTTGGCGCGCCAGGAGCGCGACCGCAGGCACGACCCCGTTGCGGGGCAGGACCCGGCCGACGGCATTCCCCATCCCTCTTCGCTGGCCGCGATCGACTACCGGGTCACGCAGGTGTTCACACCGCGGCCCGGTCAGCTCGAGTCGACCCGGATCCTCGATCCCTCCGGGAGCGCACCCGCGGCACACGCGTTCCGCATGTTGCGCACGCAGGTCCTGCAGCGCATGGAAGAGAACGGTTGGCGCTCCCTCGCGGTGTTGAGTCCCGTGGCCGCGGACGGCAAGAGCACCGTCGCCATCAATCTCGCGGCGTGCCTCGCGAACGATCGGCGCCACACGGTGCTGCTGGTGGACGCCGACCTCAAGAGCCCCGCCGTGGCACGCACGCTCGGGATCGATCCCCCGTTCGGGATCGACGACGTCCTGCTCGGCGAGGCACGGGTCGAGCAGTGTCTGTACCATCCCGCGGGCTTCGACCGGTTGGTGGTGCTGCCCGCGAGATCGCCGCTCGCGAACTCCTCGGAGCTCCTCGCGGGACCGCGCGGCCGCGCCCTCGCAGCCGAGCTGCGCGGACGCTACGCGGACCGGCTCGTGGTCTACGACCTGCCGCCGGTGTTGCTCGCCGACGACGCGCTAGCATTCCTGCAGGCGGTGGAATGCGGACTGATGGTGGTCTCCGAGCGCGGCACGCGGCGCGAAGACCTGGTCCGGTGCATGGAGATCGTGGGCCGCACGCCCATCGTGGGGACCGTGCTCAATCGGGCGTCGGATTTCCATCAGGCCTACGGATAGCCGGAATGTACGAGCAATTCTTCGGGTTCCGCATCAAGCCGTTCGCCATGAACCCGGATCCCGCGTTCCTCTACCCGTCGAGTCAGCACGAGATCGCTGCGGCGATGCTGGAATACGCGATCGAAGCGCAAGCAGCCTTCTGCATGCTCACCGGGGACATCGGTTCCGGCAAGACGACCCTGCTGCGTCACTTCCTGCGCAAATTGGGGGATGACGTTTCCGTCGGTCTCATCAGCAACACGCACGAGCAGTTCCGCTCGATACACCCGTGGGTGCTCTCCTCCCTGGGGATCGCGCCGGGCGCCTACTCCGACGTCCAGCAGTATGAAGTGCTGGTGGATTACTTCATCCGCGAGTACGCGAAGGGGCGTCGTACGCTCCTGGTCGTCGACGAGGCGCACAATCTCGCGCCCACGATCCTGGAGGAGCTGCGATTGCTCTCGAACGTCAACTCCGAGCAGGACATCGCTCTCCAGGTGCTCTTGGTCGGCCAGCCGGAGCTGCGTCAAAAACTGCAGCGACCGGAGCTCGAGCAGTTCGCGCAGCGCGTCACGATCGACTTCCATCTCGGACCCCTCGAGGTCGCGGACGCTCACGCCTATGTGCGGCACCGGCTGGGCGTGGCCGGCGGGAGCCCCATGATCTTCCAGCCCAAGGCCATCGACATCGTCCATGCGCGCGCGCGGGGCGTGCCGCGCCTGATCAATCAGCTGTGCGACATGGCGCTGGTGTACGCGTTCGCGGAAGGCTCGCAGACGGTCTCCGCGAAGATGATCCGGCTCGTCGTGCAGGATCGCGCGAGCCGTAGCGGGGAGTCGACGCCGTTCACGAGGCGCTCGAAGCGCTTCCTGGCGCGCCCGCGCGCGGATTGAACTTCCGACCGCCCCGCGGAACCCATGGGCCGGCTCCTTGCATCGCTCGGAATGGCGGCGCTCGCCGGTCTCGCGCGTGCGGATGGCCTCGTCGCGGAGCGGCTCGGCGTCGTGTTCAACGCCGACGATCCTGCGAGCCGCGAGCTCGCGATCCGCTACGTCGTATCGCGCCGGGTGCCCTACTCGAACCTGGTCGCGGTTCATCTCGGAACGGATCGTGTCATTGCGCCGGAGCAGTTCACACCGCGGCGGGCAACCGCGATCGGGCGGCTGCCGACGCGCATTCAAGCCCTGGCCCTCACCTGGAGCCGTCCCTTCGCCGTAGGGTGCATGTCGGTCACCACGGCCTTCGCGGCCGGCTACCGAGCAGGCTTCTGCGAGGCGGGCTGCGGCCTCACGACGCGCAATCCTCTGTTCGATACGGATGGCTGGTTGCCTGCGGATACCGTGGCGTGGTGGCCGGCCATGCTGATCCCGTCCGCCCCCGAAGCGACGGCGAGGCGGTTGATCGCGCGCGGCATTGCCGCCGACGGGACGAATCCCCCTGGCAGGGTCTATCTGGTGCGGACCGCCGACCCGGCGCGCAACGTGCGCGCGATCACCTACCCGCAGATCGAGGCGGCCCTGGGGCGGCGCCTGCGCATCGTCGAGCTCGCCTCTGCGCCGAGCGGCGAGGTCCCGGCAGCGATGGGCTACTTCACGGGCGTGCGCAGTGTCGATGAGCTCAGGCGCATCCATTTCCTGCCCGGCGCGGTGGCCGACCATCTCACCTCGACCGGAGGTGTCCTCGAAGGCGGTCATCAGATGCCGGCGACCGCGTGGCTGGAGCAGGGGGCCACCGCCAGCTATGGAACCGTGTCCGAGCCGTGCAACCGGCCTGGCAAGTTCCCGAACATAGAAGTGCTCCTCAAGCACTATCTTCGCGGCGAGACCGTGCTCGAGGCCTACTGGAAAAGCGTGCAGATGCCGGGCCAGGGACTCTTCGTGGGCGAGCCGCTGGCAAGACCTTACGCCGCGCCGCCCGTCGCGAGCAGGGCAACGGCGCGATGATCCCGCCTGGCGGCCCGATGAGCTCGACGGCCGGTTGGAACGGCGCCAAGCCCCGCATCATCTTCGTCAACCGGTATTTCTTTCCGGACATTTCGGCCACGAGCCAGATGCTGACGGACTTGACCTTCGGGCTCGCCGCGCGCGATTTCGACGTCCACGTCATCTGCTCGCGGCAGCTCTACGATGCGCCGACGGC
The DNA here is from genome assembly GCA_036272295.1 of Steroidobacteraceae bacterium. Classification (GTDB taxonomy): domain Bacteria; phylum Pseudomonadota; class Gammaproteobacteria; order Steroidobacterales; family Steroidobacteraceae; genus Bog-1198. The sequence goes on from DATAYZ010000058.1 coordinate 8,253, forward strand.
GCGGCTTGCGGCGCACGGCCGCGAGGCCGGGGTCCACGTCCATCGGGTGTGGACCAGCCGTTTTGGCCGCGCATCGCTGGCGGGACGGGCCATCGACTACGCGACTTTCTATCTTTTCTGCGGCGCGCGCCTGCTGCGCCTCACGAGGCGCGGCGACGTGGTCGTGGCGAAGACCGATCCGCCGCTGATCTCGATCGTGGCTCTATGGATCGCGCGCATCCGCGGGGCAAGCCTGGTCAATTGGCTGCAGGACGTATTTCCCGAGACCGCGACGCGTCTCGGTACGATCAGACTTCCGCGCTGGGCCGACGCGGCGCTTCGCGCGCTGCGCGACGCGTCGCTGCGCGGCGCCCGCATGAACGTCGTGCTCGGCAGCCGCATGCGCGACTTCGTCACGCCGCGCCTCTCGTCGTCCGGTCAGGTCTCGGTCATCGAGAATTGGGCCGACGAGCGCGCCATCTCGCCGCGCCCCACGGCCGCAAGCGGGCTGCGCGCACGGCTGGGGCTCGGCACGCGCTTCGTGGTCGGATACTCAGGCAATCTCGGCCGCGTGCACGAGTTCGACACGCTGCTCGATGCCGCGATCCGGCTCGAGCGCGATCCCCGGGTGGCATTCCTCATGATCGGCGGCGGCGCAGGGATGAGCCGGCTGCGTGAGGCCGTGGCCGCAAGGGGACTGCGCAACTTCGTCTTCCAGCCCTATCAGCCGCGCGAGTCGCTCGCGGACAGCCTGGCCGCCGCGGACGTGCACCTCGTGAGCCTCATCCCGCGCCTCGAAGGACTGGTCGTGCCCAGCAAATTCTACGGAATCCTCGCGGCGGCCCGTCCGGTGATTTTCGTCGGCGATCCGGACGGGGAGCTGGCCCGAGTCATCGCCGCGCGAGGCATCGGCGCCGTCATCGATGCCGGCGATGGCGCGACGCTCGCGGCCCATCTCGAGCGGTACGCGGCCGACCCGGCGCTGCGCGAGGCCGCGGGCGGTGCAGCGCATGCGTGCTACCGCGAGTCGTTCACCTTCGAGCGCGCGCTGTATCGCTGGATCGAGCTGCTGCAGCCGGTCTAAGGCCGCCGCGGCGGCGGCGATCGGCCGACCGTGGCGCGCTGCGGTCAGATCGGCCGGCCGTGCTCGCGCCGGGTCGACTCGACCGTCTTCAAGTCGATCAGGCTCTCGTACATCGCGCGCATGCAGCTGAAATAGAGGCCCGCGCGGCCGTCGAGGAATCCGCGGCGCAGCACGTAGAGATAGAGAAACACGAACACGGGCCGGAACGGCACCCGGTAGGCGAGACGCTTCAGTGCCCGCCGGCTCTCGAGGGGCTCGAGGCTGAACAGAGCGGCCGGCCGGACCGAGCCCTCGCGCAAGCGCCGCGCATGCACGACCTCCATGCTCGAGTAGCGATTATGCCGCTCGAACCAGTAGGAGATGCCCTTGCTGAACGGAAAGTGCTGGAGGTGCGCCGACAGCCGCTCCACCCGGCCGAGCCCGATGGTCTCCTCGTTGAAGTCGCGCTCGATGCGTACCTGATCGGGGCGTACCAGCCGGCCGAACCAGGTGGGGTAGCCGCTCGAGCGCTTGAGCCATCGCCCCATGAAGAAGTCCTTGCGCCGCATGCGGAACGCGGACACGTCGGGATCCGCCGCAGCGACGGCCCGCTCCATCTCATCCCTGAGATCTCCCGGCACGCGCTCGTCGGCGTCCACCATGAGAACCCAGGGATGCCTGAAGTCGGTCCCGCTCAGAGCGGCGCTGCGCTGCGCCGCATAATTGTCGAAGGCTCGCTGCAGGACGCGGGCTCCCTTCGATCTCGCGATCTCGCAGGTTCGATCCGTGCTCATGGAATCGAATACGACGATGTCGTCCGACCATGCGCACGAATCCACGCAGGCCGCGATGTTGACCTCTTCCTGCCAGGTCAGGATGAGCACGGAGATCCCGGTCATGCCGCATCCGCCGTCTCGGGCCCGAGCTGCGCCAGGCAGCGGCGCGCGAAGCTCGCGAACGTGAACGGTCCCTCGTCGGTGACCAGCGAGAGCCCGTTGGCGCGCAACCGCTCGCGCAGCACCGAATCCGCGGCGAGCCGCTCGATCGCGCGCTTCACCGCGATCACGTCGCCGAACGGAACGGCGATGCCGGTCTCTCCATCGCGCACCACGTCGACGGCGCCCTTCTCGCGCGCCGCAATGACCGGCGCGCCGAAGAACATCGCTTCCAGGAACACGATACCGAATCCCTCCTTGCCGCTCGGCAGGACGAAGGCCTCGCATCGCCGATAGAGGCCGATGAGCTCGGCATCGCTCACACCGCGCACGAAGTGCACACGATCGGCCACGCCGAATCGCGCCGCCATTGCGCGCAGGAAGTCCGCATCGCGGCCGTGACCGACGATGAGGTAGTGCACCTCGGCGTCGGACAGCATGCTGAAGGCCTCGATCACCGTGGCCACGCCCTTGTACCGATCGCCCGGCTCGAGCCGCGTCACCGACAGGATGAATCGCTGCGGGACCGGCCGCGTGAAGTCGGCAGGAACCGTCTGGCGCCAGCTATCCGCGAGCGCGTTCGGGAATATCACGAAGCGCCGATCATCCAGGCCCGGGACCTGCTCGTCGATGCGCCGACGCGTGTAATGGCTGACGCAGAGGATCCGGTCGACCCGGCCGAGCGCGAGCGCCCGCCGCGAGCCGATGCCGGACCATACCTCGATACCGTGCGCAACGAGCATGAGCGTCGCGGCTCGCAGCGGCCGCAGCGCGAGCACTCCGACGCAGAGGGTGAGGAAATTGATGTGCCCGATCAGCACGCGGCGATGACGGCCGAACAGCAGCTGCCGGGCCACTGCGGCGGCGAAGCGGACACGGTTGCCGCCAAACCCCGCGACATGGTGACGGTGATCGTGCGCGTGAGCCCTCACCGTCTCCGCCGAGTCGTTGAGCGACAGCACGGCGCAGGCGATTCCCAGTCCCCCGCACGCGTCGAGCAACGTACGGTTGAAGCGCTGGATGCCGCCATTGGCGAACACCTCGGTACAAATGATCAGCGCCGAAGGCATGCAGGCGCTCAAGCTACCTCGCGATAGGCGAACGGGGCGACGCGCTTCGCGTCGTGGGACTGCACGAAGCAGAGCAGCATGAGAACGCTCCAAAGCAGCGGATGAGCCTCCCGCTCGCCGGCGAGCTGCAGCCGCCGCAGCTCGCAGATCCGCGACCGCTCGAGCGGCAGCCGCGACAGGAGCGAGGCGTCGTGGAGGAGATCGTCCGCCCACGCCTTGAGCGGGCCGCGCAGCCAGGCAGCGAGCGGAACGCCGAAGCCCATCTTGGGCCGATGCACCCAGCCGGCCGGCAGATCGCGGCACAGCGCCTTCTTGAGCAGATACTTGGTCTCGCCGTTGCGCAGCTTGAAGGACAACGGCAGGCGCATGCCCCATTCCACCAACCGATAATCGAGCATCGGGCAGCGGGCCTCGAGCGAGAATGCCATGGTGGCGACGTCGACCTTCTGCAGAAACAGATCGGGAAGCGTGAGACCGGCGTCGAGGCGCATCGCGATCTCCTCGGCGGACAGGTCCATGGCGAAGCAGGAGGCGAACTGCTCGAACCAGGTTTCCGATCCGGCCGAGGCGGCTGCGTCGGCGCTGAGCAGCGTGGGGTAGTCCTTGGAGACGCTGCGCAGGTAGTGAAACAGGGTCACGGCATCCCTCGAGCCCAGCGCACCCGCCAGGAGCTTGAGCCGATGCAATGGGAGCGCCGCGAGCAGGCGTTGCGCAACATGCCTGAAACGCGGGTGCCGGCCGAGCAGGGGCGCGATCCGCCCGATGATGGGATAGTAGTGGTACCCGCCGAAGAGCTCATCGGCACCGTCGCCGCTCAGCACGACGGAGACGTGGCGGCGCGCGAGACGCGACACGGCCAGGGTCGGAAATGCGGAGCTGTCGGCAAACGGCTCGTCGAACTCCTGAATGTAGGCCGGCAGAAGGTCGACCAGGCTGTCGACATCGAGCGTCTCCTGCACATGATCGACGTCGAAGTGGCGGGCGATCTGGGCAGCGGCCGGGCCTTCGTCGAACGCCGCCTCGTTGAAGGAGATGGTGAATACCTTGGGGTGGGCAACGCCCGCGCGCTTCATCGCGCCCACCACCAGTGCGCTGTCGACTCCGCCGGAAAGAAACGCGCCGAGCGGCACATCTGACATCAGGCGAACGCGGACCGAATCTTTGAGCAGCTCGTCGAACTCCTCGAGGAGCTCACCCTCGCTGCGGACGGTGCGGTGACGGTCGGGCACGATGGCGCGGTAGTCCCAGTAGCGTACGCGGCGCAGCCCGCGCGCATCGATCAGCAGATAGTGCGCGGCCGGCAGCTTCTGCATGTGCTCGTGAAACGACAGCGGCGCGGGTATGTAACCCACTTCGAGATAGATGCGCAGCGCCTCGGCATCGATGCTCAGGGCGCCTTGATTCATCAGCAGGTTGAGCGCACCGGGACGCGAGGCGAAGCCAAAGCGGCCGTTCGTGTGCGAGTAATACAGCGGCTTCAGTCCCATGCGATCGCGCGCCACGAACAGCGTGCGCTCCATGCGGTCCCAGACGGCGAACGCAAACATTCCGTTGAGGCGCTCTAGGCACCCGATGCCCCAGGTCCGATAGGCTTCGAGCAGCGTCTCGGTGTCGCAGGTGCCCCTCCAGCCCCCGACGGGATCGAGCTCGTGGCGCAGCTGCAAGTGGTTGTAGATCTCACCGTTGAAGGTGATCACGAAGCGGCGGTCGGTCGACTCCATGGGCTGACGGCCCGCGGCCGACAGATCGACGACGGCGAGCCGCCGGTGGCCGAGCAGAACGGACTCGTCGCGCCAGGTGCCGGACCCATCCGGGCCGCGCAGCCGCAGGCGCTCGAGCGCCGGAATGAACTCCTCGGTGGGCGGCAGGGCGCCGCCGGGGACATAAAGACCCAAAATGCCGCACATGATCTTTAAATTATCGGGACTGCGTGTGACGAATGTGTGATCTGGCCGCCTGCGCCGAGGAGGCTCGACGGGCGTTCAGGCGGGTGCCGTGCCCGCACGGCGAGGCCAGAGCAGGGCGGCGGCTTTGCGTGGCCAGCCGGGGTCCATGCAGGGCCGCTCGATGAGGACATAGAACAGGCCGCCGGCCGCGAACGTCGCCGCGAGCGACGCCCCGATGACCTCGAGAGTGCGGACCCCGGCAGGTGCGGCGTGTCCCGGCGCGGCGGCCAGGCCGGCCGCGACCAGCGCGAGCACCGTGCCGTGCGTGAGGTACAGGCTGTAGCACATGCCGCCCGTGACGCTGACCATGGGAGCGGCGAAGAAGCGGCGGACCTGCCGGCCCTTCATGCCCGCGAGAAGGATCGCGACCGAGCCGAGCGGGAAGAGCTCACGCACCCACGTCGCTTCACTCCAGAGAAGCGGGATCAACGCCGCAACGGCGACCAGATCCCACATCCACGCCGGAATGCGGCGCAGAGGCTGGGTCAGGTACAGGTCGCAGAGCAGGAGCCCCGCGGTGAAATACTGCAAATTGCCGGCGATCGACAGCGCGACGCGGGGAGCGGCGGCACGCGCTCCCTGCGTCGCCACGCCGAGCGCAAGCACGATTCCGAGCAGCAGCGCCCGGCGCAGCGACGCGGGCCGGACGAGGAACACGGCGGCAAACAGCGGCGCGAGCAGGTAGTACTGCACCTCCACTTCCAGCGACCAGGTGGGCGGGCTGACCCGCGACATGGCCCCGAACACGACGTTGTGCACGTAGAACAGGCTCGCGAGGAAGTGCGGCAGGAGCGCACGGCCGTTCTCGTGAAAGACCAGCAGGATGAGCGCGAATCGCCCGCAGAGCGACAAGACATAGGGCGGTTCGAGCCGCGTCACGCGGCGAAGCAGATAGCGCCGGTAGCTGAATGGCGGTGTACCAGTGGGCTGCGGCAGCAAGGCGCGCCGCGCGAACGGCAGGCCCAGGATGAAGCCGCTGATGGTGAAGAACAGGAACACGCCGCGCCTGCCGCTGTCGGGCAGCTCGAGCCAAGCCGGGTACGCCACGCCGAGCGGCCCCGCCACCTGGCGCCAGACGTGCTCGTTGATCACCACCAGGATCGCGAGCAGCCGAAAGCCGTCGATCTCGGGTATGAAGCGTCCGTCGGTGGTGATGCGACGCAGGCGCCCGATATCGAGCAGCCTGCGCATTTTCGCGCCTGGGACCATGGCAAGCCGCGGCAGGACCGCCGATTGTAAAGGCGGCCATCCTGCACGCTGCGTGTTGCGGACGTGTGACCGCCGGACGCGCTGTCACGGTACCGTCATCGACGGCGATCGATACTAATCCGTTGCCTGTCCGGTCCGAGAGCGTCGCCGCTTCGCCGGGGCGAATGGGTGAGGGCGATGCGTCATGCGCAGGGTATTGCTCGAGGGGACGGACCTCTCCACGACACGGCTGGGCCTGGGCACGGCCGCCTTGCACCATCTGCCGCGCCGGCGCGCACGGCTGGCGCTGCTCGAGGCCGCGTTCGAGGCCGGTATCCGCCACTTCGACACGGCCCCGTACTATGGCCACGGCATCGGTGAAGCGGCGCTCGGCGAGCTCGCCCGGACGAGACGCGCGAGCCTCACCATCGCGACCAAGTTCGGACTGATGCAGAGCCCGCTGCTCGCGCGCCGCCCGTTTCTCCTGTATGCGCAGTTGGCCTCGCGAAGTGCCGCCCGCCGGATTCTGGGCCGGGCCGCGGGCGGCGGGCCGCGGCGCGACTACGGCACGAACGAGGCGCGCACGAGTCTCGAGCGTTCGCTGCGCGCGTTGCGCACGGACTACGTGGACATCCTGTTCGTTCACGAGCCGGTGCTCGCCGCGCTCGGCGACGGCGATGCGCTCGGCGAGGTGCTGTCGCGCATGCGAAGCGAGGGAAAGCTTCGCTATGTGGGTCTCGCCGGATCGGTGCGGGATTGTATTGCCGTGGCGCGGCGCTGGCCGCATCTCGCCCAGGTGCTGCAGGTGGATGCCTCGCGGGCCCCCGAGGAGTGGCCGCTGCTCGATGCAGCCGCGCTCGCCGGTCAGGTGAGCTTCGGGCATTTCCGCGGCCGGTCCGCCGCCATTCCGAGCCTGCTCGGGGAGGCGGTGCGCTACAACCCGTCCGGGGTGTTGCTCTACTCGACCCGCCGGCCGGAACGCATCGGCGGCCTTGCGCGCCTGCTGGCCGACCGATGAAGGCGGGAATTTGGCGGGGCGGCGATCTCGATCGCGACCCGCTGCCTGCATCGATCGACTGCGAGGTGTGCGTGATCGGGGCCGGCCCGGTGGGCCTAGCGGTGGCGCGCGCGCTCGCCGAGCGGCGGCGGCGGGTCGTATTGCTCGAGCAGGGCCCGCGGATCGCCGAACGCCAGGATGCGGCCGAAGTCGAGTTCGGTCACGAGGCCTACGCGGGCGCGACGATCGGCCGCGCATTCGGTGCGGGCGGGACGTCGACGCTCTGGGGCGGACAGCTCCTGCCCGTTCGCGAGGCGGACCTCCACGGGCGTCCGCAGATCGGTGCGCCGCCCTGGCCCATTCCCTTCGCGGAAATCGAGCGGCATTTCCCGGTGCTCGAGCGCTGGCTCCGAGTCGTCCCCGGGAGCTATGCGATACCCCGCACGGGCATGCCCCACCCGCTGGCCGCGCTCGAGTGGGGTGATCTCGCCCCGCGAATCTCGAAATGGACGCCGTTCGGCCGCCGTAATCTCGATGTCGCGTTCGGCTCCGCGCTCGGCGCGTCGGGCAGGGTGCGCGCCGTCTACCGCGCGCGCGCGGCGGACTGGACGTTGGCGGCGGGCGAGGACGGCCGGCGCCTCGCCGCCGTGGCCGTGCGCTCACCGGGTGGGCTCGCCATGGCGGTGCGCGCCAATGCGTACGTGCTTTGCGCGGGTGCGCTCGAGACCGCTCGCTGCGCGCTCGAGCTGCGCGAGGCGGCCGGTGCCGCGCCGCCCGAGGATGCCGCGGGCCGCTACCTGCACGACCATCTGTCGCTGCGCGTGGCCCGCGTGCGGGTCAAGGACCGAGCGCGCTTTCATGCCTTGTTCGCGCCGGTGTTCGACGGGCCGGTCATGCGGTCGCTGCGCATGGAGCTTGCCGAAGATTCGCTCGCCCGCGAAGGACTCCCTGCGCTGTATGCGCATTTTCTGTTCGAAATCCGCCGCGACTCGGGCTTCGGCCGCGTCCGCGACCTGCTGCGCGGACTGCAGCAGGGCCGGGTGGGAGAGGCTCTGCGCCACGCGGCGTACATGCCGCTGGTGCTGCCCGGCGTGGCGGAGATGGCCTTCGAGCGCTATGTTCGGCGGCGCCTGCCGTTCCCCCGCGGCGCCGACATCCACCTGCAGTGCGATTTCGAGCAGGCACCGACCCGTGAGAATCGCGTGCGGCTCGGCGAGCGCGGCCGTGACGGGCGGCGCAAGCTGCGCATCGACTGGAAGCCCGAGGCGGGCGCGGACCGTATTGCGCGCGCGGTGCATGCCGCGGTCGGGCGCCTGTGGGCGCGCAACGGACTCGAGCGCATCGCGCGTCTCGAGCCGGTGGAGCCGGAGGCCGGGGAAGTCGGTGCCAATCTGCACGATATCTATCATCCGGCGGGAACGACGCGCATGTCGGCGGATCCCAGCGACGGCGTCGTCGATCCGGACCTGCGAATGCACGGCCTGCACAACGTCTACATCGCCGGTTCCGCCGTCTTCCCATCGATGGGCGCCGCGAATCCGACCTTCACCGCCATGGCGCTCGGCCTGCGGCTGGCCGAGCACCTGGACACCCGGCTCAAGACCGGGTGAATCGCGGACGACTTCCCGTCGGACGGGCCGGCGAACCTGCCACCACGCTCCAAGGGTCGACATCCCGCGTGACGGTCGAGCGGGCACCCACCACCGCACCCGCGCCGACGGCGATGCCCGGTCCGATGAATGCCCCCGCGGCGACCCAAGCGTCGGGTCCGATCACGATCGGTGCGATCACGAGCGGCATGCCGGGTTCGCGATAGTCGTGACTCGCGGAGCAGAGGTAGGCGTACTGGCTGACCGTGGAATGAGGACCGAGGGTGATCGGTGCCACGCAGTAGCAGTCGACGAAGTCCGACAGGCAGCTGTGCGCGCCCATGGTCAGATTCCAGGGGGCCCAGATGCGTGCCGCGGCATACGGCACCGCTCCGGCCGAGATCCGCGCACCGAAGGCGCGCAGCAGCAGGCGGCGCCAGGCATGGAAGGGGCGGGGCGTCGGGCGGTACAGGAACATCCACACGATGTTCCAGGCGAAGCGCCGCACGCGCTGGCCGAACGTGATCTCGGCACGGATGAGCGGAAACGACCTCGTCATGGGGAGATTCGGGCGGCTGTCATGTAATGGGCATATTGTAGTGATGAAATTCCGCGTGACGAGAGGTCATTCACGCGCATGCTCAAGCCGACATCGATACCGTTGACCGACAAGGCCTCCGTCGTGCCCCTGCGCATCCTGCACGTCGTGCCCGCCTATTATCCCGCCGTCCGGTACGGCGGCCCGATTCGCTCCGTGCACGAGCTGTGCGCCTCGCTGGTGCGGCGCGGGCATCAGGTAAGCGTATACACGACGAACATGGACGGCGATGAAGACTCCGACGTTCCGCTGGGTGAGCCGGTGCTCATGGACGGGGTGCTCGTGCATTATTTCCCGGTGCGCTTCCTGCGGCGGCTGTTCTGGGCTCCGGCGCTCGCCAAGCACCTGCGGCGAACCATCGACAGCTACGATCTGCTGCATCTGCATTCGGTGTTCCTGTGGCCGACCTACATCGCCGCGCGCACCGCCGAGCAGGCGCGGATTCCTTACGTCATGTCGCCGCGCGGCATGCTGGTCGGCGACGTGATCCGCAACAAGAGCCGGCTGGTGAAGTCGGCCTGGATCCGGCTGATCGAGCGCCGCTCGTTGGCGGCCGCCGCCCGAGTCCATGTCACCGCGGAGATCGAGGCCGAGGAGCTGCGGGCGCTGGATCTGAGGCTGCCGGAGATATTCTGCGTCCCGAACGGCGTGCGCTGGCCGGCGAGCCACCCGCCCTTGAGCCGCGGACCGCTTGCCGACCTGCCGCGGCCCTACGCGTTGTTCCTGAGCCGCGTCAACCACAAGAAGGGCTTGGACCGGCTGATCTCAGCCTGGCGGCGCGTGCCGGATCTGACGCTCGTCATCGCGGGTAACGACGAGGAAAATTATCGACCGGAGCTCGAGGATCTGGCGCGCCGCGAACGGGTGACCGAGCGCCTGAGATTCGTCGGGCCGGTGAGCGATGAGCACAAGTGGGCATTGTACGAGAGCGCCGAAATGTTCGTGCTGCCGTCGTACTCGGAGAATTTCGGCAACGTCGTCGCCGAAGCCATGGCAATGGGCTGCCCGGTGGTGGTCACGCCGGAAGTCGGGCTGTCCAAGCTCGTGAAGCATGCCGGCGCCGGCATCGTCACGCCGGGCGTGCCGGAAGTGCTCGCGCGCGCGGTCACCCAGCTGCACTACGACGAAATCCGCCGCAAGCGCTGCGGCCTCGCCGGGCGCCGCGCGGCGCTCGAGCAGCTGTCCTGGGATGGAGTCGTCGCGCGCATGGAGGCGGAGTACGGCCGCATCCTCGGCCGCCACCGATGAAATTCACCATCCTGAGTCACGCGGGCCTGCTGGTCGAGCACGGCGGCGTGCGCGTCGTGTGCGACCCGTGGCTCCTGGGCTCGTGCTACTGGCGCAGCTGGTGGAATTTTCCCGAGCCGCCGCCCCAGCTCATCGAGGGCTTGGATCCGCAGTTCATCTATCTCACCCACCTGCACTGGGATCATTTCCACGGCCCCTCGCTGCGCAAGCTGTTCGACCGAAGGACGCGCATCATCGTGCCCAAGATCCCGACCCGGCGGATGGTCGAGGATCTGCGCTGGCTCGGCTTCCACGACATCACCGAGGTGGCGCATGGCGAGAGGCTGCGGCTGGCCGACGACCTCGAGCTGCGCTCCTATCAGTTCGGCTTCGGCGTCGACAGCGGCGTGGTGCTCGCGGGCGGCGGCCGCACCCTGTTCAACTGCAACGACTGCAAGCTGTTCGGACTGCCGCTGAGACAGGTGCTCGGAGATTACCCGCGGATCGATTTCCTGCTGCGCAGCCATTCGAGCGCGTCCCCGGTGCCGCTGTGCGTCGAGAATCACGAGAAGCTGCTGCCGCAGGTGAACGACATCCTGGACTCCGCCGATCAGTTCGCGCGCTTCGCGCTGCACACGCGCGCACGCTATGCCGTCCCCTTCGCGAGCAATCACTGCTTCCTGCACCCGGAAACGCGCCGGTTCAACGTCACCGCCACCTCACCCGAACAGGCGCGCGGCCGCTATGCGAACCTGGCCGCGGAGGTGGGCGCGGACAGCGAGTGCGTGGTCATGCCGCCGGGCAGCGGCTGGAGCGAGGAGGCCGGCTTCAAGATCGAACCGTTCGACTTCTCGCAGCGTGAGCGCTACGTCGCCGAGCTGCTGGAGCGCAAGCAAGGGACGCTGTCCGCCCATGCCGAAATCGAGGCGCGGACCTTGGGCGATTTCGAGGCGTTCTGCGCGTACTTCCGCGGTTTCCTGAGCTCGGTCCCCTGGCTCGTGCGGCGACGCAAGCTGTGCTCCGTGTTGTTCCGGGTGCAGGACGCCGTCGGATCGCACCTCTGGCTCGCCGATCCCCCGGCTCGGAGCGCCCGCGTCCTGAGCGAGGTGCCCGCGAACGCCATCGTCATCGACGTGCATGCATCCGTCATCAACGATTGCACCCGGCTCAAGATGTTCTCGGTATGGACCGCCTCGAAGCGCCTGCGCATTCATCTGCCGGCGGCTGACACGCTCGCGCAATTGAATCTCTGGTTCACCCTGCTCGACCTGTACGAGACCGACTTGTTGCCGCTGCGCAGGAATTTCTCGCTGCGGTCGCTGTCGGTACGCCTGCGACGGTGGCGAGAGCCGGTGGAGCTCGTCAATCTGCTGCTGCGGCGGCTACTGCTCCGCCAGCCCATGTCCGTGCGCCGGCTGTATCCGCTGCATCCGTCCAAGGCCGGGCTGGCGCGCTAGGGGCGAGTGCCCCGAGCTTTTGAAACACGCCGGACCAGCGCGCGCGATACGTATGATCGAGCAGGCAGCGCGCGCGAGCCGCGGCGCGGATGCGCGCCGCCCGGGGCGGATCTGCCAGCACCTCGCGGATCGTGCTTGCGCAGTCGTCGATCCCACGATAGGTGAGTATCTCGCGCCCGACGTCGAACACCGCCGACAGCTCCGGGTTGTCCTGCGTGAGATACAGGGCGCCGGCCATCGGGACCTCGAAGTCGCGGCCCTTGAGGCACAGCAGATCGCGCGAATAGCCGATGCCGCCGCACCCCAGACTGACGCGGCTGTGCGCGTATATGCCGTTCATGGCCTCGTTCGCCACCGCGCCGCTCGGCCACCCCCGCCCGAAGCACGCGACCTGGATACCGCGGTCCCGCAGGCCGTCGATCAGGCGCGGACGCCAGCCGAAGCAGGCGCCCACGAACGACACGTCATGCTCGAAGGGGACCTCGAGGGGACGGTACCACCGCTCGTCGGCCGCTTCCGGGTGAAACATGCAAAGTCCGCCATGCGCAAAGTAGCGCGCCGCGGCGGCGGGATCGCTGCTGAGATTCAGGTCGACGGTGTCGGCAATCGCCGCCGTGCTCGTATGGCGCCCGCCGAGCACGCGGCCAGGCCAGCGCACCTTGTCGTCGAAGCAGAAGTTAGTGGTCACCGCGCCGAGCTCCGCCATCCGCCGCAGCACCGTCGGATCGACCGTGTAACCCGAGAAATATCCCACGACGACATCGATCGGCCGCCGGCGGTTGGCCGTTTCGAAGCTCTCGAGCAGCGCCGCATTCATCGCCTGGCGCTCGCGCAGCCAGCCGGGGGAGGCCTCGTCGAATCCCGCCGACCGGAACTCGAACTCGGAGACCTCGCCGAACTCGGCAAGGGCCCGCGGCAGCACCGCTTCCCAGTTGCACAACGAGTAAGCCAGAAAAACGTGCAGCCCGCCGCGCGGGCGCGGCCACCCGAGCCGCGTTCCGCGCACACCGATCCGGCTTCGAAGCGCGTCGCGCAGCACCTCTCCCTCCGGGACGCCGATGCCGCTCTTGCGTGCCAGCTTCGAATACCGGCGCCGGATGCGGGCGGCGTCCTGCTCGACCATCCATGCCTTGAGGCGCGCATTGGCGGCGGCGACGACAGGTACGCGCTTCAGCCTGGCGGTCAGCGGAATCATGGAGCGTCCCGGCGAATCGCGCTCAGGAGAGGGATTGCGGCCCCATCCCCGCCGCGCGCGGTCGCGCCTTCCAGCGAATGACCTGCTTCACCGCACGCTTTTTCGCCCAGTAGAAAAGCGCCGGAAGCCGCGTCTCCACCTGAAAGATCAACCGATTCCGGGGTATGCGCAGATCCTTGGGCCTGAATATGCGAACGCCTCTCAGCGTATCGGTCGGCACGTCCCAAAGCAGCGTCTGATGATGCAGGAAGCGGCGCGAGCTCGGGATGGCATGACAGGTGATGGAAGAGCGCGAACGGCGCGGATCCTGGGTGTTGAGGGAGCCGTGGATGGTCAACGCATTCCAGAGCAGCACGTCTCCTTTCTGGAGCGCCGGGGCGCGGATCTCGAGGTCGAGATCGACGATTCTCCTGACCACCGAGGAGATGTAGACCTCATGATGCTCGGCAATGTTGTTCGCGACGCCGTGCTCATCGAGCTTCAGCCGGTGTGATCCCGGGCAGACGAAGAATCGTCCTGCCTGCGCGCCGATGTCCTCGATGGCGATCCACGCCGCCGTCATTTCGCCCACGATTTCCGAATCCAGGTAGTAGCTGTCCTGGTGCTCCCAGGTCGCGGAATTACCCTCGAAATACATCGATTGCACGATCTTGGGCGGCTCGCCGAGGATTTTGGCGAGCACGTCGCGCAAGGCCGGGTTGGCCAGGATCGACTCGGTGGCATGTCTGCGGAATCGGGGAAATCGCTCCGGGTCGACGCTCTGGAGGTTGAGGATGGGGTTCATCACCCAGCCGTTCTCGTTGAGTACGTGCTTCTCCGCCTTCGCGGTGGCTTGACGGTAGATGAAGCCGTCGAAGGGCTTCACTTCCTCGTCCCAGAGCCGCCGCTGCGTGTCGCAGATGCCCGGCGAGATGAGCCCGCGCACGACGGCGTAGCCATGGTCGCGGTAATAGGTGCGGATCGATTCCGCGTCGTCGCGATGGAACCGGGGCGACGGGTCCTCCTCGGGCGATTCGGGGACGCGCACGGGAAGGCCGCGAGGTGTGGAGAGGTTCAGCATGCGGAGGCTCGCGCCAAGGATTGCGACGAGCATAGCGCACGCGATGTGCACTTTCTGTTACCGACCCGCCCGGCCCGATTCACGATGGCCGCGCGGCGCAACGATCATGTAACGCCAATGTCATCAATCACGGCTATTTCTGGCACCCCCCGGTCGGTGCGAGTCATGCTCCCGATTATCACACGGCATCGTCTGAGCGGATTCGCGTGGGCCCTGCTCGCCGCGCCCCTGTGGCTTGCGGCCGCGCCGCGCGCCGCAGGCCTCGCTCCGGTGCTGTTCCGGCAGCCCTTCCACGAGAGCCCGGTCCACGGCGGACCCGATGATCTGTTGTCAATCGGGGGCAGCCGTCTCGCGCAGGGCGACCGGGTCGTGTACCGGTCGACCGAGCAGCTCGACGTGCTGCCGACGCATCCCGCGGAGGTGCCCGGATGGTCCGGTGCGGACCTCGGGCTCGCGGACGTGGTGAGCTATGCGAATGTACCGAACGCGCTCGTCGTCCGGCTGCCGCCTGCGATTCGCGGCGGCCGGGTCTATGCGCTCTGGGTGGTTACCGCGCAGGGAGAGTGGAGCGCGGCCGTACGCATCAACGATCCGCGACCCCTGTGGGCGAGCCCCGCTTTCGCGTACCAGAGCGCGCGCATCGGCACGTTGCCCCGCTACTTGAAGATCGTCGGCCGCAATCTTCGGCCGACGCCGGGGGCCGCGACCGAGATCCGTCTCGAGGGTCCGACGAACATCGTGCTGCGGGCGCAATCGGCCGGCGCAACGCTCGATGATTATGCGGCCCGCGCCGCCCTGCCGGCGCGGCTCCCCGCCGGGGTGTATCGGATCATGGTGAGATGCGACGGGTCGAATTGGGTGCCGCTCGAGCGGCAGTCGTTCGAGGTGCGCCCCGACCCGCCGGCGCCGCGCGAATTCCACGTGGAGGATGCCGCTTTCGGAAAATGCGCCCCGAACGACGGTGTGGACGACACGGGCTGCATTCGGCGGGCCGTCGCGGCGGCCGCCCGCGCAGGGGGTGGCGAGGTTCGGCTCGGGCCGGGCATCTGGACGCTCTCGGAGCGCGCGCTCGATCCCCCGGACGGCATCGTGCTGCCGCGCGGTGTGAGTCTCGCGGGCGCGGGGCCGCGCGAGACCATCCTCAGTCAGGCGGCCGATGGCACCTACCGCGCCGGCAGGGCGACCTTCACCCTGCTCGGCCACAACGTCGTGCGGAACATCGATTTTCGCGACGAACGCGTGTACTCGCCCGATCACCTGGATACACAGCTCCTGCGCCTCGGGCCAAGCGTGCGCACGGCGGACACTCCTGGTTCGGTCGACGACGTGGTGATCACGAACAACACGTTCGATCGTCCGAGCGCGGCGATCGGAAACGCGGGACTCGCCATCCGGCGGTTGATCGTCAGCGGCAACGAGTTCGGCGCCTATCGCATCGGAGTCGAGCTTTCGGGCAACCGCTACGACGTCACTCATCGGTTCGCCATCGAGGATTCCGTGATCGCCGACAACCGGTTCGAGCCCGGCAGCTATTTCGCACCCCAGATCCGCCAGGGCACCATCGCGAGCGAGCTGGGCGCCGCCACGCGGGTCGACTTCAGCGGCAACACGGCGGACGGCGCCTCGAGACGGCACCTCTACCCCGGCGGCGGCCCGCATGGCTGGCGCGCGGCGTTCTTTTGGCACATGAACGACAACCTCGAGATGATGCTGGTGTCGCAGAATTCAGCAACCTGCACGGGCGATGAGGTCGGCGACGGCGAAGCGATCTCCTATGACAACAACGCGAACACCTTCGCCCTGCCCAGCACCGAGACCGTGCTCGAAGCGAGCGCCGACGGTGTGACGGTGGCCGGCCCGCTGGTCGGGCGGCAGAACGACCGCGACGTGAACGTCGATGACTACTATCTCGGGCATTGGATCCAGGTGGGCGAAGGGCCGGGGCTCGGGCAGGCGCGCAAGATCACGGCGTATGCGCGCGATCCCGTCCGCGGCTCGATCGCCTTTCACGTGGAGCCTGCATGGGACGTGGTTCCCGAGCCCGGGCGAACCCGCATCAATATCGGGCGGGAGTACTGGCAGGTGCTCACCATCGCCAACACCGTCGATCACCGCAAGCCGCTCTGCGCCAAAAGCAATCCATCCCGCGTCGGCGGGGGATTGATCGGAATGTGGGCGCAGAGCGCCGACTCCGTGATGGCCGGCAACGTTCAGCACGACACGGATGGCATCGTGTTTCGGCAGCACTACAATGCCGAGGAGCGGGGCTGTGCCCAATGCGCTCGTGAGACCAGCTACATCGACTTCCTGGAGATTCGCGATAATCTCATCGATGGCGAGTACGCGTGGGATGACGATTGCAGCTCGTCGGGGGTGATGGGGTCGCTCGCGGCGGCCCCGACGAGCTCGGCGCCGGCCACGGTCGGTTACGGGCTATCCATCAGTCACAACCTCATACGGCACGCCGATGGACGGCAGGGCGGAGCCATCTCCATGGTGCCGACCTGGTTCGAGGGGCCTGCGCCGCACCGGTGGCCTTTGGTGGCCGATGTGCTCATCGACCACAACGTCATCGAGGGTTTCGATGCGCCGCCCGGGCGCGCCTGTCCCGGGACCCGGCCTCACGAGCGTACCGCCATCAGCCTGGGCACCTCTTCGCTGGTACGCGGCGCGGTGCTCTACGCGAACACCTGTGCCGACGCGCGGCGCCCGGTGGACTCGCGCGAGGACCAGGCGACGCGCGTTTGCCCGGCCGAAGGCACGGCGGCATGCGGGTGCGCGCCCGCCCGGACGGCCCCGCGATGAACCGTCCGCTGCTATACGCGGGCCTCAACGTCGCCGTCGCGACCGCCTGCATCATCGGCTCCGGCCTGCACCGCGGCGTCGCCCATCCGATCTACGTGCTGCTCCTGTTCGCAATCTGTTCCATTCCGATCCTGCAGGCGAAGCCGCTCAACGGGCGTTACGCGCTGGCTGCCTTGTGGTGCGGCTACTACTTCGTGATGTACGGCGCGCTGGACCTGCAGCACCTGGTTCTCGGGGCCGACCAGGACATCGTGATTTCCGACGGCATCTTCGACATGGGGGAGCTCGTGATCCTGGTCGGCGCCGCGCTCTTCCAGATCGCTTACCGCGCCGCTTGCCGCACGCCGACCGGCGCTCCTCCGGCCCAGGCGAAAGATTGGTCCGAGCGCTCGCTGGTTCTGTTCGGCCTCGTGCTCTGGGTCGTCGCGGCGCGCCTGAGCTGGCAGTTCAGCGTGAACCTGATGTACGAAAAATCGAACGTCGTGACGCAGGAGGTCCTTGCCTCGCTCGGTCCATGGCGCGTCGCGATGTACATCACCGGGCGAATGGCTCTGCCAGTCGCGATCATGATGCTCGCCTATGCGCAATGCCGCTATCGCCGGCCGTACATGCTCCCGATCGTGATCGGCATCGCGCTCTATCAATTGTTCTACGGCTTCGTCATCGATACGAAGTCCGAGGCTCTCATCGGCTGCATCCTCGTGCTGCTGACCAATCTGCTGATCACCGCACGTATCCCGAAGTTCTGGCTGATACCCGTGGTCCTGGTGATCTTCCTCGCCTTCCCCGTGCTGCAGGCCAACCGCGTTGCGCGGGACGAGCACAACCAGACCTCCCATACGGCCAGCCAGCACATCCTGAAGTCCTTCGAGGAGGCGCTGCACGCCAAGGATCGGGTCAACTCCGGACGCGAGCGGGCCCAGACGGCGCTCGAGCGAACCACCACGAAAGGCAGCGTCGAGCTGATCGTGAGCCGAACCGGGGTCACACAGGGCTTCCAGCACGGCTACACGCTGTTGCCGCTCCTCACCGCGTTCATCCCGCGCATCGTATGGCCCGACAAGCCGTCGATTCCGACCGGGCAGATCATGAACCATGAGTTTCACGTGTCGGAGGCTGCCGAGACCTTCATCTCGCCGTCGCATCTCGGTGAGCTGTATTGGAACTTCGGCTGGCCGGGCATCCTGCTGGGCATTCCGCTGATGGGATTCATGTTCGGCACGCTTGGCCGGAAGTTCGATCTTGCCGAGGCCCCGACGATCACGCGCCTGCTCGTGCTCGTCGTCACCGTGAGGCTCGTCGTCCTCGGAGCGGAGGGTGAGATTGCGACGGGCTACGTGACCTGGATGCGCTCGCTCGTCGGCATCGGCCTGTTGCACCTGGTGTTCGCGCGCATTCCCTACATAGGAGCGCGCAAGGTCGGCGAGACGCGGCCTGCCGATTCGGGCATGGGACGATTGACGCCATTTCCGAACCTGCTGCGATGAGCGGCGGAGCAGCAGTGGGCCGGGGCTCAGGTCGGCCTGAACAGGCGCGTCGTGATGCCGAGCTCCTCGTACACGACCTTGCGCAGACCGGCGCTGATCGAGAGGTAAGCGGCCGCAAGACAGGTCGCGGCAAAGATCCCCTCGACCAACAGGGCGCCCCAGGACTGCGGCATTGGATAGAGCAGGGCGAATAGCCAGGCGAGCGCCGCGCTGATGAGCACGATCCGGGCAAAGGCGAAGGCATGACGCCGCCATTCGCCCGGTTCGAGCCCGAGAGTCTCCGCGACCCGTGCCCAGAATCCCCTCACCCAGATCCCCGACGTGAGCAAGGTGGCCAGGGGGGCACCCCACATCCCATGCCTCAACAGCAGCAACAGCGCTGCGACCTGCAGAACGCTCGCGATCGCGTAGTAGCGCGTGATCACGGAGAACCTGCCCTGAGCCAGCAGCGCGTCGTAGGCCACACCGCCGACCAGACACACCAGCATGGCGGCGCCCATCAGAACGGAGACGGCTTGGCCGCCAAAGGCGCGGGCGCCGACCCAGAGACTCAAGAAGGCCGGATTCAGTATCACGGTCAGCGTCAAGGCATACGAGGTCAACGCCGACAGCAGCACGAAGACGCGGGCGATCACCGCACTGAATCGGGCACGATTGCCCGAGCCGAACAGGTGGGTGATCGGAGCGACCAGGTAGCCGGTGATTTGTCCGATCAACAAGACCACGGTTTCGTAGGCGCGGACGGTCAGGCTGTAGACCGCCGCAGCCGCGGGACCGAGGATCATGCCCACGAAGAGCACGTTCGCCTGGGAGATGAGCTTGATGGCGATCGAAGACAGAAAGAATCGCAGCGACTCCGCGGTCAGGTCCCGCACCTCGGCGACGTGCACTTCGATGCGGGCGCCGAGTCCGCGCGTGACCGGCCACACCGCGCCAAGGCCGCCGAGGGTGAGCACCACGGCGCGCATCACCAGGCCGCCCGCCAGCGAGTACAGACCATAGCCAAGGTGAAGACCGGCGACGATCACCGTCACGTTGGCGATCTCTGCACATAGCGTGATCGCGCCGGCAAGCTCGGCCCGCTGCAGGCTGCGTATGATGCTGATCGCCGACTGTCCGACGACGCCCAGTCCGTTGGACGCAACTGCGAGCATGAAGCACGCGATGATCTCGTCATGCTGTGCCGGCGCCAGTTGCGAGATCGCCGGCAGGAACGGGGCGAGCGCCAGGCTGATGGCGGACAGCACCACCGCCAGAATGCCGCTGATGGCGAGCGCCGAGCCCGCCAGCCGGCCCGCCGCCGTGAACTGGCGCGCGCCGTGGCTCGCCGAGATTCTCTGCATCACGACCCCGGAAAAGCCGTAGTCGTTGATCAGGATCAAGGCGAGCGCCCCGCCGGTCGCCACCCAGGCGCCGTAGGCCGCGAGCGGAATGTGGCGCAGATAGGTCGGAACCAGCAGCACGTTGCGCGCCAGCGCTATGGCGAGAGACGCGTAACCGAAGATGATGCCCTGCAGCGTGTTACGCCGCCGCTCGCTCACCGGGCCGCTCCGTCGCGACTCCGGCTCAAAATTCCTTCCCCAGAACCCTCACCCGGCGCGAGGTGGCGAGCCGCTCGTGCACGCGCGGCAAATCACGCACGAAGATGACGTTGTCCGAGTCGGATCGCACGCCGGGCCTGAGCTTGCGCGTATAGGGATCATAGTCGAGGGATTCGAAGCCCAGTGAGCGCATGGTCTCGACGATGGCGGATTCGTCGTAGCCGTAACGGCGCCCGGAGCCGTTCAGCTCCATGATGACCGAGTGCAGCGCGGGATCGCTCAATGTCCCGTGCGCGCCCTCGAGCACCGCGGTCTCGAAGCCTTCGACATCGATCTTGAGCATGGTGGGCGAACGCCCGCCCAGCACCGCGTCGAGCGTGCCGACCTCGACCTCGACCGTGGACATGCCTGCCGCCGGGGCCGTTACGGCGTGATTGGCGGTGTCCAGGTCGCTGGTGAATGCGATACGCCCCGCCTCCTTGCCGACGGCGAGGTTCAGGCATGAGACCTTGGCCTCGAGCCGATTGAGGCGCACGTTCTCGACCAGCCGCGAATACGTGGAGGGAATCGGCTCGACCGCAACGCCGCAACAACCGACCGCGGCGCAGGCGAGAATCGTGTAGGAGCCGACGTTCGCTCCGACATCGACGAACAGATCGTCTTCGCGCAGCACATGGAGCAGGTACCCCATCTCGCGGAATTCGTGCAAACCCGCGTACACGTTGCCCGTGAGTCCTGCGTCTCCGCGGCGGACGAGGAACCTCGATCCGTTGACCCAGTCGTGCACGATGGCTCCCGGCGCAAGCCGGCTGCTGATCTGCCACTTGAGGAAGCGAATCATCCCGCTGATCTGAGCGTCCCGCGTGAGGGGATGGCGGGCGAAGAACGTGAGGGAGTCGATCAGCGACACGGATCAGCCACGCGAGGGGGCGGAACGTCGCCGGAATGTAACAGTGGACCCATAACATCTCTCGATTTCCGTCGGGGCCCAAGGGTACGCGGATTTGGATGTCAGTTTCATGAAGCGCTTGAGGCTAGCGATCGTATCCACGCATCCCATCCAGTACTACGCCCCGGTGTTTCGCGCCCTCGCCGGGTCGGACAGGGTCGAGCCCCGCGTGTTCTTCACTTGGTCGCAGACCGAGGGCGGCGAGGTCATGGATCGCGAGTTCGGCCTGCGCATCGCCTGGAACGTCCCGCTGCGCGACGGCTACGATCACGTGTTCGTTCCCAACGTCTCGAGACACCCGACGTCGAGCCGCTTCGATGGCATCAGGAATCCGTCGCTGTTGCGGGAAATAGAGTCGTGGGCGGCCGACGCGATACTGGTCTACGGCTGGAAGCTGCATTCGCACCTGGCCGCGATCCGCCACTTCAAGGGCAGAATCCCGGTGCTCTTTCGCGGCGACTCGACTTTGCTGCGGCCCGTCGGCCGCGTCCGCGGCGTATTGCGCAGACTGTCGCTCAGGTGGGTCTATGCGCACGTCGATGTCGCCGTCGCGGTTGGCCAGCACAACCGCGACTACTATCGCTGGAGCGGAGTGCCGGCGCGGCGGATTGCGTTCGCTCCCCACTCCGTCGATACGGGGAGGTTCAAGGACCCGAGCGGCCGGCAGGACGCCCACGCCGTCGAATGGCGCGCGCGGCTCGGTATTCCCGAGGGCGCGGTCGCATTCCTGTTTGCGGCAAAATTTTCCCGAACGAAGGATCCGCTGCTGCTCATCGATGCCTTCAAAAGGCTCGAGGCTGGCATCGGAGGCCAAGACACGCGTGCCTGCCTCGTCATGGTGGGAAGCGGCGAGCTCGAGGCGGCGCTGCGTGCCCGTGCCGGCGGGATGGACTCGATCCACTTCCTGCCGTTCCAGAATCAGGCGGAGATGCCGTCGGCCTACCGCATCGGCGATGCCTACGTGCTGCCGTCGCGCGGCGAGACCTGGGGGCTCGCGGTGAACGAAGCCATGGCGAGCGGCCGGCCGGTCATCGTCAGCTCGCGGGTCGGGGCGGCGCGGGACCTGGTGCAACCGGGATCGACGGGCTGGATATTCGAGTCCGGCGACACCGCGGCTCTCACGGCGGTGCTTCGCGCCGCCCTCGGCGTCGGACGCGCCGGCCTCGCCCGCATGGGGCTTCAGGCCCGGGGACTCATCGACGGCTGGTCGTCCGAGGCGGCGGCTGATGCGATCGCCGCGGCGGTCGCCGCGGCATGCGCGGGCCGCAGCTCATGAGCGGGCGCTCCCCGGCGGCGATGCCGCGCGTTCTGGTGGTGGGCAGCCAGACCTTCCCGGACGCCTTCGAGTCGCACATCGTCGAGGCGCTCCGCGCACTCGGCTGTACCACCGGGCTCTTCGCCTGCGGAATCGCGCTGGAGTGGGCGCCGCGCGCCATTCGCAGGGGAGTGCGCAAGGTGACCGATGCCTTCGTGCGCGAGCCCGAGCTTCTCTACGAGGCCCGCCTGATGCGCGTGGTGCGGACGTTCGAGCCCGACCTCGTGCTGGTGACGCTCGGCAATCAACTGTCACCGAAGAGCGTGCGCCGGCTTCGCGGTATCTCGCCGGCGCGGGTCGTCTGCTGGTGTCAGGACCAGATGACGTCGATCGGTCGACAGTACCTCCTCGGATCCGACTACGATGCGGTGTTCGTCAAGGACCACTACCTGCAGGATCTGTTCTCGCGGATGGTCAAGACGACGCCGTACTACTACCTGCCCGAGGCGTGCAATCCGCGGGTGCATCGCTCCGTGATTCCGACCCAAAAGGACCGGGAGCGCTGGGGCTGCGAGATCATGATCGCGGGCACCCTGTACTACTACCGTCAGCTCATCCTGCGGCAGCTGCGGGAGTTCGACGTGAAGATCTGGGGCGGCCGCTTCGAGTGGCTGATGATGGGACTGCCGGTCTCGCGCTGCGGGCCACCCGTCTTCAACGAGGACAAGGCGCGGGCCGCCAACGCGGCGCGGATCTGCCTGAATACCCTGCACTACGCCGAGGTCGACGGCTTGAATGCCCGGGCCTTCGAGATCGCGGGCTGCGGCGGCTTCCAGGTGATCACGTCGGTGCCGGCCCTCGCGGAGCACTTCGACATCGGCACCGAAATCGTGTCGTTTCGGACGGTCGACGACCTCATCGACCTCGTGCGGCACTATCTCGCCAGGCCCGAGGAGGCGGCGGCCATCGCGCGGCGCGGCCAGATCCGCGCGCACCGGGAGCACACCTACGAGCATCGGCTGGCCCATATCCTGGGCGTTGCGCTGGGAATCTCCACGGCGGAGCCGGAGCGCATGAAGGATCCTGAGGCGCGTACGCAGCGCGGGTCCGCGGCGGAACCGGCCGCGGCTGCCCCCCGGTACCGAGATGCCTCGAGTCAACGATGAAGGTTGAGCCATGACGAAGCTGCTGAGATTGAGCAATGCCGTGCTCGGCCGCGTGGGCCTCGAGCTGCGCGCCGCGGGACGCGGAGGCCGCAAGGCCGACGCTGCGCTGGGAGAGTTCTACCGGCCGGCCGGGACCTGCCAGGTCCGGGAGCTAGCCACGCTCTATCGCCTGTTCCTCGGCGAAAGGCGCGAGGGTCTTTTCGTCGAGGTCGGCGCATTCGACGGCATCTCGTTCAGCAACAGCTCGTGTCTCGCGGACGCGGGCTGGCACGGTGTGCTGATCGAGCCGATACCGCGCTTTGCACAGCAATGCCGCGAACGCTACCGCGGCAACGACCGCATCCGGATCATCGAGGCCGCCGTCGGGGCGGGAGAGTCCCAGGTCGAGATCACGGTTGCCGGGCCTTTCACGAGCACCAACGGCAACGTGGTCGAGCGCTACCGCTCGCTCGAGTGGTCGAGCACGGCCCTCGAGGGCGCGAGCGTGATCACCGTGCCGCAGCGCCCGCTCGACGGCATTCTCGAGGAGGCCGGCGGCGGCCGCGCGCTCGACGTGCTGATCGTCGATGTGGAGGGCGCCGAGGATGCGGTCTTCTCCGGGTTCTCTCTCGAGCGCTGGCGGCCGCGTATGATCATCGTCGAGCTCTCGCACACCCATCCGGACCTGCACGCAATCTCCGCCCACGACGCGCTCTTGCAGCGCTCCATCGCCTCCGCGGGGTACGCGGTCGTGTACAAGGACAGCATCAACACGGTGCTGGCGCGCGAGGAAGAAGTCGGCGGGTCAGGCGGCGCCGAGAAGCGCCTTTCGTGAGCCGCGCCAGCGCTCGATCCGGCGGCGGATCGAAAGCGCGTGCCGCTCGACGCCATAATAGGAGGCAGCCGCCGCAATCCAGATGTACAGCAACATCCATGGCCATGCGGCCAGGAACGTCGGGTTGCGCTCGTGAATCAGCGCCGTCTGCCACAAATAGGCGCTATAGGAGAGGACTCCCATCCGCACCATCAGCGGCTGGTTGAGGAAGCGGCCGGCAAGCGAATGCGCATTGCGGCTGGCCCAGAGTATGAACATCGCGGTGAGCGCGCTGTCGACCGTGAGGCCGATCACCATGGTGTAGGCGGTGCCGAGCCGCGTGGCGCCCAGCGGTTGGTCCAAGCCGGTGAGCAGACCGGAGACCAGCAAAGTATACAGCGGCCCGATCCACCAGACGCGGGCGTAGGCGCGATAGCATCGCTCGAACGCGGGTGCCCCGATACACAGCGCCACCACGCATCCGCACATGAGCGAGTCCATGCGCGCGTGAAACATGTGCATCCCGTGATGGCGAAGGAGATCGACCCCAGACGCGTAGCCCGCCACGCGAAGCGCGGGTGTCGCCAGCACGATTGCCCCGCCCACCTTGGCGGCAAGGGCCCGGCCCCCGCGCGCCAGCGACCAAATGAGAATCGGCGGCCACAGCAGATAGAACTGCTCTTCGACCCCGAGCGACCAGGTGTGCTCGGTGAGGAACGACGATTCGGCAGGCCAGTAATCGCCGACGAACAATGAAGCGCCGATCAGGGAGGAGGGCGGCAGCTCGATCCCCACCGCGTGCGCGAAGAGGACGGCGAATATCAGGTACATGTAGAGCGGAGGCAGGATGCGAAAGGCACGGCGCAGGAAGAAGTCCCCGAGGTCGATCGTGCCCGTGCGCTCCTTCTCCTCGATGAGCAGCTTGGTGATCAGAAATCCGCTGAGCACGAAGAAGACGCCGACGCCGTCGCCGCCGCGCCCGAGGGCTTCGAGCCAGTGGCTCGACGACCCCGGAAGGAAGCGGCCCACGATGTGATGTCCGATCGTGAGCCAAACGGCGACGGCGCGGATGCCGTCAAGGCTGGGAATGCGTGCGGTGGACATCGGAGGTCGTGTGGGAGAAACATTGCCAGGCTATTCAAGCGAGGTTACGGGCCGGTGACGATGTCTCGTCGCCATGCCAGCTCATGTCACTGGCCTGAAACACTAAGCTGCGATCTTGCGGCCGATGTCCGTGACTGCTCTCCCACCGCCGCGCCCGGCCGTGGCCGTCTGGCGATTCCCGCCCGCGGCTCTCATCGTGGCCCTGGCAACGTTCGCCCTGTCCCTGTGGCTGTTCTGGGATGGCCTGTCCGTCATGTGGGGCGGTTGGGTCGACTCCGCCGAGTACTCCCACGGAGTCCTGATCCCGCCGATCGCGGTCTTCCTCGTCTGGCAGCAGAAAGACCGCCTGGAGCGCATTCCTTTCGTCGGAAGCTGGTGGGGCGCCGCGCTGGTCGTGCTGGGCGGGGCGCTGCTCGCGCTCGGTCAGCTCGCGACCATCTACGTGCTGGTGCAGTACGCGTACGTGGTGACCCTCGCCGGTCTCGTCCTGTCCTTCCTCGGCTGGCGCGCGTTCCGGCTGGTGGCCGTGCCGCTCTGCATCCTCCTGTTCATGATCCCGCTTCCGCAGTTCGTGCTCGCGAATCTCTCCACCAAGCTGCAGCTTCTGTCATCGCAGCTCGGGGTGATGGTGATACGCGCCTTCGGCATCAGCGTGTTCCTCGAGGGCAACGTCATCGACCTCGGCGGCTACAAGCTGCAGGTCGCGGAGGCCTGCAGCGGCTTGCGCTACCTGTTCCCGCTGATGACGCTCGGATTCCTGATGGCGTATTTCTACAAGGGAGCCGCGTGGAAGCGGGCGCTCCTGTTCCTGTCCAGCATACCCATCACCGTGTTGATGAACAGCCTGCGCATCGGCGTGATCGGCGTGACCGTCGAGCACTGGGGCGTGCAGATGGCCGAAGGGTTCCTGCACGAATTTCAAGGCTGGATGATCTTCATGGCCAGCGCCGCGCTGATGCTCGGGGAGATCGCGCTGTTGACGCGCATCGGACACGAGGCGGGCCACTGGCGCCAGCTCTTCGGCGTGGAGTTCCCGGAACCGACTCCGCGCGGTGCGCCGGTGCAGAAGCGCGCGCTGCCGGCGAGCTTCCTGGCGGCATGCGTGGTGATCCTGGTGTTCCTCGGCGTCACGCAATGGATGCCCCGCCCGCAGGAGATCTACCCGGCGCGTACCGGCCTCGACGCCTTTCCCATGTCGATCGGACCGTGGACCGGGCGGCGCGAGCAGTTGGAAGGGATCTATCTCGACGCCCTGAAGCTCGACGACTACCTGATGGCGGATTATTCCGACGGTTCCTCCGCGCCCGTGAATCTGTACGTCGCTTACTACAACTCCCAGCGCAAAGGCGAGGCCGTGCACTCACCCCGCTCGTGCCTCCCCGGGGGCGGGTGGCAGTTGCGCGAGTTCGGCCAGCGGACGCTGGAGGGCATACGCATCGACGGGCGACCGCTCGAGGTCAATCGCACCGTCATCGAGCTCGGCGACCAGCGCGAAGTGGTCTACTACTGGTTCCAGCAGCGCGGTCGCATCGTTACCAACGAGTTCGCGGTCAAGTGGCTGCTGTTCTGGGACGCGCTCACGCGCAACCGTACCGACGGTGCGCTGGTGAGGCTCATCGTTCCGCTGCCGCCCGGCGGCGACGATGCGGCCGCGGAGCGCCGGCTCGTGGATTTCGCCTCACGCATCGCGCCGACGATCACGCGCTACGTACCCGACTAGGGCCGGAGCGCGATGAACGGGAGCGGCGTCAGCGGGAGCAGGGTCAACGGGAGCGGCCTCAGCGGCCGCGCCATGAGCGCGAGCGGCGTCAACGCGGGCGGCATCGGTCGACGGATGAGCGGGGCGGGACTCATGACGAGGGCTGGCCTCATGACCGGCTCCAGCTGATGGCTCTCGTCATGCCCTTCGTGGTGGCGATGGTGGTCACGATCGCGTGGCTGCCGGTGTTCGGGCGCGTCGCCGCCAGGTGGCGCATCGTGGATCACCCGGGCCACCGCAAGGTCCACGCGACTCCGATTCCACGCATCGGCGGCGTCGCCATGGCCATCGGCGTCCTGGTGGCGGCGATCATCGTCGTGCCGCTGCAGCCGAGCGACCGCTATTTCCTGGCGGCCGCGGGCACGCTCACGGTGTTCGGGGTGCTCGACGATCGTTTCGATCTCGACTATCGCGTGAAGCTCCTGGGACAGGTGCTCGCGGCCGGGATCGTGATCTTCGCGGGGGACATCCAGATCCACTCGATCACGCTGGATGACCGCGTCATGCTGCCGTCGTGGGTTTCGGTTCCGCTGACCCTGGTGTTCCTCGTCGGGGTCACCAACGCGATCAACCTGGCGGACGGCCTGGATGGACTGGCGGGAGGAACCACGTTCCTCTGTCTCTGTGCGCTCGCGATGCTCGCCTACAGCGTCGGCCAGCTCTCCTGCGCCGCGCTCGCGCTGGCCTTTGCCGGCGCGGTGCTCGGCTTCCTGCGGTTCAACACCTATCCGGCGAGCATCTTCATGGGCGATGCCGGCAGTCAGCTGCTGGGTTTCGCCGTCGGCGTGTTGAGCTTGCGCGCCACGCAGAGCGGCAACAGCGTGGTCAGCGCCGCGACCCCGATCCTGCTGCTGGCGCTGCCGATACTCGACACCCTGAGCGTGATGGTGCAACGGGTCGGCGAGGGCCGCTCTCCGTTCAGCCCGGACAAGAACCACATCCATCACAAGCTGCTCGGGTTCGGCCTCGATCACCACGAAGCCGTGATGGTCATATACGCCGTGCAGGCAGATCTGTTCCTGCTCGCGTACTGGCTGCGGTTCGAGTCCGACCTCACCATTCTCGGCGTCGTCAGCGCGTTCTTCCTCGCCTCCATCACGATGCTGCAGGTCGCGCGACGGGCGAGGTGGCGGCTTCGCAGCCCGAGACAGCAGAAGCGCGAGTCTCCCGTCGGGCGGATGCTGACGCTGCTGCGCGAGCCGCAACGGCTGCCGCGATGGTCGTATTACGGGGTGGTCGCCGGCGTCTGGGGCTATGCGGCGATCGTGACGACGGAAGCCGTCCGCGTCAGCATGGACGTGAGGCTCTTGCTGCTGGCGTTGCTTGCGGTGACGGTGGTGTGGCTCTTGATCCTGCGCGGCAAGCCGTTGAGCACCGTCGAGCGGGCGGCGCTGTACATCACGGCCGCCATCTTCGTGTACCTCGACAGCGTGCTGTTGCATGATCGGCGCGTGGCGACGCCGCTCATCTGGGCGGCGGTGCTCATCATGGCCCTGGGCACCGTGCTGCGCCTGCGGCTCAAGGCCGATCGCCGTTTCGAGCTGACTCCGCTGGATCTCATCGTGCTCTTCGTCGCCCTCGTGCTGCCGAGTCTTTCGGGAAGCCTCGGACTTCCCGACGGCGGCGCGGCGGGCATCGCCAAACTCGTGATCCTGTTCTACGCCATCGAGGCTTTGCTCAGCCGCACGGAGACGCGGGTTGTGTGGTTCCGGATCTCCGCGGCGACGCTGCTCGCGGGACTGATCGTGAGGCCGATGCTCTGAGGCGCACCCCTGCGATCGCGCCGGCTGCCGCAGAACCGGTCTCCGCGCGCGATGCGCGAGTCATACAACCGTCATCAGTCACGCTTACGCTGACTTCCCCTCCCGTCCGGACGATCATTATGTTGCCTCACTCGCTGCCGCGACTTCTGACGATGCTCGCCGTCGCCGCCTCCCTTGCGGCCGGCGGCTGCGGCGGTGCGGAGGCGCGCAAGGCCAAGCATTTCGACAAGGGGCTCCAGTACCTGGCGGCGGACAACCTCGAGAAGGCGCGCGTCGAGTTCCAGAACACGCTGCAGATCGCACCCAAGGATGCGAAGGCGCGCTTCGAGATGGGCCTGGTCGACGAGAAGCTCGGCAATCCGCGCGAGGCCGCGCAGTACTATCAGGGCACCATCGACGTCGACCCGAATCACATCGAAGCCCGCGCGAAGCTGGCGCGCCTGTATTTGTTCTCGGGCGCGCCCGATCGGGCGCTGGAGCTCATCAAGCCGGTCCTCGATACGCATCCGGATGACGCGGACCTGTTGACGGTGCGCGCCGCCGCGCGCATGCAGCAAAAGGACACCGACGGCGCCCTGGCGGATGCGCAGCGGGCGGTGCAGCTTGCGCCGGCGAACGAGGACGCGGTGAGCGTGCTGGCGGGGGTGTACACCGCGACCGGCAAGATCGACCAGGCGCAGCCGCTGCTCGAGCAGTCGATCCGGAAGATTCCCGACACGGTGGACCTGCGCCTGGTGCTCGCACAGGTCTACGCACAGGAGCATCGGCCGGCGGACGGCGAGGCGCTGCTCATCAAGCTCGTGCAGATGCGGCCGAAGGAGCGGGCGCACCGCATCCGGCTCGCGCAGTTCTACGCGGGCCTCGGCCGCAACGATGCCGCCGAGCAGACCTTGCGGGACGGCATCAAGGCGCTGCCCGACGACCGCACGCTCAAGGTGGCGCTGGTCGAGTTCCTGGCGGCCCGGCGCGGGCCCGAGATCGCGGAAAAGCAGCTTCGGGACATGATCGCCGCCGATCCTCACGACTACGAGCTGCAATTCGCGCTCGCGAAGCTCTACGAGGGTCAGCACGACCGGGCCAAGGCCGAGGCGACCTATCGAAGCATCATCGACAAGGAGCACCTCGATCCGCCGGGACTGATCGCGCGCGACCGGCTCGCGGGCGAGCTGGCGCGAAACGCGGACATCCCCGGTGCGCTCAAGCTGGTCAACGAGGTGCTGGCGAAGACGCCGCGCGATGACGATGCGCTGCTCATACGCGGCAACATTGCGCTTGCGAACAAGGACCCGCGCGCCGCGATCCAGGATCTGCGCGCCGTGCTGCGCGACGAGCCCTACGCGATCGGCGTCTTGCGGGCGCTGGCGAGAGCTCACCTCGCGAACGGCGAGCCCGCGATCGCGGAGGAGACGATTCGCAACGCGGTGGACGCGAATCCGAAGGACGTCGCGCTGCGGCTGGAGTTCGCGCAGGTCCTCGCCGATGTCGGCAAGCCCGAGCAGTCCAAGGCGATCCTCGGGGAGATCATCAAGCAGGAGCCGAACAACGTCGAGGCGCTCGACGCCGATTTCAAGGTCGCCATGGCGACCAAGGATTACGCCGCCGCCAGGAACGCGGCGGCGACCCTCGCGACCCTGCAGCCCAAATCGGCGAGGGGGCTGGTGCTCGAGGGCATGGTCGCCGAATCTCAGCACCACGCCGACGAAGCGTTGGCGCTCTACGCCCAGGCGGTCGACGTGCAACCCGAAGCGCTCGAGCCGCTGCAGGGCGAGATCCGTCTGCTGGTCAGCGGCAAGCGCATGCCCGAGGCGATGAAGCGGCTGGACGATTTCTCCGCCCGCCATCCGCAGAGCGCTCTCGGCCTCGAGATCAAGGGCGAGCTCCTGGTGAGCGCGGGCAAGGCGGTCGATGCGGGGCAGGTCTTCAAGCTGGCGATCACGCGCGCGCCCAAATGGTGGCCGCCGTATCGGGGTCTCGCCTACGCGCAGAACGCCGCCAACGATCCGCAGGGCGCGCTCGACACGCTGAAGCATGCGCAAGATCTCGTCGAGCAGCCGGCGCTCGCCTCGACGGAGGCCGCCATGATGCTCGAGCGCCAGGGCAAGACCGAGGACGCGATCGCCGCGTACGAGGATACCTTGAAGCGGTTCCCGCGGTCGGACGTGGCGGCCAACAACCTGGCGATGCTGCTCGCGACCTACCGGAAGGATCCTGCCAGCCTCGACCGCGCCAAGCAGCTGTCCGCACACTTCGCGGATTCGGCCAATCCCTCCTTCCTCGACACCTACGGCTGGGTGCTCTACAAGCGCGGCGAGGCCGCCGCCTCCCTGCCGGTGCTGGAAAAAGTGGTGGCCGAGGCGCCGGACGAGCCGCTCGCGCGCTTCCATCTGGGCATGGCGCAATCCAAGACCGGCAGCGCGACCGAAGCGCGCGAGAACCTGTCGCGCGCGGTGAATTCCGGCACGAAATTTTCCGGATTGGACGAGGCGAAGGCCACGCTGGATGGTCTCGCGAAGCTCCCTCCCGCGCAGACCGCAAATCCAAAAACCTAAGGCCGGACGCACCGGCCGGAGAACGAGATGATACGAGCTACCTTGAAGTGCATCGTTGCGGCGCTCCTGCTCATGCCGCTCCACGCAACCGCGCAATCGTCGGATCCCCTGCCGCCCGAGACGCGACTGATATACGCGTCGGGGACGGCGACGCCGACCGAGGATGACTTCACGATCGCGTCCGCCCAGGATCTCACCATCACGCTCACGGACCAGAAGGTTCCCGCGGAGCTGCGCACCGCCACGGTGGTCGTCTCGCAGGGCGATGCGGTCGTCGGCAGCGCGACCCTGTCCGCGCCCGCGGCCACCGCGAGCTTCAAGATCGCGAAGGCGACCGGCGACTACGTGCTGCGCGTGTTCGGCGACCCGAATGCCGCGTACAGCGTCGGAACGTTCACCGTCTGCGTGGCGCCGCAGAGCAGCCCTTCGAACTGCATCCAGAGCGCCTCCATCGCCGGCAACCTCTCGAGACCCTCGACGGCCTCGAATCCCTCGGTCTCCACCTTGAGCGTCGATCTCACCGTGGCGACCGGAGGCAGCTACACGGTCAACTTCGGGGACCGGGCGTTCCCGGTCGCGCTGCAGACCGCACCCAACGTGGCTCTGTTCCAGGGAAGCTCGATCGTCTCGCTCGGCATCGCCTCCGGAACGGCGCTCAACCTGACCCCCGGCACCTACACGCTGCTGTCCGTCGCCCAAGCGGATGCGACCGCACAGGCCGGTCTCTACGGCATCTCGATCACGGGCCCGGCGACCTTGTTGAGCGTCTCCGTGCCGGTGGGATCGCTCGCGGCGGCCTCGCAGGTGACGAACAGCAGCGCGCAGAGCCTCACTTTGAAGGCGGTCGATTTCGGCTTCCCGGGCGCTTTGTCCTCGGTGATGGCCCTCGTGACGACCGGAGCAACGGCGCTCGGCAACGTGACATCCTCGAGCGGTCCCTCGACGTTCGCTGCGGCGGCGGGTCCGTTGCAGATCTGGACCTACGCCGCCGCCGGCGGCAGTGCCGGTACGTACGAGGTCGACCTGCAGTCCGCTTCGGCCTCGCTGTTGCAGGCGGCATTCGGCGTCAACAGCGGGACCGCGTATGCCTACGGGTTCGTGTCGCCGCAGCCGCTCGCCGCCGGGTCGTACCAGGTCTCGGCCAACGATCTCGCCTTTCCGGCGAACCTCGCGAGCCTCCAGGTGGCCGCGGCGCAGGGCGGCGTGTTGCTCGGCCAGAAGGCCTCCTCGGGAACGCTCGATGTGACGCTGGCCGCGGGCCCCGTGGTGCTCCTCGCGGCCGCAAGCCCCGCATCCAGCGGTACGGGACTGTTCGACGTCAACGTGCAGACGTCGGGCTCATCGCCGACGCTGGAGCTCGACGAAGTTCAGCCCGTGAGCGCCGTGGGCGGGGTCACCACGCAACCGATCACGCTCGGGGTAGCCGGCAATTTCGCCGTGACGCTGACGGATCTCGCGCTGCCGGTGAAATTCCAGACGCTGGCGCTCGTCGGCGCAAGCAAGGGCTCGGTGCTTGGCAAGATCTACGGAGGAGGGACCTTCCCGCTCACCGTCACGCCCGGCAACTACCAGTTCACGGTCGTGGCCATCCCGGACGCACAGCAGCACTACGGCATGTACGGCATCGAGATCGTGAATGCGCCGCCGACCGTCACCCTGAACGCATCGCCCACCTCGCTCGCGGCGGGCGGAGCCACCACGCTCTCGTGGACGACGACGAATGCCACTTCCTGCACGGCGAGCGGCGGCACCTTCAGCGGCTCCGAGCCGGCCGGGTCCGGCAGCACGGCGGTGGTCGTCTCGGCAACGACCACCTATACGCTGACGTGCACCGGCCCGGGAGGCAGCGCCTCTTCTTCGGCAACCGTCACCGCGACGGCTGCCCCGGGCAAATCCGGCGGGGGCGGGGCGCTCGGGATGGAGATGCTCGGGCTGCTCGGCGCGTTGGCGGCGGCGCGCACGCGACGGATGCGGTCGGCAAGGCCATAGCAGGTGCGCGGGCGCGGGTCCCGCACGCGCTCGACGGCGGGCCGCGGGACTGAGCCATCCCTTTCAGGATGACTGCGCCAGGCTCTCCTCGCGCCGGACGTGGATATGGTCCGGCGCGAGGCCCCGACGGAGGCGCTCGTGCATCTCCGTGTACGCGCTCTCGAGGTGCCGTGTGATTCGCGGCGTATCGAACAGAGGCGCGGTCGTGCGTGCGCGCTCCAGCCCCTCGCGCAGGCGGGCGAGAGCCGGTGCATCGGCCGCAAGTCCCACCGCGAGCGATTCGTAGCCGTCGATCGAGTCGGCGACCAGCTCGGGCAATCCCACCGCGTGCAGCAGGCTTGCAGCCACGCGCGAGGCGAACGACTCGCCAGCGCAGGTCAGCAGCGGCAGCCCCGTCCATAACGCATCGCTCGCGGTGGTATGGGCGTTGCAGGGCAGGGTATCCAGGAACAAATCGGCCCTGCGGTGCCGGGCGAGATGCTGCGGGAGCTGCACGCGCGGCGCGAACACCAGCCGCCCGCCGGCGATTCCGCGGGCCTCGGCCTCGCGGCGCAGATTGGCAGTCGCCGTGGCGTTGAGCTCGAGCAGCCAGAGCACGCTGCCCTCGACGCGATGCAGGATGCGCATCCATACGTCGAACATGGCCGGAGTGATCTTGTAGCTGTTGTTGAAGCTGCAGAACACGAAGCCGGATGCGGGCAAACCGAGGTCGGCGCGTGAGGGAACCTGCGCCGGAAGCGGGCGTGCGCGGTCGTTCGGCTGGTAGGAGTCCGGCAGGTACACGATCTTTTCCGCGTAGTGTCCCCGGTTGCGCTCCGGGATGAGCACCGCGTCCGCGATCAGGTAATCGATGTAGCCCGCGCCCATGGTTGCGGGATAGCCGAGGTAGCTCACCTGAAGCGGCGCGGCGCGATGCGCGAAGATCCCATGACGCTCGTCTCCGGTGAAGCCCTTCAGGTCGACCGCGATGTCGATGCGTGCGTCGCGCGCGAGCGCGGCGATGTCGGCGTCGGAGCGCGCGCGTACATCGAGGAAGCGGTCGAAGGCCCGGGTGAGCCGTGCGCGCATCTCATCCTGGAAGTCCGGCCCGAAGGAGAACGCCGTGATGTCGAACCGGGAGCGATCGTGCCGCTCGATCACCTCCGCCAACAGCTGGGCGGTGGCGTGATCATGGAAGTCGGCGGAGAAGTAGCCGACGCGGATTCGCTCACGGCCTTCTTCGGGGAGGCAGGGCGGCAACCGCTCTGGGGGTCCAGGCGCGGCCATCGGCGGCCAAGGGGCGGCCGTGGGCGCCTGCGCCGCGCGCACGTGAGCGAAGGTGTGCTCCACCAAAAGCTCCGCGGCGCGGCGTTGGAGCGCCGGCTCATCGAGCAGCGACAGCACGGGAAAGGGCGGTGTCGCATGCTGCGCCGTTTCGATTTTCGTCCTCAGCGCGGCCACGCGCGCGGCATGGTCCGTCCAGTCGCAGAGGCTCGTCGTCGTGTGCAGCCAGAGGCCATACAGGCCAGGCGTGGAAGGATCGAGCTCGAGCGCCCGCGCGTAGCTTGCGACCGCCTCGTCCCAGCGGCGCAGCATACGGAGCGCGTGACCGCGGTCGGTGTGAAGCGGGGCGTCGTCCGGCTCGAGCACGATGGCCCGGTCGTAGCTCGCGAGCGCCTGCTCGGGAAGCTGCAGAGCGAGGAGCAGGCTGGCCCGCGCCGGATAGGCCTGCACGTAGCGCGGGTCGAGCTCCAGCGCGCGCTCGTGGCTCGCCAGGGCCGCGTCGAGGTCCCCGAGGGCGCGCAACGCGTGTCCCCTGTTGAGATGGGCCCCGGCATCGCCCGGCGCGAGCGCGATGGCCCGCTCGCAACTGGCCAGCGCCTCGCGGTGCCGTCCGAGACCCGCGAGCGCCGCAGCCAGGTTCAGGTGACCGCCCGCATAATCGGGCCGAAGCGCCGCGACGCGCGAGTGGCTGCCGAGCGCCTGCCCGCACCGACCGAGTTTGCGAAGAAGCACGCCGCGGCTGTCGAGTGCCTCGACGAAATCCGCATTGATCGCGAGCGCCCGATCATAGCTGTCGAGCGCCTCCCCGGTTCGACCCAGGCCCTCGAGGGCCGCGCCGCGATTGTTGTGCGCCTCCGCGCTGCGAGGGGCGATCGTCAATGCACGCTCGAAGCATTCGAGCGCGTCCGCGCTCCTTCCGAGGCCCTGCAGCGCCATGCCGCGGCCGATGTGCGCCCCGAGATAGCGCGAATCGAGGGCGAGCGCGGCATCGTAGCTCGCGATCGATTGTTCATATCGTCCCGCATCCTTGAGCGCATTGCCCCGGTTGTAGTGCGCTTCGAGGAATCCCGGCTCGATCGAGAGGGCGCGGCGATAGGCCTTCAGCGCATCGTCGACGCGGCCCAGGTTCTTGAGTGCGATGCCGTGATTGTTGTGAGCCGCGGCGAAGTCGGGCCGCAGCGCGGCGGCCTGTCCGAGGATGTCCACCGCCTTCTCGGTGTGACCGCCTCGAGCGGCGATCGCACCGAGAAGGCTGAGCGCGTTGAACTCAGGCCCGTGACGATCGAGGATCTGCCGGCAGAGGAGCTCGGCCGTCTGCCATTGTCCGCGCCCGTAAGCCGCGGCTGCCTGCCGCACGAATTTTGCCGCCGCGGATGGCGCGGCCCGTACGGATGGCGGCTTCATTCGCCCGGGTGACGATCGCGGTCCGAGTCGCGCCGATCGCGGGCGAGCTCCTCCTTGACGATGGCCTCGAAGGTCGCGAGCGGCACGTCGCCGTCGACCGGCCGGCCATTGATGAAGAAGTAGGGCGTGCCCTCGAGGCCGAGCGCGCGCGCCGCCCTGGCGTCCTCATCGAGCGACGAATTCGCCGAGCCGTCCCCGAGGCAGGCGCCGAAGCGCTCCGGATCGAGTCCGAGCTTTGCGGCGGTGGCCTTGAGCCCATCGGGGTCCAGCGCGCCCTGATCGTCGTACATGGCGTCGTGCATCTCCCAGAACTTGCCTTGGCGATCGGCGCAGATGCCCGCCTCGGCGGCGACGAGCGCGTTCGGATGCAGCTTCGTGAGAGGCAGATTGCGAAATACCACGCGCAAGTCTTCGGGGTACTGAGCGCTCAAGGTCTTGAGGGACTGCTCCGAGGCCTTGCAGAACGGACACTGGAAGTCGCCGAACTCGACAATGGTGACTTTCGCGCTGCTCTGGCCGCGCGCCGGCCCCGTCGCGGCGACCGCCACGCGGTAGGGCTCGAGGAGGGAGCGTATGTCATGCCGCGCCCGCAGGGCGTCGTAGAACGCGCGCTCGGCCTCTTTCTTGCGTTGCGCCGTGAGATATTCCTTCACCTTGGGCTCCACCAGCTGATAGGGCTGGTTGATGCGCCCCTTGTTCTGGTCGTAGAACGCCTTGGATTCCTCCTCGGTGGGCGGCGTGACCTTCATGTCAGCGAGCACGGCCTCCGGCGCGACGCCGCGGGCCTTGGCCTCGCGCTCCAGCGCTTCGCGGTCGAGGCGCTTGTCGAGCTCTCGCTTTAGAAGATCATGGCGAGCCTTGGCGTACTCGAGCTCCACCTGATTCCGCTTCGACTCGTGATCGGCCTCGAGCTGGTCGAAGTCGCGGGTGTCGCCGGCCACGATGTCGGATTCGGCCAGCGGCTTGCCGCTGATGGACCCGATCGGCGCTGTGCTGCCGGCGCCCGAGCGCGTGGGCTGCGTCGATGACGCCACCGCGCTCGCGGCGATTGCGACGCTGAGAATCGCCATCAGGCAGATTCGGGAAGAACGACCTAGACCGGCGAAATGACGGGAAAACATCACGATCGATCTCCGCTGAGGCAGGTGGGCGGTCAAGCATAGAAGCGGATTGCTACGGTTCTGCGACGCGCAAGCCTCCGCGGCGCTCAGCGGGTCAACGACGGCATCCCGACGACGCGACGCAATCTGCAGATCTGTCCTCGTGTCGAACCGAAAGCGCGGCCGCCCTCACGGTCATGTCGCCCAAATTTCATACTTGGATCACATCGCTGACATTCGACTTATGCATCCTGCCACCCCAATAGGCCCCGCCCGGCTTGCCCCGACGAGGGGATCGGCAGCGCCGGATTCGAGGAAAACCCGCGGATTCGTGCGGCGCCATTCGGTTCTGACTTTGTAATTTGATCAACATCGGGAGATTTCAATGATGAATCTGAGCATTCGCCCCTTGGCGGCGGCCGTCGGCCTCGCCTTGATCTCGGTCTCCGCGCACGCGGCGCTGGTGGCCCCGTCGCAGGGCACCACGGTGCCCGGCAGCTCGGGCCTCTTCCTCGAGGCTTGGAACGCCACGTCGGGCGCGACCGAGCTCGTCAACCTGAGCTATGCCTACACGGACATCGCCAGCGCCAACCTCGACAACTTGAACACGGCGTCCGGGCCGGCCTGGACCAGCGCGACCAACCCGTCGACCGGCAGCGGCAGCGTCGAGCAGCTGAACTTCGGCACCATCGCCAACGCCTCCGCGGGAGCATTCACGAACTACACCGTCGCATCGGGCGCCAGCACCGCTCAGACCGGCGTCACCCACATTCAGGGCGCATCCTTCGGCTCCAGCTCGGCGCCGACGGGCCTCACCGAAGCCGGCCTCACGACCGTGTATCAGAGCATCCAGGAAGAAATCGCCAACTGGGGCGGCCAGACCCCCGCCACGGGCACGTTCTTCGATCCGAGCGGGAGCTCGACTGCTGCCGCGCTCAACCAGCCCTCGTCGTCGGGAAGCTGGAACAACGGCCTGATCGCGTCCGGCTCGGTGGGATCCGCTCTCAGCTTCTACAACGTCACGGGCAACGTCGCGACCAACAAGGCCGTATCCAACACGGCCTACAACGGCTTCTGGTTCCTGACCTCCGCCGGCCAGCTCACCTACAACATCGTCGCGGGAACCGCGCCGGCCGTTCCGCTCCCCGCCGCCGTATGGCTGCTCGGCAGCGGCTTGCTGGGCCTGATCGGCGTCGGCCGCCGCAACCGCGCCGCGACCTGATCCAAACCAGTTCTTCTCTGCAACTTTAGGAAACGACCATGAACAATTCGCTTCGTTACGCGGTCACCGTCGCCCTTGCGGGCGCTGCGGTGGGCTCCGCGCATGCCACAGACATCAGCACCTACACCAGCAATGCCGCCAACAACGTCAATGTGTTCGTCAGCGGCTCGACCGCGCTCGACAACACAATGACCAATGCGGCCATCCAGCAGGCCGCCGGCCAGCAGGGACTCTGCATTCCCGGCACGGCCGACATCTATTTGATCGGAACCAGCCAGAAGCTCATCTACTGCCAGGCCAACACCACGGCCAATGTGGGCTCGGGAAAGTTCCTCGCCCTCTTCAAGGAGTCGAACGTCGGCTCTGCGAACGGCGTGCAGCCCCTGATCAATGCAGCGAAGGGCGGCACGGCCGGCACCACCTTCCTCAACCCCGCGGTCGCCACCGATGCGAACTGCGGCACGGCCGTCACGACGGCTGCCACGGGTGATTTCAGCCAGTACGTGACCCACCCGGGCTGCGGGACCGGTGCCGGCAATTTGGCGGCGACGCCGACCGGCGGGTTTGCGGACGTGGAAGCTGCAATGCTTCTGACGGCCGGCGGCCAGGCCATCAGCGCCACCGACACCACCAACAACCTGTCGGCCACGCCGACGGTTGACCAGGTGTGGGGCGTCGCGGTCACCAAGGCGTTGTACTATGCTCTGCAAAGCGCCGAAGGTTTGACCTGTCCCTCCACCTATACGTCATACGGCGTGACCGGCGCACCTTCGGGCGGCCCGGCCTACGTCGGCAAGGACTCCGCATCCTGCGCCCCCTCGCTCTCCCGCCAGCAGGTGGCGAGCATCATCACTCGCCAGATCGGCAACGGCACCGCGCTCAGCATCACGAACGGCGTGGATGACACGATCTACATCTGTCGTCGTGATTTCGGCTCAGGGACGGAGGCTTCCTTC
Source organism: Steroidobacteraceae bacterium (assembly GCA_036272295.1). Lineage (GTDB taxonomy): Bacteria > Pseudomonadota > Gammaproteobacteria > Steroidobacterales > Steroidobacteraceae > Bog-1198. The sequence continues at coordinate 47,662 of DATAYZ010000058.1, forward strand.
GAGGCCTACTTCGTCGGCCAGCGTTGCGGCAAGCCGGCGCTTTCGGTTCCCGGCGAAGAGGGCTTCGCAGTGTGGGCGGCCGGAAGCTCGGGCGGCGTGCGTACCTGCCTGCAGGCGTTCCAGAATGGCGGCATCACGCTGACCGGGTTCTACGATACGACTGCTAGCTTCGAGCCCAGCGCCGGCTCCTATGCGGTTGGCTTCACCAACACCGAGATCACCCAGGCCAACATGACCGGCGCCGGCGATGCGTTCCGTCTGATCGCGGTCGACGGCGTCCTGCCGCAGATCGCGAACGTGCAGGACGGCACCTGGCCGTACTTCAGCACGGGCAATGCCTACACCATCAAGGCGGGCAAGCCGGGTGCGACGAGCCCCACCAGCCTTCCCGGTCTGGCGTTCGCCGCGCTCACCAAGCTGATCGGTCATCCGACCTGGACTGCGGACAGCAACACGAACTACTCCAAGAATCCGTGGGGTATCGCGGGTGACATGTCTCCGGCCGGACTGTATGCGAGCACCAATGCGCCTGCATTGCCCGCCAACCATACCTCGGCAGTGTCGAATCCGACGAACGCGTATACCAAGAGTTCGACGGGTGCCATCAACAACTGCGACCAGCCGGTGTTCGACTTCAATGACCTGACGGCGACGACGCCCGAGGCCATCGTGCTCGGCACTTCCAACGTCAACAACTAGGCGTCGGCAGGGCCTTTCCACGAGGTAGGCCGACAAAAGCCTTGTAGCTCTGGCGAGCCACCGATCTTCGGATCGGTGGCTCGTCGTTTATTGTGGAGATAGCAAGATCGATACGACTCAGCGGCGCATTCGTCCGCGGAATGCGCGTGCGGGATGGAGCGGTATCGCCGTGGCCGCGCTGCTGAGCGCAGCCCTGATCGGGAGCGGCTCCGCGGCCCGGGCTGCGCCGCAGGCGACTCCCGCGAGCGCGGCTGCCCCCACCGCCCCGACGCCCACCCCCGTGCCGACCCCGGGCTCGGCCGCTCCGACCGGCGCCGCACCCGCGCCGAGCCCGCCCGCGGCGCCATCGCCGGCACCCGCTGCCGCCGCTGCGGCGGCCGCCAACGTCTTCGACATCCACGAGTTTCGCGTGCTCGGCAATCACGTGCTCGCGCCGACCGCGATCGAGCACGCGGTGTATCCGTTTCTCGGGCCGGGCAGGAGCATCGACACGGTGAAGCACGCCGCCGATGCACTCGAGCAGGCCTACAAATCCGCGGGCTACAACGCGATCTTCGTCGACATCCCCGAGCAGGAGGTGCAGGAGGGAGTGGTGCGGCTCAAAGTCACGGAAGGCGCTCTCGACGAGGTGCACGTCCGCGGCGAGCGCTATTTCTCGGGGCGCAGCATCGTCGCGGCCCTTCCGGCCCTGCAGCAAGGCAGGACACCCAACTTCCCCGAGTTCCAGAAGGAGCTCACCGCGCTGAACGCGCGGACCCCGGACCGCGTCACCACGCCGGTGCTGAAGGCGGGACCCCAGCCCGGAACCGTCGATGTCGAGCTCGACGTCAAGGATACGCTGCCGCTGCATGGCTCCATTCAGTATGACGATCGTCATACGGCCGACACCACACCGAACCGCGCAACGGTGGGCTTGAGCTACGACAACCTCTGGCAGCGCCAGGACAGCATCGGGCTGCAGTACCAGACCGCGCCCGCCAAGCCGAGCGACGCCGAGGTGCTGATGGCGAACTACGGCGCCCACATCGGTCCGACGGGCGAGGCCACGGTTTCCTATACCCATACCAGCAGCAACGTGCTGGCGCTCGGGACCCTGGGCGTGCTCGGCAAGGGATCGATCTACGGGCTGCACTGGTCGCAGCCGCTGCCGGGCGCCTCCGGCAGCTCGCAATCGCTGAATTTCGGGGCCGACTACAAGGACGTGCTGACGTCGGTGCTGCCGAATGCGAGCGCCGCGGCAAGCACGGCGGTCACCGCCCAGGTGCGCTACGTCAACTGGTCGGGGACCTACGCGGGCGCGTGGTGGCTCGACAAGCAATTTTACTCGGTCAGCGCGGGCGCCAACTTCGGCGTCCGCGGCGTGATCAACAGCTCCGACGAATTCGAGAACGCGCGCTACAACGCCAACCCGGACTACTTCTATCTGCGCTTCTCCTTCAACGGCAGCCAGCAGCTGCCGTGGAGCTTTGCCTTCACGCAAAAGCTCTCCGGCCAATGGTCCGACAGTCCGCTCGTGAACAACGAGCAGTACTCGCTCGGCGGCGAGGACACGGTGCGCGGCTACCTGGAAGCCGAGACGCTCGGCGACTCCGGCTTCGCGAGCTCCCTGGAGCTGCACGGTCCTCCTGTCGGGCCCCACCTCGGCTCGTGGCTGAGCCCCATCTACGGTTTCGCCTTCGTCGATGCGGGCCTCGCGAACCTGGTAGACCCGCTCTCGGGCCAGCACACCAATCTGTCCCTCTGGAGCACCGGCGTCGGCCTGCGCCTCGAGGGCTCGCACGGGCTGTCCGGCTACGTCGATTATGCCATCCCGCGGCGCGCGGGCGTGCGCACCGAGCGGGACCACTCGCGCATCGATTTTCTGCTCCGCTACGGTTTCTGACGGGGGTCTTCATCATGGACAAGGTATGCCGCCTCACCATCGCCCTCGGCATCGCGGCTTCGCTTCGCGGTGCCATTCCGGGGACGATGGCCGCCACCCTGCCGCAGCCTTGCACGAGCAGCGCCTGCACCGGCGGCGCCTTCGGGACGACGGGATTCGTGAGCGCCGGCCAGGCGACGCTGTCGCAATCCGGGTCGAAGCTCACGGTGAGGCAAGCCTCGACGAATGCGACGCTCAACTGGCGCAGCTTCAACATCTCGGCGGACGGCACGGTCCAGTTCGTGCAGCCGGGCGCGACCTCCGTCGCCCTGAACCAGATCCACGATGCGAACGCGACGCAGATCTTCGGAGCCCTGAACGCGAACGGGCGCGTCTTTCTCATCAATCAGAACGGCATCATCTTCGGCGCAGGCGCGCAGGTGAGCGTCGGCGGCCTGGTCGCCTCGACGCTCAACATCAATCCCTTGGCGGTGACCAACGGCCTCATCGCCCCGGGATCGAATGGAAATGCGGCATTCCAGGCCTTTACGACCGGCACCACCGGGGCGGTGAACATCGACGCCGGCGCGAGCTTGAAGACGAGCTCCGGAGGCCAGATCCTGGTATTCGCCCCCACGATCACCAATCAAGGCACGATCGCCACGCCGGACGGTCAGACCCTGCTCGCGGCGGGAAGCACCATTTACCTCGCCACCAGCAGCGACCCGAGCCTGCGCGGCCTCCTGGTCGAGATCGGCGACGACGGCGGCACCGTCACCAACGGCACGGCCGCCGACGCTTCGGTCACCTCCCCGGCAAAGCTCGTGGGTCAGATCATCGCCGAGCGCGGCAACGTCACGCTCGCGGGCCTCGCCGTGAACCAGCTCGGCCGGGTCTCGGCCACGACCAGCATCAACGAGAACGGCAGCATCCGGCTGCAGGCCGCCGATCACGGCTTGATGGCGGCTTCCGGCGTCACGGGCGTCAGCGGCATACCCGAAGATGGCACCGGCGGCAACCTCGTGCTGGGCGCGCACAGCGACACCGAGGTGACGCTCGACACCGCGGACAAGTCGACCACCGTCGACAGCGTGCCGCAGCTCAAGTCGGCCATCGACATGACCGGCTATGACGTCGAGATGCTCGCCGACTCGACCGCGCGTGCGACGAGCGGCGCGGTCGATGTGACCGCCGCGCAGCAAGCGGCGAACACGGGGCTGTCCGACGGCAGCCGATTTTATCTCGCACCCGGCGCGACGATCGACGTATCGGGTGCGACCGCGGTGCTTCCGGTCAGCGCCAACGTCATCCCGGTGCAGCTGCGCGGATCGGAGCTCGCCAACAGCCCGCTGCAACAGAACGGGCCCCTGCGCAGCCAGACGGTCTACGTCGACATCCGTACGGGCACGCCGATCGCCGACGTGAGCGGCGAGATCGCCGCGATCGGGCACAACGTGGTCGAGCGCAATCTGGCCGGCGGCAGCGTCTCCATTCACTCGAACGGCGACGCCATCCTCGCCTCCGGGTCGAAGGTCGACGTTGCGGGCGGCCAAATCGAGTACACCGCCGGCTATCTCGACACGACCAAGCTGGTCGCCGCCACGGGCCAGGTCTTCGATATCGGCTCGGCAAACCCCGACGTGGTCTACACCGGCATCATCAATCCGTCGGTCAGCGATCCGAAGTGGGGCGTATCCAAGAATTACCAATCGATTCCGGAGACCTACGAAGCCGGCTATGTCGAAGGCAAGGACGCAGGCACGCTCACCCTCTCGGCTCCGCAGTTCATCCTGGACGGCTCGGTCAACACGAGCACGATCTCGGGCATCTACCAGCGTCAACCGTATCAGAGCATCCCGGCGGGAACCCTCTATCGCCCCTACAACCAGGTGCCGCTGGCCGCCAGCCTGGTGATCGGCAATCCCGGCAATCCCGGCAGCGATTTCGTGGTGGACAATGTCACGTTGTCGCCCTCGCTCGTGCTGCCCGGACTTTCCGGCTCCGGCGGCACCTTCGATCCGCTGACCGACCCGCTGCCTGCCTCCTATACATCCTCGGTGCTGCGCCCCGATCTGCTCGGGCCGCAAGGCTTCGGCAATGTCAGCATCTACGCGAACGGCAAGGTCCTGATCCCCGCGGGGGCCGCCGTCGACCTGCCCGCGGGCGGCAGTTTCAGCGCCGTTGCCGGCATCATCGACATCGAGGGCAGCATCGACGCTCCGGGGGGGAGCATCACGGCCACGGCCGAGTTCACGGGCGGGACCTCGCAGCCGCCGCAGTGGGCGCTCACCCTGGGGCCGCATGCCGTGCTCGACGCTCGCGGCGAATGGGTCAACGACAGCCCTCTGCTGTATCCGGATGGCAACTCCGCTCCGCTCTACATCAACGGCGGCCAGGTATCGTTGAGCTCGCTGTCCAATGCCTCGAGCTACAGTCCAGGCGTGCTGCTCGCACGGGGGAGCGCCATCGACGTCTCCGCCGGGGCGCAGCTCACACGGACCGGCGCCCTCGACGCGGGCATGGGCGGCTCGATCGCAATCGCCGCGCAAACGACCACCGGAACGCTGGCCGGCGCGCCGCCGCGCGTCGATTTCGGCGCGACGGTGCGCGGCTTCGCGCTGTTCGACGGCGGATCGCTGTCTTTGACGAGCGGAGCCATTTGCGTCGCGGTCTCGAACTGCAGCGGCCAGGATCCGGCGACGCTCTGGGTCTCGCCTGCCGAGCTCGAGGCCGGCGGCTTCGCATCGTACAAGCTGAGCGCGGATCAGGGCGGTCTCAGCTTAGCGCCCGGCATCGCCATCAAGCTCGAGCAGCAGAACTGGATGCTGCCGAACGGCTATTCGATGCTGGCCAACGCGCCGACGCTGGAGGCGCCGACGATCGTGTTGCCCGACCAGCTGCGCCAGCCTGTCAGCCTCTCGCTGGCGCAGAACATGCCGCTCACCGAGAACTTCCAGCTGTCCAGCGTTCTCGACGTGACCGATACGACGCCCTCGCTCACCATCGGCGCGGGCGCCACGATCCTGGCCGACCCGCTCGCGCAGATCTCGCTCGAATCCAACGTGCGCATCCTGGACGACGGCATCATCCGTGCGCCCGCCGGCGCGATCAGCATGGCGCTGCAATCGAATCTGCTGGAGAGCACTTACAATGCAAGCCAGGCGATCTGGCTCGGCCCGCAGGGAATCCTGGACGTGTCGGGCAGCGCGCAGATCTATCTCAACGGACTGGGTCAACGCACCGGTGAGGTCCTTCCCGGCGGCAGCATCAGCCTGACGGCGGGGCGCGGTTTCGCCGAGCTCCTGCCGGGCTCCGTCATCGATGTCGCCGGCACCTCCGGGGTGGTGGACGAAACCGCGGTAGGAGGGGGGCCGGTACGATCCCTGCAGGTCGCCTCGGCCGGCGGCAGCGTCTCGCTCACCGCCGCCGAAGGCATTGCGGTGGGCAGCCGGATCGAGGCCGAGGCAGGGGTTGCCGGCAAGGGATTGGAGCAGCCGGCCGGCGGGATCTTCAGCCTGACGCTCGACGGCAGCAATCGCGGCGATTATTTCCTCAGCTTTGGCGGCACATCGACCTTCTCGAGCGATCCTCGCCAGATCATCGTCAGCGCGACGCAGCCGCCGGTCGTCGTCGGCCTCGGTGATGAGGTTCCGAGCTCGCTGGAGGGCACCGCCTACATCTCGACCAGTGCATTGACGGCGGCCGGATTCGACAGTGTCTCGCTCCATGCTGCGACCTTGCCGATCCAGGGTCCGCAAGGGCTCACGAACCTTCCCGGCACGATCGCTTTCATGGGCAACGTCAGCCTGAATACCCGCGAATATCTCGACCTCGACGCCGCGAGCTATTCCGTGAGCTCGGGCGCGACGGCCCGCGTGAGCGCACCTTATGTCGAGATGGGCAACTCCGAGCAGTCCTATGACAACGTGTCCGCGGCGCTCGCCTCGACCGGCACCGGTACGCTCGCGGTATCCGGCGGCTTCATCGAGCTGTATGGAACGAGCGCCCTCGAGAACATCGGCACGGCACGCTTCCAGTCGACCGGAGATCTGCGCTTCCTGGGCCAGCTCGATCTCGCTCAATCTCTGCCGACCGCTCTCGACGGCGCACTGTACATGGCCGGCGCGCTCACGATGGCCGCGCAGCAGATCTATCCCGCGACCCTCTCGCAGTTTCTGATCTCGGCCGATCCCAGCAGCGTCTCCAGCCCGACCGCGGGCTCGATCCTGATCCAGGGGGGCCAGGGCAAGAACGATGAGCTCCTGTCGGCGGGCGGATCGCTCACCTTGAGCGCCGGTAACGTGACGCAGGACGGGGTGCTGCGGGCACCCTTCGGATCGATCGACATCGAAGCACGATCGATCGTCCTCGGCGCAGGCAGTCTCACTTCGACATCCGCGGATGGAGCGACCATTCCGTTCGGTACCACGCAGGGCGGCATCGAGTGGGTGTATCCGCTCCCGAATGGCACCAACGTGGTTTACGGTACGAACGGAGCGGCGCCACCCGCGCAGCGCGTCACTCTGCAGGGCGCGCAGGTCAACGTGAGCAAAGGCGCGGTGATCGACGTCTCGGGAGGCGGTGACCTGCAAGCCTACGAGTGGGTCGACGGCACCGGCGGCACCAACGACGTGCTGTCGAACCAGTCCGCGAACGGCGGCCGTCCCACCCAATTCGCCATCCTGCCCGGGCTTGCAGCCGACATTGCACCGTTCGATCCGAACATCTCCGCGGGCAGCACGCTTGCGGTGGGCGATGCCGTTCACCTCGATGGCGCGCCCGGCCTGCCGCCCGGCACCTATCAACTGCTCCCTGCCCGCTACGCGCTGCTGCCGGGCGCCTACCTCGTGACCGAGGTCTCGGGATATCAAGACATCCGGCCCGGGCAGTCATACTCGGTGCTGGGCGGCGGGACCATCGTGGGCGGGTACCAGACGGTCGCGGGGACGTCGTTCGGCGATTCGCGCACCAGCGGCTTCGAGGTCGTGCCCGCCGCGGTGGTCCTCACACAGGCGCAGTACACGACGACGGGCGCGAACAGCTTTTTCTCGAGCCAGGCGAGCGCCGCCGCGGCGCCTCTTCCCCGGCTGCCCCGCGACAGCGGCGTCCTCGCGCTTATCGCGAGCGACGCGCTCACGCTCGGGGGCACCCTGCGAACGAACGCGCCGAGCGGCGGCATCGGTGCGGAGGTCGACGTGTCGAGCGCCGACATCGTGGTCGGGCCGGCGGGTACTGCGACGCAGCCGGGTCAGATTCTGTTGACGGCATCCAGCCTGAATGCGCTGAACGCGCAGACCTTGCTGCTCGGCGGGCTCAACTCGGACGGTGGAATCACCACCACGGCGCAGTCGCTCGAGATCGCCGGCGGCGCCGCCCTGAGCGCCCCCTCGATCCTGCTCACGGGCCTCGATCAGGTCACCGTGGACGACGGCGCGGCCATCACCGCGAGCGGCTCGGCGCCGGGCGCGCGCACCTTCACGCTGTCCGGCGACGGCGCGTTCCTGGCCGTCAGCGCGGGCGCCCAGAGCACGGTCAACCGCAGCAACGCGGCCGGCGGCACGGGCATTCTCAACCTCGCCGCGGGCTCCAAGATCTCAGCCGCGGATGGCTCCGTGTATCTCGAAGCATCGGACAACGTCATCACCAGCGGGACCCTGTCTCTCAAGGGAGCGGACCTCGCGGTGCAATCGCCGAACATCATCCTCGGTGCGGCGCCTTCCGGCACCGTCGGCACCGTGCTCGGCTCGAACATACTCGACGCGCAGGGCCTCGGAAGCCTCGAGCTCGAGAGCGGCTCGAGCATCGCGGTCTATGGGCCGGTGCGCGCGACCGCGCAGAACTTCGACATCGACGCGGCCGGCATCGCCGGCTTCGGCGCGGCCGGCAACGCGGCGACGCTCGCGGCCGCCGATACGTTCACGTTGACGAACCTCAACGGTGCCCCGGCGAGCCTCGCCGGCACGGGATCGGGCACGCTCGCCATCAGCGCCACCGATGTCGATCTCGGAGGCGGGCAAGTCGCGCTGAGCGGCTTCACCGGAGTCGCGCTGAGCGCCGCTCACAGCCTCGTCGCGTCGAATGCCGCGGCGGCGGCCAACGCACCCGGCAACCCGGGCGGCGGCTCATCCACTCCCCCGAGCCCCGCCAACAATGCCGCAGGTCTCGGCACCGCCGGCAATCTGACCGTCACCGCCGCGCGGATCACCGCCGACGCCGACGAGGATCTCAGCCTCAGTGCGACGGGCGCCGTCGCGCTCCTGGCACCGGCATCACATTTCGCGCCCGCTGCGCAGACGGCGCTCGGCGGATCCTTGAGCGTCACCGGGTCGAGCATCGTGCTCGCGACCTCCGTCGTCCTGCCTTCCGGCCGCGTGAGCCTCACCACCACGGGCGGCCCCTCCGGCGGCGAGCTCGCATTGCGCTCCGGCAGCTCGATCGACGTCGCGGGAGTCGTGCAGGCTTATGATGGCGTGAAGGTGGCGAGCCCGGGCGGAACGGTCATCCTCGACTCGGCCGGCAACCTCGATCTCGCCCCGGGCAGCAACATCGACGTGAGCGCGGGCACGGGAGGAAGCGGCGGGAGCCTGCAATTGACCGCCGCGTCGGGAAGCGTGACGCTCGGCGGCATGCTGAAGGGCTCGGGCGGCGCGGGCGTCGGCGGCTCCTTCGGGATCGACGCCCAGTCGTTCGGCAATTTTGCAGCGCTGGAGCGGTTGCTGACCGCGGGCGGCTTCACGGGCGGATGGGACGTCCACCAGCGCGGCGCAGGCGATCTGACGCTGGCCTCCGGCAGCCTCATCACCGCTCACGAGGTCTCGCTCGACGCGGATCGGGGCAACATCGTGATCGACGGCCGCATCGATGCCAGCGGCGCGCAGGGCGGATCGGTGACCCTGGCCGCGTCGAATGACGTGACCGTGAACGGGACGATCGATGCGTCCGCGGGCGCGGCCGGGCAGCGCGGCGGCGCGGTGAGCCTGGAGACGACGGGCGGCGGCGTGCTGCTCGGCGCATCATCGATCATCGACGTGACGGGCGGCGGCGCCGGAGAGGCGGGCACCGGTACGGGCGGCACGGTGCTCCTGCGCGTGCCCGGTGCAGCCGTCGCCGCTCTGGCCGCGGGCGGCGGGGATGTGGCCATGAACGGCCATGTTCTCGGCAGCACGCGCACCACCCTGGAAGCTTTCTTCACCACCGACAACACCACGGGGACGATCGCCGCGGCCGACATCACCGACCTCGAGACCGATCCCGCCAACCCGATCAACGCGGCCGCGACCAACCTCATGGCGAACGCCGCCGCGATCACCTCGCGGCTGGGGCAGTCCTCCAACGGTGCTTTCGTGCTCGAGCCGGGGGTCGAGATCGACGCCACCACCCAATCGAACGGCACGGGCACCCTGGAGCTCGACGACCCGTGGAATCTCTACACCTGGCGCTTCGGCTCGAACGGCAACGTGCCGGGCGTGCTCACCCTGCGGGCGCAGAACGGCATCACTTTCAATGCCTCCCTGTCCGACGGGTTCGCGGCCACCTCCGGTACCGGTGCGTTCACGCTGCCCACGACGGCGGGCGACTCCTGGTCGTATCGCATCGTGGCGGGTGCGGATTTCTCCGCGGCCAATGCACTGGCCACAAGCAATGCCGCACCCGCCAACGTAACCGTCGCGGCGTGCAGCGTCGGCTGCAGCATCGGTACCGCGGCGGCGCCGGATGCCGCCTATTCCCCCATCATGGTCCGGACCGGCAACGGCTTCATCGATGTCGCCGCCTCCGGGGATCTCGTCTTCGGCAGCCAGCAATCCGTGCTGTATACCGCGGGCGTCGCCGGAACCGGCATCAGTCTGCGAGGTGCGGCCGGAACGTTGCAAAGCCGGGCGTATCCGACGGGAGGCGGAGACATCGGCATCAGCGTCTCCAACGACATCGTTGGCGCGCAGACCAACCAGTTCGTGAGCTCGTGGCTGTGGCGCGTCGGCTCGGTCCTGCCGACGGGGTCGGCCACGGCCTGGACCGTGGATTTCCGCAGCTTCCAGCAGGGAATCGGTGCGCTCGGCGGCGGCAACGTTTCCATCGCCGCGGGCGGCAACGTCAGCGATCTATCCGTCTCGATTCCCACGATCGGCGTGCAGGTCGGCGGCAAGACCGCTGCGGACAGCGTCGTGTCCGTCACCGGCGGCGGGGATCTTGCGGTCACGGCAGGGGGCTCCATCATCGGCGGCAGCTACTACGTCGGCCGCGGCGCTGCGGTGCTTCAGGCGGGCGCCGACGTAGGTTTGCTCGATCAGAGCCAGGGCGGAACGGGTGTCGCGCCCGTCATAGGCCTCGGGGACGCCTCGCTGTCCGTCACCGCCCGGGGCAATCTGTCGCTCGGGGAGATCTTGAACCCGACGCTGCTCAACCGTGGCGCGTTGCAGGGCGGAGGGGGCACCATCTACTTCTCGACCTACGGCGACGATTCGGCGGCGACGCTGACCGCGATCGGGGGCAAACTGCTGCTGGACGATGAGAATGGAGCCTTCGAGGCACAGGTTGCCGCGTCGTTTCTCGGCGGGCACCTTACCAATCTGCAGAATTCGGCCAGTGCACTCGATAACCTGCCGCCGACGCTGAACGCGTTCGCCCTGAGCGGCGATCTCGACATCCAGAGGACGCTGATCCTGTCGCCGTCGCCGCAAGGGAACCTGCAGGCATTTGCCGCCGACAATGTGGTATTCCAGGCCGGCGCCTCGGGCAACGGCGGCGAGATCATCCTTTCCGACGCCGATCCCACGTCGCTGCCGACGGTCACCGCGCCCCAGTCCAATCTGCAGATCTACGACGACATCGGATCCAGCCTGCTCGGCTCCCTGGCGGACCAGCATGCCGTGACGCCCGTGCATCTCGCGTCCGATCAAGCGGGCGCTCCGCCGGCGCGGATCGTCGCGGCGTCCGGCGACGTGGACTTCCAGCCCAGTCTCGGCGGTGCGGCGGAGGGGATCTGGTCGGCGATTCCGGTGCACGTGTCCGCGGGGCGCGACATCACCGACCTCAATCTGGCGGCGCAGAACCTGAGCGCGTCGGATGTGACCTCCGTGACCGCGGGGAGAGATATCGTCTATCCGCAGGCGTACGGGTCCAGCGGCTTTCTGCTGACCGACAACAACGCCATCACGGTCGACGGCCCGGGCATGCTGGAGGTCACGGCGGGCCGTAATGTCGATCTCGGCACCTCGGCGGGCATCACGACCCGCGCCAACCTGGTCAATCCGGTGCTGCCCGGCACGGGCGCGGGGATCGACGTGCAAGCGGGCGTCGCCGCCGGCAGCGCCCAGTACGCCACTTTCATCCAGCAATACATCGAGGGCTCGAGCGAATTCAATTCCGAGCTGGTCGCATTCGTGGAGGACATCGACGGTGCGGCCGGACTGAGCGCCGCCGCGGCCAAGACGCGTTTCGCAGCCATGGAGCCCGGCCTGCAGCGCGTGTTCGTGGAGCAGGTGTTCTTCGATCTGCTGCGCATCTACGGCAGCAAGGAAGCGGCCTCCGGTAACGGCGACTACTCCGGCGCCTTTGCGGCCATCAGCAAGCTTTTTCCGGGCGCGAACCCGGCGAAGGGACAGGCCAACCCTTATGGGGGCAGCATCTCGCTCTACTTCAGCCGCGTCTACACCCAGCAGGGCGGCAACATCTCGCTGCTCGCGCCGGGCGGCGACATCAACGTAGGCCTTGCGCTTGCGCCGACGAGCTTCGGCATCGACAAATCGCCCGATCAGCTCGGCATCGTCGCGCAAACGACGGGAACCCTGGACGCGTTCTCCAACAGCGATTTCGAGGTGAACCAGTCGCGCGTATTCGCGGCCGACGGCGGCGACATCCTGGTCTGGTCGACGGACGGCAACATCGACGCGGGCCGCGGCGCCAAGACGGCGATATCCGCGCCCGCGCTCAGCATCGAGTACGACGCGAACGGCGAGGCGCTCGTCAACTTGCGCGCGGCGATCGCGGGCAGCGGCATCCAGGCATTGACCGCCACGCCGGGGGTGCCGGCCGGCAACGTGTACCTGTTCGCGCCGCATGGCGTGGTCAATGCCAACGATGCGGGCATCGTGGCCGGGAATCTGACCGTTGCCGCGACCGCCGTGCTCGGCACCAACAATATCAGCGTCAGCGGGACCTCCGTCGGCGTTCCGGTCACGGTCACGGGACTCGGCGCCGCCTTTGCCGGGGCGTCGTCGACGGCGGCGGCGACCTCGAACGTCGCCGAGAGCCTGAACGCCGCGGGCTCCCAGAGCAGCACGCCGGTCGCCGACGCGGCGATCAACTGGCTCGACGTCTTCGTCACGGGACTCGGTGAGGAGAACTGCAAGCCCGACGACATGGAGTGTCTCAAGCGGCAGGCGGTCGGCGCGCACTGATCCCGCAGAGCCGGACCTCCGCCCGCCGCAGCGGCCTCCGTGACGGCTTGGCCGTTGCGCCGGGACGCCGGGTGGATCAGGGTCCCTCGACCGCGAAGTCCGCCGGAGGCTCGCCGCGCCGGTGCCGCTCAACCATGGTCGCGTAAGCCGATTCGAGGCCGCGGCAGAACCGCCGCGTGTCGAACAGCGGCGCCGCGGATCGATTCACCGCGAGCCTCGCGCGCAGGCTCGCCAGCAGCGCGGGGTCTCGCGCGAGACGAAGCGCAAGCGCGGCGTACGCCGTGCCATCGTTCGTGATCAGCTCCGGCAGGCCGACGGCGCCGAGGAGGCTGCCGCCCATGCGCGCCGCCAGGCTCGCGCCGGCCTGGGTGACGAGGGGTACGCCGGCCCACAGCGCGTCGCTGGCGGTCGTTCCGCCGTTGAACGGCAGGGAGTCGAGGAACAGGTCGGCCCGCGTCAGGCGCCCCAGGTGATGCGCATAGGGCAGACGCTGCGCGAACACCAGCCGCGCGGGATCGATGCCGGCGGCGGCCGCGCGCCCACGCAGGTTCCGCCGCGCCGCATCGTCCTCGCCGAGCAGCCAGAGCACCGAGTCCGGCATCTCGCGGAGCAGATCCAGCCATACCGCGAAGAACGCCGGATTGATCTTGTAGGTATTGTTGAAGGAGCAGAACACGAAGCCTCGCTCGGGCAGTCCGCACTCGGCCCGCGACGGAGCCGCGGCGCCGATGACGCGCCGATCGTCATTCGCCTGAAAGGAGCCCGGCAGATAGACCACGTGCTCGAAATAGTGGGCGCGGCTCTGCGGCGGGATCACGAAGCGGTCCGCAACGATGTAGTCCATGCAGGAAATGCCCATGGTGCCGGGAAACGCCAGGTAGTTGATCTGCAGCGGCGCTGCGCGGCGCGCAAAGATGCCGGTGCGGCCGGCGCCGGTGTAACCGGACAGGTCGACCGCAATATCGATTTCCAGCGCGCGCATCTGCGCGACCACCTCGGCATCGCCGACGGCCGAGACGTCGACGAAGCGGTCGACGGCCGCGCGAATGCGCCGGCCCATGTCCGAATCCTGCGGCGCCCGCAGCGAGATCGCGGTGATCTCGAAGCGCGCGCGGTCGTGCCGCTCCAAGAGGCCCGCGATCAGATACGAGACCGCGTGCTCGCTGAATTCGCCGGACACGTACGCGACGCGGATTCTGTCGGTTGGCGGCGGACTCGACGCGGCAGCTGCGGCGACTCGCGGCATGAAAGGCTCGGGGACGAGGGTTCCGTAATGACGCTCCGCATACATGCGCGCGCACTCGAGCTGCCGCGCCGGATCGTCACAGACGGCGAGAAAGAAGAACGGGCGAACGGCCTGCCGCCGCCGCGTCACGGCCTCGACGATCGCGCCGCCGTGCGCCGCATAGCCGCTCCAGTCGACGGTCCGAAGCTCAGCCTCGAACAGCTGCCCGAGCGCATAGTCCGGGGGCGGATTCGCGAGGAGCAGCGGCCTGAAGACCTCGAGCGCCGCGGCAAAGCGTCCCATCTCCATCAGCACCGCGCCGAGGTTGCCGCGCGCGTCCGTCGAGCGCGAATCGATCTCGAGGGCGCGCTCGAAGCAGGCGCGTGCCTCGTCGAGGCGGTTCGCCGACTTGCGCGCGACGCCGAGCACCGTCCAGGCTTCCGCGAAGCGCGGCCTGAGCTCGAGCGCGCGCTCGACGCTCGCGGCGGCTTCGTGATGCCGTCCCAGCCGGATCAGCAACCAACCGCGGGTGCTGAGTGCGTCCGCGAGACCCGGGTCGAGGTCGAGCGCCCGATCCACGCTGGCGAGCCCCTCATCGAGACGCGCGAGCTGGGTCAACGCCAGCCCGAGGTCGGCGTGCGCGGACGCGTTCGCCGGTGCCAGCCTCACGGCCCTCTCGAGGCAGGCCGCCGCATCGGCGGGTCGATCGAGGCCGATCAGCGCCGCGCCGCGCGCCATCAGGGTTGCCGCGTCCTCGGGACCCCCGGCAAGCGCGGCGTTGCAGTCCGCGAACGCCTCCCGTGCGCGTCCCAGGCGCCGCAGGGCGACGGCCCGATTGACCAGTACCTCGGGTCGCCCCGGCAGCATTTCGAGGGCGCGTGACAGATCTCCGAGCGCTCCTTCCGGGTCGTCGAGGTGCAGCCGGCAGATGCCGCGATTGAGAAGCGCGACGGGATAGTCGGTCCGGCGCTCCAAAGCCCGATCGAGATGGGCGACGGCCTCCCGGTGACGACCGAGCGCCATGAGGCTGTTGCCGAGGTTGGAATGCGCGGCGGCGTTCGAGGGATCGATGTCCACGGACGCCGCGATCAGCCCGCGGGCCCGCTCGAAGTCGCGCGACTGGTGCGCGAGCAACCCGAGCACATGCAGTACGCCGGCATTGCGCGGCTCCGCGCGCAACACCTCGGCGTACAAGGCCTCGGCCGCCGGCGTCTCGCCGGCGCGGTGAAGCTCCGCGGCGCGCCGCAAGGTACGCTCGATGTGATCGGGAGATTGCAACGGCGTTGGGTTGACTTTCGATCGCCGCGTCGGCATTCGGGCGGAGTATAGCGACCCCGCGCTCGCGGCATGTGACGGTCCTGCGACATGACGTTGTCACAAAACGATCACGCTGGCTCCCGATAATCCCGCTTCAGTTCCCTCGTCTCGCGGAGAATTTCGCTCGCCATGAAGCGTCGAGTTGCCTGGCTTTTGCTCCCCGTGGTTCTGGCGCCCATGCTGGCGTACGCGGCTACGTGGTGGAACAACGACTGGAAGTATCGCAAGGAGATCGGCTTCGACCTTAGCCCGGCCGGCGCGGACATCGCCGGTACTGCGCAGGACGTTCCGGTGCTGGTGCGCCTGTCGCTCGCGAACTTCAGCTATTTCAACGACACCAAGCCGGACGGCTCCGACTTCCGCCTGCTCGCGAGCGACGACAAGACGCCGCTCAAGTACCACTTCGAGAAATACGATCCGCAGAACCAGCTCGCGCTCCTCTGGGTGCGTGTCCCGCAGATCACGGGCGGCTCGAAGACCGAGAAGATCTACGCCTACTACGGCAATACGGACGCGCCGGCGGCCGCGGACGTGCCGGGGACCTATGACGCGAACCAGGTTCTGGTGCTGTCGTTCTCCGACACCGGAGCGATGCCTGCGGACCTCACGGCGTATCACAACAATCCCAGCGCCTCGACCGCGGTGCTGTCGCCGGCGGGGCTCATCGGCGGTGAAGCAAAGCTCTCCGGCAAGGAGAGCATCACGGTGCCCGCCACCGCTTCGCTGCGCCTGCTCCCGAATCAGGGCCTGACGGCGTCCGCATGGCTCAAGGTCGAGCAGCCCCAGCAGGCGGTGGTGCTCTCGCTCGCCGACCAGGGCAAGTCGCTCGAGCTCGTGCTCGAGGGCGCGCGCCTCACCGCACGGGCGACCCTCGGCGGAGCGCCGGTCTCCGCGGCGCAGACCAGCGACCTCGCGCTCAACCAATGGCACCACGTCGCCGTGACCGCCGGGTCGAACAAGATCACGCTGTTCGTCGACGGCATCGCCGTCGCGAGCGCACCGGTCACGCTCACCGAGCTCGGGGGGACCCTGTCCATCGGCGCGGCGGACGGCGCGCGCTTTCTGAGCGGCGAGCTCGACGAGGTCGAGATTGCGAAGACGGTGCGCAGCGCCGACTGGATCAAGGCCAGCGCGCTCGGCCAGGGCATGGATGCACGCCTCGTGCTGTACGGGGCCGACGGACAGCGGGAGAGCGGCGGCCAGGGAACCTATTTCATCACCATCGCCAAGAACCTCACGGTGGACGGCTGGGTGGTGATCGGCATCTGCATGGCCATGCTGCTGATCTCGCTGATCATCATGTTCTTCAAGGCGATCTTTCTGAGCCGCGTCGAGCGGGCCAACGAGAGCTTTCTGCGCGACTTTCGCCGCCTGAGCGGCGATGCGACCGCGCTCGATGAGAAAGGGCAGCCCGGCGAGGATGCATTCGATGATCCGGGCGAGATTCACTCGCTTGCCGGAGAGCTCAACAAGTACGGCGTATCGACGCTGTACCGCCTCTACCATCACGGCGTGCTGGAGACGCAGAAACGCGTCGCGGGGCAGGCGGCCGGCGCGGCGCACGTCGCGGTGCTGGCGCCGCAATCGATCGATGCGATCCGCGCCGCGCTCGATGCCTCGATGACGCGGCTGCAGCAGCGCCTGTCCGCGCGCATGGTGCTGCTCACGATCGCGATTTCCGGAGGCCCGTTCCTCGGCCTCCTGGGCACCGTCATCGGCGTCATGATCACCTTCGCGGCCATCGCATTGTCCGGCGACGTGAACGTCAATGCGATCGCGCCCGGAACCGCCGCAGCCCTCGCGGCGACGGTGGCGGGGCTCGCCGTCGCGATCCCGAGCCTGTTCGGCTACAACTGGCTCAACACGCGCATCAAGGCGATCTCGGCGGACAACCGCGTGTTCGTCGACGAGTTTGTCACGCGTATCGCCGAGCAGTACTGCTAGGGCCGGCGCCGATGTCAGGCTCCATCGACGGCGGCGACAAGGATGTCTACGACGACATCAACATCACGCCGATGCTCGATCTGGCTTACGTGCTGATGGTGATCTTCATCATCATGACGACGGCGTCGGTCCAGGGCATCAAGGTCAACCTGCCGAAGGCGAGCGACACGCCCTCGCTCGCGAAGCCGCAGACGAAGGCGATCACCATCACCGCCGACGGCACCATGTATCTCGACACCTATCCGGTCAGCCTGCCGGAGCTCGAGAACCTGCTGCGCCAGTACAAGGCCGCGAACCCGAACCTGCCGGTCGTCGTCAAGGCCGACTCGACCATCGCCTATCAGCGTGTCGTGGACGTGCTCGACGTGGTCGGACGCCTCGAGATCACGCAGCTCGGCCTCGTCACTCAGCGCATCGTCAAGTAGCGCCGCGCCATGGCTGACAGGCAGACGCAGCGACGCAATCTCGCGCGCCTCGGTGGTGTGATCATCGCGGCGCTGCTGATCTTCGGCTTCGTCTCCTTCGTCCGCGTCATGATGTCGGGCAAGACGGCGAAGTCGCAGCGGCAGGTGCAGATCGTGCAGGTGATCCGCCCGCCGCCGCCGCCCCCGCCGCCCGATCAACCCCCGCCGCCCCCGCCCGAGAAGGTCGAGGAGCAGCTGCCGAAGGATCAACCCGAGCAAAAGCCGGACGAGGAGCCGCCGCCCGCCGCGCCGCTCGGCATCGACGCGGACGGATCGGCCGGCGGGGATGAGTTCGGCCTGGCGGCGCGCCGCGGCGGCAGCGACCTCGTCGGCGGCAATGGCAATGCCGCGTTCGCCTGGTACACGAGCCGGCTGAAGGACGCCGTGCTGGAGAAGCTTTCCGCGGACTCGCACATCGGCAAGAAGCGGTTCTCGCTGTCGGTGCGCGTGTGGATCGAGGCCAACGGCCGCATCTCGCAGGTGAAGCTCGTCAGCACGACGGGCGATACCCAGCTCGACCAGCGCATCGAGGCGGCGCTGAGCTCGCTCAGCCGGATGAGCGATGCACCGCCCCTCGAGATGCCGCAGCCGGTGAGCCTGAAGATCATTTCGCGAAGCTGACGAATAAAAGGGAGATCGATTTCCATGCAGACGGTGAAGAACCTGCGGATGCTGGTGGCATCCATCCTGCTCGCTGCCGCGCCCGCCACCGGCTGTCTGGCCGCGGACGAGCGCCAGTCGCTCGAGGAGCTGCGCAACACGGTGATCAACCTGCTGCAGACCCTCGTCGACCAGGGCGTCATGACGCGCGAGAAGGCGGCGCAGCTCGTCAAGGCGGCGCAGGACAAGGCCGCGGCCGATGCGGCCGCGACGGCCAAGGCGGACGAGGGCGCGGTGCGGGTGCCGTACGTGCCCCAGATCGTCAAGGACGAGATCGCGAAGCAGGTCTCCGACCAGCTGAAGCCGGCCGTGGTGGCCGACGTTGTTAAGGAAGCGAAGACCGAGAAATGGGGCGTACCGGGCGCGCTTGCCGACTGGCTCACCCGCACGCGCATCTCCGGCAACGTCACGCTGCGCGAGGAAGACGTGATGTTCGGCGGCGAGAACATTCAGAACTACTATCTGAACTACTACGCGATCAACCAGGCGGGCGGAATCGAGAAGGCCGGCCTCAACGAGTTCGAGAACGTCAGCGAGAACCGGCTGCGATTCCGCGGCCGCGCCCGCCTCGCCGTGGACTCCGACATCACCGACTCGATCTCCGCCGGGGTGCGCATCGTCACGGGGAACACCTCGGATCTGGTCTCGGAGACCCAGACCCTGGACGGGACGTCGCCCTATGCGTTCGGGCTGGACGAGCTGTTCATCCGGCTCGACGAGCGCAACTCACAGCGCTTCCCCTGGCTGAGCGCCGTGGGCGGGCGGTTCCTGAATCCGTATGGCACGCCGACCGATCTGATCTTCCACAAGGACCTGACCTTCACCGGCGCGGCGCTCACCGGCCGGCTCGGCCTCGGCGACGGGTCCGCCGAGCAGTCGCATCTGTTCATGACCATCGGCGCGCATCCCCTGCAGGAGGTCGCGCTCTCGCCCGAGGACAAGTGGCTGATGGCAGCGCAGGCCGGAGCCAACTTCCATTTCGGCGGGGACCAGCGGCTGCGCTTCACCGGCGCGTTCTTCGACTACATGAACGTGACCGGACGGTTGAATCCGCTCGACGGAACCCTGTACAACTACACGGCGCCGACGTTTCTGCGCCAGGGCAACACCTATTTCGACATCGCGCACTCCACCGATCCGACCGTGAACCTGTTCGCGCTGGCGGCGAAGTTCCGGCTCGCGAACGTGAACATCACCTACGAGCTGCCCATCGGCCGGTACTCGTTGGCGGTGACCGGGGACGCGGTGCGCAATCTGGGCTACAACGCCGCGGAGGTGGCGGCGAACTACGGGCAGTACGTCGCGCCGCGCACCCATGGATATCAGGCGGAGCTCAGCTTCGGCTATCCCACGGCGCTCTCCGCCGGCGCATGGCGCGGCACGCTCGGCTACCGGTACCTGCAGCGCGATGCCGTCATCGATGCCTACACGGACTCGGATTTCCACTGGGGCGGCACCGACGCCAAGGGCTACTACCTGGTCGGCGATGTCGGGGTCGGACATCAGGTCTGGATCCGGGTGCGCTACCTGGCCTCGAACGCGATCGACGGGCCCGTCCTGCGCGTCGACACCTTCCAGCTCGATCTCAACACGCGTTTCTAGGTGATCCATGAGCGAGCGAACCCTACTCAGCGTCCGGATCCTGGCTCTCTGCGCCGCCGCGGCCTGCCTGCCCGTGCAGGCCCAGGTGGAGCGCAGCGGCGGCGGGGAGACGCAGCGGATCATGCAGCAGTACCAGCAGCTCGCCGCGGAGAAGACCTCGCTGCAGGCGCAGGTCGCGCAGCTGCAGAAGGACCTCGATGCGGCGAAGACCGACCTCACGGCCACCAAGAAGGAGCGCGATTCGCTCAAGGCGCGCGCCGGCGGCGCCGCCGCCGCGGTGGCGGCCGTGGCCCAGGCGAATGCCTCGCGCGAGGCCGCGGACAAGAACGTCGAGGCCTACAAGCAGCGGATGACCGAGATCGTCGCGCGTTTTCGCGAGACCGCCACGAATCTCAAGGACGTGGAAAGCGACCGCGCCAAGGCCCGCAAGGACCTCGACGACCGCAATGCCGCGTACGACAAGTGCGCGGAGAACAATCTGCGGCTCTTCGAGATCACGGGCGACGTGCTGAACCGGTACGAGCACGTGGGTCTGTTCACCAAGACCTCCGCCAGCGAGCCGTTCACGCGCATCACGCGGACCCGGATCGAGAACCTGGTGGACGATTACCGTGCAAGGGCGCTCGAGGACCGGGCGAGCAAGCGCAAACCGGGAGGGTGAGCGGAGCGCGGCGGGCGAGGGGCGTTGCGCGCGCGCCGCCATGTCGGGCCGGCCGCCGACGGTCAGCTCGGGCGGGTCAGGCGGCGCGGGTCAGGCGGCGGTTCGAGCGAACGGCGGTGGCCGCCGGCGCTGGGCCGCGAGCGCCAGAGCGCCGAGGCCGCCGAGAAGCAGCCAGCTGCTCGCCGGCAGCGGCACCACGGCGCCGACCTTGGCCGTGAGGTTCGATCCCGAATAGTCCTTGGACAGGTCGGCGAAGTTCAGCGAGTTCATGCTGGCGCTGCCCGGATCGATCGTGAAAGATCCGACGATCTCACCGCCGTTGAGCGTGCCCTTCAGGGACCCGCCGGTGTAGGTGAGCGGGCTCGAGGCGATGACCACGTTGAACAGCGAGGTTCCCGACGACTGCATCACGAGGTCGGTGAACGTCGCCGTCAGCAACGGGCTCGATGGGCTGCCGATGGTCAGCGTGCCGTGGGTGTAATCGTAGCTGCTCGGCTGCCCATCCGTGGCGGTGAGCGAGGCGCTGTAATCGGCGGTCAACGTGAAGGTCTCGGTGGGCGCAAGGCTGACCACGTCCCCGGGGCCGTAGTTGATGGTCACGGCCGTGCCTTGCATGGTGACGGTCGGCACGCTGCCGGTCGCGGCCACTCCGAGATCCGCGCCCTGCTGGATGACGTCGATGTATGGGTACGGCACCTCGGCCGCCTGCGCCGCGGTTCCGGCCAGCGCGGCTGCAACGGCTGCCGCCAGGCATAATTCCAGTTTCATACGCATCATGCTCGTTCTCCATCCATCGACGGTCTTTCGATCACAGGCTCACTCAGCATTGCAACCGCGCCGTTACAGTGCCGCTAAACTTTGCCGACGCCGCCGCGCGGCGGCGCCCAGCAGTCCGAGTCCGGAGACGAGGAGCGGCAGGGCAGCGGGAAGCGGCACGGGGGCGGCGCTGGTCGATTCCACCTGACCGTTGATCTGCCCGGAAAACGACGACTGATACATGGTCTTGGCGAAATTCGTCGTCAGGTTGAATTCGAGGGCGATGACGTCCGACGGATTCGAGAAGAATGAGAACGCGCTGCCGCCATTCGGGTGCAGCAGCCCGGTCAGCACGCCGAGATTGTTGCCGTCGCCGCCGGAGACCTCCATGTCGGTCAAGCTTCCCGTGAGCACGGGACTGCTCTGCGTGCCGCCCGAGCCGTTGCCGAGGTAGAGCGCCGCCTCGTAGCCCACGGGCGTCGTGAAGGTGGCGGTGGTCGTGCCGTTGCTGTCGGTGACCGTGCCGAGGTTCAGCGAAAGCACGATCTCGCTGCCTGCGATGTTGCTGCCGGGCATGTTGGTCGGGATGACGGCGAACGGGGACGGCAGTCCCTGCGAGCCGATGATCTCTGCGCCGCCGGCGCCGGTCTTCACGGCAAGGGTGTCCGTGCCGGAGGAGAAGGCGACCGGTCCGTTGAAGAAATACTCGGGCAGAACGCTGGCCGCGTGGGACATCGAGCAGAGGCTCATCCCCAGGATCGACCCGCTCGCCACGCGGAGCGCCGCTCTCCAGGATCCATTTCGCATCGCTCCCTCCTCCCCGATTCCTCTCGATCCACAGGCACACGTCAGCGACGTTAAGTTAAGCCACGAAGGTCCCGTCGATGTGACCCGCATGTGAAATCTTCGTGACACCGGCACCTTGGCACCCGAGCTGGACTCTTGCCGTGCCGACCCGTCGCCCGGGCGCCACTTTGCGTCACGAGCAAGGCTAGGGGAGCTGCGTAACAGCAATCCAAACGGCGGGTGACAATTGGGCGACGCACTCCGCGGCGCGGACGCGCGACGGGACGCGGGGAGCGGCGAAGGCAGTCAGAGATGCTGACGCGTACCCTGCTCGGGACAAACGAGGTAGCAGTCGGGATAACCGGCCCGTGCCGAGCATCCGTTGGTGGAGTCGAGGTAGCCGGACTCGGCAAAGCACTTGTTCGGCGCATGCGAGTCCGTGGAGGCACAACCCGCCGCCCCTGCGGTTAAGAGCGCCGCCCACGCGATCAATCGAGCCATGGCGCTATCCTCGCCCGGTGTCGGTGATTGAGGTGTCGGTATTTGAGACCGCCGTCGCGCGCGGTCGTTCCCCCGCGGCGGGCGCCCGGTCGACGCTGACCGGTCAGCGCCGACGGCCGGCTATTCCCAACCGCTCATACAGCGCGGCCAGCAGCCACAAGGGACCGATCATCAGGAACTCAACGTCCTTGAGGAACGAGGGGCGCTTGCCTTCGATCGCGTGGCCCACGAACTGGCCGATCCAGGCTGCCAGGAACAGGACCGTACAGACCCCCCAAAGCGGCACGAGAGCGAGATGCTGCACGCGATCTATGGACCAGAGGAAAGTCATCAGCAGGATCAGAGCGCCCACGGCCAGCCGGATCGACAGCACGGCGTAGTAAATCACCACGCCGGCGACGATGAGGGCGGCCCAGTTGTCGAACACCGCGCGCGGCGGGGACGCAAAAGGCACCGGCAGGAGCCAGAGGAATCCCAGCACGCACCATACGATCACCGGCACGCAGATCCAGTGCAGCACCTTGTTGACGGGATTCCGGTGGCTCTCGCCGTATTCGTCCAGCCACTGCGAAGCCGTGCGCATGGACCGAGATACCACCGGCAATCGGAGCGACTATGCCGCCATCAGCCCCTTGAGCTTGCTGATGGCGTTCGACTCGACCTGACGCACGCGCTCCGCCGAGATGCCGTACTCATCGGCGAGCTCGTGCAGGGTGGCCTTGTTCTCGGTCATCCAGCGCCGCTTCAAGATGTTGCGGCTGCGCTCGTCGAGCTTCTCCAGCGCGATCGTGAGCCGGTCGGCCGAGTCCTCCTCCCATTCCTCGTTCTCGACCTCGATGGCCGGATCGGCGTTGCTCGCCGGAAGGTACATGGCCGGAGAATAGGTCTCCTCGTCATCGCTCTCCGGCGCCGGATCGAAGGACATGTCTCTGGCGGATAGCCGTTGCTCCATCTCGCGCACGTCGCGCACGTCGACACCAAGGTCCTTCGCGACCGCGGCCGTCTCGGCCTCGGTCAGCCACGCCAGGTTCTTCTTCATCTTGCGCAGATTGAAGAACAGCTTGCGCTGCGACTTCGTGGTCGCAACCTTGACGAGGCGCCAGTTGCGCAGCACGTACTCGTGGATCTCGGCCCGTATCCAATGCACGGCGAAGGACACGAGGCGAACGCCGACGGTCGGGTCGAAGCGCTTGACCGCCTTCATCAGGCCCACATTGCCCTCTTGCACGAGGTCGCCCATGGGCAGGCCATAGCCGAGGTAGCCGCGGGCGATGTGCACCACGAATCGCAGGTGCGACAGCACCAGCTGCCGGGCGGCGTCGAGATCGCCTTCGCCCCGGAAACGCTCGGCCAGCTGAATCTCATCTTCTTTCGATAGAACCGGAATCTGGGAAACGCGGTCTATATAAGAGTCCAGGCTCCCCACCGGCCCTGCGAACACCAAACTGCCGGCTTGCTTGGCGACTAAAGCAGTACTCATTGGAACCTCCAATCTCGGTCAAAAATCATAGCACTCGCATACTTTGAGTGCTAATGTTACCGATAGTTCACATTTTTCGCAAGCCGCTGATGTGCTTGATTTAATTGGGTTCTATACCCCGGATGTGCCGCGTCGCGGCAAGCCAGGATCCCAGCCACGCCAGGGCCACGGCAGCGAGCAGCACCGCACCATCGGTGCTCCACGGCAGCTGCCCCAGTTGGAAGGGGCTTCCGTACAGTCGGGCGAGGGCATCGACCGGTTGGGCGAGACTGAGGGCGGCCGCCCCGACCAGCCCGAGCGCAAGGAGCCCGCCCCCGAGGCCGTACCAGACCCCGCTGTAGAGAAACGGCCGGCGCGCGAATCGGTCGGTCGCGCCCACGAGCTTCATGACCTCGATCTCTGCGCGACGGTTCAGGATGTCGAGCCGGATCGTATTGCCGACGATCAGGACCACGCCGATGCCGAGGATGCCCGCGGTCAGGAGCAACACCCGGCGCAGGAGATCGAGCAGGGCATGCAAGCGCTTCACCCAGTCGGTATCGAGCTGCACGCTCTGGACATCCGGGATGGCGGTGATCGCGCGCCGCAGCGCTTCCGTCCCGTCCGGCGTGCTCGCGCCCAGCGCCGGGGTGACCACGAGGGTATCCGGCAGCGGGTTGTCGGTGAGCGCATCGAGCGCCTGCCCGAATCCCGATGTCTTGCGGAACTCCGCCATGGCCTGATCTGCCGTCACGGTGCGCACGGATGCCACGTCGCCGCGCAGCTCGAGCTGCTTGGCGACCGACGCGGTGCGGCCGGCGGGAGCGCCCTTGGCCATGTAGACCGACAGGTCGAAGGCTTCGTTCCAGCTCCCGGTGGCGGCGCGCACGTTGGTGAGAAGCAGGTAGAGGAGCAACGGCAGCGCGAGAGCGACCGCGATCACGCCCATGGTCATGAACGTCGCGAAGGGCTGGCGCACGATGCGCCCCAGGGAGCCCACGAATACCTGCGCGTGCCGCGATAAATAGGCACCCAGGCTCATGACGCGCGCACCGGCGCCGGCTCATGCCGCGCACGCGTCCGGCGGTCGCGCGTGCCGTCCAGTCCCCGGCTCATGCCACCACCCGCCCGTCCGCCAGCACGATGCGGCGTGCGCCGACATGCTCGATGAGGTGGACGTCATGGCTTGCGATCACCACCGTGACGCCGACCTCGTTGAAGCGCTTGAACAGCTTCATGATCTCGAGCGCGAGATCGGGATCCAGGTTTCCGGTGGGCTCGTCGGCGATCAGCAGGTCGGGCTTCGCGACGATGGCACGCGCGATGCCGACGCGCTGCTGCTCGCCCGTGGAGAGCTCGAGCGGCTTGAGCTTCTCCTTGCCGAGAAGTCCCACCTGATCGAGCGCCGCGCGCATGCGCTTGTCGACCTCGCGGCGCGGCAGGCCCGTGATGATGAGGGGCAGCGCCACGTTGTCGGAGACCGGCCGGTCGTTGAGCAGCTTGTGGTCCTGGAACACGACGCCGAGCTTGCGGCGAAATGCCGGGATCGAGCGCGCCCCCAGGGCGCCGGTGCTCTGTCCGTGTACGAGCACGTGCCCGCGCGTCGGGCGCTCGATCAGCGCGACGAGCTTCAGGATGCTGCTCTTGCCGGCGCCCGAGTGGCCGGTGAGGAACACCATCTCGCCGCGCTCGATCTTGAACGAGACGCCGGCCAGCGCGTCGCGGCCGTTGGGGTAGCGCTTGTACACCTGATCGAAATGGATCATGGGATGCGGCCCCGGCGGCGAAGTCACGCGGCGTCGCCCGTCTTGAGCAGCGCCCCGACGAAATCCGCCGCATTGAATACGCCAAAGTCCTCGCTCTGCTCGCCGACGCCGATGAAGCGGATCGGAATCCTGAGCTTCTCGGCGATCGCGAGCACGACGCCGCCCTTCGCGGTGCCGTCGAGCTTGGTCACGACGAGGCCGGTGACGCCGAGACCCTTGTTGAACTCCTCGGCCTGGGCGACGGCGTTCTGGCCGATGGTCCCGTCGAGCACGAGCAGGATCTCGTGCGGCGCGGCGGGGTCGAGGCGGGCGAGCACGCGCTTCACCTTCTTGAGCTCGTCCATGAGATGAGTCTGGGTATGAAGCCGCCCCGCGGTATCCGCGATCAGCACGTCGACGTTGCGCGCACGCGCGGCCTGCATCGCATCGAAGATCACGGCGGCCGGCTCCGCGCCCGCCTGCTGCGCGACGATGGGCACCTTGTTGCGAGCGGCCCAGACCTCGAGCTGCTCGCGGGCCGCAGCGCGGAACGTGTCCCCCGCGGCGAGCAGCACGGATTTTCCCTCCCCGAGCAGGCGGTGAGCCAGCTTGCCGATGCTGGTGGTCTTGCCGGCGCCATTGATGCCGATCACGAGGATCACGTACGGCCGCATCGCGCGATCGACCTGCAGCGGGATCTCCACGGGCTGCAATATCGCGAGCATGCTGCCGGAGAGCGCCTTCAGCAGCGCGTCCACGTCGGAGAGCTCCTTGCGCGCGACCTTTTTTCGCAGCTCGTCGAGGATCCTGCGGGTGGCCTCGGTGCCGACGTCCGCGGTGATCAGGCGCATCTCGAGATCGTCGAGGATGTCCGCGTCGATCTTGCGTCCGGGCAGGAGCTCCGCGATGTCCTGGGTGAGCCACGCGGGACCCACGTTCAGCTTCGCGCGCAGCCGCTGGAAAAATCCGCGCCGGGGTGTTTCGGATTCGTTCGCCATGGAAAGGTATGATACCGGGAGTGACCACGCGCAAGACGGAATCGAAGCTCGCCGGCGCCCGCAATTCGGTGCGCATCATCGGCGGCGGATGGCGCGGCCGCCGCGTGCAATTCCCGGAAGTGCCCGGGCTTCGCCCGACGCCCGACCGGGTGCGGGAAACGCTGTTCAACTGGCTGCAGCACGAGGTGGTCGGCACCCGCTGCCTGGATCTGTTCGCGGGCTCGGGTGCTCTCGGCCTCGAGGCGCTGTCGCGCGGCGCCGCCGAGGCGGTATTCGTCGAGCAGTCCATGGCCGCGGCGCGGGCTGTCGAGCAAGCGCTCCTACGGCTCGATGCCCGGGGGCGCGGCCGGGTGGTCGAGATGGGAGCGGGCCGCTACCTCAAGACCGCGGCAAGTGCATTCAACCTCATATTCCTGGACCCGCCGTTCGGGACGAACGCCCTCGCGGAATATGTCCCCTTGCTGGACTGCGCCGGCTGGGTGGCGCCCGGCTCGCTGGTGTACCTCGAGAGCGAGCGCAAGACCGGTGCTCCCGCGCTGCCGGCCCGCTGGGAGCTGTTGAAATCGAAGTCGGCGGGCGAGGTGGGTTATCATCTGGCGCGCGTCAACGCGCGGGTTTGAGCGAATGCACAAGAGAACGGCCGTCTATCCCGGCACCTTCGATCCGATCACGAATGGCCATCACGACCTGGTACGTCGGGCGGCCAGCATCTTCGATCGCGTCGTGGTCGCGATTGCGGCGAATCCCAACAAGGCACCGATGTTCACGCTCGAGGAGCGGGTGGACATGGCCCGGCAGGTGCTCATCGACGTGCCCAACGTCGAGGTGATGGGGTATGCCGGTCTCACCGTCGACTTCGCCCGTCAGCACGGGCTTGCGGTGATCGTGCGCGGCCTGCGGGCCATATCCGACTTCGAGTTCGAGTTCCAGCTCGCGAACATGAGCCGGCATTTGAATCCGGACATCGAGTCGGTCTTCATGACCCCGCAGGAGCACTACACGTTCATCTCATCGACCCTCGTGCGCGAGATCGCCGTGCTCGGCGGCAACGTGTCCGAGTTCGTGCACCCCATCGTCGAGGCCGAATTGAAGCGGCACCGAAAGCCTTGAGCGAGCCCATGAAGCCCGGAGCCGCGGGTCTGCGCGCGGTCTTCTGCGCGATCGCACTGGCGTGCGCGCCCGGGATGCTGTCATGGGCGCCCGCCGTGCGCGCCGACGACGCGCGGGCCGCGCCTGCGCGGGGCGCTTCCGCGGCGCCTGCTGCCGAAGCGGCTCCGGCCGGTGCGAAGGCTCAGCGCGCGGCCTCAGCCCATAAGGCGGCGATCGCGAGCGCGTACCCGCTTGCGAGCCAGGCCGGGCAGGAGATCTTCGCCGCGGGCGGCAATGCCTTCGACGCGGCGGTCGCCGTGTCCGCGGCGCTTGCGGTGGTGGAGCCTTCGAGCTCCGGCCTCGGCGGCGGCGGATTTTACCTGCTGCACCGGCAGTCCGACGGCTACGAGGCCATGGTGGATGCGCGCGAGAAGGCGCCTGGCGCGGCCTCGCGCGACATGTATCTGGACAAGGCGGGCAACGCGATCGAGGATGCGTCGATCTCGGGTGCCCTGTCGGCGGCAATTCCCGGCGAGCCTGCGGCGTTCGAGCATCTCGCGGTGAAGTACGGCAGGCTGCCGCTGGCCCGCTCGCTGCAGCCCGCCATCCGGCTGGCGCGCGAAGGCTTCCCGTTGTACGCGCGGCTGCAAGGCGGCATTCGCTACAAGCGTGCCGTGCTCGCGCGCTCTCCGGACGCGGCCAGGGCGTTCCTGACGCCCGAGGGCGACGCTCCGGCTCTCGGGACGATCATCAAGCAGCCCGAGCTGGCCAACACCCTGGAGGCGATCGCTAAGCAGGGGGCGAAGGGCTTCTACACCGGCCGCGTCGCGGCCGACCTGGTCGCGGGCGTGAAGGCGGACGGCGGCATCTGGACCTCGAAGGACCTCGCCGATTACCGGGTGGTCGAGCGCAAGCCGCTGTATGGCGAGTACCATGGGGCGCGCATCGTTTCGGCCTCGCCGCCGTCCTCGGGTGGAATCGCGCTCATCGATGCGCTCAACATTCTCTCCGGATACGACCTCAAGCGCTGGGACTCGGCCGTGGACAAGCACCTGGTGATCGAGGCCATGCGCCGCGCGTACCGGGACCGCGCGATCTACCTGGGCGACCCCGATTTCATCAAGATGCCGCTCCGACAGCTCTCGAGCTTGGATTATGCGGCCGGCCAGCGCACCAGCATCCGCGTCGACAAGGCCATGCCCTCGAGCATGCTGCCCGGCATCGAGTCGGAGCCGGTCGGCATGCAGACCACGCACTTCTCGGTGCTCGACGCCGAGGGCAACCGGGTCGCCGCGACGATCTCGGTGAACCTCTTCTTCGGCAACGGCTACGTGCCGCCGCACACGGGCGTGCTGCTCAACAACACCATGGATGACTTCTCGACCAAGCCCGGACATCCGAACGAGTTCGGCCTGATCGGCGCCACGGCGAATTCCATCCAGGCGAACAAGCGGAGCCTGTCGAGCATGACGCCGACCTTCGTCGAGACGCCGAAGGGCTTGATGATCATCGGCTCGCCGGGCGGCAGCTTCATCATCAGCATGGTGCTGCTCGGCACCCTGAACTACCTCGACGGCATGAGCGCAGCGGACATCGTGAAGTACCCGCACTACCACCATCAGTATCTTCCGGACGTGGTGGACTACGAGCAGGGCGCTTTCACCGACGAGGAGATCAAGAAGCTCGAGGCCATGGGGCATCCGCTCAAGGCATCGAGCCGGCAGTGGGGCAACATGCAGGTGATCACCTGGGATTTTGCCAGCGGCAAGGTGGAGGCCGCGTCGGACCCGCGCGGCGAGGGCGTCGGGCTCGTCTACTGATACGTCAGGCGGCGACGCGGTCAGCGCTGACAGGTCTTGCACCAATAGGTCGATCGCTGTCCCTGACTGAGCTGCCTGATCACCGACTTGCACACCCGGCACGCCATCCCGTCGCGCTCGTAAACGAACAGCTTCTGGCGGAAATATCCGGGCTCGCCGCTCGCGTCGACGTAGTCGCGCAGGGTGGTGCCGCCGATCTTGATCGCGGCGGTGAGCACGCTCTTGATCGCGCGGACGAGCGCGGCGGCCTCCTTGCGCGAGATGCGGCCCGCCGCGCGGCGCGGCGCGATCCGGGCGCGGAACAGCGCCTCGCTCGCGTAGATGTTGCCGACGCCGACGACGAGCTGCGAGTTCATGATCAGCTGCTTGATCGCCACCTTGCGCTTGCGCGTCGCGCGGAAGAGGTAGTCCCCGTCGAAGTCGGCCGTCAGCGGCTCGGGTGCGAGCTTGGCGAGCAGAGGGTGGGCGCCGGGATGTTCCTCCGTCCAGAGGAGGCTTCCGAAGCGGCGCGGATCGTGAAAGCGCAGCACCCACCCCGAGTCCAGCGCCATGTCCCAGTGGTCATGCGTGCGGTGGGCGATGCCGGGCCTCACCAGGCGCAGGCTGCCCGACATGCCGAGATGCAAGATCAGGGAGCCGTGCTCGAATCGGATCAGGATGTACTTGGCGCGCCGCTGCACGCTCCGAATCTCGCGACCCCGCAGCACCGCAGCGAGGCCCGCTGCGATCGGCCAGCGCAGGCGGCGCTCTCGTGCGACGAAGCCCAAGACGCGGTGACCCTCGAGCGCCGGTGCGATGCCGCGTCGAGTGGTCTCTACTTCAGGAAGCTCGGGCGTAGCCGCCTCGGGGGATTCGGGTTTTCACGCGGCGCGCTCGGCGCGTGTGACGTCTCGCCTACCGTCATCGCCGCTCGTGCGGGCGGCGAGCGGGCTTACTTGATCTTCGCCTCTTTGTAGGCGACGTGCTTGCGCACCACCGGATCGAATTTCTTGGTCTCCAGCTTGTCCGGATGCAGGCGCTTGTTCTTGGTGGTGGTGTAGTAATGGCCGGTGCCGGCCGAGGAAACCAATTTGATCTTGTCGCGCATAATCAATTCCTCAGATCTTGACGCCCTGGGCGCGGAGCTCCGCGACCACCACATCGACGCCGCGCTTCTCGATGGTACGCAGCCCGCGGGTCGAGACGCGCAGGGAGACGTAGCGCCTCTCGGCCTCCGACCAGAACCGATGGGTGTGCAAATTCGGCAGGAAGCGGCGCCGCTTGCGATTGTTCGCATGCGATACCGTATTCCCCGTCTTGGGGCCCTTACCGGTGACCTGACAGACTCGCGACATGGCGTTTGAATCCTGCTGAACCGAGCAACCCAGGGCGGCCCGAGACCGGCCTTGGAACGAGCCGAGCTTTATACCAGGGAAGGCAGGGGCCGGCAAGAAACGCGGCGGACCGGACGGCGCTGTGTTGCGCTGGGCGGCCCAAACCCGACAAATAACTATGAAAATCAGAGAGATTCACGTATTGCCGAACTTGGCCCAACGCGTTCCACTGGGCCATGGGCCTGGCTCCTGCGCAGTGGTCCCGGCAGAAGATGCAAGAGTTTCATTACCGGAGTAATATATGGGGATGGCGCTGGCGGAATCCAAGATCACTGCTCAGGGGCAGGTGTCCATACCGGCCGAGATCCGCAAGAGGCTGGGTGTGGGTCCCGGCTCGACCCTCGTCTGGGACGTCGATGGCGACCACATCATCGTGCGGCGGGCCGCTCGGTACTCCTCACTGGATATCCATCGCGGGTTGTTCCCGAACGGGGCTCTGGAGGGTCGGAAAGCGGTCGGCGTGAAGGAGGGCATCCGCCGTTATACGCGCAGTCGCCATGCGCGGGATTGATACCAATGTTCTCGTACGCCTGCTGATTCGCGACGAGCCGAAACAGGCCGCCGCCGCCGACGGTTTCGTCGCGGCCGGCGCGTGGATCTCCCTGCTGGTCCTCGTCGAGACCGTCTGGGTCCTGAGCTCGGTCTACGAGCTCTCGCGCGACGCCATTGCGAACGCCATCGAGCGATTGCTGTACCACGCGGAGATCGTCGTGCAAGACGCCGACGTGGCGACGGCGGCGCTCGCGCATTTTCGCAAGCGACCGGGTGTCGAATTTTCGGATTGCCTCATTCTCGAGGCCGCGCGGAAAGCAGGGCACCTTCCCGTCGGAACCTTCGATCGCGAATTCGCGAGCCTTGGCGACGAGCTCGTCCGGCTTTAAGATTTCACTAGAAACGGACTTCAACGCGCCGAGGCAGAGGCGCGGGCGCGCAGCGATATGACTCCTCATATTAGATGAGTCCACGTTCCGCCAGGAATGTTGAGCTCACCATTTTTTGCAGAACGTGGACTTATCTAATATGTGGAGTAGTGTCGCTTCCTGAGCATCGGCAACGACATTTTTCGGGATCTAACTCCACATAAGTTATTGGTATTGACTGAGAATCGCGATGCGCCCCTCGTGATGTGATTCTTCAGTTGGCGTGCTCGCTAACAAGCTTTGCTTTCGACCCGTCGATTGGGCAGCTAAAGTCTCGTGCTGTAACCTGAATGTCTCCGTTCTTGGCGTTAACGACGAGTTCACTGCGGACCTCGCTGCCATGGTCGCCGCATTGCCAAACGAGCACGGAGCGAGTATCTGGACCACCCTTGAGAAGAGCATCCCAAGCTTGATTAGGCATTAGCAGCGGCTGATTTGTTTTGGCGACGGAGGTCACTGCATGAAGGTGATCGTTCTTAGCCGACACGCCAATGGCCGCGAACTGCTGCTTCCCGCAAGGCAGTACCCCCACCTGCAGTAAGAACTCCGTCGCGTTGCCGTCTTGATCGTAGTCCTCGAAATGCATGATGGAAGTCGGTTGGCGATGCAAAATCTCTGACACAAGTTTGGAATCGCCGTGCTCTTCTCGCGCCAGGTCGTCGCTCTGAGTTGGCCAGCGTTGCACGTACGCCGTTCCCTCGACCATCTGTGCTTCTGGATAATCAAAGTGACCGAATAACGGTCGAAGATCCATTCGCTCAACTTCACGGCCACCAAGCTTTCTGACGAGCGATAGCTTGCCGTACTCACCATACGCGAAGCCATAGCAGGGACAGGTAACGGCCATGTACACCTCCTGGGGTCCACACACCCTCGAAGGCTTCCCTGTCCAGACGAGCTGCCACTGCTCCTCCACACCATGAACCATGACGATGTGTTGCTCGCGAACGAACTCTTGGACCGCATGTTTGGCGGCAACGTTGCTGGACGTGACGCATGCTGTAATGGCCGCCATCACAACCACGGCGCTGCCTTTCGTCGATCTTCTATCCCTGAAGAGGATGCTCATATGTGTCTAATTTACCGCAAATCCAAGCTTGAATGGCGTGCCGCGAACATGCCTACCCGGGCCGGCTCGAGCAGGCGGCCAGATACTTGTGCCTCGGGGGTTCAGGGGGGCTGCAGATATCATAAGCGCCGCAACCATCCGACGAGGTCCGCGCCATCGAGCAAGAGTCGACCACCCGGCGGCGGGGTCACCGCATCGGGAAACACCTGCGCGAGAGCCCGTCGCTTCAGATCCAGATCGGCACGAGCGTAACGCATGGTAGTGTTAAGGCCGGCGTGACCGAGCCATTGGCTGATGGTCGCGAAATCGACGCCGGCTTTGAGCAGTGCTACGGCCGTGCTGTGCCGGATCGAATGAGGGTGGAGCTTTTTGCTTTTGAGCGAAGGTGCCACTCGCGCGGCCTTTTGTACGTACCGGCGCAGGAGATACCGCACACCGTAGCGCGTCAATGCGTGCCCGCGTGCGTTCGTGAAGACAAGCGGCGAGTCCGCTTCGCCACGAAGAGCGCCGCGCTTGGCAATCAAGTCGCGCAGGAGCGCTGCAGTTGCAGGCCATAGTGGGCAGACCCGTTCCTTATGACCCTTGCCGAGCAATCGCACTTGCG
Source organism: Steroidobacteraceae bacterium (assembly GCA_036272295.1). Taxonomy (GTDB): domain Bacteria; phylum Pseudomonadota; class Gammaproteobacteria; order Steroidobacterales; family Steroidobacteraceae; genus Bog-1198. Next base: position 81,612 of record DATAYZ010000058.1, read on the forward strand.
GAGGCGCCTCGAGACGCACATCGGCAATCCGCATATCTAGCACTTCCTGGACCCGAGCGCCGGTGTTGAACATGAACGCGAAAAGCGCATAGTCGCGCCGGCCGAGGTCCGTGCACCGATCGATGCTCTTGAGCAAGGCGTCGAGTTCGATACGATCAAGATACTCAATCGGCACCTCGATGGCGCCGCGCTTGAAGGGCATGCTGATGATCCGCTGCAGGATCCCGAGGTACTCCGGTCGCTGGCCGGCGAGGTAGCGCGCAAAGACGTGGATCGCTCCGAGCCGCGCATTACGGGTGGCGATGCCGTTGCGACGCTCAACTTCGAGGGTAGCGAGAAACCGAGTGATACGGTCGACGGTGAGATCCGGTATATCGAGGCGGTCCACTGTACGGCGCAGTTCCCGCGCGGTGAAACGCAGGAGCAGCAGCAGCCCATCGCGATAGCTGCGGATCGTATGGGAGCTCAAGCCCCGCTGCGCGGGGAGGAAGTCCTCGAAGAATGTGACTAAATCTCGGCCCAAGGCAGTGGGGGTTGTGCGTCTCATGAGAACTCTCCCTCGATCAGGGTGCCGCACTCGCTGGCGAAGCGCTCGCTCGCGAGGTTCACCACGGCTGGCATGAAGCGTAAGTAGTAGGTCGTTGAGGCGATCGACACGTGACCCATGTACATCGCGAGCTTGGGCAGCTCGGACTGCACGTCGCGTCCTTCCTCGTACCACCGGCGCAGCGCCGCCACGGCAAAGGCGTGACGGAAATCATGCACGCGTGGAACGGGCGTGGCGTTCGCCCAAATACCGGACCGACTCATCGCACCGCGCACGGCGCTACTCAAGCCCTCCATGCTATAACCCCGCGAGGCGCGGCTGCAAAGCAACATCGAGTTGTGCGCTTCCCGAGGAATAATCGCTGCCCTCGCGCGCAGGTACGCGCGCAACTCACGGGTGGCGCTTGAAGAGAGGGGTACCCACCGGGATTTGTGAAACTTCGACGCGCAGACCCGTACCACGCCCGTCTCGCCATCAACATCCTCCATCCGCAGTCGGGCTGCCTCGCCACGACGAAGGCCCGCTGTATACAACAGCACGATCGCAAGACGATGGGCGAAATGCGCGAGGGGGCGACCGGCGATCGCGGGGCTGCTCGCGACGAAATCCAGGAGCCGTCGGACTTGGTCAGCGTAGATCGGCGTCGGTAACGGATACGGCCGGTGCCGACCAAGTGTCCAGCGCTGAGGCAGGAAGCATCGGCACTCGCGTCGCCGCCGATACCGGCAGAACCGATAGACCATCATCGCCCAGTCAATCTGGGTGTTATGGGCACAGTGCCGGAGGAGGCGACGCCAGCGGGCGAAACTCGCTGCATCCAGGTCCGGATACTTGGCGCGGGCCAGATAGGATCGCAAGCGGCGCAGCACATACTCGTCGAGCCGGATAGCGCGCCCGAGTGCTCTCCGGCTGGAGATGAACGCTTCCACAGCAGCATCGAATCGTTGCAATGGCGGTGTATTACTCACGGCATCCTCCGGTCCGGCTGGGCACGGAGAGAGCGACACCGCGCAGCATGGCGACGTCGAGTCGCAGGTAGGCGCTCGTGCCGTAGAAGCTGTGATGGCCGAGGACGTCTCCTATCGCCTTCATGCCCACACCACGGGCGAGTAGTCGCATCGCGAACGTGTGGCGAAGACGGTAGACATGCTTAGCGCAGTCCGGGAGTCCTGCCTCGCGCATGCGCTTTTGGAAGATATCCCCGACCGCTGTCCGTATTGCCTCACGTAATTTTGTTACCGGATGCCTCACGAGCGATGTTACCCACGCCGCTTTGGCGGAGACGCGTCGCCTTCACCATTGCTCTGCCGCGACATCTTGAGTCAGTCCCTGGCTGTCGCAGATCAACCTCTTCACAGCTTTGCGGCGCCAAACCTGCAGTCGTCGCTGCATCGTCGATAGTTGCCGGAGAGTGTATCGGTCAGGGTATCGCGCCCGGAACTCAAGAAGAAGTTCCAGCGCTGTTTGATCGGGGCTCGCCTCCAAGCATTGAAGTATCTCAGCCCAGTGCGCCTTAAAGGGATCGGGACGGACGCCACGAGGCTTGTGGCTGAGGTTGCGCCATCACTACGCCGCGGGCACGCGCATCCTGACGCCAGACTCTCACGCGTTTGGACAGCGTTTTCCGCTGGTTGGGATTAAAGCGACCGGGGAACTGCACGCACAGCTCCTCGAAGAGCTGAGAGGCGTTGATGTTTGGACACCCTTCGAGACGCCGACAAACGATGGGCCACGCGGCCTTGAGGGTGCGGAAGCTTCCGTTGCCAGTCCCGGCATAGATCAGTTGCGGGCGCTCTGGCGCTTTAGCGGTCGGCAAAGTAGACGGAGCTGACGAAGCGAGCGGTGGCGAGTCCATCGTATTGGCCGGCGCGCAAGCAGGTGCCACATCCACTCGGGCCACCCTTTGCAGGCTGCGCAGGTAGCGAGGCTTTGCCGCGACCGAGAAGGTTGGCCGGACCTCGCCGGTTCGCCATGCGCTCGAGAGGCTGGCCATGAACGCGGCAAGATCGGGCGCCTCGGGCGTAGGGACGGGAGGTATCTCGCCATCGGCGAGTGCGGTGAGGTGTGCCTGCACCGCCCGCATCTCCTCCAGAAGCTTCAACGGATCAAGAGCGCCGGCGACCTCTCGCAGCTTAGACTTCGCCCGATCCGGGATGCTCTGCGTCTGCAACAGCCGTTCGCAGGGCGTCAGTGGCGGGTGGTAGCGCCTTGAGACCTGCGCGCCGTCACGATGCTTCGAAGCCAGCTTAAACGAGGGCTGGAAGAAGTTCACGAACAGCCGCGAGGCGCCATACAGGCGCGTGATCGCCTTCGCAGCCCCTATTCCCTCAAAGCGCCGGTATCCAAGAAGCTTGCGCACCACAGCCCCGTTCTTCTGCTCGATCCAGGCTTGGTCATTCTTGCGATATGGCCGCGATCGCGTGAGCTCGATCCCGTGGCTTAAGCAGTATCCGATCAATTTATCGTTCACAAATTCGCTGCCGTTGTCGACATCCAGCGCCCGAAGGGCAAAAGGCAATCCGAGACGGATGCGCTCGAGCGTCTCAACCACCAGAGTACTTTCGCGCACCACAAGGGGCGCAGCTTCCGTCCACCCGCTCCCAATATCGGTCAGGACCAGGCTGTTGATGTAGCTGCCGCGGTTGACCTCCCCACAATGCGCGACAGTGTCCATCTCCATGCTACCCGGAAGCGGCTCATCCCAATCAGCGAAGGTTCGCAACGGCACGCGCCGGCGCGGCTCCGGCACCACACGGCGAGCTTTCTTCGAGCGCGTCGCGGTGCGCGGGACACGCAATAGCCTGTCAATCGTTGCCGCACTCATCGCAAGGATCTTCACGCGGATCGTGGCGTCCGGCTTCAGATGGCCGTGACGTTCCAAGGCGGGCAGCAAGATCGGCAGCAAGGCTTTCAGCCTCTTGCCACAAACTCGGTCGGAAGCCTCCCAAAGCACGACCAGCGTGGCGCGGGCGGCTTCGTCATAGAGCGAAGGGCGATTGCGTGTCTGCGGCGCCTTCGCGGTTGGTTCGCCGTTCAGCACCCGAATCGCCGACTTCTCGTGATAGCCCGTTGTTGCGATGAACTCGTCCAGTATCTTGTGCTTTTCTTTGCCCGTCGCCGACCGATACCGCCGGCGAATAGCGTTGGCCAGTTCCGCCCGCGCCGTGTGCGTCATTTTGACGTGCATACCGCCTCCAAAATGGTGAGGGCGACATGCTCACACGCCGAGCCGACGGTAACATCTCCGGTGAGGCAACGACCGGGCCCGGTAACATTTTTCCTGAGGCAATGCGTACACTCAAACTGCCGGGCGTGACTCTCGCACGCATCAACGAGGAGAGTCAGGCGTGGCGCCAGGCATGCGCACATCCCACAGCGCCGCACTGGATGAGAGACCAAATCGACAGTTGTAGGGCTGCCGTGGCGAACCCGGTGCTATCGAGGCCGCATCCGCGTCTGCGTTTGGTAGTCGACAACACGCGTTCCGAGATGAGCCCTGAGTAAGATCACCCTCATTCGCAATGCCGCTTGGCGACTTCGCTAGTATGAGTGTCCACGGAGGTCCTGTTTCGGCCGAGCGTTGCGAGGCATCGCATGAGAACTCGGGCCTACTAAGCTGACTGCCTCCTCGCGGGGCGATCAATATTTCCAATCGAAGCTAGAAGGGAACTCTAATGTCATGGCTCCGTCGCATTTTGAAAAGCGCGCGCGAACAACCCGACGTTGAGAGCATTGAGTCAGAGAAGGCAGTCGCGGTAATCGAGTCGATTGCTACTGAGCTGCGCGCAGAACGCGACCGCCGTGAGCGAACCGAAAAAAGCAGCGCCCGTCGAGAGCTATGGGTGCTCGTCGCATTAGTCGCCACCGCAGCGGCTGGCACAGTCCAAGCAATACTTACGCAGCATTCGATCAACGATGCACGGGAAAGCTATCTGAGAGATCGTCGCGCATGGCTCGAGATTAGAGTTACGGGCGCCCTGACAATACAAATAGATTCTCCGGTGAAGGCCACCTTCGAAATCGACAATTCGGGGAAAACGCCAGCAAGAGACGTGGCCATTAAGATGCTTGTTGAGAGCGTGAAGGTCGGAAGCTATCCGACTCTTAGGCCAGGAGACGATGGCGGGATTGCTATCTCCACGTCAGGTATTATCTTCCCGGGCCCGGGCCCCAACCCGCTCAATGCCGTTTGGCTGGCCGCCGACGGAAAGGAAGCCCCGAAGCTCACAAGCGCCGAGATGAGGGATGTTATAGCGGGCAAAACCTACTTTGTCCTCTACGGTCGCGTTACTTACAAGGACATTTTTCACGTGGAGCATTGGACCGAGATTTGTCGGTTTTATACGCCGATCCCACTCGATCTACCACCGACGGATTGCCTCAACAATCATAATGGCGCTGACGACAACTAACCATAAAGCGCGTCCGGCTTCCTTTTGCGCCACTCTCGCACCATCGCGAGATGCTTCTCGCGGGTTATCCCGTCCACCGCGAGGAATTCGCCACTTGGGCGGATTCGCCAAGCGACACGGCCATGCCAGCAATAGCCGATATCTGGTCGGGGTCTGGAGTTGAGCCATGACCGCCAGCAGGTGTCGCAGGAGTCATCGGGTTGAGCAATTCCGATTGCCAAGAAATGTTGCATCATTCGCCGCCCCGCCCTGATATGGTCCGGTTGCATCTTCGGTCTAAGGGATACGCCTGAGCCATGTCTGGCCCAAGTCCCGTTTATCCGATCATTGAAACATTCGTAAGGGACGAGTTTGCAAGGCTCGATGCTGCACAGATTACACCGTGGGCTTTCTTCCATGCTGGCCAGTTTAGAGTGGGCAATTTCCGTGGCGAGCCAATCTCGTATAGCGGGATCCGCTTCTACGGGAGCCCGGTGCATGTGTTCTGGAATGGCTATATCGAACCGTTCTTAGAGGACATCTCCTATCGAGCAATAGATTTGAGCATGAGAGCGGCAGCCGATCGAAACGTCCCGCTGCGCCAACCGCTTCTGGAGGCTCAGGGCCAACTGCACAGCCTCTGCTGTAGAACGTTCGAGCGCATGGCGACCATTGACCAACGCCTGCGCTCGCACGGCAGCCTCGATGTTGTACCGCTTCGGCGAACCGAAAATGAGTTGGCACGCATGCGGCAATTCATCGACAAGCGGATCGATGCCGAGCTACGTGCGATCAAGACTCCTGGCCGAATGCAGCGCCTCAATCATTGGTTCAGGGACAATCCGGCCCTAGTCAAGGGAATGTCGGCAATGATTGCCGCAGCACTCGCGATCATTACCCTAATTTTGAAGATGCGTGGTCATTCCTAGAAGGATTTTCTTCCATGCGTATCATGCTACTCCTTGTCCCCTTGTGGGGCGTGTTGCTCTCAGGCTAATGATTAATCGATGTACCGCCTTTGTGCTCGGTGCTGGCACGAGCATTCCCTACAGATTTCCTTCGGGAGAGGGCCTGCTGAAACAGGCCCGTGTCTTGTCAATACCCGATATTCTCAAAAAGATTCAGCGCCCTGAACTCGAAGGCCCTGCGCGGGAGCTTGAAGGGGCACTCAAGAAGACTCACGATTCATCCCTCGATGCATTGCTCGAGCTCCGTCCGGATCTCGCTGAAGTCGGCAAGCGACTTTTGGCGGCGCTATTGCTCGAACACGAGAACAGCTCAATTACTCACTTCCCAGAACCGGAGGAGGACTGGCTGACGGTTTTCTTTGGGGAACTGGTGAGAAACACTTCATCGATCCGAGACTTTGCGAAGAACCCAATTTCGTTCATTACCTATAACTACGATAGAGCCTTGAAGCACCGGATTCTCGGCGCACTCTCCGCACACTACGGGATAAGCGAACTTGAGTGTGCAACGGCGATTGCTGCTATCCCGTTCCTGCATTTGCATGGCGACCTCGGCGAGCTGCCGTCCTCCGGCAGCAAGACGCCGGTGCCTTTTGGGCCATCTCCAACGGATGCAGGTCAATTTGCGCGGTATCTCGACATCGCGACAGCACGAATCGTGATCGTGCACGAAGCCAAACCTGAGACAGAAGCATTCGTGCGCGCCCGCGACATTCTCGGCAGTTCGGAGCAAGCGGTAATGCTTGGGTTTGGCTTCGGTGAATCCAATCTGTCACGACTCGATGTAGCGAAATGGAAAGCCACAACCGTTTGGGGCACTGCATTTGGCCTTACCGGAAGTCAGCGTCACTACTTGATCGATATTCCCTTCGACAAGGCGAAGAAGCAGAGGAGCTTCGCATCGTCCACCGTCGGTACCAGAGCGTATTTACTAAATTCTCTGTATATATTTCGGGACCCGTTGTCGAAGGAATCAGGATGATCGGGTAGTCGCGTACAGTACCGCGAGTCGGCGAACACTGTATGAGATTTCCCCAAGCGATCTACAGGGCAATGGCGCTACCGTCCCGGCATGCCCTACGCCCGCCTTGAATCCGCCGCGCTCGGGGATGTCGATCAGAGGTACTACTACGGCGTCACGTGCAAAA
>DATAYZ010000059.1:0-26361 GCA_036272295.1 Steroidobacteraceae bacterium
CGCATGCCGTCGCCCCAGGGCTCGGCGCCGAAGATGCCGATGCGCAGGGACGAGGAGGCAGGGTCGATGCCCTGGCGCCGAAACTCGTCCAGGATCGCCAGCATGTAGCTCGGCGTCACCATGATGATGTCGGGCTCGAAGTCCCTGATCAGCTGCACCTGCTTCTCGGTCTGACCGCCTGACATCGGGATCACGGTGCAGCCGGCGGCCTCCGCGCCGTAGTGAGCGCCGAGGCCTCCGGTGAACAGCCCATAGCCGTAGGCCACGTGAACCTTCATGCCGGCACGGCCGCCTGCGGCGCGGATCGAGCGCGCCACGAGGCCGGCCCAGGTCTCGAGGTCTCCCTGGGTGTAGCCGACCACGGTCGGCTTGCCGGTCGTGCCGGACGAGGCGTGCACCCGGGCCACCTGTTCCCTCGGCACGGCGAAGAATCCGAAGGGATAGGCCTCGCGCAAGTCCGCCTTGGTGGTGAACGGTAAGGCCGCGAGGTCGGCCAGCGAGCGCAGGTCGTCGGGGCAGACGCCGAGCGCGTCGAACTTGCGCTTGTAGCCCGGATTGTTCCCGTAGGCGTGGCGCACGGTCGAGCGCAGCCGCGTCAATTGCAGCGCCTCGAGCTCGGCGCGCGAGGATTTCAGCACCGGCTCGAGCTCGGCCATCTCCGCGGTCACGAGCCCGGCTCTCCGCCGCCGAACGACGCCGGCCGCTTGGCGCGCGCGGCGGCGAGACCCTCGCGCGCGTCCGACAAACGAAAGCCCAGGAATTCGAGCGCGAGCGACGTGTCGAAATTCGGGCCCGCCGCCTTGAGCCAGTTGTTGAGCGCGTGCTTGGTCCAGCGAATGGCGGTCTGACTGCCGGCGGCGAGCGTGCGCGCGACGCCGAAGGCCGCCTCGATCACCTCGCCGTCGGGTACCGAGATCGCCACGAGCCCGATGCGCTCGGCCTCGGCACCGGACACCGGCTTGTTGGTCAACAAGTGATAGCGTGCCTTGGCGAGGCCGCAAAGCAGCGGCCAGATGATGACGGCGTGATCGCCCGCGGCGACGCCGAGCCGCGTGTGCCCGTCGAGCAAGCGTGCATCGGCGGCCGCCACCGCCACGTCCGCGAGCAGCGCGACGGCAAGCCCGGCGCCGACCGCGCTGCCGCGGATCGCCGAGACCACGGGCTTCGAGCACTGCACCAGGTTGTAGACCAGATCTCCGGCTTCCTTCCATACGCGGACCAAGGTGGCCTCGTCCTCGATCATGCGCTCGATCATGGCGAAGTCGCCGCCCGAGGAGAAATTCGCGCCCTCCCCGCGCACCAGGACGACCCGCACCGAGTCATCGATGTCGATGGAGCGCCATACCAGCGCGAGATCCCGGTGCATGGCCTCGGTCGCGGCGTTGAGCTTGCCGGCATTGGCCATGACGAGCTCGAGAATCCCGGGCTCCGGCGCCAGGAACCGCAGGCTGGGGAAATCCCGGCCATAGCGCTCGAGATCGATCATGCCGCTCACGCGCCCACCGCCGAATCCGGCACCGCGTGCACGCTCACCATGGTGAGCACGAAATAGGAGGCCACGGTTTCCCCGCTCTGATTGGTGATCTCCGTGTCCCAAGCCACCTCGCCCCACCCCTTCTCCGCACGCAGGCTCTTGCGCGCGCAGGTGAGGCGCACCTTGATGCGATCGCCCGGCTTCACGGGCTTGACGAAGCGCAACTGGTCGATGCCGTAGTTGCCGAGCACCGGGCCGTAGTCGGGATCGACGAACAGGCCGGCAGCGGCCGAGATCAGGAAGTAGCCGTGTGCCACGCGCCCGCCGAAGAGCGGGTTGCGCGCCGCTTCGCGCTCGCTCATGTGCGCGTAGAAGTTGTCGCCGCTCAAGGCCGCGAACTGCTCGATGTCGGCCACGGTGACCTCGCGCTCCTTCGACATCAGCGTATCGCCAAGCTGCAGGTCGGCGAACGGGATCCGGAACGGGTGCACTCCCGGATCCCGCACCCGGCTGCCGCGCACCCATCGGCCGCTGGCCGCGGTGAGCGTGTCGGGCGAGCCCTGGACCGCCGTGCGCTGCATGTAGTGCAGGACTCCGCGGATGCCGCCCATTTCCTCGCCGCCGCCCGCGCGCCCGGGTCCGCCGTGGATGAGATGCGCCAGGGGTGAGCCATGTCCCGTGGACTCCTTGGCGCAGCGTTCGTTCACCACCAGGATGCGGCCGTGATAGGGGGCGAGCCCGAGCACGATCTCCGCGCCGAGCGCATCGTCGTTCGAGAACACCGAGGCGGCGAGACTCCCCTCGCCGCGCCGGGCTAGCTCGATCGCCTCGGCCGTATCGCGATAGGGCAGCACCGTCGCCACGGGGCCGAACGCCTCGATGTCGTGCACGGCGCGCGCCGCGCGGGAGTCGCGCGACAGCAGCAGCAGGGGCGGCACGAACGCGCCGCGCGCCCGGTCCGCGCCATGCACCTCGAGCCCGTCGACATCGCCCGAGACGATGTCCGCTTCGCGCGCGAGCTCCGCCACCCGGTCGAGCACGTCGCGGCGCTGCTCGAGGCTGACCAGCGGCCCCATGCGCACGCCTTCCGCGCGCGGATCGCCGACGACGATCTTTGCGAGCGCCGCCTGCAGCGCGGACACCACTTCGCCGGCCACGGCGTCGGGAACCAGCGCCTTGCGGATCGCCGTGCACTTCTGCCCGGCCTTCGCCGTCATCTCGCGCACGACCTCCTTGATGTAATGGTCGAACACCACCGTGCCCGGCCGGGCGTCGAGCGCGAGCACGCTCGAGTTGAGCGAATCGGTCTCCGCGATGAACGGGACGGAGCTCCGGATCACCGCCGGATGGCCCCGCAGGCGCGCGGCGGTGTGCGCTGAGCCGGTGAACGAGATGATGTCCTGGCAGCCGAGGTGGTCGAACAGGTCGCCGAGGCTGCCGCAAACCAGCTGCAGCGCTCCCTCCGGCAGGAGCTTCGCCTCCACGATGCGGCGCACGACCCGCTCGGTCAAATACGCGGTCGCCGTCGCAGGCTTGACGATCGCCGGAAGTCCCGCGAGCAAGGCCGGCGCGAGCTTCTCCAGCATGCCCCAGACCGGAAAATTGAACGCGTTGATGTGCACCGCGGTGCCTTCGCGCGAGACATACAGGTGCTGGCCGACGAAATTGCCGCCGCGGGACAGCACCTCGACCTCGCCATCGACGTACACCCTGGAATTCGGCAGCTCGCGCGACGCCTTGCTCGCGAACACGAACACGGTGCCGATACCGCCGTCGATGTCGATCACCGAGTCGTTCTTGGTCGCCCCGGTACGGTAGGAGAGGTCGTACAGCTCGGCCTTGATGTCGGTGAGATGTTTCGCCACGGCCTTCAGGGCATTGGCGCGCTCATGGAACGTCATCGCACGCAACGCCGTGCCGCCCGACCGGCGCGCGTGCGCCGCCACGGCGGCGAAATCGATGCCCGCGGACGAGGCATGGGCGATGATCTCGCCGGAGGTCGCATCGCGCATCGCGACGCCCTCGTCTGCGCCGCTGTGCCACGCGCCGCAGACGTAGCTCGGCAGCTTCATGCGCCGGCTCCTGAGCTGCCGCCGGGATTCACCGGTTTGTAGCGTGCGCAACGTCCACGAAAGTGGGCGATCGCCGTGCCCGAGGCCGACGCGATGCTCACGTCATAGATGCCGTGCCGCTCGTTGCGCGACGTCTCGGTCGCGGTGGCCGTGAGCCGGGCACCGAGCGGCGTCGGAGCCAGGAATTCGATGCTCGCGCCGGCCGCCACCATGGGATCGCCGCGCGAATTGCAGGCGAACGCGAAGGCGCTGTCCGCAAAGGCGAACACGATGCCGCCGTGACACATGCCGAAGCCATTCACCATGTCGGGACGCACCGTCATGGCGATGCGCACGCGGCCCGGGCCCACCTCGAGGATCTCGATCCCGAGCGCCCGCGACGCGCGGTCGTCCCGGAACAGCGAGTCCACGATCTCTCGCGCCCGCTGCGCCGCGCCGTCCTGCGCCTGCGGTGCGCCGCCCTGCTCCGCCGCATCCCGCGTCGGCGGCGCGCCGGCCTGATCGGCCGGCCCGGCCGCATCCGGCCTACCCTTGTTCCCGCGCGTCATCATCTTCCCGTGAAGCGGGGTGTCCGCTTCTCGGTGAACGCGGCGACACCCTCCGCGTAGTCGCTCGATCGGCCGAGCTCGCGCTGCAGATCGCGCTCCACATCGAGCTGCTCGGTCATCGAGCGCCGCCAGCTTCCACGGATGGCCGCCCTGGTCGCGGCAAGGCCGCGGGTGGGCGCCGAGGCAAGATTCCGCGCGAGGGTATCCACGGCGGCGGCGAGGTCGGCATCGGCGACGCACTGCCAGATCATGCCCCAGGCGGCCGCCTGCTCCGCGGGCAGCTTGTCGCCGAGCAAGGTGAGCCCGAGGGCGCGCGCGCCGCCGACCAGCCGGGGCAGGGTCCAGGTTCCGCCGGAATCGGGCACCAGGCCGAGCTTGGAGAAGGCCTGCACGAAGCTCGCCGACCGCGCGGCTATGACGAGATCGCAGGCCAGGGCAATGTTGGCGCCGGCGCCCGCGGCGACCCCGTTGACCGCCGCGACCACGGGCATCGGCAGCGCCTGCAGCGCGAGGATCAAGGGCTTGTAGTATTTTTCGATGGACTGCCCGAGATCGACGCCCTCGCCTCCGGGCGCCACCACCCGGTCTCCGAGATCCTGGCCCGCGCAGAATCCGCGCCCCGCCCCGGCGAGCACCAACACCCGCGCACCGTGATCCGGCAGCGCGCCCAGCACCTCGCGCACCTCCTCGTGCATCTGCGTGTTGAAGCTGTTCAGCTTGTCGGGCCGATTCAGCGTCAAGCGGGCGATGCCGGCATCGACGCTGAACAGGATTGTCGCGTAGGCCATGGGTTGCTCGTACCTTACTTGTGATCGTAGCTCAGCTCGAGCGTATCGGTGGTGGGGCGGGCCTGACAACAGAGCACGAAGCCGGCTTCGGTCTCCCACGGCTCCAGGGCGATGTTGTGGGTCATGGTCGCCGCGCCCCGGGTGATGCGCGCGCGGCATGTGGCACAGATGCCCGAGCGGCACGAGAACGGCAGATCGAGACCGGCGCGCTCCGCGGCGTCGAGCACCGAGGCATCGCTCCTGGACATGGCAAAGCTGCGGCTCCGGCCGTCCATGACCACCGTGACGTTCGCGAGGACGGCCTCGTCGGCGGCCCTCGTATGGCCCGGTGACCCGCGTGCGGCATCGGCCGCGCGCGCGCCGAGCTCGGCCGCCTCGGCGCGGCTGCCGGCCGCGACGGCTCCGGCCGCTCCGGGAACGCCGCTCGCGAATCGCTCGAAGCGGATCGCGGCGTTGCCGTTGATCTCCTTGAGCGCCGTGCGCGCCGCGTCCACCATGTCGCCCGGGCCGCAGATCAGATATTCGTCTGCGCCCGCGATCTCGACCATGTGCGCGGCGAGCTCGGCGATCTTGGCCGCATCGATCCGGCCGTTGAGCCACGCGGTCTGCTGCGGCTCGCGGCTCATCACGAAGTGCACCGAGAACCGGTCGACGTACCGGTTCTTGAGCGCGAGGATGTCCTCGAGGAACATGGTGCGCGCAATGCTGCGGTTGCCGTAGATGAGCGTGAAGCGGCTCGCCGGCTCACGCGCGAGCACGTCCGTCGCGAGCGACAGCACCGGCGTGATGCCGCTGCCGGCGGCGAACGCGACGTAGGCATGTGCACGGGCAGGATCGATGCCGGTGCTGAATCGGCCCATCGGCGGCCCGACCTCGAGCAGGTCGCCCGGGCGCAGGTTGCCGTTCAGTTCCCCCGACATGAGCCCGCCCGTCTGCATGCGGATGCCGAGCTTCAACGACGGCCCGCCGGGCGGGGTGACGATGGAATACGTGCGCCGCTCCTCGCGCGCACCGATCATTCGCCGCACCGAGACATACTGGCCGGCATGGAATGCAAAGGTGTCCTTGAGCGAGGCGGGAATCTCCACGGTCACGCACGTCGCATCCTCGGCGACCCGGTCCACCGACCTGACCTTCAACGGATGGAAAGCGACCATATCCTGCTACCCGGGCATCAAATGCACTTGAAATACTCGAACGGCTCCAAGCACGCGCGGCACCGATGCAGCGCCTTGCAAGGCGTCGAGCCGAACTCGCTCACCGTCTCGGTATGGGCCGACCCGCATCGCGGACAGGCGATCGGCCGGCTCGAGCGCACCACGTCCCGCAGCGAAGACGCGGGCCGGTCTGGCGGCACGATGCCGTTGGCAGCGAGCCGCCGCCGCCCTTCGGCGGTGATCCAGTCGCTGGTCCATGCGGGCGAGAGCACGTGCAACACCTCGAAAGCGCCCACCGGGGCATCGCGCAGCGCATTCTCGGCGAGCGCGCGGATCACCTCGGTCGCGGGACAGCCCACGTAGGTGGGCGACAGCCGCACGCGCAGCACGCCGTCGGCCTCGACCTTCACCGAGCGAACCAGGCCGAGGTCGACGAGGGTCACGGCCGGAATCTCCGGATCCTCCACCTTCTCGAGCGCCCGCCACGCCGCGGCCACGCGGGGCGGCGTAGCGGCGGCTCGCACCTGCTCCGCGTCCACACCCGGCGCCGTGCCCATGACGGCCCTCACCAGCGCGCTCCGGGATGGGCGCGCTGCAAATGCTGCATCTCGGCGAGCAGATATCCCAGGTGCTCGCTGTGCTGCCCGCGTTTGCCCTGCCAGGCGTTGGGCCGATCCTGCGGCCGCTTCAGGGTCGCCTCCGCGAGAATAACGTCGATGCGCGCGGACCACGCGGCCCCGACCTCCGCGAGGCGGGGGGCGACGCCGCACTCCGCCATCTCGCGGTCGAGCCCATCCTCCGCGCACAACTCCACCGTGTAGCGCCACAAAGCATCGAGCGCGGACTGAGCCCGCGCATGGCTCTCGTCGGTGCCGTCGCCGAGACGTACCAGCCACCCGGCGCTGTAGCGCAGGTGGTAGCGCGTCTCCTTCACCGACTTGGCCGCGATCGATGCCAGGCGCTCGTCGGTCGAGGCGGTCATGCGCTCGAAGAGCTCGAGCTGGAACGCGTCGACCAGCACCTGCCGCACGATGGTCTGTCCAAAGTCGCCGTTCGGCTGCTCGACCAGCACCGGGTTCAGGTATTCGCCCTGGTCGCGCAAGAACGCGAGATCGTCCTCGCCGCGCCCGCGCCGCTCGATCTCGCCGGCATAGGTCAGCAACAGCCGCGCTTGACCGATCAGATCGAGCGCGACATTCGCCAGGCCGAGATCCTCCTCCAGGGCCGGCGCGTGTCCCACCCATTCGCCGAGCCGCTGACCGAGCACGAGCGGGAGGTCCGCGAGCCGGAGCACATAGTTGAACAAAGGTGCGTCCGCGGCGGCGGACGCCCCGGAGCTTCCGACCGCACCCACGGGATTCCGCACCGAGCTCCCGGCCTCGCGCGTCATAAGGTCTTGACCTCGTCCGGTATGTCGTAGAACGTCGGATGCCGGTAGATCTTGTCGCGGGCGGGCTCGAAGAAGGCGTCGCTCTCGATCGGGTCCGACGCGGTGATGTCCTTCGACGCCACCACCCAGATGCTCACGCCTTCCTGGCGGCGGGTATAGAGATCGCGCGCGTGATCGAGCGCCATGCGCGCATCGGCGGCGTGCAGGCTGCCGACGTGCTTGTGATCGAGGCCGCCGCGGGCACGGACGAACACCTCGAACAGCGGCCACTGGCGGCTGGCCTCCACGGGACCGCCGCGGTCCGCCGTGCCTTTTTCTCTGCTGTCCGTCATGAAGATCTCCTGATGAGCCAGTCGTGCGAGGGAGCGGCGCCGCCGGTCGCAGCGTTAGGCCGCGATCCCGGCCGCGCGCCGCCGTTGCTTGTCGGCGTGTGCGCTAGCGGCCTCGCGCACCCAGGCGCCCGCCGCATGCGCCTGGCGCCGCGCCGCCAGGCGCTCCGCGTTGCAGGGACCGTTGCCCTTCAGCACCTGATCGAACTCGCTCCAGTCGATCTCGCCGAATTCGTGCTGCTGGCGCGCCTCGTTCCAGAGCAGCTTGGGATCCGGAACGGTGAGCCCGAGGAACGCGGCCTGCGGCACCGTGAAGTCCACGAACTTCTGCCGCAGCTCATCGTTCGAGAACCGCTTGATCTTCCAGCGCTGCGAATCGCCGCTGTGCGTCGAATGCGCATCCGGCGGGCCGAACATCATCAGCGCCGGCCACCACCAGCGATTCAGCGCCTCCTGCGCCATGCGCTTCTGCTCCGGCGTGCCCTGCGCGAGCTGCATCATCAGGTCGTAGCCCTGGCGCTGGTGGAAGCTCTCTTCGCGGCAGATGCGCACCATGGCCCGCGCATACGGCCCGTAGGAGCAGCGGCAGAGCGGGATTTGATTCATGATGGCGGCGCCGTCGACCAGCCAGCCGATGGCGCCGACGTCCGCCCAGGTCGGCGTCGGGTAGTTGAAGATGCTCGAGTATTTGGCCTTGCCGGTAAGCAGCTGGTCGATGAGCTGGTCGCGGCTGATGCCGAGCGTCTCCGCCGCGCTGTAGAGATAGGCGCCGTGGCCGCCTTCGTCCTGCACCTTGGCGATCAGGATCGCCTTGCGTTTGAGGGTGGGCGCGCGGGTGATCCAGTTGCCCTCGGGCAGCATCCCCACGATCTCCGAGTGCGCGTGCTGCGAGATCTGGCGTATGAGGGTGTTGCGATAGCGGGCAGGCATCCAGTCCTTCGGCTCGATCTTGTCCTCGGCGTCGACGCGCGCGAGAAAGCGCGCCTCGAGCGCGGCTTCGTCCTTCGGCGCCGAGTCCGCCACGTGCTGGTCCAAGCCTTGCGTATACATAGCCGACCCCCCGACTGTGCCGATATCAGGAGATTATGATACAGAAAATCTTAAATCACAATGTTTTCTGTGTCACAATGCTCCGCCATGAAGGAAAACAGCCTGTCGGCCGCCGCCGAGCTGGTGGTGCGATTTCGCCGCCAGAAGCCGCTACGCGCGGGCTCCCTGATCGTGACGATGTTCGGCGATGCGATCATGCCGCGGGGCGGCGTGGTGTCGCTCGGCAGCCTGATCGGCCTGGGGGCGCCGTTCGGCCTGAGCGAGCGCCTCGTGCGCACCGCAACGTCGCGGCTCGCGCAGGAAGGCTGGCTCGAGGGGCGCCGCGCCGGCAAGTTGAGTGAGTACCAGCTCTCCGCGGGCGGCCGCGTACGGTTCGCGGAGGCCACGCGGCGCATCTACAGCCCGCCCGAATCGGAATGGTCCGGGCGCTGGACGCTGGCGGTGTTGCCGCCGATGCCGGCACCGGCCCGAAAGGCGCTGCAGGAGGAGCTGACCTGGCGGGGCTTCGGCGAGCTGTCCCCCCAGGTGTTCGCCCATCCCGAGCCAGATTCCCGCGCGTTGGAGATCGAGCAGCGGCGCGGCGGACCGCTGTCCCGAATCGTGCTGTTCGATGCAGCGCTCGCGCCGGGCGATGATCCCCGGCGACTCGCGGCCTTGGGCTGGGATCTCGATGAGCTCGGCGCGCGCTATCGGCGGTTCGTCAAGCGCTTCGAGCCCATGGAAAGGGCGGTTGGCGCGGATCGGGAGCTCGACCCGCGGGCGAGCTTCATCGTGCGTACCCTGCTGATTCACGAATACCGCCGGCTGCATCTGCGCGACCCCATGCTGCCCCCGCGCCTGCTCGAGGCAGACTGGCCCGGTGCGCGGGCCGCGCGGCTCTGTCGCGAGATCTACTCGCGCGTGTTCGTGCCGTCGGAAGCGCATCTCTCGCGCGTCGCCGCGCAGCTTCAAGGGCCGCTGCCGCCCCCCGACCCTTCCGTGCTCGAGCGCTTCGGCGGTCTCAGCGCCTATTGATCCGCGCCGCGCTCGTCGTCAGGCCACGACTCGAGGGCGCCGACCACACGGGTCAGGAACGCGTTCGCCTGAAACGCATCGAGCGCGCGATGATCGATGCTCAGTGTCAGATAGCACATCGAGCGGATCGCGATCGCCTCGCCCGTCGGCGTATCGATCGCGCACACGCGGCGCTCGACCTTGCCGACGCCGAGGATCGCCACCTGCGGTTGATTGATGACGATGGGCGCTGCGAGCAGGCTGCCGCTCACCCCGTGATTGGAAATGGTGAAGGTGCCACCGCGCACGTCATCGGGTGCGAGCTTTGCGGCCCGCGCGGCCGCGACCCGCTCGTTCAGGCGCCGCGCGGTCTCGAGCAGGCTCAGTTGCTGCGCCCGATGCAGCACGGGGACGATCAAGCCCTTGTCGCCGAGCGCGGTGCCGACCCCGATGTTGACGTCCGAGTGCAGCTCGAGTGCGTCTGCGTGAAAGGTGGCATTGATCTCGCGATGGACCGTCAGCGCACGTGCGCACGCGTGCACGAAGTACGCCGTCAAGGTCAGGCGCGCGCCGCGCGCCGCGTACTCCCCGGCGTGCCGGGCACGATGCGAGATCACGCGCGACAGATCCGCCTGGAACACGGTGGTGACGTGCGGCGCCTCGGCCAGGCTCCGTGCCATGTGCTCGGCCACCCGCCGGCGGATGGCCGTGTGCGGCACGCGCTCTACGTCATCGGCGGCGCCGGCCACGTATCGCTCGACGTCCTCGGCGGTGATCCTCCCGTCGCGGCCCGTGCCCCGGATGTCCTCGGGCCGCAGCTCCCGCTCCCGGAGCAGTCTCCGCACGGCCGGACTCAAGCGAGCATCCTCAGGCCGTGAATCGGAGCCGGCATCCGCCTGCGCCGCGTCTCGGCCGTCCCGATGCGCCGGCCCGGCTTCGTCGCGGGCGATGGCCCCGGCCGAAGCGGCCGAAGCGCCTGCAGCCTCGGCGATGCCGGCGTCCGTATCCAGCCGGATGTGCGCCAGCACCTCCTCGGGGTGCACCTCGTCGTCGACCTGCTTCAGGATCTCCACCAGCGTCCCGTCGACGGGCGCGGGAACCTCGACGGTCACCTTGTCGGTCTCGAGCTCGATGAGGGGCTCGTCCTTGTGCACGGTCTCGCCCACCGACTTGCACCACTTGAGGACGGTGGCCCGCGTCCCCTCCTCGTTCGGCGGCACCAACACGGGCACGACGCCGCTCATCAGGTCTCGGCCAGCGATTTCAGGGTGTGCGCGATTCGCTCGACGCTCGGCAGGACTTCGTCCAGCAGCACGGGGCTGTGCGGACTCGGCACGTCGGGCATCGCGATACGCTCGATGGGCGCGTCCAGATCGAAGAACGCCTCCTTGGCGAGCACCGCGGCGATCTCGGCGCCGAACCCGGCGGTGAGGGTGTCCTCGTGCACGATCAGGCAGCGGCGCGTCTTGCGCACCGAGGCAAGGGTGGCCTCCCGATCCCACGGCGATAGCGTGCGCAGATCCAGCAGGTCCGCGGAGACGCCGGCCGCGGCGATCGCACGCTCGCATCGCTCGACCATGGCG
Source organism: Steroidobacteraceae bacterium (assembly GCA_036272295.1). Taxonomy (GTDB): domain Bacteria; phylum Pseudomonadota; class Gammaproteobacteria; order Steroidobacterales; family Steroidobacteraceae; genus Bog-1198. The sequence goes on from DATAYZ010000059.1 coordinate 11,385, forward strand.
CCCCAGCTGATGACGCTGACCTTCGTGCCCTCACGCAGCAGGCTCGCCTTGCCGAAAGGCAGCACGAAGTCGTCTCCGGGATATGCGCGCCGCGCCCACGCGCCATCGAGCAGCGAGCGATGCTCGAAGAAAATGGTCGGGTCGTTGCCGCGGAGCGCCGCCCGCAGCAGCCCCACCGCGTCCTGCGCGTTCGAGGGCATGGCAACCCGCCAGCCGAGCCCGTGCACCCATTGGACCTCGTTCGACTGGCTGTGCCAGGGATCGCCGCACTTGAAGAACCCGCCCGGTATTCGCACCACCATGGGCGCTGCAAAGCGATTCGCGGTCCGCCAGCGCATGGTCCCGCAGTCGTTCAGCTGCTCGGCGGCGGGATCGGCATATTTGCGGAATTGAATCTCGGGCACGGGCATGAGGCCGGCGGCGGCCATGCCGACCGCGCGCCCGATGATGCCCTCCTCGGACAGGCTGGTGTCGAACACGCGCTGTGCGCCGAACTTCTCCTGCAAGCCGAGCGTCGCGGCGTGCACGCCGCCCTTGCGTCCCACGTCCTCCCCGAACACCAGAACGCGGGGATTCACGGTGAGCTCGTGCTCGAGCGTGCGCCGCACGGCCGTCACCAGATTGATGCGCGGGCCCTGGGCTCTCGGCTCGGCGCTGCCCGGCGGCGGCACGATGCCCTCGGCGCGGATGCCGCCCTGCCGCTGCACCTCGATCGAGCCGTCCGCCGAGTGTTCGGTGAATAGAAACCGGCGCGCCCGCGCGGGGTCCGGTCCCGGGCGGCGCTCGACGCGAGCCAGGGCCGCGGCGACCGTGTCCCGGGCCCTCGCGATCTCGGCATTCCAGTCCGCGGCGCCGATGACGCCCGGGACCAGCTGAGCTTCGAGCCGTGCGAGCGGGTCGCGCGCCTTTTCCGCCGCGATTTCCTCGGCGCTCTTGTAGGTCTGCGTGTCCTGACCGGAATGGCCCGACAGCCGCGGCACGGCGACCCGCATCAGCATGGGGCCCGTGCCCTCGCGCACGCCGGCGACCGCCGCCGCGATGAGCGCCGCCGCCGACCGCGGATCGGATGCGTCGGCCTCGATCACGCGCAAGCCGCGAAAGCTCTCGAGGTTCCTGGCGATGTTGGCGCCCGGCGTTTGCAGGCGCGCGGGCACGGAGATGCCGTAACCGTTGTCCTCGATGAAGAACAGGAGCGGCAGGCGCTCGGTGGTCGCGACATTGAGCGCGGACCAGAAGCCGTTCGTCGCGGTCGATGCATCTCCGCCATGCGCCACCGCGATCGAGCCGCGGCATTCCTCGTCTCGCAGCACCTCGGCGCGATACCTCAGGGACTGCGCCCAGCCGACCGCCGGGGTGTATTGCGTACCGACCCCGCCGCAGACCGGCAACACGCACGCGCCATGCTTGCGCGGCAGATTGAACACGACGCCGATGTCGCGGCCATCGCTCATGCCGCCGCCCCGCATCATGGTCGAGCCGAGCGCCTCGTCGAGCTCGAGCCCGAGAGAGAGCAGGAGCGGTCGAGACCGGTAATACGCCCCCACCCCGTCCTTCGCGCCGCGCAGGCACCGCCCCAAGAGCACCTGGCTGAGCTCATGGCCGCGCGCCGAGAACTGGTAAAGAACACGCCGCTCGGGGAGCAGAGTCGACTCCTCGAGGTCATCGAGGGCCCGCGACGTCGCGATCTGACCGAGTACCTGACGCCAGTCCGCGGCCCCCAGGGACGAGGGTGGAACCTGCGCGATCTTCGGCGTGGCGCTCATCCCCGCACAATAGATCACACGGAAGGGGGTAAATCGCCAAAAATGCCAAGTTAAGCAGTAATTTTTGGCGATAACCGCTATTATTTGAACATACATGAGCGACTTTCATGGATCTTGACCGCTTCGATAGACGGATTCTGTTCGAGCTCCAGCAGGACGGCCGCCTTCCCGTGGTCGAGCTCGCGGAGGCGGTCGGGCTGTCGCCGACCCCCTGCGCGCGCCGCATCAAGGCGCTCGAGGCCGGCGGCGCCATCGAGGGGTATGCAGCGATCCTGAACCCCGCGCGCATCGGGCTCGGCGTGCTTGCCATCGTGCAGGTGAAGCTGACCGAGCACACCGACGAGACGGTCGCCCGCTTCGAGCGTGAGATCGAAGGCATGGACGAGGTCACGCGCTGCTTCGCCATGACGGGCACCTACGATTTCATTCTCGAAGTCTACGGCCGCGATCTCGAGGCGCTCTCCAATACGGTCCTCAAGAAGCTGGTCCGCGTCCCGGGCGTGCGCGACATGCAATCGAGCGTCGTGCTCCAGACCATCAAGCGCACCTCACGCATTCCGCTCGCGCACCTGGGCGGCTGAGGATGTCCGCAACCAAGGTAGAACGATCGGAGGCTCCCGGCTGGCTCGTGGCCGTGAGCCTGCTCGCCGTATACGTCATCTGGGGCACGACCTACTTCGCCATCAAGATCGCCATCCAGGGCGCACCGCCGTTCTTGCTGATGGGAAGCCGATTCCTGGTGGCAGGATTCCTGCTGCTCGCATGGCAGGGGCTGCGTCGGCGCGCGATGCCGACGGCGCGCCAATGGCGCGGGGCCGCGCTCATCGGATTCCTGCTGCTGGTCATCGGCAACGGCAGCGTGGCGGTTGCCGAGCACTGGGTGAGCTCGGGCGCCACGGTCGCGCTCATCAGCGTGATGCCGCTCGCCACCGCGCTCTGGTCCGGCGCATTCGGTGTGTGGCCGCGCCGTCTGGAGTGGGCGGCGATTGCGCTCGGCGCCGTCGGCGCCGCCGTGATGCTGCTCGGCCGCGACATGCAGGCGAGCCTGCTTGGCACGGTCATCATCCTGTTCGGCACGTCGAGCTGGGCCCTGGGCACGGTGCTCTCGCGGCGCGTGGACATTCCGCGCGGTCCCACCGGCTTCGGCGCCGAGATGCTCAGCGCGGGCCTCATGATGCTCGGTGTGAGCGCGCTCATCGGCGAGCACTGGGCCGTGCCGCACTCGCCGCACGTCGTCGGCGCATGGCTCTATCTCGTGGTGTTCGGCTCGATGATCGGGTTCTCGGCCTATCGCTACGTGGTCGAGCACGTCTCGCCCATGCTCGCATCGACGTACGCCTACGTGAACCCGCCGGTCGCCCTGCTCGTCGGCTGGTGGCTCGGCAACGAGTCGTTCGCGCTGAACACGCTCGTCGGCCTGCCGGTCGTGCTCGGCGCGGTCGCGCTGCTCGCGTGGATCCAGGCGCGCGACGCGCAGCGGCCGGCTGCGGGCGGATCCACGGCGTCAGTCGCGGGCGGCGATGCGTCCGTGCGCGGGCCTGCGACCCTCGAGCCACTGCCAGACTGCCAGCGACGGTAAGCCGAACGCGAGCTCGCGCGCGCGCTTGGCCAGCGAGAGCGCGACCGCGACGTTCATGTCGACGCCCAGCAGCTGGCCGACGCCGATCAATCCCGCTTCCTGCACGCCGAGGCCCGACGGCACGAAGAAAATGAGCTGACGCGCCGCCTGCGTGACGCTCTCGAGCGCGATGGCTGCCGCAAAGCCGACGGGATGGCCGAACCAGCGCAGCACCACCCAGGTCTCGGTGCAGCCGGCGAGGAGGCCGAGCACCTGCCAGGCGATCGCGCGCAAGCACGGGCCGTGGGACGTGAGCAGCTCGCGCACCGCCGCGTCCAGCGCGGAGCCCGCCCCGATCGCCCCGCCGCCGCCGACGATGCGCCCGAGCGCGCCCTCGGCGATCCGACCGAACAAGGTGAAGATCCGGCCGTTGCGCACCAGCGCGATCAGCAGCGCGAGCGCCGGCAGCGTCGCAACGAGCATCCAGAGCACGCGGCTCGCGATCGGCACGGCGGCCGCGACCTGGAGAAGACACACGGCGCCGCACCCGACGAAGATGAGCTGGGACACCACCGTGAGCAGCACCTCGACGACGACGCTGGCAGCGGCCGGCAGGAGCCCGGTCCCCGACTTCGCGAGCAGCCGCACCCCGATCACCTCGCCTCCGATGTTCGCGACCGGCAGCAGCCGGTTGATCGCCTCGCGCACGCAGGCGATGCGGAGCAGCACGGGCACGCCGCTCGGACCGCGGATGAGCTGGCGCCAGCCGAGCACGTCGAGCCAGAGCGGCAACGCATGGAGCGGGAGGAGCAGCACCAAAAGGCATCCGGCCTTCGCCAGCAGCGCGAGGATGGACTGCACTCCGCCCCGCCCGATCAGCAGGACGGCGGCGGCCAGGCTCAGGACGAAGATGATTCGCAGCGCGATTTTCACGCGATGCCGGGCCGCAAGGCGCGCAGGGCGTCGGCATATCCGCCGCGGCCGACGGCTCCCGAGTCGAGCGCGGCGCGCACCCGCGGGCTGAGCAGCGCGGCGAGCTCATCGGCATGGCGATATCCGCGCATCGATGCCGCGATCACCTCGCCGGACTGAACCGCCGGGTGCAGATAGATCTCGGTGACGCCGTCGCCGAGGCGCGTCAGGATCGACAGCAGCGTCGCTTCGTCCATTGCGCCCGAGGCGGCGACGCCGAACAATCGAGCGTTGAACGAAATTCCGGCTGCGCGCAGGCGGCGCCTCATCAGCACGGTGAGGGGCGCGAGCAGACCGGCCGCCAGCGCGCCGGCCCAGCCGCCGCGGCGCGCCGCGAACCAGACGGGCTCCGCCGGGACGCGGATCGCCGGCGTGCCGTATTCGCGGCCGATGCGCACCAGCATCCCGAGCAGCGTCGGGTGCAGGTGAAAATGCTTGTGGGCGTTGACGTGGTCGAGAGCGAGACCGGTACGCGCGAACGCCGCGAACTGGGCGCGGATCTCCGCCTCGAGCTGGCGGCGGACGCGCGGCATGGCGAAGAATCGCACGCCGCGGCCGAGCATGCCGGCGTCCATGCGGCCGTCGGCGTCGCAGAGGTCCGGGATCGATGCGGGAGGCAGCATGGCGCCGCCGTCCGCGAGCACCACGTGCAGACCGACGCGCAGATGGCGCAGGGTGAGCGCGCGTCTCACCGCATCCGCCGCCGCCGGCGCCGCCACCATCAGGCTAGCCGCCGTCAGCACTCCGGCGCGGCTGCCGAGCTCCACCGCCTCGTTGACCGCCTCGTGCAATCCGAAGTCATCCGCGGTGACGATCAGGAAGCGCTTCACGCAGGTGCCCCATGTCCCGGCGCCGCGGAACGATGCCGGATCAAGCCTCTCGCGCGTGCAGGAACCGGAAGAATTCGACACCCTCGCGCAAGCGCCGCTTGGTCAGCTCCCAGCTGCGAATCATCTCCCCGGTGAGCTCGGCGATCTTGCGCGGCCGGAAATAGAACCGGCGGTAGAAGGTCGCGACGGACTCGTAGATCTCCTGCGCGGCGAGATCGGGATAGCTGAGCGGCGAAAGCTGCACGCCCTCGGCATTGACGAGATCGTGCGCGGCCTCCTCCTTGAGCCAGCCGTTCTCGAGCGCCTGCTTGTACAGCGCCGTGCCGGGGTACGGCGCGGCGAGCGACACCTGGATGGTGTGCGGATTGGTGTCGATCGCGAATTGTATGGTCTGCCGGATGGTCTCGCGGCTCTCGCCCGGCAGCCCGAGGATGAAGGTGCCGTGGATGATGATGCCGAGCTTGCGGCAATCCTCGGTGAAGCGCCGCGCGATGTCGGTGCGCAAGCCCTTCTTGATGTTGTGCAGGATCTGATCGTTGCCGGACTCGTAACCGACCAGGAGCAGGCGCAGGCCGTTCTCCTTCAGCACCCGCAACGTCTCGTACGGGACGTTGGCCTTGGCGTTGCATGACCACGTCACACCGAGCTTGCCGAGACCGCGCGCGATCTCCTCGGCGCGCGGACGAAAATCCGTGAAGGTGTCGTCGTCGAAGAATATCTCGCGGACCTCGGGCAGGTTCTCCTTGATCCATTTCACCTCGGCGATCACGTCGGCCGGGCTGCGCACCCGGTAGCGATGTCCGCCGACGGTTTGCGGCCAGAGACAGAAGGTGCACTTCGAGCGGCAACCGCGCCCGGTGTACAGCGACACGTAGGGGTGGTGCAGATAGCCGATGAAATAGCTCGGGATGTTGAGGTCACGCTTGTACACCGGCGCGACCCAGGGCAGCCGGTCCATGTCCTCGAGCACCGGTCGCGGCGGGTTGTGCCGGATGGCGCCGCCCGCGTCCCGGTAGCTCAAGCCCAGGATGCTCTCGAACGGGCGGCCTTCCGCCAGCTCCTTGCAGGTGAAATCGAACTCCTCGCGCGCGACGAAATCGATGGCGCTCGAAGCGGCCAGCGACCCTTGCGGGTCGACCGCGACCTTCGCGCCGACCATGCCGATCAGTACCTTCGGGTTGTCCGCCTTCAGGAGCTGCGCAACGTGCGCGTCCTTGGGAAAGGACGGCGAGCTCGTGTGCATGATGATCAGATCGTACCCGCGGGCGAGCGCGGAGACCTCGGCCATGCTCAGGCCGTCCGCGGGTGCATCCACGAGCTTGCTGCCCGGAATCAGCGCGGCCGGCTGTGCCAGCCAGGTCGGATACCAGAACGAACGGATCTCGCGCTTCGCCTGATAGCGCGCGCCGGCGCCGCCGTCGAAGCCGTCGAAAGACGGCGGATGCAAGAACAGGGTTTTCATGTCGACCTCTTCAGACCGGCTCGACGGTTCCGTCGGCGGCCACCTCATAACGCTTTTCGCGCCAATGTACATGGCGGGTGGTGAAGCTCCAAATCCACAACCCGGACGTGAGCATGTCCCGGACGGGCACGCCGACGAGCGCGAGCCACGCCCGCCCGCGGGTGCGCACCGACAGATGCAGCGCCATGCGGGCGGCCGAAGCGATCGCGAACATCACGGCGACGGGCGCGGCGCCGCCGGCGAGGAGCACGCCAAGCGCGCCGATGGGAAATCCGAGCGTGACGAAGGAGAGCCCGTAGCCCAACGGCTGCAGCATGCGGATCGTGCGCAACCAGCGCAGCTCGTGCCGCACGAGCTCGCCGAAGCCGCTGTCCGACACGCAGATCTCCACGACAACGTCCGACAACACCGTGCGCAGGCCGAGCCGGCGCGTGAGCTCGCCCAGGCGGTAATCGTCCGCGAGCTGATTGGCGAGGGCGGAGAAGCCGCCGATGTCGGCGAGCACACTGCGGCGCAGCGCAATGGTCGCGCCGAATGCGAAGGCGCGGGAGCCGGACATCGCCGCGACGCGCACCGATGGAATGAACCACTCGTTGATGAACATGGCGGCGAGCATCGAGCAGAGGTCGCCGCGCGGCACGCCGGTGTAGGCGCAGGTGACGACGCCGACGCTCTGGTCGAGGAGCGGCGCCACCACCTTTTGCAGGTAGTCGGGCCGGACGCGCACGTCGCTGTCGGCCAGGATCAGGTAGTCGTGACGCGCCCGTTCCGACATGTTGATGAGATTGCTGACCTTGCGGCTGCTGCCGTGGAGCCTGCGATCGATCACGAGCTGTATGCGCCGATCGGGAAACTCCCTCTGCAGCCGCTCGACCACGGCCACGACGCCGTCGTCGGCGTCGCGAATGCCGAAGATCACCTCGAAATCGGCATACGACTGGTCGCAAAACGAGCGCAGGCACTCGTACGTCTCGGCCTCGAGACCGCACAAGGGCTTCATCACGGTGACGGACGGAAGGCTTTGCGGCGGCGGGCGGTCAGGCCTGATCCGCAAGCGCACGGCGATGCAGGCGACCAGTCCGTAGGCCATGGCGAGCGCCGCAAATCCGAATCCGCACCACAGCAAGATCTCTTTCGACACAGCTATCCGTTGCCTGGAACGATATACTTTGCACTGCAAAGTACACGATAGTCGCGCGGGCGCGCAAGCCTATTCGATAACGGCTGGCAACGGCCGGTCGGTCGTCCGGTTGACGGGGCGCAACAATTAAATCCGGCGTCGCCGTGCGGCGACGCCGTCGGCATTGAGCGGCGGGAGATTTTCCGTGGATTGCGGCCGCGGGGACGCGGCCTTCAGCGTGCGCGCGGGAGTGTCCGCGCGCGCAGACATCGGGGTCGACGGTCTATTCGCGCGCTTCCCGCGGGCTGAGCTCGACCTTCACCGCCGCCGTCGCATCGTTCAGGACCCGTTCGAGCACGCTCAGATATTCCACGTAGCGCTTGCGGCCGAGCGCGGTGATGCGGCAAAAGGTCTGCGGCCGGTTGTTCTGCACGCTCTTCACGATGCTGACCAGCTTCGCCTCCTCCAGCACCTGCAGGTGCCGGTTCAGATTTCCGTCGGTGAGGGCGCAGAGCTGCTTCAGGTCCCCGAACAGGAGGCCCCGTGCGTGCGTCACCAGCGAGGTGAGCACCGAGAGGCGTGCGCGCTCGTGAATGACACGATCCAGGCCGTCGTAGGCAAAGCGCGGCGGTGCCGTCTTCTTCGAGGGACGCTTATTCATGCGCATCTCCCAGGCCCGGCTCCCGCGTCTGCCCATACCGCCGCTGCAGCACGACCGCCACGAGCAGCTGGCCGACGCCGAATGGAATGCCCATCATCCACGGCGACAGCCCATGGGATTGGCTCGCCGCCGCAAGACAGTAGAGTCCCGCCGCCAGGTACCAGACTCCGACCGCGATCATGGGGCGGGGCAGGAACCGGCATGAGGCGAACACGCCCAGGCTGAACACGAGCTCCCAGAGTCCGGGCAGCATCCAGTACTCGGCCGGCGCCATGCGCACCATCACCACGGTGAGCAGCACGCCCACGGTCAACGCAGGCAGGAATTGCTCGACGGCAGACTGCACCATTTCGAGCGCGAGCCCGCGATGCACGCGGCGGGCGCGTCTGAAGGTCTCGACGCCCGTCACCACCACCACCAGCGCGGCCGTCGCCACCCATACCGCCAGCCAGTCGGACAGGTCCAGTCGGGGGTGCCTCACCGCCCACTCCGCCTGCAATCCCGCCACCATGAGCGCCAGAACCCCGCTCGCCGCGATCGAGGCGGGCCCGTAGCCGCGAAATTCGGTGCCGCGGGCCACCTGGTTGCGAATCGTATGAATCTCCGCCAGCGCTCGTCGTAGCTCGTTCATGCGAACCTCTTTTCGCCGCCACAGGCTCCTGCTCTCGAAATACCTCAAAGACATGCGGCGGTCAACCGGACCGAAACGGCTTGCTGAGATAGGGCGATCCCCCCAAACCGAACCTCAGGGGCAGGTCGACGGCCTTGGTGAGCCCGATCCGCGGTCCCGTCACGATGGCCTCGGCGCTCATCGCGCCCGTCAAGCGGAACGGCGCCCGGTCCAGGCGCTTGCCGTTGAGATGCGGGCCGATGGCAAGGGCCTGTCCGAGCCGCCCGGGTCCCGAGCAGAGGTTGCGGGGCTCCCGTTGCCCCCGCCGCCGCATCATGAGCGGGAGGCCGTGTGTCGGCTCCAGAGCGCGGATCAGCACACCGGCGCCGTGCCCGCGCTCGCGGCAGACGAAGTTGAGGCACCAGTGAATGCCGTAGGACAGATACACGTAGGCGCGCCCCGGCGGACCGAACATCACCGCGTTGCGCGGCGTCGGACCCGGAAACGCGTGGGACGCCGGGTCCTCCCGGTCGTAGGATTCGGTCTCGACGATGATTCCGCCGACCCCGTCGACGAGCAGCGTCATGCCGATCAGTCTGCGCGCCACCTCCGCGGAATCGCGGCCGAAGTCGATTCCTCTCAACCGCGAAGCGCCTGGTGCACCTGCTGCACGCACGCGGATCCCTCGCCGACCGCCGCGGCGACCCGCTTGACGCTGCCGCAGCGAACGTCACCCACGGCGAAGATTCCCGGCCAATTGGTCTCGAACGACTGCGGAACCCACGCTCCGCGGGCGGCAACGTCCTCGGCGGTGAGGTCGGCGCCGGTGCGCACGAACCCCTTGTCGTTGAGCGCGATACAGCCGTGCAGCCAGTCCGTGGCGGGAACGGCGCCGGTCATGAGGAACACGTGGCCGACGTCGTGCGGCTCGGCCGCCGCTCCTTGCGTCTGCCACACCACGCGCTCGAGCTGATCGCCGCCCTCGAGGGCCTTGATCTCGGTGCGCGCGTGCAGGGTGATGTTGGCCGCATCCTGGATGCGCCGGATCAGATAATTCGACATCGATTCGGCGAGACCCGCGCCGCGCACCAGCAGGTGCACGTGCCGGCACTTGCCCGACAGGTACACCGCGGCCTGGCCGGCGGAGTTGCCGCCGCCCACGACGATCACGTCCTTGGCCTCGCAGCGGCGCGACTCGGTGGCGGTCGCGGCATAGTAGATGCCGACGCCGAGATAGCGCGCCGCATTGGCGAGAGCGAGCTGCCGGTACTCGGCGCCCGTCGCGATGATGATCGCGCGGGCGCTCACCTTCGCGTTCTTGCCGAGCTCGATGGCGTACGGTCGTCGCTGGCAATCGAGCTTGTACGCCGAGTAGGCCGTGCGGATCTCGGCACCGAACTTCTGCGCCTGAACGCGCGCGCGCGCGGCGAGCGCGAGTCCCGAGACGCCGGTCGGAAAGCCGAGATAGTTCTCGATGCGCGAGCTCGAGCCCGCCTGCCCGCCGGGAGTCCCCGTCTCGAGCACGAGCACATCGAGGCCCTCCGAGGCCCCATACACGGCCGCCGCCAGCCCGGCAGGGCCGGCGCCCACCACGATGAGATCGCGGATCCGATCATCGTCTATTGCGGGGTTCATGCCGAGACAGGCGGCGACCTCCTCGTTGCTCGGGTTCTTCAGCACCACCTCGCCGCGGCAGAGCACCACCGGGATCTCGTCGCGACCGACGTGGAACCGGTCCAGCAGCCGCTGCACGCCAGGATCGGTGTTGACGTCGAGCGTGACGAACGGGAACGAATTGCGCGTGAGGAACTGCTGCAGCCTCAGCGTGCCCGCCGAGATGACCGATCCGAGCAGGATCACGTCGCCGGCTTGCGAATTCATCAGGCCGACGCGCCTCAAGATGAAGGCGCGCATGAAGATCTCCGACAGCTCGGCGTCGGTCTGCATGATGGTGCGAAGATGGTCGTCGGCGATCACCAGCACCTCGCCGTCCTCGCGCACGCGATGGCGGACCAGGCTGCCGACGCTGTTCAGGGTGGTCATCTCGCCGGTGAAGCTGCCCGCGTGATGCACGACGATGAGCACGTCCCGCTCGAAGCCCGGCTGCACCGCCTCGATGCTGCCCGAGAGCACCACCAGCATCGGGCGGCTGCGGTCGCCCGGCTCCGCGAGGATCTCATCATGCGCGATGTGCCGGTGCGTGCCGTGCGCCTCGAGCCGTGCGAGCTGCGCGGGCGTCAGCAACGGAAACATCTGCATCTTGCGCCCGGCGAACTGCGGCGCATCGGCGAGACCCTCGCCGGTCTCGATCATCGCGCGAACCCCGCCCCGATGGCCTCGTATCCCGCCGCCCGTGCCTCGATGTCGTCGGCGCAGCGCCTGCTCATGGGGCGCCACGCGGCGGCGAAGTGCGCGCGGGCATGTCGGTCATCTCCCGACGGCGTCACGGACCTCGCCAGATTAAGATGTGTACATTGTTGATCTGATCTCGACATGGTGCCTTCCAAGCTCCGTTACGATGAGAGCCATCTGTCCTACACGAGGACCTCGAGTCAGCGGCCGCCAGATCCGGCCGGCGGCGAACTTCGGCCATTCCCCTGCCTCTAACCGTAGGCCTCACCCAAGATAAAGGGCGATGATCCCACGATGTACCTGCGAATCTGCGCGCTGATTCTAGCAACCCTGGCGGCGAATTCAGCGGCCGCGGGGCCTGCCCCCTTCGATCTCGCCGGCCCCACGCTCGATCTGAAGGTCACCCGGGGCGGGAAGACCCTGCCGGCCGCCGAGGTCCCTAATCTCGTGTCCGGCGACCGCCTCTGGATCAAGGCCGAGCTGCCGCCCACTCAATCCGCTCACTATCTGATGGTCACCGCGTTCCTGAGCGGCTCGACCAATCCGCCGCCGCAATCGTGGTTCTTCCCATGCAAGACCTGGACCGGAAAGTGCGCCCAGGAGGGCCTGACGGTGACGGTTCCGGACGGCGCACAGCAGGTGCTGGTGTTCCTCGCGCCGCAGACCGGCGGCGATTTCAAGACGTTGATGGGAGCGGTCCGGGGCCAGCCGGGTACGTTCGTGCGCACGTCGCAGGATCTGAATCAGGCGGCCCTCGACCGGTCCCGCCTCGAGCGCTACCTGGCCTCGATTCACACGCTCCGGGACTCCGATCCCGCGAAGCTCACCGAGGCCGCGCCGCTGCTCGCGCGGAGCCTCGCCATCAAGATCGACGAGAAGTGCCTGGATCGCATTCCTGAGCTGCAGGCGCCGTGCCTCACCGCGGGACAGGAGTCGCTGATCCTGAACGACGGCCATTCGACCTCGATCGTCGAGGCGCTCACCACGGGACCCGGCGGCGACCTCGCGATGCAGGCGAGCTTCACGCCCCAGCTCTCCTACGGCTACTACAGCCCCTACCTCGCGTCGATCCTCGACATCGCGCGCATCTTCGACTCGTTCCACGTGGCGCAGTACCAGTACATCCCGGCCCTCGCGTCGCCGAGCTCGGACAAGCTGGCGCTGACCCTGAACACGGCGCCCTCCTTCCACAATCCCATGTCGGTGCTGGTGATGGCGCTCCCCGCCGTGGAGCAGGCACAGCTCCCGCCGCTGCATGCGGTCAATCCCAAGGACATCTACTGCGCCGGCAAGTCCGCGCTCGTGCTGCCCGTCGACGGGGCGCCGCTCGTGTTCTCCACCGGATACGCGCACGACGTCACCCTCAGCCTGACGGGCACGGACGGCAAGACCCTGGAGCTCCCCGCGACCGCCGATGCCATTCAGGGCGGGTATACGGTCGACACGGCCGCACTGCACGCGGCCCCGCTCGGCGATTCGGTCCATGCGAGCCTTCAGGGCTATTGGGGATTCGACCGCTACCATGGTCCCTCCTTCCTGCTCATGAACGCGCACTCCAAGAGCTGGGATCTCGCCTCCGGCGATGAGGATGCGTTGGTGGTGGGCCGCCAGGACACCGTGCACCTCCAGGCCGACAGCGTCAGCTGCGTCGACAGCATCATGCTCAAGGACCCGGCGGGCAAGGAGATCAAGACCGAGTGGAAGAAGACGCGGCCGAACGAGATCGAGGTCAAGCTGCCGCTGCAGGAAACCCGGCCCGGCGCGATGACCTTGATGGTGTCCCAGTTCGGCGTGAGCGCACCGCAGCCCGTGACCCTTCAGGCGTTCGCCGAGGCCTCCCATTTCGACGGCTTCACGCTGCACGCAGGAGATTCGCAGGGCATCCTGACCGGCAGCCGGCTCGACGAGGTGGCGACGCTGACCGTGCACAGCGTGGTGTTCGCGCCCGGCGATCTCACCCGCAACGGCACCGATCAGCTGCCCATGATCGCGCAGGACGCCGCCGCCGCCTTGGCGCTCAAGCAGGAGCGCAGCATCCCCGCCAAGGTGACTCTCAAGGACGGCCGCGTGGTGCCGCTCCTCGTCACCGTCGACACGCCGCGGCCTCGGGCGGCCCTTCTCGGCCAGAGCGCGCAGCCGTCGCCGTCGAGCAAGGACAGCAACATCGTGCTCGCCGATCCCGGCGAGCTGCCGCAGGACGCGACGCTGACCTTCGCCGTGCGCACCCAGTGGCCCGCGGCGTTCCTGCGCGAGGAGAGCATCGAGGTCGCCACCGCCGACGAGGCATTCTCGACCGCGTTGAGCTTTGCGAACGGCGGCCTGACGCTGGAGAACGCCCAGGTGGCGGTCGCGACGCTCACGCCGGCGAAGGCGTTCGGCCCGTCGGCCTTCGGGCCGCTGCGTTTCCGGGTGGTCGACAAGGGCATCGCGGGCGACTGGCAGTCCTTGGGCAATCTGGTGCGGCTGCCCGTGCTCAGGGATCTCGTCTGTCCGGCAACGCCCGATCTTGCGTGCAAGCTGAGCGGCGCCAACCTGTTCCTCATCGATTCCGTGTCGAGCGAGCGGGACTTCCATCATCCGGTCCCGGTGCCCGACGGCTTTCTCGGCTCCGCACTGCCGGTACCTCATCCGGCGGGCGGCGCCCTGTTCGTCAAATTGCGGGACAACCCCGCGGTGGTGAACTCCACGGCGCTCGACGTGCAGCAGTTGACGCCGTCACCGAGCGATCTGTCGCGCGCCGCCGCGCGTCAGCCGGCGCTGTCCGACAATGCCGCTCCGGCGGAGAAGCACTCAGACGAAGCCAATCCAGCGCCCGAACGTGACCACTCCAATCCATGAGCAGAGCGAGATGCCGGCCGCCAGCTTGGCGGCGGGCGGAGTGCGCGGCGCAGCGCCCCAGGTGCCGACGCGCCGGTAAGCGGTTGCGTGGAACACCAGCATGTTGATCCCGGCGAGTGCCATGACGAGCATTTTCGCGCGGAACGGCACCGTGCCCCAATAGTGGGTCGCATTCGACGAGAACAGCAGAGCGCCCGTGACCGCCGCGACGGCGAATGCGGCCCACGTCCAGGGCAACACCTCGTGCATGAGCTCGCCGGCGCTTCGGTCGCGCAGATTGAGGTCCAGCAGCCTGAGATCCACCATGGTGATCGAGCCCACCACCAGCGCGATCGCAAGCACGTGCACGCTCTCGATTCCCGGAAACAGCCAGTCCGACTGACTGATGGCCACCGCCAGGGGCGTGGCCTCGAGCCAGCGCAGGAATTCGGCGAACACCCGCTCAGCCCGGGCTCATGGGTCAGCGCAGATCGCCGGTGTAGGCGATCAGCCGGCCGGCCACGATGATGCCGATCCAGAGTAGCAGCGACACGAGCCCGATGGCGCGCCCGATGCCGGCATGCGCGGGCGCGAGATCCGCATTGCCCGCACCGATGTCCCGCTTGAGCAGCCCCTGCAACGCCAGCGTGGCCGCGACGGCCGCCGCGAGCATCGCCATTTTCAGCGCAAAAGTGAGGTTGCCGAGCGCCCGGTGCGGCTCGCCGAGGATGAGGATGCTGCCGGTCACGGCGAGCACGACCAGGGAGCTCCACAGCCAGGGAAGAAAGCGGTGCGCCAGGGATGCGACGCTATGTCGTGTTCCGGCGAGCCC
>DATAYZ010000060.1:0-74038 GCA_036272295.1 Steroidobacteraceae bacterium
CATGTAACGGGTAGCAGTGCCCGCCTAGCTCTTACCCAAACGGGACGGTACGCCCGAGCGGAGGTCGAAGGGAACCGGGGCCTCCTTCCTGGAGCCCACAGTACCAGGCGAGGCGCAGAGCCTTAGGCCCACTCGAAACGCATTGAGAGGTCGACGGCACGTACGTGCTTGGTGATGCTGCCCACCGAGATGAAATCGACGCCCGTCTCGGCGACCGCGCGAATCGTCTCGTCCGTGATGCCGCCCGAGGCCTCGAGCTTCAGCGGCCGCCGCGAGCCCGCGTTGAGCGCCACGGCCTCGCGCATCGCCGGCAGGGAGAAGTTGTCGAGCAGGCCGATGTCGGCTTGCGCTTCGATCGCCTCGCGAAGCTGCGCGAGATTCTCCACCTCGACCTCGATCGGCACGAGATTCCCGGCGGCTGACGCCACCTTCGCGTCCGTGCGCTTCGCCGCGGCCACTGCCGCGCCGATCGAGCCCGCCGCGGCGATGTGGTTCTCCTTGATGAGGACGCCGTCGAACAATCCCATGCGATGGTTGTGGCCGCCGCCGACGCGCACGGCGTACTTCTGGGCCGTGCGCAGCCCGGGAATGGTCTTGCGCGTGTCGAGCAGGCGGCAGGCGGTGCCCGCGAGGAGCGCGGCGTAGCGGTGCGTCGCCGTGGCCGTGCCCGAGAGGAGCTGCAGGAAGTTCAGGGCCGTGCGCTCGCCGGTGAGGAGCGCACGTGCCGGGCCGTCCACGCTGAACAGCGGTTGATTCGCGGGCACCGAGGCGCCTTCCGCGGCCTGCCACTCCACCCGCACCCGGGGGTCGAGCTGGGCGAACGTGGCATTGACATAAGGAATGCCGCAGACGATGGCGGCCTCGCGTGTGATCACGGACGCGCGGCCGCGGCGATCGTGCGGGATCAAAAGAGCGGTCAGGTCGCCCGCGCCGACATCCTCGGCCAACTCGCGCGCGACGATCTGCTCGACATCCGGAGGAACGGGGACCATCTCGCGATCTCCTGAGAGTACGCCCGTCGGGGATGGTCGAAGGGCTGGAAGTTCGGGCAAACGGCCCCAGATCGACGGTTGCGTGCCTACCGCGGGCCCCTGTGTCATCATAGTACTTTGGAGACACCCATGAACGCCATTGATCGTATCAAGAGCCAGCTGTCGAGCACCCCGGTCGTGCTCTACATGAAGGGCACGCCCGATTTCCCGCAATGCGGATTCTCCGCCCAGACCGTCGCCGCGCTGCGCGCCTGCAAGGCGAGCTTCGAGCACGTCAACATCTTCGAGGACCCGGAAGTGCGCGAGGCCCTGAAGACGTACTCGAACTGGCCGACGTTCCCGCAGCTCTACGTGAACGGCGAGCTGGTCGGCGGATGCGACATCACGATTCAGATGTACAAGAGCGGGGAGCTGAAGCAGTTGCTTGCGGAGGCCGGGGCGGTCGTTCCCGCCTAGGCCCGCTGTCGACGGCCGACCGCTCAAAGCAAGCGGTGCAAGGGAAGCAACGGTCGTATCAAGGGAAGTGAGCCGCTGCTCGAACTGCGGCTTCGTCGCGCGGATGCCGCGCTCATCCCGTTCAGCCTGATGTGGGGCGGCTTCGCGCTATGGGGCGCTTACGCTTTCCCGGCATCCTGATCCGCCGATTCGACCCCGGTCGACTGAACCGACACCGTGGTGATCTCGACCTCGACGCGCGTCGCGCATTCCGCCGACGGCTCGACCTCCAGCGGCCCCATCGCTGCAAGCCGTCGCCGGCCCGCCTCGAACATGCCCTGGAACTGGTTGCAGACGGCGCAAAAGATGTCCGCGGTGCGCTCGGCGTCGTAGGCGGCGGAGTGCGCGGAGGAGGTGTCCCATTCGAGCCCGGCGGCCAACGTGGCGCGCATCAGCACGGTCTGGCCGAAGGCGACTCCGCCCAGGGTCGCGGTATCGAAGCAGGAGAAGGGGTGAAAGGGGTTGCGCTTGATCTGGCAGCGCGCGACCGCGGCGTTCAGGAAATTGAGGTCGAAGGACGCGTTGTGCCCGACCAGCACGGCGCGCGTGCAGTCGGCGGCGCGGATGGCGTTGCGCACCTCCTTGAATATGCGCTGCAGCGCGTCCTCCTCGGGGATGGCCGGCCGCAGCGGATGGTGCGGATCGATGCCGGTGACGGCGAGCGAGGCGGGCTCGAGGTTGGAGCCGGGGAAGGGCCTGACGTGATAGCGCGTGGTGCCGCCGCGGGCCAGCGTGCCGTCGCTGCGCATCTCGATGAGCACGGCGGCAATCTCGAGCAGCGCGTCGGTCTGCGAATTGAAGCCGCCCGTCTCGACATCGATGACCACCGGCAGGAAGCCGCGAAAGCGCGTGGCCAGCGTGATGGGCGGAAGGCTCACGTCCCGACCGCCGGGCTCGCCGAGACGGTCGGGCTGGCGGCGTCCGCCTCGGCCACCCGCCAAGCGATGGCCTCGCCGGCCCGGTACGGCACCACCGTTCCGTCTCCGAATGGATAGTCGGCCGGCACGGTCCAGGGCTCCTTGACGAGCGTGATCCGCTCCGTGTGCCGCGGCAGCCCATAGAAGTCGGCGCCGAACCGGCTCGCAAAGCCTTCCAGGCGGTCGAGCCGTCCGGCTGCCTCGAACGCCTCCGCATAGAGCTCGAGGGCGGCGTGCGCGGTGAACATGCCGGCACAGCCGCAAGCGCTCTCCTTGGCGGCGCGCTCGTGCGGCGCGCTGTCCGTCCCGAGGAAAAATCGGGCGCTGCCGCCGGTCGCGGCCGCGACCAGCGCCTCGCGGTCGCGCTCCCGCTTCAAGATGGGCAGGCAGTAATAATGCGGACGGATGCCGCCGGCGAATAGCGCGTTGCGATTGTGGAGCAGGTGCTGCGGTGTGATGGTGGCCGCCACACCCTCCCGCACGTGGGAGACGAACTCCACCGCGTGGGCGGTGGTGATGTGCTCGACCACCACCTTGAGCCGGGCGAAGCGTGCGATCGCCGGGGCAAGCGAGCGATCGATGTAGTGAGCCTCGCGGTCGAACACGTCGACGTCGGCGCTCGGCGTCTCGCCGTGCACGAGCAGCGGCACACCGAGCTCCTCCATGCGCTCGAGCACGGGATAAACCTTGCGGATGTCGGTGACGCCGGCGCCCGAATGCGTGGTGGCGCCAGCAGGATACAGCTTGATGCCGTGCACGAATCCAGCGGTCTTGGCGCGATCGATCTCGGCGGGCGGGGTCTGATCGGTGAGATACAGCGTCATGAGGGGCTCGAAGCGCGCACCGCGCGGCAACGACTCGAGGACGCGGTCGCGGTAGGCGCGCGCGAGCTCGACGGTGGTGACCGGGGGCTTCAGGTTCGGCATGACGATGGCGCGCCCGAACCGCCGCGCGGTGAACGCCGCGACCGCGCGCAGCGAGCCGCCGTCGCGCAAGTGCACGTGCCAGTCGTCCGGCCGTGCCAACGTCAATGTGCTCATCGGCCCGTGCGGCGAGCGGATGCCCCGCGCGAGCCCGGGGCGGTACGCGAACCGGCGGCGCTGCGCGAGCTCGCGGTGCGCGAGGCTGCGCTACGGGCGGCGGCGGTGCGGGAGGCGGCAGTGCCGGAGGCGGCGGTGCGGGAGGCGGCGGTGCGGGAGGCGGCAGTGCGGGAGGCGGCAGTGCGGGAGGCGGCGGTCCCACGCGAGCTTGCCGCCATGCGCGGCCAGCCGCGCCGCAGGAGATCGAGCGTGTAGCGCACGCCGAAACCGGTGATCTCCGTGCCGATGTGCGCGAGACCGCCGTGGCGCGTGCCGGCCGAGAGATCGAGGTGCAGCCAGGCGACGTCCTTCGGGACGAAGCGGCTCAGGAAGCGCGCCGCGATGATGTGGTCGCCCTTGCCCTCGGTCGCGCATTGCATCACGTCGGCGACGCTGCTCTCGATGTCGGTGTCGTAATCGCCGTCCATCGGAAAGCACCACACGCGCTCGCCGCTCGACGTCCCGGCGGATTCGATCATGTCGCGCAATTCGAGGCGATTGGTGAAGGCGCCGCTGTAGCGCTCGGTCAGCGCGTAGATGCAGGCGCCCGTCAGCGTCGCGTAATCGATGATGGCCCGCGGCTTGCGGGTGGAGGCGAGCGCGAGCGTGTCGGCGAGCACCATGCGTCCCTCCGCATCCGTGTGGATCACCTGTATGGTGGTGCCGTTGAGGGCCTTGACCAGATCCTGGGGCTTGTAGGCCTTCGGTCCGATGGAATTCTCGGTGATCGCGAGCCAGCAGTCGATCGCGGTGCGCGAGCGCAGCATGTGCAGCGCATAAAGACTGCCGACAGCCACGGCGCTGCCCTCCATGTCGGTGTGCATGTCGAGCATGCTCTTGTGCGTCTTGAGGTTGGTCCCGCCGGTGTCGAAGCAGATGCCCTTGCCGACCAGGCTCAAGTCGGGCGCCGAGCCGCCGCGCGGGCGATAGGTGAGGCGCACGATGCCTGCATCGCGCGTCGCATTGCCCTGTGAGACGGCGAGGAACGCGCCGGCGCCGAGACGCTTGAGATCGGCCTCGCCGTAGAACGTGTAGCCCGCACCGAGCTGCCGCGCGATCTCGGCCAGCAGGTTGCGATAGCCGCGTGCATCCAGCACGTTGGGCGGCAGCGCCGTCAGCCAGCGCGCGAGATTGTTGCCGGCGGCGGTTGCGAGCGTGGTGTCGAGATCCGGCAGCCGTCCGCCGGGCGCGACGTCGATGCGGGTGAGGCGCGCGCGGGCTTTGGGCTTGCTCTTGAACGAGGCGAGCCGGAAAGCGGCGGCCTGCAGCGCCGCGATCATCGCGTGCAGCATCGCCTGCGCCGCGCTCTCCGCACACCCCTGCTGCCAGACGATCAGCGAAGCGGGATCGCCGTCGAGGGCGCTGCGGGCGAGCTTCCCCGCGGCCTGCAGCCGCTCGAAGGTGCCGGCGTCCTCGGCGACCGAGGCCACGACCAGGAGTGTTTGGGCCCGGGCCCCGACGCGAAGATGGAAGCAGTCGCCGGCCTTCTGCACCTTGCGCGTGAACAGGTCGCGCAGCACCGCCCCATGCGGTAACGCACGGAAATCGGCGGCGGTCGGCGCCAGCGGCAGGAACAGCACTGCGCTCGAGTAGCGGGCGAGGCGGGCCGCGGTGATTCGCGCGCCGGTGGAGCGTGTCGTGACGAGCAGTTGATCCAGGGGCAAGCGAATGGGCATATGATGAAAACGCAGGCCTATCCCTTGCTTGACCGTGAAAAACCAAACCCCGAAGATAGCGCCATCAGCGGATCGCGGCTAGCGCAAGGGCGCTGTAACCTGTCGTCCATATTAACAGGACGCGTGAGCGTGTGCATTTATGACCCAACAGTCTCCCTTCGAAGACATCGATCCGATCGAGACCCAGGAATGGCTGGAGTCGATCGAATCCGTGATGCGCGCGCGCGGTCCGGAACGCGCGCATTTCCTTCTGGAGAAGCTGGTCGACTTCACGCGTCGGTCCGGCGCCTATCTGCCGTTCAAGCCCAACACCGCGTATCTCAACACCATCTCCCGGGCGCAGGAGCCTGAGTACCCGGGCGACCGCTCGGTCGAGCGGCGTATCGAGGCCTATATCCGCTGGAACGCGCTCGCCATGGTGGTGCACGCGAATCGCCTGAGCTCCGAGTACGGCGGACACATCGCATCGTATGCGTCGGCCGCGACCTTGTATGAGGTCGGCTTCAATCACTTCTGGCGGGCGCACAGCGCCGCGCACCCGGGCGACATGGTGTTCGTGCAGGGACATTCGAGCCCCGGCATCTATGCGCGCGCCTATCTCGAGGGACGCCTCGACGAGAGCCAGCTATTGCGCTTTCGCCAGGAGGTGAAGGGCGGCGGACTGTCCTCCTACCCGCATCCGTGGCTGATGCCGGACTTCTGGCAGTTCCCGACCGTATCCATGGGGCTGGGGCCGATGACGGCGATGTTCCAGGCACGCTTCGTGCGCTACCTCGAGCACCGCGGCATCGTGCCGCCGTCGGATCGCAAGATCTGGGCGTTCCTCGGCGACGGCGAGATGGACGAGCCGGAGTCGATGGGCGCGCTCACCATGCCGGTGCGCGAGGGCCTCGACAATCTGATCTTCGTGATCAACTGCAATCTGCAGCGTCTCGACGGTCCGGTGCGCGGCAACGGCAAGATCATCCAGGAGCTGGAGGCGGCCTTCCTCGGCGCCGGCTGGAACGTCATCAAGGTCCTGTGGGGCTCGCGCTGGGATCCGCTCCTGGAGCGCGACCACAAGGGCCTGCTGAAGCGCGTGATGGAGGAGTGCGTCGACGGCGAGTATCAGAACTTCAAGTCCAAGGGCGGCGCCTACACGCGCGAGCACTTCTTCGGCAAGTATCCCGAGCTCAAGGAGATGGTCGCGAACATGTCGGACGAGGAGATCTGGCATCTGAACCGCGGCGGGCACGATCCGCAGAAGGTGTATGCCGCGTATGCCGCGGCGGTCGCGAACAAGGGCACGCCGACGGTGATCCTGGCCAAGACCGTCAAGGGTTTCGGCCTCGGCAAGGCGGGCGAGGGATTGAACTCCGCACACCAGCAGAAAAAGCTCGGCGAGCAGGACCTGAAGGAGGTGCGGGACCGCTTCAACATCCGCATCTCCGACGAGGAGATCGCCGGCCTCACGTTCCGCAAGCCGACCGGGGACAGCGAGGAGCTGACCTACCTCGAGGAGCACCGCTCGGCGCTCGGCGGCTATCTGCCCGCGCGGAGCTCGAGCGCGCCGCCGCTGGTGGTGCCGCCGCTGGAGGCGTTCAGCGGCCTGCTCGAGGGCACGGGCGACCGCGAGATCTCGACCACGATGGCGCTGGTGCGGATGCTGACCAGCCTCATCAAGGACAAGAACATCGGCAAGCACATCGTGCCGATCGTGCCGGACGAGGCGCGCACCTTCGGCATGGAGGGCATGTTCCGCCAGGTCGGCATCTATTCCTCCGTCGGGCAGCTCTACACGCCGCAGGATGCAGACCAGCTCATGTTCTATCGGGAGGACAAGCAGGGCCAGATCCTGGAGGAAGGCATCAACGAGGCCGGGAGCCTGTGCTCGTGGCTCGCCGCCGCCACCGCTTACTCCAACCACGGCGTCAGCATGGTGCCGTTCTACATCTACTACTCGATGTTCGGGTTTCAGCGCGTCGGGGACTTCATCTGGGCCGCGGGCGACAGCCAGGCGCGCGGGTTCCTGATCGGCGGCACCGCCGGGCGGACCACGCTCGCGGGCGAAGGGCTGCAGCACCAGGACGGCCATAGCCAGCTCGTGGCGACCACCGTGCCGAACTGCATCTCCTACGACCCGACGTACGCCTATGAGCTCGCCGTGATCGTTCAGGACGGCTTGCGCCGGATGTACCAGGAGCAGGAGAGCGTCTTCTACTACATCACCTGCATGAACGAGAATTACGCGCATCCGGCGCTGCCCAAGGGCGTGACGGAGGGGATTCTCAACGGCATGTACCTGCTGCAGATCGGCGGACGGGGCAAGGTGCGCGTGACCTTGTTCGGCTCCGGCACCATCCTGCGCGAGGTCCTGGCGGCGGCGGAGCTGCTCGAGAAGAGCTACGGAGTTCCGGCGGACGTCTATTCCGTGACGAGCTTCAGCGAGCTGCGCAAGAACGCGCTCGCGATCGAGCGTCACAACATGCTGCATCCCGACGAGCCGCGGCAGCAGACCTACATTCAGCAGGCGCTCGCCGATCGCGAGGGACCGTTCATCGCGGCCACCGACTACGTCAAGACCGTGCCCGACCAGATCCGCCAGTGGATGCCGGGGCGTTACGTGGTGCTCGGCACCGACGGCTACGGACGGAGCGATTCGCGTGCCGAGCTGCGGCGCTTCTTCGAGGTCGACCGCCACTTCGTCACGGTCGCCGCGCTCAAGGCGCTGGCGGACGAAGGCAAGATCAACATGCAGATGGTGACGGAAGCGATGCAGGCGTTCGGCATCGATCCGAACAAGCCCAACCCGCTGTCGGTCTGATCATGGCCACCACGGAAATCCGCGTTCCCGACATTGGCGGCTTCAAGGACGTCAACGTCATCGACATCCTGGTCAAGGATGGTCTGCAGATCGAGAAGGAAACGCCGCTCATCACCATCGAGACGGAGAAGGCGGCGATGGACGTGCCTTCGCCGGTCGCCGGCCGCATCGTCGAGGTCAAGGTCAAGCGGGGCGACAAGGTCTCGGAAGGCTCGGTGATCCTGTCGGTCGAGACCGCGACCGCGCCGGTGGCACAACCTTCGAGCGAGGATGCCGGCGCCACCCAGGAACACGGATCGAACCCCCCGGTGGATGAGACCGACAGCCCTCGTGAGGCGAGCGAGCCCGCTCCGGGCGGCCGCCCCGCGTCGGGCGGGCGGTCCGCATCGGGCGCGGGCGCGGCGGGCGCAGGCGCCGCGGGAGAGCGTCCGGCGGCGCAGCCGGCGCCCGCGCGCGCCGAGCCGCCGCGCGCCGAGCCCGCGCGTGCCGTCCCTGCCGCCTCGGTGCCGATCGACGAAAAAGAGTTTTCCCGGGCTTACGCCAGCCCCTCGGTGCGGCGGTTCGCGCGTGAGCTCGGCGCGGATCTCGGCAAGATCCAGGGAACGGGAGCCAAGGGCCGCATCACGCCCGAGGACGTCAAAGCGCACGTCAAGGCTCTGCTGAGCGCTCCGCAGCCCGCAACCGCCGTCTCGCCGCTTCCCAAGGTGCCGGTGGTCGATTTCGAGCAGTTCGGGCCGGTCGAGACGCAGCCGCTCTCGCGGATACAGAAGATCTCGGGTGCGCGCCTGCAGGCAAGCTGGCTCAATCTGCCTCACGTGACCCAGCACGAGGACGCGGACATCACGGAGCTCGAGGCCGCGCGCAACGCGCTCAAGGGCAAGGCCGCGCAGGAGGGCGTGCGGCTCACGCCGCTCACCTTCATCATCAGGGCCTGCATCCTCGCGCTGCGGGAGTTCCCGCGCTTCAATTCGTCGCTCGACGCGAGCGGCGAGAATCTGGTACTGAAGAAGTACTTCAACATCGGGTTCGCCGCCGACACTCCGAACGGCCTGGTGGTGCCCGTGATCGCGAACGCAAACCGGCTCAGCTTGTTCGGCGTCGCACAAACGCTCGCCGAGATGTCCGAGAAGGCACGGGACGGCAAATTGAAGGCCGCGGAGATGCAAGGCGGGTCGTTCACGATCTCGAGCCTCGGAGGCATCGGCGGAACGGCGTTCACGCCCATCATCAATGCGCCCGAGGTCGCGATCCTCGGCGTATCGAAGTCGGCGCACAAGCCGGTCTATCGGGACGGCGGCTTCGTGCCGCGGCTCATGCTGCCGCTCTCGCTCTCCTATGATCACCGGGTCATCGATGGCGCCCAGGCGGCGCGCTTCGTGGTGCGCCTGGCCGCAATCCTCGGCGATCCCAAGGCGCTGATGTGAGCGCCGTCGAGATCCGGGTTCCCGACATGGGCGGTGCCAAGGACGTCGCGGTCGTCGATGTGCTCGTCAAGCCGGGTGCGGCGATCTCGGTCGACGATCCTCTGGTCACGCTGGAGTCCGACAAGGCCTCGATGGACGTGCCCTCTCCGGTTGCCGGCACGGTCGAGACCGTCGCGATCAAGAAGGGCGACAAGGCTTCTGCGGGGACGCTCATCGCCACGGTCCAGGCACGCGGCGCGGAGGCCGGGGCCCCGCCTCCGGCAGGCGGCGGCGCGTCGGCCGGAGCACCGACATCCGGCGGCCGATCGGGCGAGGCCCCGAAGCCTGCTGCGCCGGCGTCGAGCCGCGGCGCCGATCCGGGCGCACCCTCGCCCGCGAAAGCCGCTCCCCGCGCACCCGCACCGAGCCCCGGAGCTCCGGAGGGGGCGCTCGATCTGGTCGTCCTCGGCGCCGGACCCGGCGGCTACACGGCGGCGTTCCGCGCCGCCGATCTCGGGCTCAAGGTCACGTTGATCGAGCGCTGGCCCATGCTGGGGGGCGTGTGCCTGAACGTCGGCTGCATTCCGTCCAAGGCGCTGCTGCACGCGGGCAAGGTGATCGAGGACGCGGCGGAGATGGAGTCCGCGGGCATCAAGTTCGGCGCACCCGAGATCGATCACGACCGGCTGCGGGCGTGGAAGAACCGGGTGGTCACGCGCCTGGTCAACGGCCTCTCCGTCCTGGCGAAGCAGCGCAAGGTCGACGTGATCCGGGGCGAGGCCCGGTTTGCCGGGCCGTTCTCGCTGGACGTGGCCGGTCCCGAGGGCTCGCGCCGGATCGACTTCAAGCAGTGCATCATCGCCGCGGGCTCGGAATCCGTGCGCCTGCCGGGATTTCCGAACGATCCGCGCATCATCGATTCGACCGGCGCCTTGGAGATACCGGCGGACTGCAAGCGCCTGCTGGTCATCGGCGGCGGGATCATCGGTCTCGAGATGGCGTGCGTCTACGACGCGCTCGGCGCGCGCGTGACGGTGGTCGAGCTGTCCGACGGGCTCATGCCGGGTACCGACCGGGATCTGGTGCGGCCGCTGCAGAAGCGCATCGAGAAGCGCTACGAGCGCATCATGGTCGGGACGAAGGTCACGAAGATCGATGCGCTGCCGGAGGGCCTGCGCGCGACCTTCGAGGGTCCGGACGTACCGGGGCCGCAAGTGTTCGACCGCGTGCTGGTGGCGGTCGGGCGGAGCGCGAACGGCAAGGCCGTCAACGCCGCGGCCGCCGGAGTCGAGGTCGGGCCGCGCGGCATCATCGCCGTGGACAAGCAGATGCGCACCAACGTGCCGCACATCTATGCGATCGGCGACATCGCGGGACCGCCGATGCTCGCGCACAAGGCCACGCATGAGGCCAAGGTGGCGGCCGAGGTCGCGGCCGGACACAAGGCCGCGTTCGATGCGCGGGCCATCCCGTCGGTTGCGTACACCGATCCGGAGATCGCGTGGGTCGGGATCACCGAGGCCGAGGCAAAATCGCGCGGCCTCAAGTTCGGCAAGGGCGCATTTCCCTGGGCCGCGAGCGGACGGTCGCTGGCGCTCAACCGCGACGAGGGATTCACCAAGCTGCTGTTCGATGAGAGCACCCGCCGGGTGATCGGCGCGGGAATCGTCGGCACCAATGCCGGCGAGCTGATCGCGGAGGTCGGCCTCGCCATCGAGATGGGCGCCGACGCCGCGGATATCGGCCTGACCGTGCACGCGCATCCGACGCTCAGCGAGACGGTTGCGTTCGCGGCCGAGGCATTCGACGGAACGTTGACCGACCTTTACATGCCCAAGCGCTAGCGAAGGTCCCGAACAGTCTCGCGCAGGAGTGGCTCATGCGATCGATGTGGCTCAGTGCGTTCCCGGCCGCGATTCTGCTGACGGCCCTGACTTCGTCGGCCGCCCGTGCCGACGAGGGGTGCATCGACTTCAAGTGGGACGTGAGCAAGGAACGTGCGCTGTTTTCCGCCGGTGCGCCGGCGGCGCTCACGGCCGGGACCGCCGCCGGCGCGGCGCCCGGCGTGCTCGCCGATCATTCCTACGCGCTGAAGCTCGCGCCCCAGTCGCAGGTTCACTTCGCGGCGGGCCCGGGCAGGAGTCCGGGCGGCGATCGCGCCGCCTTCGCGGGAATCGTGAGCCTCAGCGTGCCCGAGACCGGGGACTACCGGATCTCGCTCGATGCGCCGCTCTGGATCGATCTCGTGTCCGGCGCGACGCTGCTCTCGCCCGTGGACTTCCAGGGCCAGCACTCCTGCAGCCCGCCGCACAAGATCGTCGTGTTCTCGCTGCAACGGGGACAGCGGTACTTGCTGCAGCTCTCGAGCGGCCATGCGGATGGCGTGGTCGTGGCGGTGACGCCGGCACCCAAGCGCCAGGGTTGACGAATGAGGGGCAGCACGGTGGATCGCCCCGGAGGGTCGAAGGACATCAACATGTCGGTGCGGTTCCGCGTCGATTTCGGACGCCAGTGCTCGGTCGGGGTCGGCAAGATCGAGCTGCTGGAGGGGATCGAGCGAACCGGCTCGCTTTCCCAGGCCGCTCGCGACATGCAAATGAGCTACCGCCGCGCGTGGCTCTTGCTCGAGGACATGAACACGAGCTTCGACGATCCCGTCGCGCGGGCCAGCGTGGGCGGACGCGGCGGCGGCGGGGTGGTGCTGACGCCTTTCGGGCTGCGGTTGATCGCCGGCTATCGGCGGCTCGAATCGGACCTACAGCCGATCGCGAGCGCGTGCTTCCAGGACTTCGGCAGGCATCTCAAGGCGCATCACGGCAAGCGTCTGAAAACCGGCTCGATCAAGGCGCGGCGACGCAGCTCTTGACGTAGGAGTCCCGATCCGCGCCCACGAGCTTCTTGGTGCGCGCCTGCTTCAGGCACTCTACCCGCTTCGCATGTTTCGCGGCCGCCGCGTTCGCCGCCGCCGCGGCGGATTGGGAGGCCGGAGCGCCCGCAGGAGCCGCGGGCGAGGCAGCCGTCGTGGACGGCGACTTCGCGGCCGCATCGGCGGCGTGGGACTGCCTCATCGTACCGGGGACCGCGTAGAGCGCGAGGCACAAGACCGCGCCCAGGGCGGCCGCGTATCGGGGGAAGCATCGCATCGGACGAGCATAGGCTCGATTGGCAGCCGGACCGATGACGCGCGGATGAAGCTTGCTTAACCTTTGCGGACGCGCATCACCGGTTTGCGGATGCCCGTCACGGGCCGCCGGAGCCGAGGCTGCGCCGCGCGATCTCGAGATACCGCGCCTCGTCCGGCGGGCGGTGGGAGCGCTGCGCTTCCGACAGCGTCTCGGCCAGCGCTTCCATGAGGACGTGCTCGGCCCGGTGCGGCTCGCCGTACCGCGCCTGCAGCCGCCGATGCAGGTCGAGGACGCCGGGCGGCCGGTCGATGGCGACCTGCTCGCGCACGGCGAGGTGCAAGCCCATATGTAAAAACGGATTGACGCCGCCCGCGGCGGGCTCGAATCCCTTCGCCGCCTCCGCATCCGCAATGAGGGCCTGATACTCCGGGTGCGCTCCAATCACGTCGATGATGCCGGCCTCGAGCGCGGTGATGGGCTCGCCCGTCAGATGCTTTCGCCACGCGTCGGCGTATGCCTGGCGAAGCTGGTCGCGGCTGCTGCCGTCAAACAGGGGCATGGGTCTTGTGCCGGTACTCGCACAGATCGCGAATGATGCAGGTGGGACAGGCGGGCTTGCGCGCGGTGCACGTGTACCGCCCGTGCAGGATGAGCCAGTGGTGCGCGTCCTGTAGAAATTCGGGCGCGATGACCTCGAGCAGCTTGTCCTCCACCGCGCGCACCGTCTTGCCGGGCGCGAGCCCGGTGCGATTCGCCACCCGGAAGATGTGCGTGTCGACCGCCACCGTGGCATGACCGAAGGCGGTGTTCAGGATCACGTTGGCGGTCTTGCGTCCGACGCCAGGGAGTGCCTCGAGCTGCTCGCGCGAGGCCGGGACGCGCCCGCCGTGCCGCTCGAGCAGGAGCCGGCAAGCGGCGATGATGTTCTTCGCCTTGCCGTTGTAGAGCCCGATCGACTTGATGTACGCGGACAGACCGTCGACCCCGAGCGCAAGGATCGATTTGGGCGTGCGCGCCTTGCGGAACAGGACCGCCGTCGCCTTGTTCACGCTCTTGTCGGTGGCCTGCGCCGACAGGATGACCGAGACCAGGAGCTCGAACGGCGTGCGATAGACGAGCTCGGTGGTCGGCGCCGGATTCGCGGCGCGGAGCCTGGCAAATATCTCGCGGCGCTTGGCGTCGTTCATGGGCCCGAAGTCCGCGGGACGGCGGCCTTCTTCGCATCGAGCTGGCGTTGGCGCTCGAGGCGCCGGCGCTCGAGGCGGCCGCGATGCGCGTGGTAGCGGGTGCGGTTTTCGCCTGCGTCGTTGACCGCATCCCGCGCGGCCGGCCGCATCACGATGCAATCGACGGGGCAGGGGGGGAGGCAGAGCTCGCAACCCGTGCACCGGTCGGGAAGCACGGTGTGCATGAGCTTCGGCGCGCCGACGATGGCATCGACGGGACACGGAGGAAGGCACCGCGCGCACCCGATGCAGCGCGATTCGTCGATCCATGCCACGAGCGCAGGCGCCTCGATCCCGTTCGCGGGATTCAGGGGCAACGCCGGCTGCCGCAACAAGCCGGCGAGTGCGCGTATGGTTGCCGCGCCGCCCGGCGGGCACCGGTTGATCTCTGCGGTGCCGTCGGCGATCGCCTCGGCGTAGGGGCGACAGGCCGGGAAGCCGCAGCGCGTGCACTGAGTCTGCGGCAGCAGCGCGTCGATGCGCGCCGCGAGGTCGGATGGCCTACTTGACACGCATGCCGGGCGCCGCGCCGGAATCGGGCGACAACACGAAAATGTCCTTACCACCCGGGCCCGCGGCCAGCATCATGCCCTCCGAGGTGCCGAAGCGCATCTTGCGCGGCTGCAGATTCGCGACCACGACGATGAGCCGTCCGACCAGCTTCTCCGGCTCGTACGCGGCGCGGATACCGGCGAAGATCTGCCGCTGGCCGAGCTCGCCGACATCGATCTTGAGCTGCAGCAGCTTGTCGGCCCCGGGCACGTACCGTGCCTCCAGGACCTTGGCCGCGCGCAGATCGATACGCAGGAACTCATCGAGGGACACGACGCCCTCGGGAGCACCCGTGCCGGGCCCTGCCGCGGCGGATGAGCCGGATGTCTGGGCAGGGGACGCCGCCGTCGCGCCCGCGGGTGTCGACTCGGGCTCGATCAGGCGCGCGACCGCCTTGGGCTCGAGGCGCGTCGCCAGGGCCTCGTACGGGAGAATGCGGGAACCGAGCAACGGCGTAGCCACGCTCTCCCAGGTCCAGCTTGCCTCGTCGAGGAAGCGGCGCGCTTTCGCCGCCATGTCGGGCAGGATCGGCTGCAGATACACCATCAGCGCCCGGAACATGTTGATGCCCTGGGTGCAGATGCTCTGCACCTCCACGTCCTTGCCGCCTTGCTTTGCGAGCATCCAGGGCTTGTGCGAATCGATGTACTGGTTGGCGCGATCGGCGAGAGCCATGATGTCGCGCACGGCGGAGGCGGTGTCGCGCCCCTCGTAGGCGGCGGCGATCGCGCCGCCCGCGGCCGCGAAATCCGCGTACAGCGCCGGATCGGGCAGGGCATCCGCAAGCTGCCCTCCCGCGCTCCTGGCAATGAAGCTCGCGCAGCGGCTTGCAATGTTCACGAGCTTGCCGACGATGTCGGAATTCAGCCGGCTCGTGAACTCATCGAGCTGCATGTCGATGTCGTCGACGCCGGGTCCGAGCTTGGCGGCGAAGTAATAGCGCAGATACTCGGGAGCAAACGCGTCGAGGTAGCGCCGCGCGGTGATGAAGGTGCCGCGCGACTTGGACATCTTCTGGCCGTTGATGGTCACGAAGCCGTGCACGTGCACCGCGGTGGGGCGGCGCATGCCCGCGGCCTGCAGCACGGCGGGCCAGAACAGCGTGTGGAAGTACAGGATGTCCTTGCCGATGAAGTGGTGCAGCTCGGCGGTCGAGTCGGCGGCGAGGAAGTCGTCGAACTTCAGGCCGGTGCGCGCGCAGAGCTGGGTCAGGCTGCCGAGGTAGCCGATGGGCGCATCGAACCAGACGTAGAAGTACTTGCCGGGCGCTCCCGGGATCTCGAACCCGAAATAGGGCGCATCGCGCGAGATGTCCCAGTCGCGCAAACCCTGCGAGAACCATTCCTCGAGCTTGCGCGCCACGGATTCGTGGACCGTGCCGCTCTTGACCCAAACGCTGAGGGGCTCGGCGAATGCGCTCAGCTTGAAGAAATAATGCTCCGACTCGCGCCACACCGGCGGCGTGCCGCTGACGACCGAGACCGGGTTCTTGAGATCCCCGGGCGTGTAGGTCGAGCCGCAGTTCTCGCAGGAGTCGCCATACTGATCGACGGTGCCGCATACCGGGCACGTCCCTTTGACGTAGCGGTCGGGCAGGAACATCCTGGCCGAATCGTCATAGGCCTGCCGGACCGCGCGCTTCTCGATGTATCCCGCATCGCGGATGGCCGTATACATGCGATCGCAGATCGCCTCGGTCTCGGCGGAGTGCGTCGAGCCGTAGTTGTCGAAGCCGATGAGCATGCCGGCGAGGTCGCGGCGGTGGTCCTGATTGACCTGCGCGATCAGCGCCTCCGGCGTCACCCCTTCCGCCTGCGCCTTGAGCATGATGGGCGTGCCGTGCGTGTCGTCCGCGCCGACGTAGTAGCACTCGTGGCCGCGGAGCTTCTGGAATCGCACCCAGACGTCGGTTTGGACGGCCTCGAGCAGATAGCCGAGGTGAATCGGGCCGTTGGCGTAGGGTAAGGCGCTGGTGACGAGAATGCGGCGGCGTTGGGTCATGCCGAATTATGCCACGGCGTCGCCGCGATTCGCCCGGAGTGCATCGGTCGCGGCGGCGGTCAGCGGGGTGCAGGGCGGCGTCCAGGCGGTCTGCGCCCGCGCGGCCCGGGGTTCAGGAGGCTTCGCGATACTGCTCGAAGCGCGATTTGTTGATCGCCTTCTTGTAGGCTTCCTTGCCGCTGATCTGGCGCTGGTCGAGCAGCCCCTGGATGGCCGTGTCCATGAGCCGCATGCCGAACTGCGCGCCGCTCTGCATGGCATTTTCCAGCTGATCTAGCTTGCCCTGGCGGATGAGGTTCGCGACCGCGGGTGTATTGATCAGCACCTCGAGCGCGGCCACGCGGCCCTGCTTGTCCACCTTGGGGATGAGCTGCTGCGACACGACGCCGCGCAGGCTGGTGGACAGCATCGTGCGGACATGCGGCTGCTTGTCGGCGGGAAAGGCGTTCACGAGCCGATCGACGGTGGGCGCGGCACCGTTGGTGTGCAGCGTGCCCATGACCAGGATGCCCATCTCCGCGGCGGTCACCGCGATGCTCATCGTCTCCAGGTCGCGAAGCTCGCCGACCAGGATCACGTCCGGATCCTCGCGCAATGCCGAGGTGAGCGCACTCGAGAACGAGGTCGCGTGCACGCCGATCTCGCGCTGGCTGATCAGGCAGCTCTTGCGCAGGTGCACGAATTCGATCGGGTCCTCGATGGTGAGGATGTGGCCCTTCTCGCGGGTGTTGATGTCGTCGATCATCGCCGCAAGCGTGGTGGACTTGCCGGAGCCGGTTTTGCCCGTGACCAGGATCAGTCCGCTGTTGATCTTGCAGAGCCCCATGACCGCGGGCGGCAGCTTCAGCTCCTCCGCGCTCTTGGCCTTGGATGGAATGGCGCGGAACACCGCCCCCATGCCGTTGAGCTGGCGCATCACGTTGACGCGGAAGCGGGCGACGTCCGGAATCGCATAGGCGAAATCGGTGCCGTCCTTGGCCTCGAAGCGCTCCAAGGAAAGCTTCGGCATGATCTCGTAGAGCGCGCTCTTCACTGCTTCCGCCGCGAGCGGCTCGTTGGCGAGCGCCTTCAACTCGCCGTACTGGCGCACGCGCGGCAGGTCGCCGGCGAGAAAATGCAGGTCGGAGCCGTTCTTGTCCAACACCTGCTTCAAGTAGCTGTCGATGGCGGGCACGGTGGACCTCAGGCGCTCGGCTCGGCCGGGGGCGGCGGCATGCCGGCAAAGTCGCTCACGAATCTCTGGAATTGACGCTTGTCGGTCGCGTAGCTGTAGGCGTGCTCGGGATCGATCTCCTTCGCATTGATCGCCGCGAGCAAGGCCTGGTCGAGGAGCTGCATGCCGTATTCCTTGCCCATCTGCAGCTGACTCGGGATCTGGTGCGACTGATCGGTCATGATCAGCTTGCCGATCGCCTTGGTCAGCACCATGACCTCGCATATCGCACGGCGCGCGCGCTGATCGGGGCTCTTGATCAGCACCTGGGTGATCACCGCGATCAGGCTCGACGCCAGGAAGGACTTGGTCTGCTCGCGCTCCTCGATGGGCAGCGCGTCGATGATCCGGTCGATGGTCTTGGTGGCGCTGGTCGTGTGCAGGGTTCCGAGCACCAGGTGGCCGGTCTCCGCGGCGGTCATGGCCATGCTGATGGTCTCGGCGTCGCGCAGCTCGCCGACCAGGATCACGTCAGGGTCCTCGCGCATCGCGGCGCGCACGCCCTCCGCGAATGTCGGCAGGTGGGTGCCCAGCTCGCGCTGTATGACCTGGCTCTGCTTGCTGCGATGGACGAACTCGATCGGGTCCTCGAGGCTGATGATGTTGAGGGCGCGGGTCGAATTCAGATAGTCGATCATCGCGGCAAGCGTGGTCGACTTGCCGGTGCCGGTGGAGCCGGTGACCAGGACCATCCCCTGGTGATGATCGCACAGCTTCTTGACCACCGGCGGCAACCCCAGCTGCTCCATGCTCGGCATCTGGGTCGGAATGGCGCGGAAGGCCGCGCCGATGCCCGTTTCCTTGCGGAAGACGTTCACCCGGAACCGGCCGCCCTCGCCCGATACGTACGAGAAGTCGATGTCGTTGCCTTCGCGCAGGTGCTTGAGCTGGTTCTGGGTCATGATCTCGGTGATGTAGCTTTCGAGCTCCGTGTCGCCGAGATCGCGAAACTTGATCGGCAGGAGGTCCCCGTGCATCCGCAGCATGGGCGGTACACCGACGGCAAGGTGCAGGTCCGAGCATCCCTGCGCCACCCCCAGCTTGAGGAACGAGTCGATTCTTGCCATAACGCCTAAGGCTACCCGTAAGCATATGGTTTTTCGAGCGTTTGGATGCCCTTTGGGCGCAAAAAATGCCCCAAACGTGAGCTGCGTCAACCGTTACAGGAACTTTTCCAGGGATAGGCGCAGCTCATCCATGGTCTGGGCGCGCTTCGCCTTGTCGAGCGACATGCACTTGACCACGACGCTGTTGAGCTCGGGGGGCAGATCCTTGTTGATCTCGATCGGCGGGCGGGCCTTGCCCTGCACGTGCTGGTACATGACGGACATGTGGTCGCCGCGGGAATAGGGCGGCACGCCGGTGAGCATCTCGTACATGATCACCCCGAGGCTGTAGATGTCGGCACGCTCGTCGACCTTCTTGCCCAGGATCTGTTCCGGCGCCATGTACTTCGGGGAGCCGATCACGTAGCCCGTCTTGGTCAGCTGGGTATCACCCTGGGTCTGGGCCGCGGCGACGCCGAAGTCCACGATCTTGAGCAGCCCTTCATTGTCGATCAGGATGTTGGCGGGCTTGAGATCCCGATGCACGATGCCGGCCTGGTGCGCGACGGCCATGCCGGTGGCGATGTCGATGCCGAACTTGATGGCGCGCTTGAGCTGAACGGGCTTTTCGTTGACGATCTCGCCGCCGAGCGTGTGCGACGGGAAGTATTCCATCGAGATGGCATAGTTGCCGCGGATGTAGAGGAAGTCGTAGATGCGGATGACGTTGCGGTGCGTGATCTTGCGGCTGTAGCGCAGCTCGTGCACGAACCGTTTCATCATCTCCTCGTCGGCCGAGACGTTCGGGTTCAGGAACTTGAGGATCAGCCGCTCCTCGACGACGGTGTCTTCCATCAGGAGCACGGTGCCGAAGGCGCCCTTGCCGATCTTCTCGATGAACTTGTAGCGGCCCTCGATGATGTCCCCGGTCTTGAGCGTGGCGATGTCCAGCCGGTTGGCCTGGGTCTCCTGTTCCTGGACGACGCGGGCGAGGTCCTGGTTGTCGATGAGCAGGGTCTTGGCCGGCTCCTGCATCTTCTCCGCGCGCTGATTCGCGGCGAGCTGGGTCGAAGAGAAGCGGCTGTCGAGATCCTGCACGGCGCGGGCGATCGCTTGCGACACGGTCGAGTCGTTGCCCCCCGCGATCGCCTGCAGGCGCACCCGGATGGTGTCGGCGCGGCGCTCGTCCGCGAGGCGCGTGAGCGCGTTGACCACTTCCATCTTGATGTCGTTTTCCGGCCGTTGCAGCAGCGGCAGCAGATGCTCGATCGATTTCTGGTCGCCCAGCTTGCCGATGGCCCGGATCACGGTCGGCAGGGTCTTCGGCTCCGAGCTGCCCAGCATCTCGATGAAACGGGGCAGTGACTTGGTGCTGCCGATCTCGGCGAGTGCATCGACCGCGCGCTCGCTGACCCACCAGTCCTTGTCGCGTGTCGCCTCCAGCAATTGCGCCACGGCGCGCTCGTCCTTGGTCTGGTTCAGGATCTCGATGGCGGCGCGGCGGATGTCCTGATTCTCGTCCTTGACCAGGGTCAGCACGGCGTCGACGACGCGAGGGCCGCCGATCTTGCCGAGCGCATCGGCGGCGCGCGTGCGCACCCACCAGTCGCTGTCGGCGATCACCTCGAGCAGGTACTTGACGGATTTCGAGTTGCCGACTGCGTTCAACACCTCGACGGCGGCGCGGCGCGCGTACTCGTTCTCGTCCTTGAGCACCTCCACCAGGTGCTTGACGGTGTCCGGGTGATTGGCGTGGACGATGACGTCGACCGCCTTGTTCTGCACCTCGATCTCGGGATCGCGCAGCAGCGATACCAACTGCACGATGTCGAAGGGCCCATCCATGCGTGCGAGCGCGGAGAGCGCGGCCGAGCGTATGAACTTGCTGTTGTCCTTGAGCTGCTTCTGGATCGCCTGCTGCACCTTGGGCGTGTTGAACCGCGCCAGCACGTTGATGATGTGCAGGCGGGCCACCGGATCCTTCCCCTCGGTGCGCGCGATCAGGTCATCGAGCGAGGTCTCGTCCGCGATCTCGCTGACGATCTTGAACAGGCCGGTACGCTCGTTGCCATCCTGGGTATAGGCCGCGTTCAGCAGCTCGCGCACCGTGAAGCGGCCCTTTTGCGCCGCAATGACATCGATGAGCGCCTGCTTCGGCATCGACGGCCTGCCCAAGGCCTCGAGCAGCATGCTGGGCGGATAGTTCTTGCTGGAGGAGAGCGCCCAGGCGATGCCGGACATGGCGCGGCCGTTCGCGTCCTCCATGGTCTTCAAGAGCTGGGGCAGCGACCTGGTGTCGATCAGCCGCGCCAAGGCTTCGACGTAGACGAGCGTCTCGCGCTTCTCCGCGGTCGCGAGCGCCCCCACCAGCGGCTCGATGGCACTCGGCCCCAGCGCCACCAGCTTGTTCAGCGCCTTCTGCGACGCGGGACTGTTGGGATCACCGTTCGACCTGACTTCGGTGATGAGGCGGTCGGCGCGGTAGTTGCCGAAAAAACTCATTGAGTGCCTTCGAGTTGCACATCCCTTCCACGTGCTCCTTGTGCACGCTTTCCCAGGGTCCTGTGAGGATGTTTGCCTGCCATGGGGGATTATGCCATACCGCACGGAGCCGTCCGTGTACGATACAATTTGGGAATTATATGAATCCACCCGCCGCCGCGGAAAGTGTCCTCCGCGAACTACTCCTCAAGTATCGCGATCCCTATCTCGGCCAGACCCTCGGGGACGCCAAGGCTGTGGCCTCCGTCACATCCGCGGGCTCGGTGCTGCGCGTCGACCTGGTGCTCGGATTTCCCTGTGCCGACTATGTGGACGAGCTCCGGGGGGCACTGGAGCAGCATCTGGCATCGGCGCTCGGCGGCGCTCGGCTGGAGCTCCATCTCCGTGCCGAGATCGTCCCGCATGCCGTGCAACGCACGCTGAAGCCCCTCGCGACGGTCAAAAACATCGTCGCCGTGGCTTCCGGCAAGGGCGGCGTGGGCAAGTCCACCACCGCCGCGAATCTCGCCCTGGCCTGGGCGGCGCAGGGCGCCAAGGTGGGGCTGCTGGATGCGGACATCTACGGTCCCAGCCAACCGCTGATGATGGGCATCGCTGGCGCCAAGCCGCAGAGCGCCGACGGCAAGCATCTGAGCCCGCTGCGCGCCCACGGCGTCGAGGTCATGTCCATCGGCTTCATGATCGACCCGGAGCAGCCCATGGCGTGGCGGGGGCCCATGGTCACGCAGGCGCTGTCGCAGCTCCTCGGCGACACGACCTGGGGCGAGCTCGACTACCTGGTCGTCGACATGCCTCCAGGCACCGGGGACATCCAGCTCACGCTCGCCCAGCGGGTGCCCGTGAGCGGGGCCGTCATCGTCACGACGCCCCAGGATATCGCCCTGCTCGATGCGCGCAAAGGACTCAAGATGTTCGAGAAGGTGGAGGTCCGCGTGCTCGGGATCGTCGAGAACATGAGCATGCACGTGTGCAGCAACTGCGGCCACATCGAGCACATCTTCGGCTCCGGCGGCGGCGCGCGCATGGCCGAGCAGTACGGGGTGGCGCTGCTCGGCGAGCTGCCGCTCGACATCCGCATTCGCGAGGAGGCGGACGGCGGTGCGCCGACCGTGGTCGCCGACCCCGCGAGCGCGCGGGCACGGGCTTATCTGCAGATGGCCCGCCGGACCGCCGCGCGTCTCGCGGTCCTCAACAAGGACTACAGCCGCGCATTTCCGCAGATCACCGTGGAAGCGACCTGATGAGCATCATCGCAGCCACCTATATATTGATTTGGTAGTCAACCTGAGATCACATAGAAGTTACCGATGAGCATCAAAAGCGACCGTTGGATCCGCCGCATGGCCGCCGCCGGAATGATCGAGCCCTTCTCGCCCGACCAAGTGCGGGTCGCGAACGGTCAGAAGATCGTTTCGTACGGTACCTCGAGCTATGGCTACGATGTGCGCTGCGCCGACGAGTTCAAGATCTTCACGAACATCAACTCGACGATCGTCGATCCCAAGCGTTTCGACGAGAAATCCTTCGTCGATTTCAGGGGCGACATTTGCATCATTCCGCCGAACTCGTTTGCCCTGGCGAGCACAGTGGAGTACTTCAGGATTCCACGCAACGTACTCGTTGCTACGGTCGGAAAAAGCACCTACGCGCGCTGTTTTCGCGGCGACACGCGCGTTGCGCTGGTCGACGGAACCGCTCCGACGCTCGAGGAAATGGCTCGACGACACGAGTCGGGCGAGCTGTTCTGGGGCTACAGCATCGGCGAGCACGGTCGCCTCATCGTGGCTCTCCTCGACGCGCCTCGCTTCATCGGCCGGGATTCGTTGATCGAGATCGAGCTGGACGACGGTGAACACATTCACGCGACACCGGATCATAGATTCATGCGTCGCGACGGCAGAATGGCTGCGGCCGGTGCATTGAGGCCCGGCGATTCGTTGATGCCCCTCTACCGAGATCTGGCGCGCGGCTACGAGATGGTCTATCGGCCCATCGATGGATTCCTGTATCCGACGCATCGGCTTGCCGATGAATGGAACTTGCGCCATCGGATCTACGCGGATGCCGCCGGCACGCACCGCCACCACATCGATTTCGATCGTCGCAACAACCGCCCGATCAATCTCCGCCGGCTGCCGGCGTCGGAGCATATTCGCCTGCACAACGCCGAGAACTACGGTGATTCGTTCGATCCGCATGAGCATGGCGCGGCGATTCGCGCGGCGCTTCGCAAGCGCGCTGAAGACCCGGCGTGGCTGGAGACCTTTTCTCGTGCGCAGTCGGCGAGAGCCGCGGAGTTCTGGAGCTCGCCGCGATTCGAGCAAATTCGGGCGCGGATCATCGAGGAACGAAGGAATCCCCGCAACGAGACGCGCGAGGCCCACAGGCAGGTGATGCTGCGGCGCTATGAAGATCCCGTCGAGCGTGCTCGCCATGCTGCCTCGATGGTAGACGCTTGGGCCCGGGACGACGGTACTCGGCGCGGAAGGCAGACCATGGCGCAGTTCAGGGGCACGCCTCATTATCGCAACCACAAGGTCGCCGCGATCCGCGACATGCCGGGCGAGCATGACGTGTATTGTCTTACCGTGCCGGAAGCGGGTAACTTCGCATTGCAGAGCGGGGTGTTCGTCTCGAATTGCGGGATCATCGTCAACGTAACGCCGCTGGAGCCCGAGTGGGAAGGGCACGTCACGCTCGAGTTCTCCAACACGACCCCGCTACCGGCCAAGATCTACGCCCACGAGGGCGTGGCCCAGATGCTGTTCTTCGAGTCGGACGAGGTCTGCGAGACGTCCTACCGAGACCGCGGCGGCAAGTATCAGGGCCAGCGCGGCGTGACACTGCCCAAAGCCTGAGCTGACCGACGGTCAGCGCTTGAGCGTCTGAATCCGCATGGCGAACTCCAGCTTGCCATCGCGTGACCGCTCCGCCTGCACCGGCACGTAGCCGAGGGAGGGCGCGAGCCACATGCGCAGGATGCGGTTGTTGCCTGCGCGCTGGCTCGCAACGACGATGGTGTCGAGCTGTCCGAGCGCGGTCCGGATGCTCGCCTTGCCCTCGTCGGTGTAGATGAAATCCTTGGGCTGATCCTTGTCGACGATCCGAAAGGTCTTCGGCAGGTTGCCGTTCTTGACGTCGAGCATCACCTCGATCTGGATGGACAGCACGTCCTGCATGCCGTCCGCGAGCTCGAAGTCGACGGGCTTGCCTTCGGAGGTGCCGCGGACGCGGCCGGCGCTCCAGTCGAAGTCCAGGTTCACGCTCGCGGAGCCCTGGGTGCCGCGGTACTTGATCGGCTTGGCGTGGCCGCCCTCGACGCGAAGCCAGCTCGTTTGCACGACGTCGTCGTGATAGACCACGCGGAACACGCCGCGCGCCGACACCG
The DNA here is from genome assembly GCA_036272295.1 of Steroidobacteraceae bacterium. Taxonomy (GTDB): domain Bacteria; phylum Pseudomonadota; class Gammaproteobacteria; order Steroidobacterales; family Steroidobacteraceae; genus Bog-1198. Next base: position 24,419 of record DATAYZ010000060.1, read on the forward strand.
TCCATGTGTAGACGTAGCGGCCGCGCTCGCCGTCCCGCTCGAGCTTGAGATCGCTGGTGCCGACGTTGATGGATTTCCAGTCGGCCGTGTAATGAGCGGAGAACGGCGCCGGCGCGTCCTCGTCGGCAGCCGCGGGTGCAGCGGGTGCAGCGGGTGCAGCGGGTGCAGCGGGCGCGGCGAACGCAGCGGGCGCGGACGCGGACGCGGCGAGCAGTGCGATCGCGGCGAGAAGCGCGGCCTTCATGCTGCACTCTGCGCCAGGTCCACGGGCTCGGTCAGCGGCCGGCCGTCGAGCCAGGCGCGGCCGTCCTGGAAGCGGAGCCTCCCGGTGCAGAACCATTCGACCGCGAGCGGGTAGATGCGGTGCTCGCCCGCCTGCACGCGCCGCGCGAGGCTCGTCTCGTCGTCGTCCGGCCGCACCGGGACGCGTGCCTGGATGATCCGAGGTCCGCCGTCGAGCTGCTCGGTCACGAAATGTACGGTCGCGCCATGCTCCGCCTCGCGCGCCTCGAGCGCGCGCCGATGTGTATGGAGTCCCGGAAACTTGGGCAGCAGCGACGGGTGGATGTTCAGCACCCGGCCGCCAAAATGCGCGACGAACTCCGGCGACAGGATGCGCATGAATCCGGCGAGCACGATCAGCGCGGGCGAGCACGCATCGAGCGCCGACGCGAGCGCGCGATCATACGCAAGCCGTGCCCCGGCCGCCGCAGCGCCGGCGCCGTGCGCCGCGGCGCCGGTACCCGCCGAGCCCGAGTGGCCGGCGCCCGTATGGGCCGCGGCGGCGACCGACGCGGGCGTGAGCGCCTCCGCGGGCACTCCCAGGCCGCGGGCGGTCCCGAGGCCTTCCGCGGCGGCTTGATCCGAGAACACTTTGACGACGCGGTAAGCGGCGCCCGGGATGAGGCTCCGCTCCACGAGCACGCGCATGTTGCTGCCCCGCCCCGATATGAGGATCGCGACCGGGCGAGCCGCCGCGCCGGGGCTCAATGGATGACGACCCCGCGCGTCCCGGAGCGAACCTCGCCGATCACCCGCGCCTCCTGACCCGCCGCGCGCAGCACGTCGATCGCGCGGCCGGCATCGGCGGCGGCCACCTGGACGGTCATGCCGATCCCGCAGTTGAACACGCGCTGCATCTCGGCATCGGCGATCCGCCCCTGCTGCTGCAGCCAGTCGAAAATCGCGCCCCGCTGCCAGGAGCCGCGCTCGAGAACCACTTCGAGTCCGTCGGGGATCACGCGCGGAATGTTCTCCACCAGGCCGCCGCCGGTGATGTGGGCGAGCCCGTGGATCTCCATCTCTGCGATCAGCGCGAGCAGCGGCTTCACGTAGATCCGCGTCGGCGCCATGAGGCGGTCGAGCAGGGTGGCGCCGTCGAACGGCGCCTGCACATCCGCGCCGGACAAGGACAGGATCTTGCGGATCAGGGAAAACCCGTTCGAATGCGGTCCGGAGGAGGGCAATCCGAGCACCACATCGCCCGCGCGAGTGGCCGAGCCGTCGAGAATCGAGTCCTTGTCGACGATGCCCACGCAGAATCCCGCGAGATCGTAGTCCTCGCCGTGGTACATGCCGGGCATCTCGGCCGTCTCGCCGCCGACCAGCGCGCAGCCCGCCTGCACGCAGCCCTCGGCGATGCCCGCGATCAGCCGCTCGCCGATCGCCACGTCGAGCTTGCCGGTGGCGAAGTAGTCGAGGAAGAACAGCGGCTCGGCGCCCTGCACCACCACGTCGTTCGCGCACATGGCGACGAGGTCGATGCCGACCGTATCGTGTCGATGGGTGTCGATCGCGAGCCGCAGCTTGGTGCCCACGCCGTCGGTGCCGGAAACCAGCACGGGGCGGCGATAGCGATCGAGAGGCACCTCCACCAGGGCGCCGAAGCCGCCGAGGCCACCCATGACCTCGCGGCGCATGGAGCGCTTGACGTGCGGCTTGATCCGCTCGACGAGCTCGTCTCCGGCGTCGATATCGACACCGGCATCGCGATACGTTACGGGAGCTCGGTCGGTCATGCGGTCCTCAAACAGTTAGCCGAGATGCCGTGCCTCGCGGCCGGCGGCCCGCCGACGGCGGAAAGGCCGGCTGTGGTATTTTACATGAGGCAACCCACGACGTTCTGTATCCATGGCTCACGGCTTCCAGCATCATTCACTGCGTCTCCTGAAATGGGCGGCGGCTTGCGCCGCGGCGAGGTCCGGGTGGCCGGCCCTGTGCCTGGCCATGGCGGCTCTTTGCCTGGGGCAGAGCGCCGCCGCGATGACCCGCGCCGAGCTCTATCAGGCTGAAGCGCCGCTCGCGGACCGCTCCGAGAGCTCGCAGACCGCGGCGTTCCAGAGCGCCATGAAGATCGTGCTGATCCGCGTCACGGGGCGGCGCGGCGCGGACGAGGATCCCGCTCTCGATCCGCTGGTGGCGAATGCGCGCCGCTACGTACAGCAGTACCGCACCACCTCCGACAATCAGGTCGTGGTCTCCTTCGACGGGGCCGCGATCGAGCGCTGGCTGACCCAGAACGGTCAACCCTTGTGGGGTCACGAGCGGCCGACGACCATGGTCTGGCTCGCCGTGCAATCCGGACCGCAGGCCGGCACGGTGATCACCGCGACCGACACCTCCGAGCTGAAGACCTCGTTGGACACGGAGGCGCAGGCCCGTGGAGTCCCGCTGGTCTGGCCGAGCGCGGCCGACTTGCAGCGCAACCATCTGGATTACGCCGGCCTCGCCTCGACGCCCGCGACCACGCTCGCCGAGATCGGCAGGCGTCTCGGCGCCGATGCCACGCTGGTCGGGCGCGCCAACGGCAACACGTTGAGCGCGAACGTGCGCTGGACCCACCTGTTCCAGGATCGCAGCAGCGAGTTTTCCGGTCCGCTGGAAGGGGTCGATCGAGCGGCGGATCTATACGCGGGCTTGTTTGCCGCGAGCGGCACGCTTGCGCCGGCCGACATCGAGGTGACCGGCGTCCAGGACCTCAAGGATTACGCCGCCGTTCAGACCTATCTCGAGTCGCTGACCTTCGTCTCGCACGTGAGCGTGATCGGCCTTTCCGGCGACTCCGTGCGGTTTCGGCTTGCCTCGCGCGGCGGTGCCGACGCCTTGCAGCGCATGCTGACCTTGAACGGCCGGCTGCAGCCGATCGCGGCGGGAGAGGGCGGGATCCAGCGCTTCCAGCTGCGGCGTTGAGCGCATGCTCGGCTTGCGCCAGATTCCGAACGCCATCACCTCGATCAGGATTCTGCTGGTCGCGCCGATCGCGATCGCACTCGCGCATCACGACCTGCTCTGGACCATCGTGCTGTTCGGCGCCGCGGCGGGCTCGGACCTCGTGGACGGCTTCCTGGCCAAGCGCTTCGGCTGGCAGTCGGATCTCGGCTCCGTGCTCGACCCGATCGCGGACAAGCTGCTGATGGCGACGGTGTTCATCACGCTCTCGTACCTGCGGCTCGTGCCGGCCTGGTTGACGGCGGCGGCAGTCGCGCGCGACGCGCTGATCGTGGTCGGTGCGCTGGTCTATCGCTTTCGAGTCGGCCGGATCAAGGGCCGGCCCTCGATGGTCAGCAAGCTCAACACGCTCTGCCAGGGAACGTTCGTCATGGCCGTGTTCGGACGGGAGGCGTTCGCGATCCCCCCGGATTGGGTGGTGACCGCGCTCGGGGCGCTGGTGCTCGTCACCGTAGGGGTCAGCGCCATCGACTATTTCCTCGTCTGGGGTCCCCGCTTGCTCGAGGGCCTCAGGCTGCGGCGCGCCGCAGTGGCCCACGCGGGCGATCGTCATCCGTGAGACAGCTCCTTCTCGGGGTCAGGCTCCGGGCGCAGGCCAAGTTCGAGAGCTTTTGGGCGGGGCCCAATGCGGAGGCGGTGGCGGCGCTCAAGGCCCCGCGAGGGCCGCCGCTCTGGCTGTGGGGCGCTGCGGGCGTCGGCAAGACCCACCTGCTCCAGGCGGTCTGTGCGTCCGTCGGCGAGGCGGCTTACTTTCCGCTCGATCGCGTGACGGCGCTGCCGCCCGAAGCGCTGGCGGGCTTCGAGAAGTATCCGGTCCTTTGCATCGACGACGTCGACGCGGCGGCGGGCGACGCCCGGTGGGAGCAGGCGCTGTTTCGCCTGTTCAACGAGGCCGCGGAGCTGCGCACGCGCCTGGTCTTTGCGGCGCGCACGGCGCCGCGTCAAGCGCCCTGGTTGCTCGAGGATTGGCGCTCGCGCGCGGGGGCCTGCATCGTCTATCAGCTGCGCGAGCTGGACGAGCCGGATCGCATCCAGGCGCTCAAGCTGCGTGCCGGGCAGCGCGGCCTCAGCCTGCCGATCGAGACCGCCGAGTACCTGCTGGCACGAGTTCCCCGGGATCTGCCTTCGCTCTTTCAGGTCCTCGACGAGCTCGACGAGGCCTCGCTGGTGGCGCAACGGCCGCTGACCATTCCCTTCATCCGCGCGGCGCTCGAGAGGCACGCAGGTAGAGAACCATAGCGCAGAACCACGCGAACACGAGCAGCAGGCTCAGGCTCGCGACCCAGCGCGCGCCGGGATTCACGAGCAGCTCCGTCAGCGCGAACGCGATGTAGGGCGCCGTGAACAGCGTCGCCCAGGCGTAGGTGCGCCGCTGCCCGCGCACGAGCCCCGGCAGCGGGGCGAGCAGCGGCAGGACCGCGATCGCGCAAATCGGCCAGGGGTAACCCGCCAGGATCCAGAACAGGAGGCTCGCCGTGACCGCGAGCCAGAGCGCGACGGTGAGACGACGCGCGGCCGCATCGAGGCTCACGCGACGGCCGCGAGCTTGCGGGCAATCTCTGCCACCCGCGCGCCGAGGACGAATGCCAGAGTGCGCTCGACATCCGAGAGCTCACCGGTGCCGGATATTCCGGCGGCGTGGCTCGCGCCGTAGGGGGTCCCTCCGGCGCGGGTCGCGGTCAGCCCGGCCTCGGTGTAGGGAAGCCCGACGAGCAGCATGCCGTGGTGGAGCAGGGGCAACATCATGGAGATCAGGGTCGACTCCTGTCCGCCGTGCAGGGTCTGGGTCGAGGTGAACACGCCCGCCGGCTTTCCCGCCAGCGCGCCGGACTGCCACAGGGCGCCGGTGCCGTCCAGGAAGAACTTCATCGGTGCCGCCATGTTGCCGAATCGCGTGGGACTTCCTAGCACGAGGCCCGCGCACTCGGCGAGATCCTGGTGAGCGGCATAGGGCGGTCCTGCATCGGGCACCGGCGGAGCAATCCGCTCGGTGGTTGGCCCGACCTGGGGTACGGTGCGCAGGCGCGCCTGCATGCCCGCAACGGACTCGACTCCGCGGCTGACCTGCCGCGCGAGCGCGGCCGTGCTGCCTTGGCGTGAATAATACAGAACCAGAATTTCGTTCATCTCGGTGTTCCGGGGAAATCACGCCGAATTCAGCGTAGGTGCTGCGCCGGCGCAACGGATCGGTTGCGCGCCGCGAGAGCATTGTATATCGGCGTTGGTTTGACGGCTCTGGCGGCTGTTGTTAGTGTCGGAAATCGCTATGTTGCGTCTAATTGCGGTTGTTCTCGGTGTCGCCTGCCTGGTCGGGTGCACCACGCCGCCTGTGCAGGAGATGAGCGACGCGCGGCAGGCGATCGCGGCCGCCGGCGCGGCGGGCGCCACCCCGACGACCTCTCCGGACTACTATGCCGCGCAAGCCGCGATCGGGCGGGCCGAGGCGCACCTCGAGGCGCAGGAATACACGCGCGCACGGCTCGCGGCAAAGGAAGCCAAGCGGCATGCCTCGGCCGCTCTCGCGAGCACGCAGCAGCACGGCGATACGCCGGCCGGCCACACCCAGCCTCACTGAGGCGCGATTGGTCCGCACCATCCGCCGCTTCCTCGTGACGGGAAAGGTTCAGGGCGTGTTCTTCAGACACTCCACGCGCGTCGAGGCGCGGCGCCTGAAGCTTCATGGATTCGCGCGCAACCTGCCGGACGGCTCGGTGGAAGTGGTCGCGCGGGGCGCGGCCGCCGAGGTCGAGCAACTGCACGCGTGGCTGCATCGCGGTCCCGCGCAGGCTCGCGTCGACGCCGTTCGGGAGACGGAGGTCGATCCGGAGAGCACGGTCGAGGAGGAGTTCGGGGTTCTCTGAGCGCGGGCCCACGCGACGATGCGCCGGGCGACGTGCGCTCGGGCCGTCAGAAGCGCCACGCGTGCTGCCAGCGCTTCATGACGAGGGCGGGGTAGGTATTGCGGCCCACGCTGCCGTTGTAGCGCGCCAGCGCCCGAATCCAGTCATGATTTTCCGCGCGCAGGTAGAAACGCAGGATCTCGCAACCCATGCGGATGTTCGGCGCGACGCGCACCAGCTGGTTCTGCACGCCGAGCTGCCGCGGCCAGAAAGGCATCACCTGCATCAGGCCGACCGCGCCGGCCGGCGACACCGCCCAGGGGTCGAAGCGGCTCTCGACCTCGATCATGGCGAGCACCAGGTCCGGCGGAAGCTGCAGGGTCGGGTCGCGCTTCGCTTCGCAGTAGACGTGATCGAGGATGTCGATCCGCGCCTCGTGTGTCGGCACCAGCCGCGCGAGGCGCGGCTCCATGGATTTGTGCCAGACCTCCGATTCGTACTTGTCCGCGTAGCAGTCGGAGGCGCCGATGATCCTTTGCAGCAGCGTCTTGAGCTCGGGGTCGCGCTGCTCATCGGCGCGCGCCGCGCCTGCTCCGGTGCCGAGCAGGACCCAGGCACAGAGAGCCGTCGTCGCGCGCAGCCGCCCCCGCATCGATACCTCAGGCGTTTAACTTATCCTGGATGAAGCGTACCGGATCGGATGCCGGTATTTCCATCGACTCGGTCGCGCGGCGGTGCCGATACTCGAGCTTGCCGGAGGCGAGCCCGCGCTCGCCGATCACGATGCGGTGCGGTATCCCGATGAGCTCGGAATCCGCGAACTTGACGCCCGGACGCGCATCCCGGTCGTCGAGCAGCACTTCGATTCCCGCCTCCTGAAAGGCACGGTACAGCGCGTCGGCCGCCTCCTGCACCTGGGTCGACTTCTGGTAGTTGATCGGCACCAGGATCACCGCGAACGGCGCCAGAGCGTCCGGCCAGATGATGCCGCTCGCGTCGTGATTCTGCTCGATCGCGGCGGCGACCACGCGGGTCACCCCGATGCCGTAACAGCCCATGTACATCGTGACCGCCTTGCCCTGCTCGTCGAGCACCGTGGCGCGCATCGCTTCGCTGTAAAGCTGGCCAAGCTGGAAGATGTGCCCGACCTCGATGCCGCGCGCGATGCGCAAGGTTCCGCCGCCGCCCGGGCTGGGATCGCCGGCGAGCGCGTTGCGGATGTCCACCGACTGCGGGTCCTCGAGATCCCGCCCCCAGTTGACGCCGGAGAGGTGCGCGTCCATCTCGTTCGCGCCGCAGATGAAGTCGGCGAGGTGCGCGGCCGCGTGGTCCACGTAGAGCTTGCCGTCGAAGGCGACGGGGCCGATGAATCCGGGCTCGGAGCCGGTGGCCTCGCGCACGCGCTCGGCCGAAGCCATGCGCAGCGGATCGGCCACCCCGGGCAGCTTTTGCGCCTTGATGGCATTGAGCTCGTGGTCGCCGCGCACCACCAACGCGACGACATCGCCGGCCGTGCCTTCGACCAGCAGGGTCTTGATGCAGCGAGCGGGCGCCACGCCGAGCATGGCCGCGAGATCCGCGATGGTGCGCGCATTCGGGGTCGCGACCCTGGCGAGGGGCTCGGCCGGCGCGGCGCGCGCCGTCGATGGCCGCAGCGTCGCGGTCGTCTCCAGGTTCGCGCCGTAGTCGTCCGAGTCGCAGACCGCGATGGCATCCTCGCCGGACTCGGCGAGCACGTGGAATTCCTGCGAGACGCTCCCGCCGATGGCGCCGCCGTCGGCGTGCACCGCGCGAAATATCAGGCCCATGCGCGTGAAGATGCGCGTGTACGCGTCGTACATCAGGCGATAGCTCTCCGCCAGGCCGGCCTGATCGGCATCGAAGGAGTACGCGTCCTTCATCAGGAATTCGCGCGCGCGCATGACGCCGAAGCGGGGCCGGATCTCATCGCGGAACTTCGATTGGATCTGATAGAAGTTCACCGGCAGCTGCTTGTAGCTGCGCAGCTCCCGCCGGGCGATGTCGGTGATGACCTCCTCGTGCGTCGGCCCGTAGACGAACTCGCGCTCGTGCCGGTCCTTGATGCGCAGGAGCTCGGGGCCGTACTTGCTCCACCGGCCGGACTCCTTCCACAGCTCCGCCGGCTGGATCGTGGGCATGGACATTTCGAGTGCGCCGGCGCGATCCATCTCCTCGCGGATGATGCGCTCGACCTTGCGCAGCGTGCGCAATCCGAGCGGCAGCCACACATAGAGGCCCGCCGCCAGCCGCCGGATCATGCCGGCGCGCAGCATGAGCTGATGGCTGACGATCTCGGCGTCGGCAGGCACCTCTTTCAAGGTGGAAATGGGGTTTTGTGACAGGCGCATGCGCCTATCTTACATGAGGCCCCCTGGTATCATGCCTGCCAATGAGTGACCAAGAAGACTCGAGCGCGCGGCCGCGAGGGGTTTACTGGCTGCCGAACTTGCTCACCACCGGAGCGCTGTTCTCCGGGTTCTATGCGATCGTCGCGGCGATCGACCTGAGATTCGAGCGCGCCGGAGCGGCGGTGTTCATCGCGATGCTCTTCGACGGCCTGGACGGGCGCGTCGCGCGCTGGACCCATACCGAAAGCTCTTTCGGCAAGGAATACGACAGCCTGTCCGACATGGTGTCGTTCGGCCTCGCGCCGGCCATCGTGACCTATCAGTGGGGCGTCGCGCGCATCGCGGAGTACGGGCCGCTGTGGCGGCGCGTCGGATGGCTGGTCTGCTTTTTCTATGCCGCGGCGGCCGCGCTTCGTCTGGCGCGCTTCAACGCGCGCGCCGCGACTCAGGACAAGCACTACTTCGAAGGATTGCCGAGCCCGTCCGCGGCGGCCATCGTGGCCGCGCTCGTCTGGCTGGTGAGCGATCGCATCCAGATCGGGTTGCCCGGATTGATACTCGCCTTCCTGGTGACGGCGTGCGCCGGCGCATTGATGATCAGCCGCTTTGCGTTCAACAGCTTCAAGCAGGTGAGCCCGACCGCGCGGGTGCGCTTCACCTACATCGTGTTCGTGCCGCTGTGCTTCATCTGCATCTTCCTGCATCCGCCGCTCACCCTGTTCGCGCTGTTCGGCGGCTATGCCGTGTCCGCCCCGTTGGTGTGGACGTATCGCAAGCTGCGCCGACGCTCACGCCGCATGCCCCCGAGCACGCCCACGCCGCCGCCGCGCCCGCCGGAAGCCTTGCCGCCGCCGCCTCCGTCGGCGCCGCTCGCATGAATCCGGCCCGGCGCCGCGAATACCTGTCGGCGTTGCAGATCGAAGCCTGGTCGCTGCGCGTCGCCGGCGCGGCGCGCGAGGCGCCGGACGATGCAGCGCCGAACCTCCTGGCGCCGGCGCCGCTCGTGCGCGAGGCCGGGCCGCAGACCGCCCTCCGGGCAAGCGCGGAGCCTCGACCCGAAACCGTGGCCCGGGCGCCCCTCGGCACCACCCGTGAGGCCTCGGCGCCGCGCCGGTCCCCGATCGCCCCCGGAGCCCTTGCCGACCGCGAGGCTTCGGCCGCCCGTGACGCTTCGCCCGCCCGCGAGGCTTCGCCTGGCCGCGAGGCCCCGCCTGGCCGCGAGGCTTCGCCTGGCCGCGAGGCTTCGCCTGGCCGCGACGTTTCGCCTGGCCGCGACGCTTCGCCTGGCCGCAAAGCCTCGGCCGCTCGTGAGGGTTCGGCGGTCCCTGAGCCCTCGGGTGCCCGCGAGGCGGGTGCCGACTGGGCCGAGCTGCAGGCTCGGGTTGCCGCGTGCCGGCGCTGCGATCTCTGCAAGACGCGCACCCAGACCGTGTTCGGGGTGGGCAATCCGCAAGCCGAGTGGCTCGTGGTCGGTGAGGCCCCGGGCGCCGAGGAGGACCGGCGGGGGGAGCCCTTCGTGGGGAGGGCGGGCCAGCTCCTGAATTCCATGCTCCGCGCCATCGGCCTCCCGCGCGAGCAGGTCTATATCGCGAATGTGCTGAAATGCCGGCCCCCCGGCAACCGCGACCCGTCACCCCTCGAGGCGGGGGAGTGCCTGCCCTACCTCGAGCAGCAGATCGCGCTGATCCGGCCCAAGGTCATGCTGGCGGTCGGCCGGATCGCCGCGCAGAACCTGCTCAGGACCGACGCCCCCTTGGGGCGCCTGCGCCTTCAGGTGCACTCATTCGGTCACTCCCAAGTACCCTTGGTGGTCACGTATCATCCGGCCTATCTCCTGCGCACGCCTGGCGACAAGCGCAAGGCGTGGGAGGATCTGAAGTTCGCCCGCGAGGTATGTGCGCGTGTCTAGCGTCAAGCGAGAAGTCGAGCTGCCGGCCGTGGACATCCGGACCATGCACGAGCTGGACGTGCCCGTGATCGTGGCCATGGAGCGCGACGCCTATCAGTTCCCCTGGAGCGAGGGCATCTTCCGCGACTGTCTCCGGGTGGGCTACGTATGCCGCGTGGTCGACGTGGGCGGCGACATGGCGGGCTACGGCATCATGTCCGTCGGCGCGGGCGAGGCGCACATCTTGAATGTCTGCATCGGCGTCGAGTACCGCTGCCGCGGACTCGGGCGCAAGCTCCTGCTCTATCTGCTCGATCGCGCCCGCGCGGCGGGTATGTACGAGGCATTCCTCGAGGTACGCCCGTCGAACACCACCGCCGCACGTCTTTATCACTCCCTGGGCTTCGAGCAGGTCGGCGTGCGCCGCGGCTACTACCAGGCGACCGTCGGGCGCGAGGATGCCGCCGTGCTGCGCCGCATGCTCTTGCCGGACGTGAAGCCGGACCTGAAGTAAACGCGCCGCGGAAAAGCCACGGAGCTCGTCGAGCCCGCTTCGGTCCGGGCTCTCAGCGCGTCAGCGCAAGCGGAAAGTCCGGTACACCGCCCGGGGCCTGGGTCACCGGCGACTGAGCGCCCTTGGTGAGCTCCTTGACCCGGTCGCTCACGTAAAGATCGAGCATCTTGAACGTGATGCGGCCGCTCTTCTGAAAGTCCGCGGCGCCGTTCAGCCCTTCGATCACGGCCTTGGCAAACGCGCCGTTGCCCCAGGCCTTGTCCTCGAGAGAGTATTGCCGGCCGGTCGAAGAGCTGAATACGACGACGCCGTTCTCGGCGCTCGCAAGCTCGTTGACGACCGCGGTGGTGTCGGTGAAGACTCCTTTGCGCACGTCTCCCAGCACGCTGCCTGCATGGCAGGTGTCGAGGAAGAACACGACCTTGCCGGTGAGCGCGGCCAACGTCGAGCGGAAGTCGGCCATGGTGACGCCGGTGCGCTTCAACTTGTCGGGATCCGCGTTGACGGGAAGATAAACGTAGCCGAGCGCCGGATCATCGAGGCCGTGCCCGGAGAGAAAAACCATGCCCACGTCATGCTGGGTAACCTGCTTTTGCAGCCAATCGAGACCGTCGACCACATCGTCGCGGGTCGCCTTGGCGTCGGTGAGCACGCGTATCTGGACGTCGCGATACAGCTTGCCGTTCTGCTTTGCGAGCGTTGCCGCGAAGTCGTCCGCGTCCTTGGCCGCGAGACCGAGCTTGGGGATCGCGGGGTTGCTGTAGTCCGATACGCCGATTGCGAGCACGTACAATTTGGGCCGGATCACGAACGCCGCCGCCGCCGGGGCGGCGAGGTTGCCGCCGGCGTCCGGCCGCGGCCGGGCAGAGTCTCGCGTGCCGCCGCCGGTGCGGGTCACGCGCACGATCGCCGGTGTCGAGACGCCGTGCCCGTTCTCGGCGAAAACCTGGATCTCGGCGTCCTCGGCCGGCAGAGGCACGACGATCTCGCGCTCCTCGCCCGCTGACTCCTGTCGGGTGAGCCCGCGCTCTTCCGGCAGCGCGCGCCCATTGATGCGGGTGCGGATCGCAGTGATCGGCGCGTCGGCTGCGGTGCGGGCGCGCACGCGAATCGTGATCCTGTCCTCGGCAGAGCGGACTTCGGCCGGGCTCAGCAGGTCCACCACGGGGGGCAGGACGCGCGCGATCGAAGGCGCTGGATCGGGCCTGAGTCCGGACGCGGCATCTGCTTGGCGCAATGCTTCGGTCTCATCGAGCGTATCCAGCACGCGATCGATGACGTCGGGCCGGTGGAACTTGGCGCGAAAGCGCGCCGCGGGAAAGAAGTCCGCCGCCTGGTCGCCGCCCCGGTTCACGTGCCAGCCGATCAGCTCCTCGCCACCCACCGACGCGTCGTAAAATCCGCTGGGCGTCCAAAGCACCCAGCGCTTGCGGTCGCCGTGCGCGAACAGCGCCAGCACCTCGGCGCCGTCGCTGATCCGGTACCAGCGGATGGTGCCGTCCGCGCAGAATGCGGCTACGATCTTGCCGTTGGCTGCGATGTTGACGCCGTAAGCGGAGTCTTCCACCGGGCGCTGCCAGAGCAGCGTGCCCGCGCGATCGTAAAGGCGCACGTTCCAGAACGTGCCGAGCGCGAATCGCTGCGCGTCCGGGCTGACGGCGAGCCCTAGCGATCGCTCCTGCGCATTCAGCGGCAACTCGCGGCCATCGAGATCGGGATGGCCGATGTCGGGGCTCCAATGCTTCACGCCGATGCCGCTGACGCCGGGCGGCAGCACATCGGCCGACGCGCCCGCAGAGAGCGTACGCCGGCGCACATCGAACACGTAGGGTGCCGCGCCGTCGCGCTCGAACGCGAACTGCGCGCGGCTTCCATCCGGGCTCAGCCCATAGCCGTGAAAGCTCGGGTCGGGATCGCCCCAGACATCGGTCTGCTTGTGGCGCATCTCGGCGAGGGGCGGCTTGCCTCGAACGTGCCAGACATCGTGCGCATCGATCAGGCCCCAAAAATTTGCGGCGGCCACGAGCACGCCCCCGCCCGGCAGAGGCCGCAGCGCGTTGACCTGCCGTCGGCCGAAGGTCTGCACGTCGACCGGCTTGCCCTTCCCGCCCTCCGGCCAGTGCCGCACGATGGCGTTCTCCAGGCCCCAGGTGCCGGCGGCATAGAGATCGCGCCCATCGCGGCTCCAGGCGACGTTCGCCAGGATGCCGTTGGTGACTCCCGTCATGTCGGGAGAGAAGCGCGGCGCGAGCGTGGCCGAATCGAGCACATCGACCCGGGCGCGGTCGGACGCGTCCGCGTAACCTACCGCGAGGCTGCGGCCGTCGGGCGAGAAGGCGATTCCGTAAGGCTTCTTGCCGGGGGCCGCGGCGGCGACGCGCTTCTCGAGACCCCGCTCGGAAACACCATAGACGCGCAACCGCCCGTCATCGCACGCGACGGCGAGGCGGCCGTCGGCGCTCCAGCTCGCGCCATTGCAGCTTTCGCCGAAATCCGTGTCCTGCAACTCAGCGCCCGCGCGCGACATGCCCCAGACGCGGATGCCGTTGTTGCCGCCGAGTCCCGAGGCTAGCCAGCGGCCGTCGAGGCTGAACGCGAGCCGCACCGGCACGTTGGGCAGGCCGGAGAGCCTGCGCAGCATCCGCCCGCTCCCACGGTCGAATACGGCGATGCTGAAGGTCTTGTCCCAGGTGTACCCGGTCGTCCCGGCAACCGCGACCTGCGTCCCGTCGGGGCTCATGGCGGCTGACGCGAGCGCGCCCTCGTCTCCCGCCGCTGCGGGCGGCCGCAGCACGACGAGGAGCGTGCCGCCGGCCACATCCCAGATGCGCGCGGTCTTGTCCGCGGAGGCCGTGACCGCGTAGCGCCCCCCGGCATCGATGTCCGCCGCCGTGATCGATGCCGTATGCATGCCCGCCTCGATGCGCAAGATCGGCGGCGCGGGAGGCTCGGATGCGAGCGCATTTGCGCCAGCCGAGAGTGCTGCGACGGCCAGGCATCGGGCTATCAGTTCATGACGTTTCACGGAAGGCTCCCCGGGAACGGGCGCGCTCACCCGCGCACCGTTCAAGCATCATACTGCCCCGCAGCAAGGCTGGTTGCCAGTGCGGTCCGCCAAGGCAGGAGCGGCGCCGCGGCCACGGTCGAAGTTGAATCGAAGTGGGCCGCAGCGCACTTATCGATCAACGAGAAGCCCGTCGTCATATCGGTACTGACCAAGGGTGGAGATCTGGTTGGCTATTCTTCATGAGACTCGCCAGGAATTCCGAAAAAGGGGAAATGTTTTGGGCGACGCTGGCGGCCTCCAGGGAAGCCATGTACTCGGTGCGTCTCTGGACCGGGATAATGGTCCATGGATAGCCTCCGGCGGCCAACATTGTATTCATCAGGAAGCGCCCCATGCGTCCATTGCCATCCATGTAGGGATGAATGGAGACGAAGACGAAGTGGCCCAGGACTACACGCACGGCCGGTTCTGTTTCTGCGCGCAGGAGCTCGAAGAACTCGGGCATGACCTCTCTCACAGCCTCGTGACCGGGCGGGACGTGCATGGATCGACGGATGTAGACAGCGGCGTTTCGGAAGCCTGCCAAGTCGGCGGCCTTCAGAATTCCTGCGCTGACGCTCGGACCAAAGAGCTCCGCATACCAGGCGGCGTAGTCACGTCGCACGACGACGCCGGGATTTTCTCCTGCAAGGATCGGCCGGAGGCTGTCTTTCACCCGCTGAAATGCTTGCCAGTATCCGCGGGCGGCCAGCGCGTCGCTGTTCTGCCGATCATTCTCATCGTTGTCGGGACTCCAGTTACCCGAGCGGACGCGCTCGATCAACCCTTCACTGACCCGGTAACCTTCAATCGACAGGGAGTTGTAAGCGTCCGCGGCATAGAGTTCATCCACTTCCTCGAGATAGGTGGCTGCGTCCACTCTTGTGCCAGGCGGAGGTGGCAAGGCTTCGAGCACGGCGGGGCGCATGGACGCCCAGAGCAGCTTCAGTCGATTGACGTACGGAGAGGTTTCCCGCGCGGCAAAGACGATCGCCGGCTTATCGCTGAATGGATCGGACTCTTTGATTTGGTGGCCGGCCGCTCTCATGGTTCTAAGAATCTGGTCGGCTGCTTCGTTTCGACCGATATTGCGGTATCCCCCCGCCAGCCGGCCGGCCACGACCGGGCGGTTTCCATCCAACAGGCGACGAAGAAGATCGGAAGGCTCCACGACCATCGCCAGAGCTGTCCGAAGAGCATCCGGATGGTCGGTGAACTGTCCGGGAGCGCAGGCGATCAAGGCAGCCGGCAGGTTGAAGATTCGAAGACCGCTCTTCACCTCCCGATCTTCGGCCCGCGGGAGGTCGAGACGAACGTCGAATACCGACGTGCCGAAGAGGAGCTGGGTGGGTTTATTGCCGCCTTTGGGGGATCGGACCAGTAACTGCTTGGGAACCGTCCAATCGCCTATAAGAAGGCTTATGGACTGTTCTGAGCTCAAGCACCAACCGTCCCCAAATCGATCGGTAAGGTATTCGGCGGAAAACTGCCAGAATGATGCGTACCAGCCTGTGCTTTCACCTGCGGGCTCATCGGGCCGAGTAGGGGTGTACCAACCCTTCATCACTTCGCGGATAAAGCCAGCTTTCAGTAAGCGCTCGCGATGAGTGCGGGAAAGCTGACTCGTCCTGATGGCCACGGTCCGCTCGTCCTGTAGCTCCTTGAGCGCGGCTAGGGAGTCGGCTAACTTTTCGGAGAGTTGGGCCATGACCGTTTCTAGGTTGATCGGTTGATCCGATTCTAGGTTATTCGGGTATCAATTTCTAGGTTATCGTGTTTATCGATATCTAGGTTATAGTGCGATCGGGACATGGCGAGGATAAAGTGGTCGATTCAGATTCAGAAATATCTAGAGAAATCAATCGTCGAAGGACTTTTGCCATCATCTCCCACCCGGACGCCGGCAAGACCACGCTGACCGAGAAGCTGCTCCTTTTCGGAGGCGCCATCCAGATGGCGGGCACCGTGAAGGGCCGCAAGGCGACGCGGCATGCGACCTCGGACTGGATGCGGCTCGAGCAGCAGCGGGGAATCTCCGTGACCTCGTCGGTCATGCAATTTCTCTTCGAAGGCCGCATCGTCAATCTCCTGGACACGCCGGGCCACGAGGACTTCTCGGAGGACACCTACCGCACGCTGACCGCGGTCGATTCGGCGCTGATGGTCATCGACTGCGCCAAGGGCGTCGAGGAGCGCACCATCAAGCTGATGGACGTGTGCCGGCTGCGCGCGACCCCGATCATGACGTTCGTCAACAAGCTCGATCGCGACGGCCGCGCGCCGCTCGAGCTCCTGGACGAGATCGAGAAGGTGCTCAAGGTGCAGTGCGCCCCGATCACCTGGCCCATCGGGATGGGGCGCGACCTGCTGGGCGTCTATCACCTGCTCGAGGATCGCATCTACCTGTACGTGCCGGAGGAGCGCGGTCGCGCGGGCTCGCACCAGACCATCGACGGCATCGGCAGCGAGGCGGCTCGCGAGTTTCTCGGCGAGCGCTACGCGGCGTTCCTCGAGGAGGTCGAGCTGGTGCGCGGCGCCGCATCGCAATTCGACCTGGAGCGCTATCTCGCGGCGGAGCAAACGCCGGTGTTCTTCGGCTCGGCGGTCAACAATTTCGGCGTGCGCGAGCTGCTGTCGGCCTTCGTCGCGAGCTCGCCCGCGCCGCTTCCGCGCCCGACCCTGCAACGGGAGGTCGAGGCCGGGGAGGGCAGGCTCACCGGCTTCGTGTTCAAGATCCAGGCCAACATGGATCCCGGGCACCGCGACCGGATCGCGTTCATGCGCCTCTGCTCCGGCCGCTACGCGCGCGGCATGCGCATGCACCACGTGCGCCTCGACAAGGACGTGCGCATCGCCGATGCGCTGACCTTCCTGGCCGCGGATCGCAGCCAGGCCGAGGAGGCCTATGCCGGCGACATCATCGGCTTGCACAACCACGGCACCATCAACATCGGCGACACCTTCACCGAGGGCGAGGCGCTGAACTTCACGGGCATCCCCAACTTTGCGCCGGAGATGTTCCGGCGCGCGGTCCTCAAGGATCCCCTGCGCATGAAGGCGCTGCAAAAAGGCCTGTCGCAGCTTTGCGAGGAGGGCGCGACCCAGCTGTTCAAGCCGCTCAGGAACAACGATCTCATCCTCGGCGCCATCGGGCAGCTCCAATTCGAGGTGGTCGCGTTTCGCCTGCAGGACGAGTACAACGTCAACTGCGTGTTCGAGCCGGTCAACGTGGTGGTGGCGCGCTGGATCTCATCGGGCGACGAGAAGCGCCTCGGCGAGTTCCGCGACAAGGGATACGACAATCTCGCGCTCGATCATGCCGGCGAGCTCGTGTACCTCGCGCCGACCCGTGTGAACCTCCAGCTCACCCAGGAGCGCTGGCCGGACATCAAGTTCGCGAAGACGCGGGAGAATCTTGCGGCGTGAGCCGCAACCCAGGAGCCTGTCCGGCGATCATTACTCGTACAGGCTCCTAGCGCTGCGGACGGAACTTCCTCACCGCCGCGGCGAATTGCCGTACCTGCGCCGCAGGTGGCGCACCGGCCCGCGCTTCGTACCGCAGCTCCGAGTATTGCCGGCAGAGCGGCTCGACCTGGTTCGCGAGCTCCGGCCGCTCCCGTGCCGCGCGAGCGGCGAAATCCTCGGCGCCCTCGTACGCACGGCGCGCGAGCCCGGCGCGCGCGAGCTTGCGGCAGAGCCGCGTGTACGCCCGCAGCAGCGCATCGCCGCGCTCGAGGCTGACCTCGCGGCGTACGGACCAGGTGAGCCAGACGAGCACCGGCAGCAGGGCCGCCGTGAGCACGAGGACCAGCTTCTCGCCGTCGGGCTCGGGGATGTGAAGCGCCTCGAGAAGCGACATCTGCGAGCTCTGATCGAAGAGCAGGATGCGCTCGCGCCAGATCTCCCGGATCGCGTCGACGCGCATACCCAGGCTCACGAGCCAGTGCGGCGGCTCGCGCCATCCGGGCGCCAGCGACTCATCGCCCGCGGCAGCCGCGGCAACCTCCGGGTCGACGCGCGAGGGCGAGATCGCAGCCGTGGGGTCGACGCGGATCCAGCCGCTGCCATCGATCCATATCTCGTCCCAGGCGTGCGCCTGACTCTGGCGCACGATCCAGTAATTCGCGTACGGATTGAGCGTGCCGCCCTGGTAGCCCGTGACCACGCGCGCCGGGATGCCGGCCGCGCGCATCAGCGTCGCGAATGCCGATGCGTAGTGGCCGCAGAATCCGCGGCGCGTATCGAACAGGAAGGAATCCACGGAATTCGTGCCGAGCGGCGCCGGAGTCAAGGTGTAGTAGAAGGGCTCGCGGGCGAAGAGGTCGAGCACCGCCTGCACGTAGCCCGCGGCGTCCGGGTGGTCGGCACGAAGCTTCTGAGCGAGCGCGACGGTGCGCGGATTGCGGCCCTCCGGCAGCTGCAGGTCGCGACGCCGCATGATGAGACCGGGCGCAGCCGTGAAATCGACGTGCGGATACGAGGTGGCGGCGACGTCGAGCGGACGGGATACGGGGTCCGGTTGTATCAGCGTGAAATCCGCAGTGAGCGCGCCTTGCGGGAGATCCCAGTGGGCGGGCCAGTCGAGCAGGAACACCCAGTTGTGCTCATGCGGCTCGAGGCTGACCGTATACGTGTACGCGGGACCCGACGGAGTCCAGGGCGGCGCGCGCAGCAGCCCGGTATGCCCGCGCGTCCATGTCCGGCCGTCGAACGTGTGCAGCACGGGGCCGCGCCAGTAGCGCTCGGCGGACGGCGGGACCGGACCGGAGAACTTGACACGGAACGCGATGTCGTCCGAGAGCGCGAGGTGCGTGATGTCGCCCGGGTCCATGGTGTCGCTCAAGCCGGTTTGCGCGGCCTGCGCGTCGCTCGGCAGGTGCCACAACGGGCTCGAGAATCGCGGAAAGAGCAGCCAGAACGCCGCTGCCAGCGGCAGCGCCTGGAGCAGAATCTTTCCCGTGTAGAGCACGCTCGATCGCCATGCCGGCAGCGGCGGCGTGGTGGTGAGGCGGAGCAGCGCGGCGGTCGTCGCCCAGCAGACGCTGAGGGCGTAGGTCAGGAGCCAGAACGAGTCCGTCATCAAGAGCGACGAGAGCACCAGGAAGTACACCAGCAGGGTGGTGACGTAGAGGTCGCGCGGCGTGCAGGTCTCGAGGAGCTTGAGGCCCGCCATCATGGCGAGCAGCGCCGTACCTGCGGCGAGCCCGTTGAAGGTGCGGAACTGAACGTACAGGAGCGTTACTGCGGCCGCGGCCAAGCCCAGGCGCACCACGAGCGGCGGCGGCCGGCGTCCGCGCCAGGCCAGGGCGAGTCGAATCCCGCCGGCGGCCAGTGCGGCGACCAGCACCCACGCGGGCACCGAGCCGACGTGCGTGCCGAGCGCGAGCGCCACGCACGCGAACATGACCGCGATGCTCGAGGCGGGCAGCGGGACGGTACCCGCAGGCAATCGCCCCCGTCGCGGTGCGCTCATGACGCACCCGCCTCGAAGGCGGCGAGGGCGCGCAGGCACTCGGTCCGGTGCGCGGGTCCGCGGCCGGGCGCGACCTCCCGGCCCGGCGTCCTGAGGCCGTAGACACGCCCGGAGGCATCGCCTTCCAGCACCCAGAGGCAGAGCTGCGACAGCCGCGTCTCCGTGTCGCCGCCCTCGAGCGCATCGAAGTCGAGCCACTCCGGTTGTGCGGAGAGCCCGGTGTAGCTTCGCACCGCGGGCTCGCCGCCGCGCGCCAAAGCCTTCCAGGCCATGTGCTTCAAGGGGATGCCGGGCTCATAGGCGCGCAGGCCCGCGAAGTCCTCGTCGCCGCGCGATTCCGTACGCGAGCCACTGCCTTCCCCTTCGGTCCACGGCAAGGTCCGCTCACCGCGCGGCGCGGGCGCCACGAACACCGTGAGCGGAGCGTGCACGTAGCTCCAGGCGTGAAACCAGCCGAAGGGATACCGGGTGCGCAGCTCGATCTGACGCGCGTGCACGACGCCGCGGGCGGCCGCGGCCACGCGGACCTCGAGCGACGCGGAGGACCTCGCCGGCACGATGGCGGGCGCCGATGCCCCCAGGCAATGGATCTCGATGTCGCGGCGGTCGACCACGGAGTCGTTGCGCAGGCCGAAGACCAGCGTGGCGGGCTGCCCGGCGAAGGCATCGCCCTGCGTGACCGCGTCGATCTTGAGCGACAGCATGTTGCGGTTGCAATGGTGCATGATCACCAGCGCGACCCCGATCATGAGGAACGCGAGCGCGAGGCCGAGATTGCTGTTGTAGTTGAGGCTCGCGACCAGCATGGCCACGAGGACGGCCGCGAGCATCAGGCCGACGCGGGTCGGCAGGATGTAGATGCGGCGCCGGCTGATCGTGTGGGGCAGCGTATCCTGTCCGTGGCGGCGTGCCGACCAGCCGCGGATCCAGTCCTGCGGCGGGCGATCTGGGTTGGAGTCTGCCACGGTTGCGCTCGTGAGCCTGCGCGAGCTTCCTCAGGGAATGGAGACGGCCTCGAGCAGCCGCGCAGCCGGCGCTTCACCGGCTCCGCGCCGCAGGCGGTGCTCGACCACAGCGGGAAACACCGCCTGGACGTGCTCCGGAATCACGGCATCGCGTCCCGCGATCAAGGCCCAGGCGCGCGCGGCGCGCAGGAGGCCGATCGCGGCGCGGGGCGACAATCCCGACTGCAAGCCGGCGGCATTGCGCGTATGTGCCACCAGTGCCTGCACGTAGTCGAGCAGGGCCGGGGCTACGTGCACCTCGAGCACGGCCTGCTGAAGACGCTTCAGCGCCTCGGCGGTGGCCACCGCCGACAAGGAGCCGACCAGGTCGCGCCGATCGACGCCGGACAGCAGCTCGCGCTCGGCGGCCTCGGCGGGATATCCCAGGTGTACGCGCATCAGGAACCGGTCGAGCTGCGACTCCGGCAGCGGAAAGGTGCCGGCCTGATCCTGCGGGTTCTGCGTGGCGATCACGAAGAAGGGCACGGGCAACGGCATCGATTGGCCGTCGAGGGTGACCTGCTGCTCCTCCATGGCCTCGAGCAGAGCGCTTTGCGCCTTCGGCGATGCGCGATTGATCTCGTCGGCCAACACCAGTTGGGCAAAGATCGGGCCGTGTTGAAATCGGAAGCGTCCCGTGTCGCGGTCATAGATCGATACGCCGAGCACGTCGGCCGGGAGGAGGTCGCTCGTGAATTGAACGCGTTGAAAGGAGAGCCCGAGAGACCTTGCGATGGCGTGCGCGAGCGTGGTCTTGCCGACGCCCGGAATGTCCTCGATGAGCAGATGGCCGCGGGCCAGCAGGCACGCGAGGCACAGGCGCACCTGGCGCTCCTTGCCCAGGATCACCCCGTTGATCTGGGCGAGGATCGCATCGATCTCGGGATGATGAAGCTTGGCCGGCACGGCATGCACGCGCGTGACCCGCGCGCTCATTCGCCCTTCAGCCGATTGACGCGGGCGATCTGCGCCTTCAACTGGCCGAGCTCGGTATGGAGCTCGGAGAGCCGCTGGCGGTCCTTCGCAACCACTTCCGCGGGCGCGTTCCGGGCGAAATCGGCATTGCTCAATTTGGCCTCCAGCTTGCCGAGGTCGCCCTCGGCCTTTCTCAACCGCTTGGTGAGCCGGTCGAGCTCGGCGGCCGGGTCGATCAAGCCCGCCATGGGCACGAGAATCTCCAGGCTCCCGAGCAGGGCAACGGCAGAGATGGGCGCAACTTGAGCGCGGTCGAGCACCCGCGGCGGGTCGATCCCTGCGAGCCGGGTCAGGAAGTGCATGTTGCGGGCCAGGTATTCCTCATCCCGCGCGGCCGCCCCCTGCAGCGCCACCTCGAGCTTGCGGCTCGGCGCAATGTCGAGCTCGCCGCGAATCTGGCGCACCCCTTCGATGAAGCCGATCACCCAGCGCATCTCGGCTTCGGCCTGCGGGTCGACCTCGAGGTCCTCGACCTGCGGATAGCGCGACCGCATGATGGTGTCGCCGCTCGCGCCGGCACTCGCCTTCACGCGCTGCCAGATCTCCTCGGTGATGAAGGGCGCGAGCGGGTGCAGCGCCCGCAGCAGCGTCTCGAGCGTACGGATCAGCGTCCGCCTCGTCGCGCGCTTGGCCGCCGCCGTGGCGCCGTCCGATTGCAGCACGGCCTTGGAGAGCTCGAGGTACCAGTCGCAGAATTCGTGCCAGGTGAAGTCGTAGAGGGCGTTGGCGACCACGTCGAGACGGTAGTCCCTGAAGCCTTCCTCGGCCCGCGCCAGCATCGCCGCGAGGCGCGCCTCGATCCAGCGGTCGGCAAGGCTCGCCTCGCCGGGGCCGTGGTCCTGGCCCTCGACGTTCATGAGCACGTAGCGCGCGGCATTCCACAGCTTGTTGCAGAAATTACGGTATTCCTCCACCCGCGCCATGTCGAAGCGCAGGTCGCGGCTCTGGGTCGCGAGACGCGAGAAACACAGCCGCAGCGCATCGGTGCCGAAAGGCGCAATGCCGCCGGGAAACTGCTTGCGCGTCGCGCGCTCGATGGCCGGCTTCATGTGCGGCTGCATCAGGCCGGTGGTGCGCTTGGCGAGCAGGTCCTCGAGCGAGATGCCGTCGACGATGTCGAGCGGGTCGATCACGTTGCCCTTCGATTTCGACATCTTCTGTCCGTCGTGATCGCGGATCAGGCCGTGCACGTAGACCTCGCGAAACGGCACGTCGTCCATGAACTTGATGCCCATCATGATCATGCGCGCGACCCAGAAGAAGATGATGTCGAAGCCCGTCACCAGCACCGAGGTCGGATAGTAGGCGGCGAGATCACGCGTTTCGTCCGGCCAGCCCTGCGTGGAGAACGGCCAGAGCGCGGACGAGAACCAGGTGTCCAGCACATCGTCGTCCTGGCGCAGCGGCAATCCGGGTCCCAGCCCGTGGATCTGCCGCGCCTCCGCCTCGCTCCTCGCCACGTAGCAGCGGCCTTCGGAGTCGTACCAGGCGGGAATCCGGTGTCCCCACCAGAGCTGGCGGCTGATGCACCAGTCGCGGATCTTGCGCATCCACTCGAAGTACACCGCGGTCCAGTGCTCGGGCACGAAGCGGATGTCGCCGTTCTCCACGGCGCGGATCGCGGGCGCCGCGAGCGGCTTGATGTCGACGAACCACTGATCGGTGAGCAGCGGCTCGAGAATGGCGCCGGTGCGATCGCCGCGCGGCACGGTGAGCTTGTGCGGCTCCACCCGCTCGATCAGCCCGAGCGCGTCCAGATCGGCCACGATGCGGGTGCGCGCCACGACGCGATCGAGCCCCCGATAGGCCGCGGGCACCTGGTCGTTGAGGGACGCATCCAGCTCGAAGATGTTGAGCAGCGGCAGAGCGTGGCGCTGGCCGACGTCGTAGTCGTTGAAGTCGTGCGCGGGCGTGATCTTGACGCAGCCCGACCCGAACTCCATGTCGACGTACTCGTCCGCGATGACCGGGATCTCCCGGCCGGTGAGCGGCAGGCGCACGTGCCGCCCGACGAGATGGCGGTACCGCTCGTCGTTGGGATGAACGGCGACCGCGGCATCGCCGAGCATGGTCTCCGGCCGCGTGGTCGCGACGACCAGCACGCCGCCGCCTTCGCTCAACGGGTAGCGGAGGTGCCACAGGCTTCCCTGCTCCTCCTCGGACACGACCTCGAGGTCCGAGAGCGCCGTCTTCAGCACCGGGTCCCAGTTCACCAGCCGCTTGCCGCGGTAGATCAGGCCCTCGCCATGCAGGCGGACGAACACCTCGGTGACCGCGCGCGACAGGGCCGGGTCCATGGTGAAGCGATCACGGTTCCAGTCGACCGACGCGCCCAACCGGCGCATCTGGCGCGCGATGTGGCCGCCCGACTGCTCCTTCCACTGCCATACCCGCTCGACGAACGCATCGCGCCCGAGATCCAGGCGCGATTGCCCGGCGGCGTTCAGCTGGCGTTCCACCACCATCTGCGTGGCGATGCCCGCGTGATCGGTGCCGGGCTGCCACAGCGTGTCGAAGCCCTGCATGCGCCGGTGGCGGATGAGCGCATCCATGATGGTGTCCTGGAAGGCGTGACCCATGTGCAAGGTGCCGGTCACGTTCGGCGGCGGAATGACGATGGAGTAGGGCGTCCCCCGGCCGCTCGGCGCGAAGTAGCCGGAGCGCTCCCAAAAGGCATAGATCTTCGACTCGATGTCGGCAGGCGAGAACGACTTGTCCATCAGGCGTCCGCGGATTCGTCGAGCTGATGCGTCTCCAGAGTGACCTTGAGATCGCGATACGTCTTGAAGCGCTCGCGCCCGAGCCTGCGGCACTCAGGATCGGCGTCGATGATCTCCGCGACGCGCCCGAAAGCGTCCCAGTGCGCGGGGAGCTGCGAGCTCAGGTTCACGAGCAGATCCGCCGCGGGCACCTTGAGCGGCAGGGACGAGATGTGCACCGGAGTCGCGGGATCGAGCGCGCGCTCATCCGCGCACACCTTGTGCGGCACGAAGGATCGATCGTTGAACGTCCAGAGCAGATCGTCGATCGCCTTGGCATCCTCGCCGGTGTCGCTCGCGACGACGACACGCAGATCCCTCAAGTAGGCCTTCTCGACCAGACGGCATGCGAATGCCCAGCGCTGGCGCGCGGCGGCACTCTTCAGTACGTAGAAGTCGACCCGCTCCGTCATTTGGTCCGGGCGCGATGCAGGAGGAAATCGGCGAGCAGCGGCACCGGACGGCCGGTGCTGCCTTTCTGCGCACCGCCGAGCCACGCCGTGCCGGCCACATCGAGGTGCGCCCAGTTGAGGTCCTTGGCGAACTTGGACAGGAAAGATGCCGCGGTGCTGGCTCCTCCCTCGCGGCCGCCGACGTTGGCGAGGTCTGCGAAATTGCTCTTCAGCTGCTCGACGTACTCATCACCCACGGGCAGGCGCCACGCGCGGTCGTCGGCGCGCAGGCCCGCGGCCGTCAGCTCTTCGGCCAGCGGATCGTGATTGCTCATCAGCCCGCTGAAATGGTTGCCGAGCGCGACGATGCACGCGCCGGTGAGCGTCGCCACGTCGATCACCGCGGCCGGATTGAAGCGGCGGCTGTAGGTGATGGCATCGCACAGGATCAGCCGACCCTCGGCGTCGGTGTTCAGCACCTCGATGGTCTGGCCGGACATGGAGGTCACGATGTCGGACGGCTTGACGGCGCCTCCGCTCGGCATGTTCTCGCAGGTCGCGATGATCACGACGACGTTCAGCTTGAGCTCGAGCTCCGCGACCGTGCGCAGCGCACCGAGCACGGTGGCGGCGCCGCTCATGTCGAATTTCATCTCGTCCATGCCCGGCGGGTCCTTCAGCGAGATTCCGCCCGAATCGAAGGTGATGCCCTTGCCGAGCAGGCAGATGGGCGGGGCATCCTTCTTGCCGCCGCGGTATTCGCACACGATCAGGCGCGGCGGCTGGTCGGACCCTTGCGTGACCGCGAGGAATGCGCCCATCTTCAAGGCCTTGATGGCTTGCTCGTCGAGCACCTTGACCTTGATGCCGGGCAGCTCCTTGCCGAGCGCCAGCGCGCGCGTCCCGAGGTAGGTCGGCGTGCAGATGTTGGGCGGCAGGTTCGCGAGGTCGCGCGCGAGCGCGGAACCCTTGCCGATCGCCGCACCCACCTCGAGGCCGTCGGCGGCCGCTTTGGCGCCGCGCGCATCCTGCACCGCAACCGCGACCGACACGAGACGCGGGGCCTTGGGCTTGGGGCCGGTCTTCAGGTCCGGGATCTTGTACAGCTGAGAGGAGAATATCTCGGCGACGGCACGCGCCCGATAGTGGGTGTCGAGCTTGCCCACCTCCTCGAGCGCCAGGTACACGGTCGCGTCGGCGGCTCCGGATTTGGCGAGCGCCTGGACAGACGCCTGCAGCGCCTTGCGGTACTGCTTGCGCCCGAATCCGGACCGCGAGCCGAGGCCGATCAGGAGAACCCGCGCCGATGCCGCGCCGGCCGGCGCCGGCAGCAGCAGCTGCTCGCCGAGCTTGGCGGAAAAGTCGCCGTCCTTGTGCAGCTTTCCGATCAGGCCGTTCAGTTGTGCGTCGAGGCGGCGGGCCGCAACGCCGAGATCGCCGTCCTCGTAAAGGCCGACGACCGCGCAACCCGTGGCATTGCGCACCTTGGCATCGATTGTAGCCTTGAATTCCATTCCAAAACTCCGCTTTTGATAGGGGTTTCCGAGCGTTAGGGGCTTTTCGGCAAATAGTTTACTAGATTATTGCAAAGGCTCTAAGCTTCCTCGAGATGAAATGGACCGTGCAACGATACGTACTGCGCGAGGTCGTGCAGACATGGCTTGCGGTGACCGGCGTGCTGGTCGCCATCCTGGTGTCGAACCAGCTGTCGAGGGTGCTCGGCCAGGCTGCGGACAACCAGTACGGCCGGCGCATCGTCTTCGATCTGATTGCGCTCGGCGCGGTCATGAACCTTTCGGTGATCGTGCCGGTCGGGCTCCTGCTCGCCGTGGTGCTGGCGCTCGGGCGCCTCTACCATGACAGCGAGATGGCTGCGCTGCAGGCCTGCGGCTTCGGATCCTCCCGTCTGTTGACCCCGCTGTTCGGCTTTGCCGCGCTGATCGCGCTGGGGCTCGGGTGGCTGGTGTTCGTGCAGGTGCCGCAGGCCGACCGGCAGGCGCAGGAGCTGCGCCGCTCCGCGATCAAGGAGGCGCAATTCGGCCAGCTCGACGCCGGCCGCTTCCGCTCGTTCAGCGGCGGCGACGCCGTGTTCTACGCGGAGCGCGTCGATGCCGAAGGCGTGCTGCACAACGTGTTCGTGCAGCGCGAGTCGGCCGGCCGCGTCGAGGTCGCGCTGGCCGAGACGGCGACCTACACCAAGGCGGGTCCCGACGGCGTGCACCTCGTGACGTTGTTCAACGGCCGCCGCTACGAGGGAGTGCCCGGGCTCGACGATTTCCGGGTCATCGAGTTCCGTGAGCACGGCATCCCGATCGCAACGCCCGCCGACGCAAGCGGGATCCAGGACCCGGACACCAAGCCCACCTCGGAGCTGCTCGGCTCGAGCGCTCCGTCCGACGTGGCGCAGCTGCAGTTTCGAGCCTCGACCCCGATCATGGCCCTCGTGCTGACGCTCATCGCCGTCCCCTTGAGCCGGTTGCGTCCGCGCCAGGGCCGCTACGCGCGGGTCGGCTTCGCCATCGTGATCTACTTCGTGTACTCGAACCTCCTGACCGCCGCCAAGGCCTGGCTGGAGAAGGGCGACCTGCCGCCGCTCATCGGCGTCTGGTGGGTGCATGCCGCCGCGCTGCTCCTGGGACTGTACCTCGTCAATCGGGAGAGCCGCTCCGCATGAACATCCTGGATCGGTATCTGTATCGGACGGTGCTCCTCTACACCGCCATGGCGATGGCGGTGCTGCTGACGCTCGGCGGCTTGTTCGTGTTCATCAGCCAGCAAGGCGACATCGGCGTCGGCAGCTACAGCGCGGGCGATGCGTTCCTGTTCACCCTGCTGAACCTTCCCCAACAGGCCTTCGAGCTGCTGCCGATCGGCGCGTTGATCGGCACCCTCATGGGGCTCGGCAATCTCGCCTCGGGCAGCGAGCTGATCGTGACGCGGGCGTCGGGCGTGTCCGTGTGGCGCATCGCCTGGCCGGTGGCGCTCGCGGGCCTGACGCTCTCGATCGCCATGTACGCCATCGGCGAGTATGCGGCGCCGCCCATGGCGCAGTTCGCCAAGCGCGAGAAGACGACGGACAAGCTCCAGGACGTGAGCTTCGCGGGCCAGAGCAGCGCCTGGGTGAAGGAGGGAAACCTCATTCTCCGGGTGCAGACCGGCGAGGTGGATCGGGCGTTCGGCGGCGTGTCGCTGTTCGTGCTGGATGGCGCCACCAAGCTGCGATCGATCCAGCGGGCCCAGCGCATCTCGATCGCCGACCCGGGCCGCTGGGTGCTGCACAAGGTCGCGACCACGACGTTTGCGGACGACCGGGTGAAGAGCGAGACGATTGATGAGACGGCCATGCAGTCCAAGGTCAATCCGGAGTTCCTGGGGCTCGCCGCCACCGATCCGCAGCTCCTGACGCTCCGCGGTCTCGCCACGTACATCGATCACCTGCGCCGCAACAACCTCGATACGGCCGCCTACGAGATCGGCTTCTGGTCGCGCATCGCGCGGCTGTTCGCGGTCATCGTGGTGACGTTGCTCGCGCTGCCGTTCGTGTTCGGCCCGCTGCGCACCACGGGCGCAGGCACGCGCACCGTGATCGGCGTCATGCTCGGCGTCGTGTTCTTCCTGATCACGCGCACCATCGAGAACGGCGGGCAGCTGTTCGCAATCAATCCCGCGCTCGTGGGCTGGCTGCCGACGGCGGTGGTGGCGCTGGGTACGCTGGTCGCGATCTCCAAGACCCGCTAGCGATTGAGCCGCACGACGCGCGTGTGCGACAGGCGGTCGTGCAATGCGAGCCCTTCGCGGTCGACGTACAGCCACAGCACGCCGAGCGCGGCGGGCGCCCAGGCGAGCCACCCCAGCACCAGACGCAACGCGGCCGGCCTCCACGTGAGCCGCTTCCCGCGATCGGATACGGCGCGCAACTGCCAGGCGCGCATGCCCAACGTCTGGCCGCTGCGAGTCCAGTTCACGAGATAGTAGGCCGAGATCACGCCGACCAGCCCGGCGCGATACAGGTACAGCCAGCCACCCACGCTCGCAGGCTCGAGAGCCTTGCCATGATTCAGGGCCAGTGCCAGGAACGTGAAGGCGACGGCGAGGGCGATCAGCAGCAGACAGTCGTACAGGAGCGCCGCAAGCCGCCGGCCGAACCGCGCGCTCGTGCCCGAGGGTCTCGCCGCGACGGCCTTGGAGCCGCCCTCGCTCACGGCTGCGTGGGGCTGTCTTTCGGCTTTTTCTTCGACGCGGGGATCGGTGAAGAGACGGGCGAGTCCGGACCCGCGGACGGGGACTTGGCCCCCTTCGCGGAGGGCGGGGGCTCCTTCGGGACCAGCAGCTGATCGATCGGGCGGAAAATCGAGTCGTAGCGATAACCCGGAATCTCGAAGGCACGCCCGGCGAGCTTGGCGTCCAGCGCCGTATCCTTGCTCGACTTGAGCTCGATCCAATGCTTGTCGCCGCTGCTCGTGCCCGTCACGGTGAGCACGGTCCCGTCGGCCAGCGTCACCGTGGCGACCGTCGGTTTGGTGAAATCCACGTTCGAGGCCGGCGACACGTCATCCGCGGTGAGGCTCGAGAGGACGGAGGGCGAAGGTGCGAGCGTGGCGGGCTCCGCCGCCTTGCGGCCCGCGGGAACGCCTTCCAACGAGAACTCGCCGGAGGCGGCCGCGGCCGCCCTGGCATGGCCGGTGGACGCGGCGGCGGCCGAGGCGGCTCCCGCCTTGCTCGCCGCAGCCGAGGCGCTGCCGCCCGGGCTCGAGCCGCCGGTGCTCGAGGCGGCCGCGGCGGGCGCGGGAGCGCGATGCACGGAGTAGCCGGGCCCGGAGGCGGGTTTCACCTCGATGCCTTGAATGCTCGTGGTTGGGATGTCGACGAGCTGCGGCTCGATCCAGTACTTCGGCTCGGTCTCGACCGAAATGGACGGCTCGACGGTGTAGCTGACGTTCTCGCCGCCGCGGCGGGCGAAATTACCCTCGCCGGCGGATTTGCCGATGATGACGCTGTGCTTGCCATCGGGGGCCGCCCAGCCGATCTCGGTCCCGGCCGCGGTTGCGCCGGACGGGTCCTCGACGCCGATCACCGGGAACTTGCTCGGATCGGAGGTCTTCTGCTCGATGATCTTGGCGTCGGTGAGGGAGGCCACGAGCTTGCGCACCTTGGACACATCGGCCGGATAGTCGGCGCGCTGCTCGACGGTCCACGTTCCGCCCTGATTGCGGAGGGTCACGTTGGGAGCCGTGCTGTCATGACGCACCGAGATCTCGGTGATGCCGTTCGCGTTCTGCGCCAGCTTCGGCAGGAGCGCTCCGCCGACCTCGGACGTCGACGAGGCATTGCGCTGCGCGCTCCAGAACAGCGCGGCGGTCAGCACCACG
Source organism: Steroidobacteraceae bacterium (assembly GCA_036272295.1). Classification (GTDB taxonomy): domain Bacteria; phylum Pseudomonadota; class Gammaproteobacteria; order Steroidobacterales; family Steroidobacteraceae; genus Bog-1198. The sequence goes on from DATAYZ010000060.1 coordinate 54,276, forward strand.
ACCGCGGCAACCAGCAGCCAGAGGAAGCGTTGGCGGCTCATGCGCGTGCTCCCTGGGCGCGGCGCTTGCGGCGCGTGGAGAGCAGCACCACGCCGACGATGGCGACGGCGAGCGGCGCCAGCACGATGTTGATGGCCTTGAGCCAGGTCTCCAGCCGGTTGATGTCAACGTCCAGCCCGCGCTGCGTCTCGCGCAGCTCCTTGCGGATGCGGGCCTTCTCGGCGATGAAGCGCTTGAGCTCCGCCTCCTGGTCCGTGGAGAGCATCAAGGACGACTGGTCGTTGCGCTTGGTCTGCAAATCGGTGAGCCTGGTCTCCGTCTGTTGCAGCTGCCCTTGCAGCTCGAGCGCTTTGGCGCGCAGGCGATCGTCGGCCTGCCGACGCAGCGCCTCCACGCGCTCGAACGGACGGGAGAAGCTCGCGCGCCCGCGCACGCTGATGAGCGCGCTCGAGCCGCTCAGGTTGTCGAGGATGTTCGCGACGAAGTCGGCGTTGTTGGCGAAGGGCTGTGCCACTTTCTGCCCGAAGAGCTCGCGCGTTTGCACCCACATGTAGTCCATCAACAGGTCGGTGTCGGCGACCACGACGATGTTGGCCGGCGTCTGCGACTTCGCGAGGTGGGCGGCCGGGGGGCCGGCGGCGGGCTTCTGATCGGCCGGCGCGCCCTGTGGGAACGCCGAGTTCAGGGTTCCCGTGATGCGGGCCGCGAATGCGTAGTGAACGCCGGTGGGCTTGAATCCGTCGCGCAGGCTCGCCGGGTCCGTCAGCGCATTGAAGCGCTGCGCCGGAATCGGAGCCGCGCTCGCGGAGCTGGTCAGCAGCGGCTCGAAGGTGATTTTCGAGCCGGGGTGCTGGCTCACCGATCCGGCGGTCGCGAGATTGATCTTCTCGAGGGTCGCCGAGATCACGTCCTTCTGGTTCATGTCGCGGTTGGTGAGGCCGAGGATGCCGATGTGGCGAACCGGCGGCGACTGCATGCTGGTGCGCACCTCGAGCCCGAGCTCGAGGTCCCCGATGACCTTGGTCGGGTCGTAATCGACACCCCACGCCTTCAACAGCGGCTCGAGGTCCGAGGAGTGGTCGGCCATGGCGCCGGCGAGCGGGTTCGACGGGTCCTGGCCGGCGGTGTCGCCGCCGGCGTTGGGATCGACGAACAGAAGCACCTTGCCGCCGCGCATCACGAACTGGTCGATGGCGTAGAGCGTCTTCTGCGACCAGCCCTTGGGGTGCACCAGCATCAGGACGTCCACGTCCTTGTCGATGTGATCCACATCGGCGTTGAGCGTGCGTACGGTAAAGAGATTCTGCAGCGAGGTCAGGATCGGCCACTGCTCTCCTATCTGGCCGGTCATCGGGTTGAACTGTCCCTGCAATCCCAGGGAGCTGATGAGGCCGATGACGGGCTTCTTCGGACTGCCGAGCTCGTTGATGAGCTTCGCGACGTCATATTCCAGGAATTCCTCGCGATCGGCCTGAAAGCTCGGAATGGAGGCGCGGCCGTCGGTGGAGTTGGTGCCGGCCAGGCCGAAGAACAGCGAGTCGGCGCCGCCGTTCTGAAGCGGCTGCAGACCGAACTCCGTGGCGCGGTCCTCATCGTCCGAGAAGGGCTGGGGATCGATCACGCGCAGGCGGATCTTGCCGCCGGAGCGCGCGGCCAGCTCCTCGACGAACTCGCGCACCCGGTTGGCGTACGGCATGAGGAGCGGCGCCTGCTTGGCGGCGGATTCCCGCGAGAAGTAGAAATACAGGTTGATGGGCTCCTTGATCTCTCCCAGCACCTCGCGCGTGCCCGGGCTCAAGGTGTAGAGCCGGTTCTGGGTCAGATCGAGGCGCATCCCCCGCAGCCCGAGATTCGACAGCATCACGACGCCCAGGAACAGCACGGCGAGCGCGATCAGGCCGCCGACTCCAAATCCGAGTTTTCGCCAGCGACTCATCGTCATTCCGCCTTTTTCATGTCGAGGACCAGCGCGGTCGCGCCCAGCCAGAAGCCGATCAAGGCGCCGAAATAGACCAGGTCACGCAGGTCGATCACACCCTTCGAGATCGCCTCGAAATGGGTGAAAAAGCTCAGCGATGCGATCGCGTCGACCATGGCCTGCGGCAGCACGCCGCGCACGAAGTCGAGGACCAGCGGGAATCCCGCCAGCAGGAACACGAATCCGACCAGGGCCGCGGTGATGAACGCGACCACCTGATTGCGCGTCGCCGCGGACAGGCACATGCCGATCGCCAGAAAGCCGCCGGCCATGAGGAAGCTGCCGCAGTACGCTGCGAAGATCGCGCCGTTGTCGGGGTGGCCCAGATAGTTGACCGTGATCCAGATCGGGAACGTGAGGAAGAGCGCAACCCCCGCGAAGCACCAGGCCGCGAGGAACTTGCCGACCACCGCCTGCCACAGGGTGATCGGCAGGGTCATGAGCAGCTCGATGCTGCCGCTGTTGCGCTCCTCGGCCCAGAGCCTCATGGAGATCGCCGGAATCAACACGAGGTAGAGCCAGGGGTGCCAGCGGAAGAACGACTGCAGGTCGGCCTGGCCGCGCTCGAAGAATCCGCCCACCTGAAAGGTGAACACCGCGGCGAGCACCAGGAATATGACGATGAACACGTAGGCCACGGGCGTCGCAAAGTAGCTGCGCAGCTCGCGGCGGAAGACGATCGACACCTTGCTCACGCTGCGGCTCCTCGTTCGTCGGAGATGTCGATGCCCGCCGGCTGGGTCAGGGAGCGGAACACCTCGTCGAGACGGCCCGATTCCAGGTGCAGCTCGGGGACGTCCCAGTCGTGCTTGGCGATGAGGGCGCTCACGGCCGACAGCGCGTTCGCGCCGGATTTTGGCACCGCGGTCAGGCGCAGATTGCGAGCGTCCGCCTCGACCTGGGAGACCTCGGGCAGGAGCGCGATCTCGCGCCGCGCCGCCTCGAGCTCCGCCGGCTTGTCGAAGCGCATGCTCACCGCGTGATGATAGCGAGAGCGCGCCTCGAGCGCGCTCGGCGTCTCGTCGGCGACGATGCGGCCGTCGGCGATGATGATGGCGCGGGTGCAGACCTCGTGGACCTCTTCCAGGATGTGGGTCGATACGATGACCAGCTTGTCCTTGCTGAGCTCGTTGATGAGGCGCCGCACCTCGTGCTTCTGATTGGGGTCGAGGCCGTCGGTCGGCTCGTCGAGGATCAGGACTTGCGGATCGTGAATGAGCGCCTGTCCCAGGCCCACCCGGCGGCGGAAGCCCTTGGACAGCGTCTCCACCACCTGATGCAGCACGGGGCCGAGCCCCAAGCGCTCGATCACGACCGCGCGGCGCTGGCGCCGCCGCTCGCCGGTCAGCCCGCGCACGTCGGCGACGAAATCCAGGAACTCGCCGACCGTCATTTCCCCGTAGCTCGGCGCGCCCTCGGGCAGATAGCCCATGCAGGACTTGGCTTCGACCGGCGCCTGCTCGATGTCGTGGCCGCACACGGTCACCTGGCCCGCGCTCGGGGCGATGAAGCCCGCGATCATGCGCATGGTGGTCGACTTGCCGGCGCCGTTCGCCCCGAGGAATCCGAGCACCTCGCCCGGCGACACGGTGAAGGTGAGGTCATCGACGGCGAGCTTCTCGCCGTACCGTTTGGTCAAATTTTTGGTGGCGATCATGAGCGCCTTTGATCGGTGATGTTCAAGGGAGGTTCAAATTTTTTTGTTCGTTTCAGGATTCATCGGGGGTGGCTAGGCTAGCGGCCCCCGGCTTCCGCGTCTACGCCCCCTTGGCTTGCGCATCGATCGCCGATTTGTTTTCCTTCAGTATCCGCCTGACTTCGGCCAGCGACGGACGGTCCGCCATGCGCGCGATCAGCTCCGGCATCTCGAACCATTTTCGTCCCCATTGCGCGAGCCGGACGGCATCGGCGATGACCTGATCCTTGACCGCCGCATCGGCTTTCGCGGACTGCCTGCCCGGTTTCGGCGGCGCCTTCTCGGCGGCCGCCTTGCGCTCCGTGCGCGCCACGTGCTGCGTGCCTGCGGGCGGCGGCGTGCGCTTCGATGGAGGGAGCTTCGGCATCTCCCGCGTGCCGGTCACGGAGCCGGGGTCGGCTTTCTGCCCGTCGGCCGCGGAGGTGCCGACGCCGCGCTCGTTCACGGCTTCTGCGACCGGAATGAAGCGCTCGATGTGCTCCGAGCCCACCAGGTTCGCCAGGAGGATCATGAGCTCCAGCGAATCGGAGAACTCGTTGTCACCCGCCCGGATGCGCTCCTCGACGCTGGTCTTGAGAGCCTGGGTCCGCTGCAGGGCGAGATCGATGATCCAGCGGCTCGGCCGCTGGTGCTCGATCCAGGGCTGCACCTTCCAGTAGCTGTCGTCGTCCAGCGAGGAATACTTGGCATGCAGCTCGAGACTCTTGAGCCATTTATCCAGTAATTCCAGCAGACGTTGGTCGGCGAGGGTTGCCATTGCGCGAGCTCCGGGATGCACCCTAAACGAACGGCCCGCGGATGGCTAGGAGGCGCTGCACAGGGTCCGCGAAACCTCTAGACTTCCGCCATGTGTGGCATAGCCGGGATCGTGGGTTCGCGGGCCAGCGTGGAGCTCGCGCGAAAAATGGCCCAGCGCCTCAAGCATCGAGGCCCGGACGGAGAGGGGGCCTGGGGTGAGCCGGGCGTCGCGATCTCGCACCGGCGGCTCGCGATCCTCGACCTGACCGACTGCGCCCATCAGCCCATGGTCTTCGAGAGCCAGGTGCTCTCCTACAACGGCGAGATCTACAACCACCAGGCCCTGCGCGCCTCGCTGCCGGGGCCCTGGCACTCGAGCGGCGACACCGAAGTGCTGGTGCACCTCCTCGCGCGGGAGGGGGCCGCCTGCCTTGCGCGCATCTGCGGCATGTTCGCCTTCGCCTCGTGGGACACGCGGCGGCATTCGTTGCTGCTGGCTCGCGACCGGCTCGGCATCAAGCCGCTGTACTACCAGGTGCTGCCGGACGGCATCGCTTTCGCCTCGGAGTTGAAGGCGCTGCTCGAGCTCGGTCCGGCCGAGATCGATCCGAGCGCGCTGCGCGACTATTTGTTTCACGGCTATGTCCCCGCGCCGAAGACGATCTACCGCGGGATTTGCAAGCTGTCCGCCGGCCACACCCTGACGTGGCAGGACGGCCGCATCCGCATCGAGCGGTACTGGAATCCATCGACCGAGACCGCGCCTCGAGGGCCGGACGAGACGCTGAGCGCGCTCGATGCGCTGCTGAGCGAGGTGATTCCCGCGCACACCCTCTCCGACGTGCCCGTCGGCGTTTTCCTGAGCGGCGGCATCGATTCGGCGCTCACCACGTATTATCTCGACCATCCGCGCACCTACACGCTGGGATTCGACGCGGGCGCGCGCTCGGAGACCGAAGGCGCGCGGCGCGCGGCCGAGCACCTGTCCACGGTGCACCTGGAGATGACCGCGCCGCTCGCGGATTTCGAGGAGGCCCTCGACCGGATGCCGGCGCTCTTCGACGAGCCGTTTGCGGACAGCGCCGCGTGGTCCAATTACCTGGTGGCGCAATTTGCACGGCGCGAGGTGACCGTGGCCCTGAGCGGGGAGGGGGGCGATGAGATCTTCTGCGGCTATCCGCGCTACTGGTCGCGGATCGGCGCCCGTTCCACCGTGGCCAACCGCATGCTCGCGCGCTGTCTTCCACCCCTGTCGCGCTGGGGATCATCGATGCAGAGGCACGCGATGCGCGGCCTGCCGGCCTATGCCGCGGCGCTCGGCGGCATGTCGCCGCCGCAGATCGAGGTGTTGCTGGCGCGCCCGTGGCTCGAGCCGGACTACGACTATCTCTGGTTCTACCGTCAGTTCTGGCACGAGCACCTGAGCCCGCTCGCGCAGCTGCGCTGGCTCGACCTCAATACCGACCTTGCGGAAGGTCTGCTGACCAAGGTCGACAGGACCAGCATGGCGCATTCTCTGGAGGTGCGGCCGCCGCTGCTCGATCATCGGGTGATCGAATTCATGCTGAGCGTCGATCCGGCCACGCTCGTCGATCCGCAGCGGCGTCGCGGCAAGCTTCTGGTGCGACGGCTCATGGAGCCGCGCCTGCCGCCGGGACACCTGGACCAGCCGAAGTCCGGCTTCGGCCTGCCGGTGCATCGATGGCTGCGGCGGCGACCCGAGGTGCTCGGGGCCGCGGTGCGCCGGCTCATGGAGCGCGGCGTATTGGCGCGCCCGGTGGGCACCGAGTTTCGGCGCGCCTGGTCCTTGCTGGTCCTCGATCGCTGGTTCTCCGCATTTGGGTGAGCCGGTGCCGCAAGGACCGCGGATCCTGTTCGTCCCGGTCTCGGGGCGCTATGGCATGGGTGAATACGCGAGGTCGCTCGCGATCGCCGCCGCCGTGAACCGGCGCTGGCCGCAGGCGGCGATTCATTTCGTGCTGAGCCGCGAGGCTCCGTACGCCGCGAGCACGCCGTTCCCCGCCACCTTGCTGCCCTCGTCGCCGACTTTTCACACGCCGGAAGTCCGCGAGCTGGTCGCCTCGTTCCGGCCGGATGTGATCGTTTTCGACAACGCGGGGCGGACTGCGCAGCTGCGCGCGGCCTCCAGCGCGGGCGCGCGCATCGTCTACCTGAGCGCACGGCGGCGGCAGCGCCGCAAGGCCTTCCGCCTGGGCTGGATGCGGTTGATCGACGAGCACTGGATCGCCTATCCCCGATTCGTCGCGGGGGAGCTCAGAATGGTCGAGCGGCTCAAGCTGCGAATGATCGGGCGGCCGCTGATCCGCTTCCTCGACGTGATTCTCCCGGCGGCGGATGCCGGCCGCCGCGAGCGCGTCCTCGCACAGAGCGGCCTCGCCCCGGGCACCTTCGTGCTCTTCGTCCCCGGGGGCGGGACGGGCCACCCGGGCGCGGAGGATGCGGGCGCCAGGTTCGCCGCTGCCGCGGATACGGTGGCGGCGATGGGCGTTCCGGCCGTATTGGTCGGAGCAGAGACCGAGGCGGCGGCGGCGTATGAGGCGCTGAGGCGCGCGCCCGCCGGTGACGCGGCGAGCCGGGGAGGCGCGGCGGGCGGCGGTGCGGCGGCGCATGAGGCGGTCGGCGGCGCGGCGGTTGGAGGCACGGCGGTCGGCGGTGCGAGGGCGGGCGGCGGTGCGGCGGCGAGCGGGGGTGCGGCGGCGGGCGGGGGTGCGGCGGCGAGCGGGGGTGCGGCGGCGGGCGGGGGACCCCGGTCCGTCCGGCGGAGCCTGCCGGTGGTGCCGCTCGCGGATCTCGCGGAGCTCATGCGCAGCGCGCGCATCGTCGTGACCAACGGCGGTTCGACGCTGCTGCAGGCCATTGCGTGCGGCGCGGCGACCGTGGCGGTTCCCATCGCGGGCGATCAGCTCGAGCGAGCCCGGCAGTGCGCCGAGCAGGGTGTCGCGCGGGTGGCCAACCTGGACGCCGTCGAGATCGCCGCAGACGTTCGGGCGCTGATCGAGGATGAATCGGCGCGGGCGGCCCTCGCCGCGCGCGCGGCGGCGCTGCAGCTCGCCGACGGCGTCGAGGTCGCCTGCGAGGCGCTCGCACGTCTGGTCGAGCGGGCGGGGCCGGCCCCCGCCGCGCCGAGATCGCCCTGATGAGGAGCTCCTGATGCCGAGCGTGTTGCTGCTGGGCTACCAGCTCGATCAGCCCTCGTTCAGGCACCGGATGCAATCGCTGGTCGCCGCCCTCGAGACGGCCGGCTGGGAGGTGCGCACGGAGCGCTTTCCGAGCGGGCGCTACGGCCTTCGGACCTGGGAGCGCCGCGCTCTTCTGGCACACGCGGATGTCGTCGTGCTTCATCAGATCAAGCTCAGCGCCCTCGAGGCCCGTCTTCTCGCCGCATTCGCGCGGCACCGGGTCTTCGACGTCGACGATGCCATCTACGTGCGCAAGCCCCGTCGTCTCGGCGAGGCGCCCGACGAGTCGATCTGGCGCAAGCGCAAGTTCGCCGCGACCTGCCGGTGGGTGGACGAGGTCGCCGCGGGCAACGAGGTTCTCGCATGCGTGGCGCGGGCTTCAGCGCGCGCAGTGACGGTGCTGCCCACCTCGATCGACACCAATGCCTACGTTCCGACCCGCGCGGCGCCGGATGACCCGCCGACCATCGCCTGGATCGGCAGCCCCGAGAATCTCGTGTACCTGGAGATGATCCGCCCGGCGCTGGCGCGGCTGACGCAGCGTCATCCCAGGCTCCGAATGCGGGTCATCTGCTCGCGCTTTCCCGACTGGCCGGATGTCCGGGTGGAGGGAATTCCGTGGAGCGCCGCGACCGAGGCCGAGTCGCTCGCCGGGGCGCATATCGGCGTGATGCCGCTGACGGACGATGAATGGGCGCGGGGCAAGTGCGCCTTCAAGCTCCTGCAGTACATGGCCGCGGCGCTGCCCTGCGTCGCCTCGCCGGTGGGCGCGAACACCGAGGCGGTCCTCGACGGCGTCAATGGATTCCATGCCCGGACGGCCGACGAGTGGGAGCACGGTCTCGAGGCGTTGATCCGCTCACCCGAGCTGCGCGCACGCTTTGGGGCGGCCGGTCTCGCGCATGTCGAGGCGCGGTATGCGCTGCGGGACTATCGCACGAGGTACGCCGAGCTGCTCTCGAAACTCGCCGATCGCGGCTGAAATGCGCGGCGCTGGCGAAGCCGGTATCCTTTCCGGCATGCGAGCCGCGCACCTCTACCAGATCCTCCCGCCTCGAGCGGCGCGCGCGGAACTGGATCCGGGATTCGAGGTGCTGGACAACACGGCGAACGAGCGGCCGGACTGGTTCGAATATTGGCCGATACGCAGGTACTTCTCGACCGCGTCGCTCGATGATGCGGCGTATTACGGCTTCTTCTCGCCGCGATTCAAGCAGAAGACCAACCTGACCGCGGCCGCCGTGCGCGACTTCATCGCCGCCGCGCCCGCCTCGCCCGATGCCGTGCTCTTCAGCCCGAGCATTCACAACAGCGCGTACTATTGGAACGTGTTCGAGCACGGCGATGCGGAGCACCAGGGTCTCAAGCAGGTCGCGCAGCGGCTGTTCGAGCGCTTGGGCGTGAGGACGGATCTCGACCGGCTCATCAACGATTCGCGCAACACCGTGTACTCGAATTTCTTCGCGGCCAAGCCGAGGTTCTGGCGGGCCTGGCTCGAGCTCAACGAGCGGCTGTTCGCGATCGCGGAGGCCGCCGGCGATGCCCTCGGTGAAGCGCTGCGGGCGCCGACCGATTATCGGGGCGGGCGCGGCGTGCAAATGAAGGTCTTCATCATGGAGCGCATGGCGTCCTGGCTGCTCGCCTCCGGATCGGGGTTCACCGCCGCGGCGCGCGACCCGTTCGCCGCGCGCTCGCGCATCTACAAGCTGCCGCTCGCCATCGCATGCGACGCCCTCAAGATCGCCTACGCGACGCAGGGGCGCGCGCAATATCGGGACGTATACCTCTGGGCGCGGGGCTGTCGCCGGCTCCTGAGCGCGCAGGTGCGCGTCGGCGGCGCGCTCCGCCTTCCCGGCGCGGCCGCGGGACTCGAGCAACTGCAGTCCTACTGGCAGGAGGAGCGGCGCTAGCCGGATCGCCATGCACGGGAGCGAGATGCAGGATTTCTGGCGGGGACGCCGCGTGTTCCTCACGGGGCATACCGGATTCAAGGGCGGCTGGTTGAGCCTCTGGCTGGCGACCCTCGGTGCGAAGGTCACGGGCTATGCTCTCGCCCCGCCCGCCAGCCGCAATCTCTGGGCCGCGCTCACCGAGGGCGTCGAGGACCGGCTGGTCGAGCGCTCGACGCTCGCCGACATCCGCGATCGCACGACCTTGCAGCGTGAGCTCGCCTCGGCCGATCCCCAGGTCGTCATTCACATGGCCGCCCAGGCGCTGGTGCGGGAATCCTATCTCGACCCCGTGGGGACCTTCGGCACCAACGTGCTCGGGACCGCCCACCTGCTCGAGGCCTGCCGTGGGCTCGAGCGGCTCGAGTGCGTCGTGGTGGTCACCAGCGACAAGGTTTACGAGAACTCGGGGGGCGGCGGTGCGTTCGCCGAAGGCGACCGCCTCGGGGGCCACGACCCCTACAGCAGCAGCAAGGCATGCGCCGAGCTCGTGTCGGCGAGCTTTCGCGACAGCTTCTTCCCGGGCGCAATCCCGATCGCCACCGCCCGCGCGGGCAACGTCATCGGCGGCGGCGACTGGTCGGACGACCGCTTGATTCCCGACTGCGTGCGCGCGCTCGATCGGGGCGAGAGCGTCATGCTGCGCTACCCGGAGGCGGTCCGGCCTTGGCAGCACGTGCTCGAGCCGCTGTCCGGCTATCTCGAGCTCGCGCGTACCCTGATCCTGGCGCCGGGCGCGGCCCCGCGCGCTGTCAATTTCGGTCCGGAAGCGGCATCCTTTTGCACCGTGAGCCAGGTGGTCGAGGCCTTCGCGGCCCGCTTCGGCGGCAAGCCGGCGTGGCAGCGCGAAGGGACGCCGCAGCCGGTCGAGGCGTGCGCCCTGACCCTGTCATCGGCGCTCGCCCGGGACACGCTCGGCTGGCGGCCGCGGCTGGACATTCGCGAGTCGCTCGCGTGGACGGCGGATTGGTATAGAGCTCATTCGGCGGGAGAGAACATGCGGGAATTCTCGCAGCGGCAGATCGAGCGGTACGGCGAGCTGATGAAGCGCGACTCATGAAGTGCGTGATACTGGCGGGCGGCAAGGGCACCCGCATCGCCGAGGAGTCGAGCGTGCGGCCCAAGCCCATGGTCGAGATCGGCACGCACCCGATCCTCTGGCACATCATGAAGCTGTATGCAGCCTATGGCGTGCAGGAGTTCATCGTGTGCCTCGGCTACAAGGGCTACCTCGTCAAGGAGTACTTCGCCAATTACTTCCTGCATCAGGCGGATGTGACCTTCGACATGGCTCACAACAGGGTCGAGTACCACGATTGCCGCAGCGAGCCCTGGAAGGTGACGCTGGTCGACACGGGCGAGGACAGCATGACGGGGGGCCGATTGCTGCGCGTGCGCAAGTACCTGACGCCGGGCGAGCCGTTTTGCATGACCTACGGCGATGGCCTCGCGAACATCGACGTCCGCGCGGAGCTCGCCTTTCACCGCGGGCACGGCCGCAAGGCGACGGTCGCCTGCGTGCGGCCTGCCGCCCGCTTCGGCCGCATCGTCACCGACGGATCGCGCGTGCAGTCATTCGAGGAAAAGCCGACCGCCGAGGGAGGTTTGATCAACGGGGGATTCTTCGTGCTCGAGCCGGGCGTGCTGGATCTCATCGATGGAGACGATGTCTTGTGGGAGCGGGAGCCGCTCGAGACGCTCGCGGCCGACGACCAGCTCGGTGCCTGGGTGCACCGTGGCTTCTGGCAGCCGATGGACACGTTGCGCGACAAGCAGCATCTGAACGAGCTGTGGGAGAGCGGCAGCGCGCCGTGGAAAGTGTGGGAGTGACGCCCTGGCACCCGATGGTGGTGCACTTCCCTCTGGCGCTCGTGGTCACGGCCGCGGCGCTGCTGCTCGCGGCGCGCCTGGTGCCGCGCGACAGCCATGCCGGCATCCTGGCCACGGTCGGCACGTGGAATCTGTGCCTCGGCGCGCTGGCCGCGTTGTTCGCGCTCGGAACGGGACTTGTCGGGCTGATCGACCTGCACGTGGGGCCGGATGCGCGCCGCTCGATCTCGATGCACGCGGCCTGGGCGCTGTTCACCTCGCTGTCGCTGTTGTTGCTGGCGGTTTGGCGGGGTGCGGGCAACGGACTTGCCTCGCGGCCGTCGTGGCTGCTCCTCATCATCCTGCTGGCAACGACCGGCGCGCTGATTTTCACCGGGTATCGGGGCGGACAGAACGTGTATCGGTACGGCGTGGGCGTGAGCCAGGTTCGCGCCGCGCAGTGATCCGTCCAGCGCCGGCTCCGTCCGGCGAGCCCGGGGGAGTACCACTGCATTTCTCGATAAATCGAGCATTTTGAGTCATGGTCTTGGGTGCGATCATTTCTTAACATGACTCCCATGGCGGCGGAACTTAAACTCTTCGAAGCGCTGGTCGAGGCCGGCGTGTCCAAAGAGAGGGCGCGGGCGGTGGTGCTCGCGCAAGAGGAAGCCATGAGCCATACCTTGAGCGACCTTGCCACCCGCAGCGATCTTCTCGCGACCAAGGGCGAGCTGAAAAGCGAAATGAGTCTCATGAGGGCCGAGCTCAAGGCGGAGATCGGCGCTGTGCGGAGTGAGCTCAAGGCGGAAATCGGCGGCGTGCGGAGCGAGCTCAAGGCGGAGATCGTCTCAGTGAAGAGCGAGCTTGGCAGTCAGATTTCGCTGCTGCGCGCCGACGTGGATGGCCGGTTTGCCTTGGCCACCGAGCAGATGACCGCGATCAGCAACCGGCTCTTGTTTCGCCTCGGCTCGCTGATGATCGTTCTCATTGGGCTGCTGGGCGGCTTCCTGACTTGGGGCCATCACTAGGAGTCCAGGCCTGTCCGGCAACCAGGTCGTGCGACGCTCTCGCGCCGCACGACCTGCCTCATCGCACGACCCGCGCCTTGCGTCCAAGCTCCTTATTGCGCCGGCGCCTGCCCCGTGAAGTACGTGATCACGTACGCCTTGAGGGTGCCATCGGCCTGCGGGGTGCCGTACACCTTGACCGGCGCGCCGCTGACCAGCCCGGCGGTGAGGGCGGCCATCCCGCTCGAGGTGGTGATGTCGATCGGGCTGACCGTGAGGATGCCGCCGGCGAAGTTGACCTGATACACGAGCGTCGCCGAGCCTTGCGTCGAGTCGAGGCTGACGGGCGCGGCGCTGGCGCCGCCGATCACGGTCATGGTGAACTGACCGTTCGCATAGCCGCTGGCGACGAAACCGAGCGGCAGGGTCGAGGGCGTCAGGATGGCGGCCGCTGCAGACCACGCGTTCGGCGCGGCGGAGTCGTTCCACACCGTATACGCGATGGCGTGCGAGGGGATCGCGCCCACCGAGCCGCCGAAGTTGATGCTGCCGTTGGTCGCCGCGGCGAAGTCCGTCACGGCGGCGCTGCCGTTCATCAGCACGGTGGGATAGGCGAAATTCCACCACTTGAAACCGGTGATGGCGGCGCCGTTGTCGTCCATGCCGTTCGCGGTCGAGCTCGACACGTAGCCCAAGGTCTTGACGTAGTCGTCGTGCGCGGTGCGGAACGTGTGCGACAGCGTGAACGTCGAAGTCCCGGCCGCGGACACCGTGCCGTCGTAGTCGGCGGTCTCGATGTCGATGCTCTGTGCGACCAGCGGCGTCGCGAGCGGGTCAACGACGCTCGCGTGCACCTTGAAGCCGCGCACCAGGTCATTGTCCGCGAGGAACGCCGTACCGGTCCCGATGGGCTGCGAGTCGGCGCTCGGGTCGGCGGGTTGCCGGAAGAAGAACTGGGTGTTGGCATTGACCACGACGTCGACGCCGCGCCCGGACTCGTTCTCGATGGTCACGACGTTGTTGTTGGCGTTCACGTGCAGCACGTGGCCCTCCGGGCTCAGCCAGACGTTGTTGAACGTGCTGCTCGCCCAGATCCGGGTCGCCACCAGCGTGCCGTCCTCCTGATACCGGGCCGCGACGCGCACGACCTTGCCGGCGAGGCCGGTCACGCTCGCGAAGCTCGAGATCACGGTTCGCGTCTTGGCATCGACGTCATAGAAGATCGTGCCGTTTGTCGCATCGGCATCGATCTGCAGCGACTGAGTGGTCGCGATCCCGATCTCCGGGCTGACCGCGGGCTCGGTCGGGAATTCCTTGGTGATGGTGATCGAGGCGTTGTCCGAGGAGACGGAGGTCACGTCGCCATACATGTGGCGCAGGATCAGGGCGGGAAGATCACGCAGCGGGTGATGACGCACCGGTCCTGAGAAATTCACGCCCCACATGGTCTGCCCCGCGCCCGGCGGAACATGGCCGACCAGGAACGCCGGGTGGCCGAGATCGAACTCCAGGTCCAGCGCATTGTTCTGGCCGGCGCTCACCACCAGCGGCGACACGAAGTCCACCGTGATGGGAACGGTCAGATGCGGAGAAGAACCCTTGGTGTGCTGGATCTGGATGGCACTGCTCGCGATGGTGGCGCCGGGTGTGCCCGCGAAGCCGGTCGCGGGATCGGCGGCGACCACCAGCGAGATGTCGCCGGGATTCGCGCTGACGGTCAGCACGGCGGCGGTGTACGTGCCCACGGGAACGCTGACGTTGCCGAGAATCTCGGCGAGCTGGTCGAGCTCGGCAAGATTGACGGTGGGTACGACCGAGGGCGCGGTGTACACGACCACGTTGGCGCCGCCGCCTTGCGGCACGAGCGCGATCGACAGGATCTTCACACCGATGGTCGCCCAGTTCTCGGTGGATGCGTCGCTCACCATCATCGCGACGCTGCCGCTCTGCGACTGCGGAGCGCTCGAGCCGGGAGCCTCGCCGCTGCCTCCGCCACCGCCGCCGCCGCACGCGGACAAAAGCACGGCAGTCACGCTCAAGGACACCAAGCTGGATTTCTGAGGGCTCATGATTTTTCCACTCCTCTAGCCGTTACCGCTGAATATTTCTTTGGCACGTACCGTGTCGTGAGAGCGCATCGATGCGCACTGTTGCGAGCACCAACGGCCTCATGTGGCGAAGGTTGACAGCCGCGAGCGTCGCCATTCGCAGACGAAACCACGGCGAGCGCGGCCGGCGTGATCAGATTCGGTAGCGAGCGCTGCGCTAAGACCACTGTCAAATCGCGGCTCCGCAGATGCGCGAAAGGCGCGATTTACCGTAACGCTTTTTGTAATTTCTACGAGCTGTCGCGGCCTGCGCGCACGCAGCCTTGATGTCATCGACGTGCGGAAGGCGATCGATTGAGGACGCGTGCTTCACGTTCGCGCGCCCCGCCTACCGCGGTGTGCTGCGCTCGGCGGATGAAGTGCACTCGATGTCGCTCGCCAACCTCGACGAAGCGTGCTGCAGGGTGATGTCGACCGAAGATGTGCTCGCGGCGGGCTTGACCCAGGCGCGGCGATCCGCTACTTGATAGCCATTCCCCGGATATCCCGCGTCACTCATCGAGGCGCGAGATGCCTTCCATTCTGCAGGAGGTCCCCATGGCGCGCATGAAAGTGGCTCAGGTCGATGCACCGAAGAAGGAATTGAAGATCGCGGAGCGCGACGTGCCGGAGCCCGGCCCGCGGCAGGTGCGCGTCAAGGTCGAAGCCTGCGGCGTATGTCACAGCGACATGTTCACGGTCGCGGGGGCTTGGCCCGGCATTCAATACCCGCGCGTGCCGGGTCACGAGGTGGTCGGGCGGATCGACGCCGTCGGCAAGGACGTGCCGGATTGGAAGACCGGTATGCGCGTCGGGGTGGGCTGGCACGGCGGTCACTGCGGGCACTGCCCCCGTTGCCGGCGCGGCGATTTCATCACCTGCGTGACCGGTCAGATTCCCGGCATCTCGTATGACGGCGGTTATGCCGAATACATGATCGCGCCGTTCGAGGCCCTTGCGGCCGTGCCGGAGTCGCTGTCGTCCGCCGAAGCCGCGCCGCTGCTCTGCGCCGGCATCACCACCTTCAACGCGCTGCGCCACAGCGGCGCGCACGCGGGTGATCTCGTCGCCGTGCTCGGCATGGGCGGCCTCGGGCATCTCGGCGTGCAGTTTGCCGCGCACATGGGATTCAACACCGTGGCGATCGCGCGCGGCGCCAACAAGGCGCCGTTCGCCAAGAAGCTTGGCGCCGCGCACTACATCGACAGCACCGCCCAGGACGTCGCGCAGGAGCTCACCAAGCTCGGCGGCGCCGCGGTCGTGCTCGCCACCGTGACCGACGCCAAGTCCATGGCGGCGACCGTCGGCGGCCTCGCGGTCGACGGCAAGCTCATGGTGGTCGGCGCATCGGCGGAGCCTATCGAGGTCTCGCCGATCATGCTGATCGGTCAGCGCCGCAACATCTCCGGATGGCCGTCGGGGACCGCAACCGATTCAGAGGATACCCTCGAGTTCAGCGTGCTGACCGGAGTCAAACCGATGATCGAGACCTTCCCGCTGGCGCGGGCGGCCGAGGCCTACGCGCGCATGATGAGCGGCAAGGCGCAGTTTCGCGTGGTCATCACCATGACGGGCTAGCGGCGCGGGCCGCTGCAGCCGGGCTCAGCGACAGAAGGGTGCGAGGCCGTCGGCGACGTGAGCCATGCCGGCGGTCTCCACGGCGGCGATATCCATGCCGTCGCTGTGTGCGAGCCGGATGCCCGTCAGGCCGTCGGGCATCAGCGCGACGATATTGGCGCCCCAGCCGATCATGCGCGGATAGAAGACACGGCAGCCGCCTGCTGCGGCGTACGAGCTGACCCAGAAGGCGTTGGTGTAAGTGGTCTCCCCGCCTTTTAGATGCTCACCGGTCGGCCGTCCCTTCGGATCTCTGCCCGAGAGGAGCTCGCGCAGGCGCGGGGCATAGAGAATCTGACGCTCGCCATGCCGCCCGCCGTTCTGGTACAGGCGGGCAATCCGTATCATGTCGCCCAAGGTCGGGTAGTAGCCGTATGCCATGAGCGGCTGTCCGGGGCGCCCGTCCGCCTCGGTGGTGCGATTGACGGGCGCATCGTGAATGCCGATGGGCTCGTACACCTCCCGCCGGAGCATGGTCCAGAGATCGGCCGAGGGACCTTCCTTGGATTTCAGGAAGCGGTCCATCGCGACCCCGAGGATGAACATGTCCTGATCTCGATAGCGCACGACCTTGCCCGGACCCCAGGGATAGGTGCGGCCGTCTTCGAGCAGCGCCTCGACCTTCTCGTCGACCGAGCGCGCCTCGTACCAACGCGCATAGCTCTTGTCGAGATATCCATCCTCGATCTCGTTGGGCTCGCTCCTGGCGGAGCCGTTGCCGATGCCGGTCGCCATGTCGATGGCGTCGTCGAAACGAACCGCGTTCCAGCCGGGATGTGCCGCCGCCTCGCGCACGTAGTCGCGAATGCGCAGATCGAACACGCCCGGGCCATATTTCTGCGCGAGGTGCAGCAGCGCGGCTTCGTTCGCGAGCGCCTTGGTCGCGGACCACACGCCGAAGCGCGCGCGGTCGCACCAGGGCAGGGGGCCGCCGGCGCTGCGGCACTCCTCGAGATAGAAGGTGCCCTCATAGTCGAGGCCCGCCAGCACGATCTCACCGGTTTTCATGGTCCCATCGAAGCCCGCGAGGCGCTCCGCCCCCACCTTGGCGGCCAGCGCTTGCCAGTCGGAGATCCGTACCCGGTCCGTCCGCTCGGCCGCAAGCGCGCGCTTCGCGGCCGTCAAATCCTTCGGCGCGGCGCCGGGCGCCGCCGGCACGAGTCCGGCGGCCGTGAAGATCGGCTTGATGTAGAAGGGCGAGGTCTGCTGGACGATTTGAAAGCGCAGATTCGAGACCTGGGACGCGCGATACAGGAAGGTCGCAAGCCCATTGTGGGTCTCGCCTTCGATGGAGTTGATCAATGCGAACGGGAATGCCGCCCGCGACCAGCCGTCGTCCGCCGGCTCCGACCAGACCCGTCCCGGCTGCACGAGCACGTCCCAGTAGCTCTTGCCGCGGCCGGCGGCGGCGTAGCGGATCACGTCCTGCGTGACGGGGACGAGATCGCCGGAGTCGGTGAAGAACGCGAGCTCGACGCCGGGGAAGAGCTGCGGATCGCGCCCGAGCACGGGCCCGGCGGAAAGGGGTGTGGGCTGCGAGGGCATGGACGCCTCGCTCAAGCGCAGCGTTCCGAGAAACGGCTCGTGAGCGGCCGCCGCGCCTTTGGGAGGCGTGAACGCGGAGTTGTCGATGACGCCGCCGGACCAGCTCGTGGCATGGAGCTCGGCTGCGGTGATGGGATGATGGGGAGGCGGTGCCGGTGCGGCTTCCGACGCGGACAACTGCGCTTTTGCTGGAGCGGGCGCCGCCGCTCTGGCCGGTGCGGCTGCCTGCGGCGCTGCTGGCGCGGACGGGGAAGCGGCCGAGGGCGATGTCAGGAGGATCGCCGTTGCAAGCTGGAGCGGCAGCAGGAGAGCCGGAAGCAGCTTTGACGGGATCGAGGGTTGCTGAGACCGAGATGAGGGGTATCGCGGCGCCGGCCTCGCGAGCTTTGGCGTGGGTATCATAGGTCGTTCGATGAGAGGGTCTACGAGCGGTGCTTCAGCATCTCTCTAAGAATGATAACGTCTTGCTGATCCTGTGGGCGATTGGAAGCGCTCTTGGAGCGCAAAATATCTTCCAGGCGCGCGGCTCGTACCTCCACTCCAAAAACCTGATAAGTGATAGCAGATCTAAGGAGATCGTCGTACCCGTCGGTTCCGCTGGGCGTGAACACGAGGTCGAGACGGCCGGCGTCGGTCACCAGGTCGAATGCGCCCGTCATCGATTCGTGTCGCGCCGGCAAGAAGGCGCGCGGCATTGCGCAGCTCCAACAGGCGCTCCTCCGGAGTCAGTCGAAGTATGCGAGGGACATCGTCGAGCATGTGCGAGCGCCCGCGCAACCTTGGATTCAGCGTTGCGCGTACCTCGAAGCCCGCAAGTCCGATCAGCCGCTCCAAGGTTCTCCAGCTCGGACTCACGGCGCCGCTTTCGATGCGCGCAATTACCGACTGAGACGTGCGCGCGTGACGCGCAAGCTCACGCTGGGTGAGGCCCGCGCGGTTGCGGGCATCGGCTAGCAGGCGGGATGCGCTATCGGTAGGCACGGCCGGATGATAGCTTAAAGGCTCTCAGCACGCCAACTTGCCTGCAAGACTCACCGCCCTTATGCAGCTTCCGCATCTACTGCGGCCAACGCGGTATTTGTGCATTTGATCGCGATTCTTAGAATTCGATCTGTTGCGCGAGCGTTCGCGAGTCCACCGAGAGCGATCAATACGGCCGATGAGATTCGCCAAAGTGATGCTAGCGGCGAAGCCGCGCAGATTCGCCTGGTACGGTATGACCCTCGCGGCCGGATTGAGCGCGGCGGTGCCCGCCATCACACAGCAGAAGACGGGTCCGGGCATCGCCGGCGACGACACTCTCACGTGGCGCGGAATCACGCTCTACGGGGTGATCGACATCGGGTTGCAATACGACACCCATAGCGCCCCGTTCACGCCGTATCGTCCCGCCGCGAGCGGCAACATCGTGCGGCAGAACGACTATCGCTCGGTGATCGGCCTCACCCCGAGCAACATGGGACAGTCGAGAATCGGTCTGCAGGGGAACGAGCCGCTCGGCGATGACTGGTCGGCCGTCTTTCAGGTCGAGAGCTTCTTCAATCCCCAGTCCGGGGAAATCGCCAATTCCTTGAAGTCGCTGGCGGTGAACGACGGCCGGCCGGCGACGGCGCAAAGCGTCGGCGTCGATGGCAGCTCGGCGGGCCAGGTGCTGCAGACGAGCTATGTGGGAGTGAAATCCGTCCGATTCGGCACGCTCACCATCGGCCGGCAGGTGACGCTGCTCGCGGAAGGCACCATCAAATACGACCCGAACTACAACGCGACGGCCTTCGGGCTCCTCGGCGCGTCGAACACGTATTCCGGCGGCGGCAGCAGCGAGGACAATCGGCTCGACTCGACGATCAAGTACCGCATCGGATTCGTGGATCTCTTGCACGCCGCCGCGCTCTACAAATTCAACGGCTCGCGCGGCGCGGCGAACACCGCCGTCCAGGCCGACGTCGGCGGAGAATTTGCGGGACTATCGGTCGATGCGTACTACTCGAAGCTCAACAGCGCCATCACCGCGTCGTCATTGACCCCGGCGCAGGCTGCGGAGCTTCCCGCGCTGGGATACCCGGCAGCGAATTCGCTGGCGGCGACCGTCTCGGACGACACGACGTATTCGCTGATGGCGTCGTACAAAGTCGATCCG
>DATAYZ010000061.1:0-29573 GCA_036272295.1 Steroidobacteraceae bacterium
CTGGCGGCGGGTCTGACGGCGCTGGTCATCATCATGTTCCTGGGCAACGTGCGCCTGTCGTTGATCATCCTCGCGGCCATCCCGCTGTCCATCATCAGCGCGCTGCTGTTCATCGATCTGGCCGGGCAGACGTTGAATACCATGACGCTCGGGGGATTCGCGCTCGCCATCGGAATCCTGGTCGACAACGGCACGGTGGTCATCGAGAACATCGAGCGGCACGTGGCGATGAACGAGCCGCTGCACCGGGCGATCGTCGTCGGCGCGCAGGAGGTGGCGGTGCCGACGTTCCTGTCGACGCTCTGCATCTGCATCGTGTTCGTGCCGGTGTTCCTGCTGCAGGGCACGGCGAAGTACCTGTTCTCGCCGCTGTCGCTGTCCGTCATCGGCGCGCTGCTCGCGAGTCTCGTGCTGTCCTTCACCATGGTGCCGGTGCTGTTCAACCTGCTCATGCGCAAGACGGTCGAGGCCTATCGCGCGGAGCCCATGCACCGCGCCGTCGGCCAGCACGCGGCGCCGCGCAACGCCCTGGCCCGCTTCCAGCGCCGCTTCGAGGACGGCTTCGAAAAATTCCGCGAGCGCTACCGCAACGCGCTGGCGTGGACGCTGTCCGAGGCGCGCCTCACGGTGCTCGCCTTCGGCGCCATGATCGTGGTCTCGGTGCTGCTGTTCCCGCTGCTCGGCCGGGATTTCTTCCCGCAGGTCGACGCCGGCCAGATCCGTCTGCACGTGCGTGCGCCGCCGGGCACGCGCCTCGAGCGCACGGAGCATGACTTCGCGGACGTCGAGACCGAGATCCGCAAGCTGGTGGGCGCCGACCAGATCAACGTCATGCTGGACAACATCGGGCTTCCCTACAGCGGCATCAACATCGCGCTCAGCGATTCCGCGACCGTGGGCCCGATGGACGGCGAGGTGCTGATCTCCCTGCAGCCGCACCATCGGCCGACCGCGCAAATCATTGCAATGCTGCGGCGATCGCTGCCGCAGCGGTTCGCGCAGCTCGAGTTCTTCTTCCAGCCGGCCGACATCGTCGACCAGGTGCTGAACTTCGGCCAGCCGGCGCCGATCGACGTGCGCATCTCCGGCCCCGATCAGAGCGCGGCGTTCGGGCTCGCCGCGGAGATCGCGCGCGCCCTGACCCGCGTGCCGGGAATCGTGGACTCGCACGTCTTCCAGGTGCCGAACGCCCCGGCGCTGACCGTCGACCTGGATCGGACGCTGGCGAACCAGGAGTCGCTCACGCAGCAGGAAGCGGCCAGCGACGTGCTGGTGGCGACGAATTCGAGCGCCCAGTCCTCGCCGAACTTCTGGGTCGACCCGCGCAACAACGTGAGCTATCCGCTGGTGGTCCAGGTGCCGACCTACCACATGGGCAGCGCGCTCGCGCTGAAGACGATTCCGGTCTCGGGCGGCGGGTCCGCCGCGGCCGGAGGCGCGCAATCCCAGGCCCAGGGTGACCAGCCGCAATTGCTGATGAACATGGCGGCGTTCGGGCGCCGCTCGATGCCGTTGGTCACCTCGCAGCTCAACATCCGGCCGGTGTTCGACGTGCATGCCGACGTGCAGGGGCGCGATCTCTATTCGGCGTCGCACGACATCGACCGCGTCCTCGCCGCGCATCGTCCGGACGCGTCCAAGGGCATGACGGTGACGCTGAGCGGGCAGGTGGAGACGATGCGCGAGAGCTACACGGGCCTCTTCACCGGCATCGCGCTCGCGATCGTGCTGGTGTACCTGTTCCTGGTCATGAATTTCCAGAGCTGGATCGATCCCTTGATCGTGCTCATGGCGGTGCCGTTCGCGCTGGGCGGCGTGCTTTGGATGCTGTTCCTCTCGCGCACCCCGATGAGCGTGCCGGCGCTCATGGGCACGCTGATGTGCATCGGGCTCACCACCGCGAACAGCATCCTGGTGGTGAGCTTCGCCAACCAGCGCATGGCGGCCGGCGAGGATCCGAAGCGCGCCGCGGCGGCGGCCGGCTACACCCGTCTGCGCCCCGTGCTCATGACCGCCGGCGCGATGATCCTCGGAATGGTCCCCATGGCCCTCGGGATCGGCGAGGGCGGCGAGCAGAATGCGCCGCTCGGGCGGGCCGTGATCGGCGGGCTCCTGTTCGCCACCTTCGCGACCCTGATCTTCGTGCCGACGATGTATCGATTGCTGCGGCGCCGGCCGCAAACGGTTTCGGACCCCAGTCTCGTGAGCAAGGCCAATGCAACCATCTGAAGTACCCGACGACACCTCTCTGACCGAATCCGGCGGCGTGTCGACCGAGTTCGAGCCCGGGACGGGCCAGCGCATCAGGAAGGGCGCGGTGATTGCCGCCGCCGTGCTCGGCGTCGCGTTCATCGTCGTGCTGGCGGTGCGCTTCTTCGAGCAGCGCGCCGTGGCCGCCGCGGGTGAGAGCGCCTACTCGGCGCCCCCGCCGGTCGATGTCGTGACCGCGAAAGCGCCGGGCGCCGGACAGGATCTCGTGCTGCCCGCGCAGACCGCGGCATGGTACGAGACGACGATCTACGCGCGGGTGAACGGGTACGTCGCCAAGTGGCTGGTGGACATCGGCGATCACGTCAAGAAGGGGCAGGCGCTCGCGGTCATCGAGACCCCCGAGCTCGACGCCGAGCTCGCCGCGGCACGCGCGAGCCTGAGGGCCTCCGAGGCGCAGGTGACGGCGCGCCAGGCGGAAGCCGAATTCAGCCGGACCACCAACGAGCGCTGGCGCGACTCTCCCAAGGGCGTGGTGTCGGAGCAGGAGCGCGAGGCCAAGAAAGCAGACTACGAGAGCGCGCAGGCACGGCTCTATGCGGCGCAGGCCCAGGTGGCGCTGGATCGGTCGCACGTCGAGCAGTATTCGGCGCTCGCCGAATTCAAGCAGGTGTCCGCGCCCTTCGACGGCACCATCACCGAGCGCAAGATCGATGTCGGCAACCTGGTCACGGCGGGCAGCTCCTCGACCACCACGCCGCTCTATCGCATCAGCCAGACCGATCCGTTGCGTATCTTCGTCGACGTGCCGCAAGCCGCGGCGGGCGACCTCATGAAGCCCGGGGTTCCGGCACAGATCCGCGCGCCCGGAGCGGGCGGCGTGTTCTCCGGCAAGGTGGCGCGCGCCGCCGAGGCGCTCAACGCCCAGGCGCGCACCATGCGCGTGGAGGTCGACATGCCGAACGCCGACCACGCGCTCGTGCCGGGCATGTACGTCAACGTCGCGTTCCGGCTTCAGTCGCATGGCTCGGTGGAGGTTCCCGCGGCGGCGCTCGTCTTCCGGCCGACCGGCACGTTCGTCGCGAGGGTCGACGCCGAGAGCCGGGTGGAATTCACCAATGTCACCATCGGCCGGGACGACGGCAATTTCGTCGAGCTGGCCTCGGGGGCCAAGCCGGGAGACCGCCTGGTCCTCAACATCAGCAGTCAGATCGTGTCGGGCCAGAAGGTGGCCGTGAACAAGGGAACGGCCCCGTGAGGCCGGCAGCCGTGAACGAGGAGGCCGCTCCGTGAGGCCGGTGCGGACTGTCGCGGCCGCCGCGGCGCTCGCCCTCCTCGGCGCGTGCGCGGCGGGACCTCGCTACCGGGCGCCGGCGCCGGACATGCCGCCAAACTTTGCCGCGGCGGCGGCGCAGGGCGCCGGCTCGCCCGCGGCCGCAACGCCAGGGCGGCGCCCCGCGCAGGTCGATCTCGCGGCGTGGTGGAAGGCGCTCGACGACCCGGAGCTCGACTCGCTGATGGAGCGGGCGGTGAAATCGAATCCGGACATCGAAATCGCGCTCGCCCGGCTGCAGCAGGCGCGCACCTACGTCGACGAGGTTGCCGGCCGCGCGCTGCCGGAGATCGATGCCAGCGGGGCCGCGGCGCGGGGCACCGGCAGTGATCTTGCGCGCGGCCGGGCGCAGCAGGCGCTGGTATCCGCGGACAACGCCTCGGGGCTGCAGCACATCAACACCATCGCGGGCGTCGATACCGTCTGGCAGCTCGACCTGTTCGGCAAGTACCGCCGCGAGATCGAGGCCGCGCGCGACGATGCGCAGGCGGCGATGGCTGCCCGCAACGCGGTGCTCACCGGCGTGCTTGCGAACGTGGCGCGGGCCTACATCGACCTGCGCGGCTTCCAGATGCGGAGCGGGGTCCTGCACCAGGCGGACGGCGTGCTGCGCGAATCGCTGCGGATCGTGACGTTGCGCTACCAGCGCGGCATCACCAACGAGCTCGACGTGGCGCTGGCGAAGCGCGAGCTCGAGACTCTCGAGGCTGAGATCCGGCCCCTCGAGGCGCAGCAATCCGCGGCCGAGTACTCCATCGCGGTGCTGCTCGGC
Source organism: Steroidobacteraceae bacterium (assembly GCA_036272295.1). GTDB lineage: Bacteria > Pseudomonadota > Gammaproteobacteria > Steroidobacterales > Steroidobacteraceae > Bog-1198. The sequence goes on from DATAYZ010000061.1 coordinate 4,314, forward strand.
GAGTATCCCGAGCGGCTGACTGCCGAGCTCGGGAAGCCGAATCTCATTCCGGCGGTGCCGGGACCGGCCGCGCCGGGCACGCCGGTGGACCTGTTGCGCCGCCGCCCCGACGTGCAGCAAGCGGAGCGCCAGCTCGCGAGCGCCACCGCGCGGATCGGCGTCGCCACGGCGAACCTGTTCCCCCAGGTCTCGGCGGTCGCCGCGATCGGGAGCGAAGGGCAGGGATGGGGCACCGCCCCGGCTCTCGGCAAGCACATCTGGTCGTTCGGGCCCGCCGCCCTTTGGCCGGTGCTCGATTTCGGCGCTCTGGACGCGCAGGTCGACATCGCCCAGCTCGAGGCCCGGGCGAGCCTCATCAGCTACCGCAAGACGCTCTTGAACGCCGTGCGGTCGGTGGACACCGCGCTCGATGAGTACGACGCCGAACAGGACCGGTTGAAGCACGTCGGCGAGGCGCTGCTCGCCGGGCAGCGGGCCGTGGATCTCGCCAATCAGCGCTACGATCGCGGGCTCACCGACTTCCTCAACGTCGTCGATGCCGAGCGCGAGTACTACGACCTGCAGGAGCAGTACGCCGCCGACCAGGTCTCCGCGGGGGAGCACTTCGTCGATTTGTACGAGAACCTCGGCGGGGGCTGGCAGAGCTACACCGACGTGCCCGCCATTCGCCGCCCGCAGCCCGCCATCATCGCCGTCTTCCGGCGCGTATTGACCGACCCGATCTCCGCCCCCGATCCCAAGGCGCTTCAGTCGCCCTGAGCGGGGAGCCGCGCCGCGGCGTCAGGCGCGTCGCGCATGAGCAAATGACGATCCGTTCGTTCCCAACCGAGAGGCGAAGCGTCAGACTTTCCCGGACGGCGTGTGTTGCGTAAAAACTACACGATATTTGCGTAAGCCGTGAATTTGGTATATCTAGTCCCCGACAAGAGCCTTGTCACATGGATGTAACAAAAGGTCGCTTTAATTCAAGCCCACGAAACACTCCCGAAACAGACGGAGAATGCCTGTGATAAACGCAGACAAGAATTCCAAGTACAAGGACGCGAGGGCCGCCGTGCGGCGGACATCGCCCATGGTCAGCTCCATACTGGGCTGCGCACTGGCGGCAACCCTGGGTGTTGCGCACGCGCAAAGTGCGGCAGGCGCATCGTCTCCGGCATCGGCGGACGAAAGCCTGACCTGGCACGGAATTACCCTTTACGGCATCGTCGACGTGGACTTCCAGTACGAGACGCATGGCGCGCCCTTCAGCAACTATTTCATCTCGGGCGGCTCGGACATCGTCCAGAAGAACAGCAACAATGCCGTGTCCGGCTTCACCTCGAACGGCATGAGCCAGTCCCGGGTTGGCCTGCAGGGCAAGGAGTCGCTCAACTTCCTGGATTGGTACGGTGTATTCAAGCTGGAGAGCTATTTCAATCCGGCCTCGGGTCAGATCACCGACGCTCTCAAATCCGTGACTCAGAACAACGGGCGCGCGCTCGATGCGCAGAGCACGAACATCGATTCCAGCATCGCCGGGCAGCCTTTTGAGCAGGCCTATGTGGGTCTGGGGTCGCCCACGTGGGGAACGGTGACGTTCGGCCGCCAGAACTCGACGCTTGCGGACCTCATCGCCAAGTACGACCCGCAGCAGACCTCGTACGCATTCTCACTGCTCGGCCTGTCCGGCACTCCTGCCGGCGGCGGTGACACGCAGGACCGCCGTCTCGACGGCTCGATCAAGTACACCGGCACCTTCATGAAGATGGTGCACGTCGGCGCACAGTACAAGACGCAGGGATCTTCCGCGCAGAACTATGCCACCGCCGGCACCGGCGAGGCATTCTCCGGCTATGAGGTTTCGCTCGGTGCCGAGTACGCGGGCGCCTCGGTGGACGCGTTCTACACCAAGATGCGGGATGCGGTTTCGGCGGGCACTTTGAGCGCCATGCAGCTGGCGGGTCTGCCGGCGCTGAACCTTTCCTCGCAGAACTCGATTGCCGGCACGATCTCGGACAACGCCTCATACGGCGTCATGACGTTGTACGCAGTCACTCCGATTCCCCTGACCGCCTATGGCGGCTACCAGCACATCACCTACATGAATCCCTCGATCCCGCTGAGTGCGGGATTCGACGACATCGGCGGGTACGTGCTGGGAGCGGTGAACAACACGGCCTATGCCAAGGCTGACAAGATCCTGCAGGTGTACTGGGTGGGCGCGCGATACGCGGTGACACCGCAATTCACGGCCGCCATCGCGTACTACGGAGAGAAGCAGAACGCCTACGCCACCGGCGAGCACGCTGGATGCTCGAGCACCGTGGTCGGCCAGTGCAGCGGAAATTTCAACGCGCTCTCCGTGTCGCTCGACTATCACTTCACCAAGCGCTTCGATACCTATGCAGGCGCCATGTGGTCGAACGTGTCGCACGGCCTTGCAAACGGGTACATCAACACGACGATGATTGATCCGACCATCGGCGCACGCTTCACGTTCTAGTCGACCTTGCGCCTTGATCGTAACCCCGCAGCCTAGGGCTGCGGGGTTTTTCCTGTCTGGAACTTCTGCATCTCACGTCATAGCGACGGCCAATCGCCGGCAAATCAGCCCGCAAGCCCCTCTGCAGCAGCCCGTCTACGCCAGTTAGCCCACTCATCGAGATTTTGCGCTTGACGATGGCGCCGCGTGCTATATATGGTTGGATATAACGCAGCAAACGACGATAACCGCATAGCATCTGGGGAAAAATGTCGCCGTGAGAAATTCAGTCGCGCCCTTGGTAGTCATGACTGTAGTTGCGTGCGTCGTGCGCGCGGAGGCCGCCGCCGAGCCGTCTCCGGCTACGCCATCCGTTCCAGAAGCCTGTGCGAGCTACAAGGAGTTCGTCGCCACCGCTTGTCCGTTGACTTGGCACGGCATCACCCTGTACGGCGCGTACGACGTCGGTGTGGGCTGGGTCAGCCACGGCTTGCCGGAGAATGGCTATAACTACGAAGGCGAATCGCTGCTCAATCGGAACGGCAATCACTCCCAATGGCTCGTTGCGCCGAACAACTTGCAACAGTCGGGTCTGGGCATCAAGGGCAAGATGGAGTTCATGGCCGGCTGGTACGCCGTATTCAACGCGTCGACCGGGATCAATCCGCAGTCCGGCCAGCTCGCCAACATGGCGGCCACCAATATCACGAACAGCGGCCTACCCAGGGGCGCCTATTCGGAGACTGGCGACGGTGCGCGGGCGGGTCAGGCCTTCAATGACGAATTCTATGGTGGTGCAGCGTCCACCTATTCCGGCACGGTGACCTTCGGTCGTCAACGCTCTCTCGGTACCGATGCGATGCTCGCTTATGATCCGGCCGTCGGGGCCTACTCCTTTTCGTACATCGGGTATAACGGCACGATGGCCGGCGGTGGTGACACCGAGAATACCCGTTGGGACGAGGCCGTCAAATACCGCGTCGCGTACGGCCCGGTCCATTTTGGCGCAATGTATAAATTCGCCGATGGGTCCGGGGGCTGTTACTCCGCCTCCGAGACCTGGACTGCCGCCACGTGCACCGCGGAGCAGGCACGTAACACCGCCTATGGATTCAATCTCGGCGGAGAGTACGACAGGCTCTCCGTCGACCTCGTTTTCCAGCATTACAACCAGGCAATCAGCGTCGTGAACCCCTTGCTCGGGCCGCAGAGTCTGACGCAGCCCTATCAATCGACCATCAACAGCATCAATACACACCCCATTACCGGAGCCAATGCGCTCGGCACGGACAATACCGAATACGGCATTGTGACCGATAACACCGCCATCATGGTCGCCGCCAAGTACACATGGGACCCCTTCAAGCTCTTTGCCGGCTACGAGCACATTCAGCAGTTCAACCCGTCGAACCCGTTGGGCATCGGTGCCTCAGCCCAAGGCGGCTATCTCTTGAGCGGTGTCGAAGATGACAATCTTGACTCTCCAAAGCTCGTGCAGATCGCTTGGACCGGCGTGAAATACGCCTACGACAGCAAAACCGACATCACTTTATCCGCTTATCATCAGTGGCAGAATGACTTCAAGGTGCCGAAGACCTGCCCACCCTCCGGTTTCCGGGCTTCCTGCTCGGGCTTCCTCAACGAGTTTTCGCTGTACACGGATCATCACTTCACCAAACGCTTCGACGCATATGCCGGCGTTGCCTATTCCGACGTCAGCGGCGGTCTGGCCATCGCCATTCCTCACGGTCCCGGCGTCCCCTATAACTACAAGAGCAACGTCGCTCCGACAATCGGGGCTCGCTTCACTTTCTGAGGCCGTCTCGCGGAGGCCGCGGTACGACGACGACCCGCGGAGAGCCGTCACAGCGCGTTTCAGGAGCTCTGCGGAGACCTTCTTTGCGGGGCGGCGGCCTGATCTTGAGCACATCGCCTCGGCAAGCCCCGTGCCAATTTACAAGCGCCGCGCCATTCGGTTAGTGTCCGGGCAAACAACTGGACAATCGGGTGGCTGAGCCCGAGGGAGGGAAAGATGAGCACAGAACCCAAGAAGCGGCGTGGATGGAGCGGGTGGTATCTCTTGTTCCTGGTGCAGTTCGTGGTGGCGCTGTGGCCGCCGCTCTACAACAAGATCGACCCCACCCTCGCCGGGATCCCGTTCTTCTACTGGTTCCAGCTCCTCTGGGTCCTCGTCAGCGCGGCATTGACCGCCGTGGTCTATTTCGCCACCGCCGACTGACTCGAGATCGAGTGAGCGCCGCCCCGAAAACTCAAAAATCAACGAACCGTGGGAGACGATCGTGCAGGAAGTGAACTGGGTTGCACTGATCATTTTCATCGCCCTCTTCGGGCTCATATCCTGGCTGGGATTCGCGGCCGCGCGCTGGCGCAGGGGCGATCTCGACCTGCTGCATGAATGGGGCCTCGGCGGCCGGCGATTCGGCACGGTGGTGACGTGGTTCCTGATCGGCGGCGACGTGTACACGGCCTACACGTTCATCGCGGTGCCCGCGCTGGCCTACGGGCAGGGGGCCATCGCATTCTTCGCGGTGCCCTACACCATCATCGTCTATCCGATCCTGTTCCTGGCCTTCCGCCGCCTCTGGTACGTGTGTCACAAGCACGGCTACATCACCGCCGGCGACTTCGTGCGCGGCCGTTTCGACAATCGCTGGCTGGCGCTCGCGGTGAGCGTGACCGGCATCGTCGCCACCATGCCGTACATCGCGCTGCAGCTCGTCGGCATCCAGGTGCTGATCGGGGGCCTCGGGATCACGGGCAACGGGCTTGCCGGGGATGTGCCGCTGCTGATCGCGTTCGTCGTGCTCGCGGCATTCACGTATTCCAGCGGGCTGCGCGCGCCGGCCTCGATCGCCATCGTCAAGGACATCCTCATCTACATCACGGCGCTCACGGCCATCATCGTGATCCCGATCCAGCTCGGCGGATTCGGCAAGATCTTCGCGGCGATCCCGCCCGCCAAGCTGATCCTCGCGGCACCATCGGCCGGCAGCACGGGCGCCTACACCGGCTACGCGACCCTGGCGTTCGGCTCGGCGTTGGCGCTGTTCCTCTACCCGCATTCGCTCACCGGCATCCTGTCCGCGAGCAGCGGCAAGGCCATTCGCCGCAATGCCGCGATGCTGCCCGGCTATTCCTTCATGCTGGGCCTGCTCGCCATGCTGGGCCTCCTCGCGATTGCCGCCGGCGTCGACAAGCTGCCCGAGTTCGCCCGGGGCTTCGATCAGTTCAAGGGCAACTTCGCCGTGCCCGCGCTGATCCTGCACAGCTTTCCGTCGTGGTTCGTGGGCGTCGCGTTCGCCGCCATCGGCATCGGCGCCCTGGTGCCGGCCGCGATCATGTCGATCGCGGCCGCGAACCTCTACACGCGCAACATTCACCGCGAGTTCATCAACCGCAATCCGACCGACAAGCAAGAGTCGCGCATGGCGAAGTGGGTCTCGCTGATCGTCAAGGCGGGGGCGCTGGTCTTCATCCTCGAGGTGCCCACCAAGTATGCGATCCAGCTCCAGCTGCTCGGCGGCATCTGGATCATCCAGACGCTGCCGGCGGTGATGCTGGGCGCCTACACCCGCTGGTTCAATTCGTGGGCGCTGCTCGCGGGATGGGCGGTCGGCACTTACGCCGGTACCGCGATGGCGTATGCCAACAAGCTGGGCGCCACGTATCCGCTGCACGCGTTCGGTCACACCTTCCCGGGGTACATCGCGCTCTACACCGTGGTGCTGAACCTCGCGGTGGCGCTCGTGCTGACGCCGGTCTTCAACGCGATAGCCTCCGACCGCGCCCGCGATGCCACCCAGATGGCGGATTACGCCGAATGACGACGCGGCGCGGCGGACCCTGCGGATCCGCCCGCGCGGGCATCGCCGTGCCCCGGCCCCCGCGCCTCAGGCCGCGTCGATGCTGCGCTTGAAGGTCTCGGGCAGGAACAGGGCTCCCACCACGAAAGTCAGGCCGGCGACCACGATGGGATACCAGAGGCCGTAGTAGATGTCTCCGGTCGCCGCCACCATGGCGAACGCCGTGGTCGGCAGGAAGCCGCCGAACCAGCCGTTGCCGATGTGGTAGGGCAGGGACATCGCGCTGTAGCGGATGCGCGCCGGGAAGAGCTCCACCAGCAGCGCGGCGATCGGGCCGTAAACCATGGTCACGTACAGCACCAGCACGAACAGGATCAGCACCACCATGGTCTTGTTCACCGCCGCCGGGTCCGCCTTGTCGGGATAGCCCGCGGCTGCGAGCGTCTTCTTGACCGAGGACTGGAAGGCCGCGATCGCGGCTTTCCTGTCCGCCCCCTTGACGGTGTGCGGATCCGGAGCGGTCAGCACGGTGTCGCCGCTCTTGATCTCAGCCACCGTGCCCGGTGCAGCATCCACGCCGTGATAGGAGACGCCGGCTTTCGCAAGGTAGCTCTTGGCGATGTCGCACGACGTGGAGTCGAATTTGTTCTTGCCGATGGGATCGAACTGGAACGAGCATTCGCGCGGGTCGGCGATCACCGTGACCGGGGCGGCCGACTGCGCCGCGTAGAGCGCCGGATTCGCGTAGCGCGTCAAGGCTTGGAACAGCGGGAAGTAGGTGAGCATGGCGATGAGGCATCCCGCGAGGATGATGCGCTTGCGGCCGATGCGGTCGGACAGCCAGCCGAAGAGCACGAAGCCCGGCGTCGCGAGCGCGAGGGCGATCGCGATGAGGATGTTGGTGGTGGCGCCGTCGACGCGCAGCGTGCGCTCGAGGAAGAAGAGCGCATAGAACTGGCCCGTGTACCAGACCACCGCCTGCCCCATCACGGCGCCGAGGAGCGCAAGCAGCACGATCTTGAGATTGCCCCACCGTCCGAAGGCCTCGGAGAGCGGCGCCTTGGATGTGGTGCCTTGGCTCTTCATCTTCAGGAACACGGGACTCTCGGCGAGCTGCATGCGGATCCACAGCGAGACCGCGAGGAGCACGATCGACACGAGGAACGGAATGCGCCAGCCCCACGCCTTGAACGCCTCCTCGCCGAGGGCGGTCCGTGTTCCGATCACGACGAGGAGGGCCGCGAACAACCCGAGGGTGGCCGTGGTCTGAATCCAGCTCGTGTACAGGCCGCGCTTGTCCGGGGGTGAGTACTCGGCCACGTAGGTCGCGGCGCCGCCGTATTCGCCGCCGAGCGCAAGGCCCTGCACCAGGCGCAGCGTGACCAGCAGGATGGGTGCTGCGACGCCGACCTTGGCGTAGCTCGGCAGCAAGCCGACCAGGAAGGTCGCAAGGCCCATGAGCGTCATGGTGATCAGGAACGTGTGCTTGCGGCCGACCAGGTCGCCCAGGCGCCCGAACACCAGCGCCCCGAACGGACGCACCGCAAAGCCGGCGGCGAATGCCGCAAGAGCGAAGATGAAGCCGGTGACCTCGTTGACACCCGAGAAGAATTGCGTGGTGAAGATCGAGGCGAGCAATCCATACAAGTAGAAGTCATACCATTCGAACACGGTGCCGAGCGATGAGGCGCCGATCACCAACCATTCGCTCGAGCGTCCGGCCCGATCGTTCGTCTTTGCAGCTTCTTGACTGATTGCCATAAATCCCCTCTTGGATCTTCGTCCAATACCCCGTGGCTGGAGTATACACGCGGCGGCAAATGAGACATTCCGGGGGCCGGTGGGGTAGTGTCACAAAAGTGTCACATGGGCTGCCGACAATCGCCACCAGCGCTGCAAAACAGCCGTCGGGCCTTCACTTTTATAACGGAGACAGCATGAAAAAGAGCATTGCGAGAAGTCTGCTGATCGCTGGGGCCGCCGCCTTCGGGCTTTGCCTCGCGGCCGCGGCGGCCGACATCTCGGGCGCCGGAGCTACATTCCCCTATCCCATCTACTCCAAGTGGGCGGACGCCTACAAGAAGCAGACCGGCATCGGGCTCAATTACCAGTCCATCGGCTCCGGCGGCGGCATCAAGCAGATCAAGGCCAAGACCGTCACGTTCGGGGCATCCGACATGCCCCTCAAGCCCGAGGACCTGAATGCCTCGGGCCTGCTGCAGTTCCCCATGATCATCGGCGGCGTCGTCCCGGTGGTGAACGTCAAGGGCATCCAGGCGGGTCAGCTCAAGCTCGACGGCGCAACCGTCGCCAGCATTTACATGGGCGAGATCACGCAGTGGAACGACCCGAAGATCAAGAAGCTGAATCCGAGCCTGGCGCTCCCCTCCACCGCGATTGCGCCGGTGTACCGCTCGGACGGGTCGGGGACGAACTTCCTGTTCTCGGAGTATCTCTCCAAGTCCAGCCCGAAATTCGCATCCAGCATCGGCGCCAACACTTCGGTGCAATGGCCGGCCGGCATCGGCGCCAAGGGCAACGAGGGCGTCGCCAACATGACCACGCAGACGGACGGTGCCATCGGGTATGTCGAGTATGCCTACGCCAAGCAGAACAAGATGCCGTACACCTTGCTCACCAACAAGTCCGGCGCCGCCGTGCGCCCGAGCGCCGAGTCCTTCCAGGCGGCGGCAGCGAATGCCGATTGGGTGCACGCGGACAGCTACTATCTGGTCCTGACGGATCAGCCGGGCGCGAAGAGCTGGCCGATCACGGGCGCGAGCTTCATCCTGGTCTACAAGAAGCCCGAAGACGCCGCCGCGGTGGGGGAGGCTCTCAAATTCTTCGACTGGGCGTACAAGAACGGCGCCGCCATGGCCGCGGAGCTCGACTACGTGCCGCTGCCGGCATCCTTGATCGCGCAGGTCAAGAAGACCTGGGCTGCGCAGATCACGGCGGGCGGCAAGCCCCTGTGGAGCGAAAAATAGTCCGCCGCCTAGTACCGATTTCGCGCGGCGGAGTTTAAGGTAGCGGTGCGGTCGCCGTGGGCGCTCGGGCGTTCACGGCGGCCGATTTGATTTTAAGCGGAGCGATCTGACACCGTGGCGATCATCGATCCGAGGCACGCCGCCCGACAGTTGGTTTACGAGCGGATCTTCCGATGGGCGACGCTTTCCGCCGCGGTGCTCGTGCTCCTGATCCTCGGCGGGGTTGCGATCTCGCTGATCTACGGCGCCTGGCCGGCCCTGGCTCATTTCGGATTCCGCTTCGTCACGCGCGAGATCTGGAATCCCGTGACCGACCAGTACGGCGCGCTGGGTCCGATCTTCGGCACGGTGGTGACCTCGACGATCGCGATGCTGCTGGCCGTGCCCGCCGGCTTCGGCATTGCGCTGTTCCTGACCGAGCTCTGTCCGCCGCTCCTGAAGCGCCCCATCGGCGTAGCGGTCGAGCTGCTGGCGGCGGTGCCGAGCATCATCTTCGGGATCTGGGGCCTGTTCGTGCTGGCGCCGGTCCTGCAGCGGCACGTACAGCCATGGCTCATCGCACACGTCGGCGTGCTGCCGGGCGTCGGCGCGCTCTTCAAGGGACCGCCGTTCGGCATCGGCATCCTCACCGCCGGCATCGTGCTCGCCATCATGGTGTTGCCGTTCATCGCGGCGACCACGCGCGACGTCTTCGACACCGTCCCGGCGATGCTCAAGGAGTCGGGCTACGGCCTCGGCGCCACCACCTGGGAGGTCATCTGGAACGTGGTCGTGCCGCACTCGCGTGTCGGGATCGTCGGCGGCATCATGCTCGGTCTCGGCCGTGCGCTCGGCGAGACCATGGCCGTGACGTTCGTGATCGGCAACGCCCACCGCATCAGCGCCTCGCTGCTGGCGCCCGGAACGACGATCTCCTCCGCCATCGCCAACGAGTTCACCGAGGCGGTCGGGGACCTGTACACCTCGTCGCTGATCGCCCTGGGACTGCTGCTGTTCCTGATCACGTTCGCGGTGATCGCCGCGGCGCAGGCCATGCTGCTGCGTCTGGAGCGCCGCGGAGCATCCGCGGCATGAGCCGGCGGATCTGGCGCAAGATCAAGAACGGGATATTCCTGGCGCTGTCCTGCGTCGCGACGCTCATCGGGCTCGCGTGCCTGGCCGCCATCCTCTGGACGCTGATCACTCATGGCGTGTCGGGCATGTCGCACCGGCTGTTCACCGAGATGACGCCTCCGCCGGGCGGCAGCGGCGGGTTGCTGAACGCCATCTACGGGAGCGCCGTCATGACCGGGGTCGGCATCCTGATCGGGTCTCCCATCGGCGTTCTCGCCGGCACGTATCTCGCCGAGTATGGGCGCGGGTCGAAGCTCGCGACCGTGGTGCGATTCATCAACGATGTGCTGCTCTCCGCGCCTTCGATCATCGTCGGCCTGTTCATCTACGAGATCCTGGTGGTGCGGATGCGCCACTTCTCGGCGATCGCGGGCGCGCTCGCGCTGGCGGTGATCGCGATTCCGGTCACGCTGCGAACCACCGAGGACATGCTGAATCTCGTTCCCGCGGGAATGAAGGACTCGTCGGCGGCGCTCGGCGCGTATCCCTGGCGCACCACGCTCAGCGTGCTCTATCCCGCGGCGCGCAGCGGCATCGTCACCGGCCTGCTGCTTGCCATCGCGCGCATCAGCGGCGAGACCGCGCCGCTGCTGTTCACCGCGCTCAACAACCAGTTCTGGAGCACGAGCCTCAACGGCCCCATGGCGAACCTGCCCGTCGTGATCTTCCAGTTCGCCTTGAGCCCCTACAAGGATTGGCAGAGCCTCGCCTGGGCGGGCGCCTTGCTGATCACGATCGCCATCCTGATACTGTCCATCGCCGCGCGCATCCTGATCGCGTATCTGTCGCCGAGCCGGGGAGCGGGACGATGATGGACGTGGATACTCCAAAACCGCCGAAGCACCTCAAGATGCGGGTTCCGCAGGCGACGGCGCACGCGGGCGCGGGGGATGAGGGTCCGGTCAAGATCGAGACGCGCGCGCTGAATTTCTATTACGGCTCCTCGCAGGCGCTGCGCGACATCAACATGTCGCTCGCCGACCGCTCGATCACGGCATTCATCGGCCCGTCGGGCTGCGGGAAGTCCACGCTGCTGCGCGTGCTCAACCGCATGTATGCGCTCTATCCCGGTCAGCGCGCCGAGGGCGAGGTGCTGATCGGCGGCCGCGACATCCTGCGCCCGACCGTCGACCTGGCGGAGCTGCGCTACCGGGTCGGAATGGTCTTCCAGAAGCCGACCCCGTTCCCGATGTCGGTGTTCGACAACGTCGCGTTCGGGCTGCGCCTCGCCGGCGGCGTGCGCCGCGCGGAGTTGAGCCAGCGGGTGGAGTCCGCGCTGCGCGACGCCGCGATCTGGGATGAGGTCAAGGACAAGCTGCGCGCCGACGGGCGGAGCCTGTCCGGAGGACAGCAGCAGCGGCTGTGCATCGCGCGTGCGATCGCCGTTCAGCCCGAGGTGCTCCTGCTCGACGAGCCGACCGCGGCGCTCGATCCGATCTCGACGCTGCGGGTCGAGGAGACGCTGCAGGGGCTGCGCGAGAAGTTCTGCATCGTCATCGTCACCCACAATCTGCAGCAGGCCGCGCGCGTTTCGAACGTCACCGGCTTCATGTACATGGGCGACATGGTCGAGATCGGGCCGTCCCGGCAGATATTCACCTCGCCCAAGAGCCGGCGTACGGACGATTACATCACCGGGCGCTTTGGATGAGCGCGGCAGCATGAAATCGTCCGAGAGCCAGCCCGGCCCGCCGTCGGGCGCGATCGACTGCGTCATGACCGCCCGCGAGGTCAACGTCTATTACGGCGACAAGCACGCCGTGAAGGATGTGAGCCTGGACATCGGACGCAACCAGGTGCTTGCGATGATCGGCCCCTCCGGCTGCGGCAAGTCCACGTTCCTGCGCTGCCTCAACCGGATGAACGACACCATCGTCGGCGCCCGCGTCGACGGCGTGATCACGCTCGACGACAACGACATCTACGACCGGCGCCAGGACGTCGCGCAGCTGCGCGCGCGCGTCGGCATCGTCTTTCAGAAGCCGACCCCGTTTCCCCATTCGATCTATGCCAACGTCGCGTACGGTCCCCGCATCCACGCGCTCGCGCGGCATCGCAGCGACATGGATGAGCTGGTGCACACGAGCCTGGAGCGCGCGGGCCTCTGGGACGAGGTCAAGGACCGCCTCCACACGCCCGGCACCAGCCTCTCCGGCGGACAGCAGCAGCGGCTCTGCATCGCGCGCACCATAGCGGTCAATCCCGAGGTGATCCTCATGGACGAGCCGACCTCCGCGCTCGACCCCATCGCGAGCGCGCGCATCGAGGACCTGATCGACGAGCTGCGCGCGAACTACGCCATCGTGATCGTCACGCACAACATGCAGCAGGCCGCGCGCGTGTCGCAGCGCACCGCCTACTTCCACATGGGCGACCTGGTCGAGATCGGCCCCACCGACCGCGTGTTCACCAATCCGCAGCAGCGGCTGACGGAGGACTACATCACGGGGCGATTCGGCTGAGATTCGCTCAACGACCGGTGAACGCTCAGTCGGTGTTGCGCAGCAGCTCGTTGAGCGAGGTCTTGGCGCGGGTCTGCGCGTCCACGCGCTTGACGATGATCGCGCACGCCAGGGCGTACTTGCCGTTCGCGGCGGGCAGGCTGCCGGGCACGACGACGGCGCCGGCGGGGACCCGCCCGTAGAGGATCTCGTCGCGCTCGCGGTCGTAGATGCGCGTGCTCTGGCCGATGAACACCCCCATGGAGATCACGGCGCCCGTCTCGACGATCACGCCCTCGACGATCTCGGAGCGGGCGCCGATGAAGCAGCCGTCCTCGATGATGGTGGGCGCGGCCTGAAGCGGCTCGAGCACGCCCCCGATGCCGACGCCCCCGGAGAGATGCACGTTCTTGCCGATCTGGGCGCACGATCCCACGGTCGCCCAGGTGTCCACCATGGTGCCGGAGTCGACGTACGCGCCGATGTTGACGTAGCTCGGCATGAGGACCGCATTCGGCGCGACGTAGGCGCCGCGGCGCACCGTCGCGGGCGGCACGACGCGTACGCCGGAGGCGGCGAAACGGGCGGCCTCCCAGCCGTCGAACTTGAGCGGCACCTTGTCGTAGAAATTCAGCGCGCCGGCGCGCTGCTGCGCGTTGTCGGCGATGCGAAACGACAGGAGCACGGCCTTCTTGAGCCACTCGTTGACCCGCCAGCTTCCGTCCACGCGCTCGGCGACCCTGGCCCGTCCGGCATCCAGCTCGTCGATGGCATGCTCGACCGCCCCGCGGGTCTTGGGGGTGACGGTCTGCGGCGTGAGCTCGGCGCGCCGCTCGAAGGCGGCCTCGATGACGCCGCGAATTTGATCCATTGACATGATCGCTCAGTGTAGCGCGTCGCCGGGGCCGGGTTCACGGCCGTGTGCGCCCGCTCGCGCGAGTGCGTGGGGCGGGCGCCTCAGGTCATCGCCGCGTCGCGGCGGTCGAGCGCGCGCATCAGCGAGTCCTGCACGCGCTGGCAGGCCTCGGGATCGAGCAGGCGCCCGTCGGTGCCGGTGATGTAGAACACGTCCTCGGCACGCTCGCCGACCGTCATGATCTTGGCGCCGTTGATGAGCACGCACTCGGTCTTGAACACCTTGCCGACCTCGGAGAGGAGCCCCGGGCGGTCGGCCGCGATCAGCTCGAGGATGGTGCGGTGGTTGCGCGCGTCGAGGCTGAAGTTCACCTGGGTGGGCGTCGAGAACATGCGCACCTGGCGCGGGGCGCGCCGCGTCACGATGGTGGGAGCGCTCTCCGGCTGCTGCAGGTTGCGCCACAACCCGGCCTCGATCTCGCGGATGCGGTCGGTCTCGGCGATCACGGCGCCTCCGGCCTCGAGCACCACGTACGTCTCCAGGCTGAAGCCGTTGGCGCTCGAGATCAGGCGCGCATCGACGACGTTCAAGCCCATCTGGTCCAGCACCGCGGTCGTGCGCGCGAAGCTGTGCAGGTGCCCGGGCGAGTAGGTGAGCACCGCCGTGCTGCCGCGGTCGGTCAACTGCCGTATGGCGACCAGGGGCGCATCTTCGCGCGGATCGCGGTCGGCGAGCAGCGTCGTGTGCCAGGCGATCTCCTCCGGCGTGAAGCGCAGGAAGTAGGCCTCGGTCCATTGCGACCAGACTTCGGCGACGCGCTCCGGCGCGATGGCCGGCATGCGCGCGCGGGCCTGCTCCTGCGTCTCGCGGATCAACTCGTCCTGATCGAGCGGGGTCTCGAGGCCGCGGCGCAGGGCGCGCTTGGTGCGCTCGTAGAATTCCTCGAACAGGCGGGCCTTCCAGGTGTTCCACAGCTTCGGATTCGTGCCGCGCACGTCGGCGACGGTGAGCACGTAGAGCGTGTCCAGGTGCGCCTGATCGCCGACGCGGCGCGCAAAATCGTGGATGACGTCGGGGTCGCTGATGTCCTTCTTCTGGGCCGTGATGGACAGGATCAGGTGGTTGCGCACCAGCCACGCGACCAGGCGCGCCTCGTAGCGGCCGAGGCCCTGCTCGAGGCAAAAGGCCTCGGCGTCGACCGCGCCGAGCTCGGAATGATCGCCCCCCCGTCCCTTGGCGATGTCGTGGAACAGCGCCGCGAGGTAGGCGATCTCCTGCCGCGGCAGGGACTGCATGATCTGACTCAGGGCCGGAAACTCGTGGTTGTATTTCGGCATCGCCAGCCGGCGCAGGTTGCTGACCACGAACAAGGTGTGCGCATCGACCGTATAGGCATGGAACAGGTCGTACTGCATGCGCCCGACCACGCGCCCGAACGCGGGGATGTAGCGGCCGAGGACTCCGTAGAGGTTCATGCGGCGCAGCTCGTGCGTGACCCCGACGGGCGCGCAGAGTATTTCCAGGAACAGGCGATGGTGGCGCGGGTTCTGACGGAATTCCTCGTCGATCAGGCCGATGTGGGTGCCGATCAGGCGGATGGTCTCGGCGCGCACGCCGCGCAGCTCGGGGTGCTGCTGCAGCAGCACGAACAGCTCGAGCAGCGCGGACGGATGGCGCGCGAACACCTCGGGGTGCGTGACCTCGAGGGTGTCGTTGCGGATCTGAAAGCGCGGGTTCAGTGCGACGGGCGGCCCGCTCTGGGTGAGGATCGCCTCGCGAAAGAGCTGCAGCAGCATCTCGTTCAGGAGGCTCACGTCCATGACGGTGCGGTAGTACTTCTGCATCAGCTGCTCGACCGCGAGAGTGAAGCTCGCGTCCTCGTAGCCGAACATCTTGGCGAGCTTGATCTGGTAGTCGAACAGCAGCCGATCCTCGCGCCGCCCCGTGAGCACGTGCAGGCCGAAGCGCACCTTCCACAGGAACGACTGGCCGGCCTTGAGCTTGCGCAGCTCCTCGCGCGTCAAAAAGCCGTGCGCGACGAGCTCATCCAGCGTGTCGGTGCCGAAGTGGCGCTTCGCCACCCAGCCGATGGTCTGGATGTCGCGCAAGCCCCCCGGGCTCGA
Source organism: Steroidobacteraceae bacterium (assembly GCA_036272295.1). Taxonomy (GTDB): domain Bacteria; phylum Pseudomonadota; class Gammaproteobacteria; order Steroidobacterales; family Steroidobacteraceae; genus Bog-1198. Next base: position 20,122 of record DATAYZ010000061.1, read on the forward strand.
TTTGACGTTCGGCTCGAGGTTGTAGGCGGTGTCGAAGTAGCGATGATGGCGCTCGGTCTGCTCACGGACCTTGGCGGCGAAGAAGTCCTGCGAGGACCAAAGCCGGTCGGGCGCGAGCGCGCGCCGCATGCCGGCGAACAGCGGCTCCGGGCCCGTGAGCAGCCGGGCCTCAAACAACGTGGAGGCGACCGAGAGATCGGCCAGGCTCTCGCGCTGGCAATCATCGATGGTGCGCACGCTGTGGCCGACCTCGAGGCCGATGTCCCAGAGGAAGGCGAGGAATCGCTCGATGTCGGACTGCCAGTCGGCGGCGTCGCTCTTCGGCAGGAGCACCATGATGTCGATGTCGGAGCAGGGATGGAGCTCCCCGCGCCCATAGCCGCCGACCGCGACCAGCGCCAGGTCATCGGCGAAACGGCCGGCGTGACGTGCCCAGGCGGCGCGCAGCGTGATGTCGACCAGGCGGGCCCGATCCTGGACCAGGTCCTCGACGGCCTCGTCGGCGCCGAACCGCTCCTGCAGGCTGAGCGTCCCTTGATCGAGCACCTGCCTGAAGGCGGCGGGGGAGAACTGATCGTCCTTGAGGGCTTGGGAGGCGGCCGCCAGATACGGCCAATCGCGTTTTGCTTCCCGGGGGTCGAAGAGCTGGCCGTGCGCGTTCAAGAGGCTGCCGCGGCCGCCGGAACACCCAGGCTGGCGCCCAGCGTGAGCACTTCGTAGCCCACCTCCGTGACCAGGATGGTGTGCTCCCACTGGGCCGACAGCGATTGGTCCTTGGTGACCACCGTCCAGCCGTCCGGCAGGAGGCGCACGTCGCGGCGGCCTGCGTTGATCATGGGCTCGATGGTGAAGGTCATGCCCGCGACCAGCTGGAGGCCGTTGCCGGCCTTGCCGTAATGGAGCACCTGGGGGTCCTCGTGATACACGCGGCCGATGCCGTGGCCGCAGTACTCGCGTACCACCGAGTACCCGTTGGCCTCGGCGTAGGTTTGAATGGCCTGGCCGATGTCGCCGAGGTGTGCACCCGGCTTGACCACGCGGATGCCGCGCCACATGGCCTCGTGGCAGACGGTGGTCAGGCGGCGGGCGAGCACCGTGGGATTGCCGACGAAGTACATGCGGCTGGTATCGCCGTGGAAGCCGTCATGAATCACGGTCACGTCGATGTTGATGATGTCGCCGTTCTTCAGCCGCTTCTCGCCCGGGATGCCGTGGCACACCACGTGGTTCACCGAGGTGCAGATGGTCTTGGGGAAGCCGCGATAATTCAGGTTGGCCGGGATGGACTTCAGCGTATCGACGATGAAGTCGTGGCAGCGCTTGTCGAGCTCCTCGGTGGTCGCGCCGGGCTGCACGAAGGGCTCGATCATGTCGAGCACCGAGGCGGCGAGCCGTCCGGCGGCGCGCATCTTTTCCTGCTCGGCGGGGGTCTTGATGGTCACGCTCATGGCAGAAGGCTCAGGGTCTGGTTCGACTCACGGGTTCATGGTATAAAGCGCGGCTATTTTTAACAACCCCGCACGCGTGTCGTCACAATCGGCCGGGTGCCCGGCGGAATTCGATGAATCGGGCCTTTGGGCTCGAAATCATTCCACGGGTTGCCGATTGGGATACGCGGAGGCTCAACCCGGAAGGAGTATTTCATGACCAGCGTGTCCATGCGGCAAATGCTGGAAGCGGGCGTCCATTTCGGACACCAGACCCGCTTCTGGAACCCCAAGATGGCCCCTTTCATCTTCGGGGAACGCAACAAAATCCACATCATCAACCTGGAAAAGACCCAGCCCCTGTACGGCCAGGCGGCCAACTTCATCAAGAGCGTGGCCTCGCGCGGCGGCAAGATTCTGTTCGTCGGGACCAAGCGCTCGGCGCGCGATGCGGTCCAGAAAGAGGCGACGCGCTGCAGTATGCCGTACGTCAACCAGCGCTGGCTGGGCGGCATGCTCACGAACTTCAAGACCATCCGGCAGTCGATCAAGCGGCTGAACGAGCTGGACGAGATGGCCCAGAGCGGTGCGCTCGATCGCCGCGGCAAGAAAGAAGCCCAGATGCTGCGCCGGGAGATGGACAAGCTGCTGCGCAGCCTGGGCGGAATCCGCGACATGACCGCGCTGCCCGATGCCCTGTTCGTCATCGACGTGGGCCACGAGCAGATCGCGATTCACGAAGCCAGGAAGCTCGGCATCCCGGTGGTCGCCGTGGTGGACACGAATTGCTCCCCCGACGGCATCGACTACGTGATTCCGGGCAATGACGACGCCATGCGCGCCATTCTGCTCTATGCCACCGGCGTCGCGGATTCGGTGCTCGAGGGCAAGGCTTCGCTGCCGGAGGTCCCGGTGGGCGAGGACGAGTTCGTCGAGCTCGACGAGGAAGGCAATCCCAAGAGGCGGTCGGCCCCCGGACGCCGTGCCGCACCCCCGGGCCGCGGCCCCAAGAAACAGGCCCCGCGCCGCAAGGTTCCGGTCACCGTGGTCCCGAGCGCGGCCGCGGCGCCCGGCGCGGTGGGGCCGGAGGCTGAAGCGGAAGTCGAGGCCGACGATGTCGACGCGGTCGACGCGCCGCCGGCCGAGAATCGCCCGGCCAGCGCGCCGCGCCGCCGGCCGCCGGGGCGCAGTCCACCCCGACGGGGCCCCTAGGAAGCTCGAGCAGGTTTCGCGATCGTGCCCGCGGCGGACTGCCGCCGCGGCGCCGATCGATGCGGCGGACTCGCGCGGGGTGAGCCGCCGGCCCGCGATGTACATCAATTGAAGGAGAGCCGCCCCGGGCGGACTCAGCTATGAACATTACCGCAGACACAGTCAAGCAGCTCCGCGACCGCACCGGCGCGGGGATGATGGAGTGCAAGAAGGCCCTGGTGGAGACCCAGGGCGATCTCGACGCAGCCGCCGAGCTCATGCGCAAGAGCGGGCTCGCGAAGGCCGACAAGAAGGCCCAGCGCGTCGCAGCCGAGGGCACCGTGGCGGTCGAGCGCGACGGAGCGAGCGCCGTTCTGGTCGAGATCAACAGCGAGACCGACTTCGTCGCGCGCAGCGAGGAATTCCTGGAATTCGCGCGCGAGGTGGCCAGGGCGGCGCTCGCCGACTCAGGCAACGACGTGCCGGCGCTGCTCGCGCGCCCCCATGAGGGGGCGACGCTGGAGGAGCGCCGCCGCGCGCTCGTTGCGAAGATCGGCGAGAACATCTCGGTGCGGCGCTTCGTGCGCCTCTCCTCGCCGGGCCCGCTCGGCACCTACGTGCACGGCGGGCGCATCGGCAGCCTGGTCGCGCTCAAGGGCGGCGACGAGGCGCTGGCGCGCGATCTCGCCATGCACGTCGCGGCCGTGAATCCGGCCTACATCGATGCGAACGCGGTGCCCGCGGCGGTGCTCGACAAGGAGCGTGAGATCCTCGCCGAGCAGACCAAGGGGGAGAAGAAGCCGCCGGAGATCATCGCCAAGATGGTCGAGGGGCGGCTGCGCAAATATCTCGCCGAAATCACGCTGGTCGGTCAGCCCTTCGTGAAGGACCCGGAGACCACCGTCGAAAAGCTGCTCAAGAAGTCGGGCGCCACCGTGGTCGGGATGGCGCGCTTCGGCGTGGGCGACGGCATCGAGAAGAAGCAGGATGATTTCGTCGGCGAGGTGATGGCTCAGGTCAAGGCGCAGGAGAAAACGCCTCCCGCCGGAGGGGGCTCCAAGACGTAGGGAAGCTCCGCACGGCGCTTCTCCGCAGCGCGAGGACGTCGACCGTCGTCGCCGCAGTGTTGACAGGCTCGAGGACCCCGCGCGCGCGGGGTCTTTTGTAGTAGGGTACGGACAAGGGGATCATGAGCAACACGAACGCCACGGCGCGCTATCGCAGAATCCTGGTCAAGCTGTCCGGCGAGGCGCTGCTCGGCGGCGAGGATTACGGCATCGATCCCGCGATCCTGAAGCGCATCGCGGGCGAGATCCGCGATCTCACCCTGATGGGCGTGCAGGTGGCGGTGGTGCTGGGCGGCGGCAACATCTTTCGCGGCGCCGGTCTTGCCCGAGCCGGCATGGACCGGGTGACCGGCGATCACATGGGCATGCTTGCCACCGTGATCAACGCGCTGGCGATGCAGGACGCGCTGGAGAGCCTGGGCACCTATGCCCGCGTGATGTCCGCGCTGCGCATCAACGAGGTCTGCGAGGACTACATCCGGCGGCGCGCCATCCGGCACCTCGAGAAGGGCCGCGTGGTGATCTTCGGCGCGGGCACCGGCAATCCTTTTTTCACCACGGACACGGCGGCCTCGCTCCGCGCCATCGAGATCGACGCCGACGTGCTCCTCAAGGCCACCAAGGTCAACGGCATCTACGACGCCGACCCGGTCACCCATCCGGGCGCCAAGCGCTACGCGCGGCTGACCTTCGACAAGGTGCTCGCCGACCGCCTCAACGTGATGGACGCGACCGCCATCGTCATGTGCCGCGACAACAAGATGCCGCTGCAGGTGTTCAACCTGTTCAACGGCGGGGACTTGTTGCGCATCGTCAAGGGCGAGGACGTGGGCACGGTCGTCACCAACGACCCGTAACGACGCCTGCAAAGGGGGAAGCATGCTCGAGGACTTGAAGAAAGACGCGACGCAACGCATGCAGAAGTGCGTGACGGCGTTCAAGGACCAGCTCAAGAAGCTGCGCACGGGCCGCGCGCATACCAGCCTCATCGAGCACATCAAGGTCGACTACTACGGCACGGAGACGCCGCTCAACCAGGTGGCGAACGTCGCCACCGAGGACGCACGCACGCTGACGGTCACGCCGTGGGAGAAGTCCATGGTCCAGGTGATCGAGAAGGCGATCTACAAATCCGACCTCGGGCTCACCCCGAACACGGCGGGGCAGATCATCCGCATCAACATGCCGGCGCTCACCGAGGAGCGCCGCCGCGACATCATCAAGGTGGTCAAGGCCGAGGCCGAGAACGCCCGCGTGGCGGTGCGCGGCGTGCGGCGCGAGGTGATGACCGAGCTCAAGGAGATGCTCAAGGAGAAGCTGATCGCGCAGGACGACGATCGCCGGGCGCAGGACGACGTGCAGAAGCTCACCGACAAGCACGTCGCGGACATCGACCACGCCATGGCCGACAAGGAGAAGGAGCTGATGCAGGTCTAAGGGCCTGCGACCGCAGCCGGATATGGGTATGGGCGAAACGCCGCAGCATGTCGCCATCATCATGGACGGCAATGGCCGATGGGCCCGCTCGCGCGGGATGCCGCGGCCGGCCGGGCATCGCGCCAGCGTCAAGGTCGTACGCCGGGTGGTCGAGGCGTGCGCCGAGCGCAAGGTGCGCCATCTGACCCTGTTCGCATTCAGCAGCGAGAACTGGCGCCGCCCTCCGGATGAGGTCGGCATGCTCATGAGCCTGTTCCTGGACGCGCTGGAGCGCGAGGTGGCCGATCTGCACGGGAGCCAGGTGAGGCTGTCCTTCATCGGCGACCGCAGCGCGCTCGGCACGGAGCTGGCGAGGCGCATGCAGGGCGCCGAAACGTTGACCGCCGCAAACGCCGGGCTCCGGCTCATCATCGCCGTCGCCTTCGGCGGGCGCTGGGACATCGTGCAGGCATGCCGCGCACTCGCCGCCGACGCCGCGGCGGGCCGGGTGCCCCCGGAGGCGATCGACGAGGGGATGTTCGCCGGGCGTCTTGCCCTTGCCGGGATTCCCGATCCCGATCTGCTCATCCGCACCGGCGGGGAGGGCCGCGTCAGCAACTTCCTCCTGTGGAACCTCGCCTATACCGAGCTCTACTTCACCGACGTGCTCTGGCCGGAATTTTCGCCGGCGCACCTGGACGCGGCGTTCGATTACTACGCCAAGCGTGAGCGCCGCTTCGGCAAGACCTCCGGCCAGGTTGCGGCGAGCGCAGGAGACTGAGGCCGGCGATGCTCAAGACCCGAATTCTCACCGCCGCCGTTCTCGGGTGCCTCTTGCTGGCCGGACTGTTCCTGCTGCCCGCGACGTGGACCGTGCTCGGGTTCGGCGCCGTGTTCTGCATCGGCGGCTGGGAGTGGGCGAGCTTCGGCGCGCTCAAGGGGGGTGCGCGCATCGGCTACGCGCTCGGCATCGCCGCGCTCGAATTCCTGGCGTGGCGGTGGGCGCAAGACCCGGCGCACCTCGTGGGGCTCATGGCGGCCACGTGTGTCTGGTGGGTGATCGCCCTCGGCTGGCTCACGCTGGCACCCGCGCGCCACCGGCACTGGCTGGCGCTGCTTTGCGGCGTGCCGGTCCTCGTTCCCGCGTTCGTCGCGCTCGCCAGCCTGCAGGTGCAGGCGGTTGCCGGCGTGCCGGGGCCCGAGCTCGTGCTGTCGCTGGTGTTGCTGGTGATCTCCGCCGACATCGGCGCCTACTTCGTGGGCCGCGGTTTCGGCCGCCACAAGCTCGCGCCGCGGGTGAGCCCGGGCAAGACGTGGGAGGGTGCGGCCGGGGGTCTGGCGCTGGTGGCGCTGGTGGCGTGGGCATGCGCCGCGTACGCGCGCATCCCGGCGGCGCCGTTCGTTGCGGTGGGCCTCGCGGTCGGCGTGTTCTCGATCATCGGCGATTTGACCGAGAGCATGTTCAAGCGTGCCTCGGGCCTCAAGGACTCGGGCGTGCTCCTGCCGGGGCACGGCGGACTCCTCGATCGCGTCGACAGCGTGACCGCCGCGGCCCCCCTCTATGCCTTCGTGTTCTGCTCGATGGTGATATGAGCGCTCCCTGCGGCCTCGCCATCCTGGGTTCCACGGGCAGCATCGGCCGCTCGACGCTCGCCGTGGTGGCATTGCATCCCGAGCGATTTCGGGTCGCGGTGCTCGGCGCGCACAAGAGCTGGGAGACGGTGGTCGAGCAGGCCCGCATCTTCGATCCGGAGCTCGTGGTGCTGGCCGATCCGGCCGCTGCCGCGCGCGCGCGCGAGGCGCTCGCGGCCGTGGGTTCCCGCGCCCGGGTGGCAGGCGGTGCCGAGGCGCTGTGCGAGGCCGTGACGCGCGACGACGTGCAATCGGTGATGGCGGCGATCGTCGGGGCCGCGGGCCTGAAGTCGACGCTCGCGGCGGTGCGCGCGGGCAAGCGCGTGCTCCTCGCCAACAAGGAAGCGCTGGTCATGGCCGGCCCTCTGCTCATGGACGAGGTGGCCCGCCACGGCGGGCAGATCATCCCGATCGACAGCGAGCACAATGCCATTTTCCAGTGCATGCCCGGCGGCTACCTGCCGGGCTCGGAGTGCCGCGGCGTGGTGCGCGTCATCCTCACGGCGTCGGGCGGGCCGTTCCGCCTGAGCGATCCCAAGACCCTGGACCACGTCACGCCGGACCAGGCGTGCGCGCACCCGAAGTGGAAGATGGGCCGCAAGATCTCGGTGGACTCCGCGACGCTCATGAACAAGGGGCTCGAGGTGATCGAGGCGACGCTCCTGTTCGGGCTGCCGGAGTCGCGCGTCGAGGTGATCGTCCATCCGCAGAGCATCGTGCACTCGCTGGTCGAATACGCCGACGGCTCCCTGCTCGCACAGCTCGGTGCGCCCGACATGCGCACGCCCATCGCGCAGGCACTGGCGTGGCCCGAGCGATTCGCCTCCGGTGTACAATCCCTGAACCTGGCCGAGATCGGACAGCTCGGTTTCGAGCCGCCGGACCACGTGCGTTTCCCGAGCCTCGAGCTGGCGCGGGCCGCCGCGCGAGCAGGCGGTACCGCCCCGGCGGTGTTGAACGCGGCGAACGAGGTTGCCGTGCAGGCGTTTCTGGACCGCCGCTTGAACTTTACCGCGATAGCGGCGGTCATTGACAAGGTGTTGCAGCGCCTCAGTCCGTCCCCCGTCAAGGCTCTGGGCGACGTTTTGGACGCCGATGCCGCGGCACGACGCCTGGCCGGCGGGATGATCGGACCTGTGGAGCCTTTTGAATGATGAGGATGTTGCTGATTCCTGCCGCGTTCCTGGTCGCGATCGGCGTGCTGGTGGCGGTTCACGAGTTTGGGCACTACTGGGTCGCGAAGCGCCTCGGGTTCAAGGTCCTGCGCTTCAGCATCGGCTTCGGCAAGCCCTTGGTGATGCGTGTCGGAAAGGACCCGGATCGCACCGAATACTGCGTGGCGGCGATTCCGTTGGGCGGTTACGTGAAGCTGCTCGACGAGCGCGAGGGCGAGGTCGCGCCGGCCGAGCTCCCGCGCTCGTTCACCCGCCGCCCGGTGCTGCATCGCGTGGCGGTGCTGCTGGCGGGTCCCGCCATGAATCTGCTGTTTGCCTCGATCCTCTACGCCATCCTCGGAATGGTCGGCGTGGAGATCGTGCGGCCGGTGGTCGGACAGGTGCGCGCCGACAGTCCGGCGGCGGTGGCCGGCCTGCAGGCCGGCGATCAGATCGTCGGCGTCGGCGATCGCCGCGTGGACGATACCGAGGAGCTCGAGATCGCGCTGATCCGCGAGTTCTCGGGCGCCGCCGTGGTGCCGGTGCGGGTGCGCCGCGACGGGGGTGAGCGGGCGCTCGTGCTGCGCGTCGGCCAGGAGCGCCGCGCGCTCACCGAGCCCGGCAAGCTCCTGCCCGGTCTGGGCTTCGACCTCGCTGCCGACACGGTGGTGCGGGACGCGCCTGCCGGCAGCGCCGGCGCGCGCGCGGGGCTCAAGACCGGCGACAAGCTGCTGGCCGTCGACGGGCAGCCCGTGGCCAACATGGAGTCGTTCGTCGCCACGATTTCCGCCGCGCCGGATCGGGAGGTATCGATCGAGGTCGAGCGCGGCGGGCACCGGCAGCGCCTGGTCGCGAAGGTCGCGCGGGTCGACGTGCAGGGCAAGTCCGTCGGCAAGCTCGGCATCGGCGTCGATGAGCGGGCGCCGAGCGCCGCCGGCCTCGTGGAGATCCACCGCCTCGGGCCGGTCGATGCGCTGGCCGCCGGATTCGGCAAGACCTGGGAGATGTCGACCCTCACCGTGCAGATGCTCTGGCGCATCGTCGACGGCCAGGTGTCCGCGAAGAACATCTCCGGCCCCTTGAGCATCGCGGAATTCGCCGGTATCAGCGCCTATCTGGGCATCACGGCGTTCCTCGCCTTCCTCGCCATCATCAGCGTGAGCCTCGGCGTCCTGAATCTCATGCCCGTGCCCCTGCTCGACGGCGGACAGATCGTCTATCAGCTGGTCGAGGCGGTGAAGGGCTCGCCGCTGTCCGAGCGCGCCCAGCTCTTCGGGCAGCAGGTCGGAATCGCGCTCCTCGTGCTGCTGATGAGCCTCGCCTTCTATAACGACATCTCAAGACATTTCAATTAGCGGGATACCATGATCTATCGACTCTGCAATCGGTCGTTGTCGCGTGCGGCTTGATTTGCGTTTGACGTGCCTGGTGGCGCTCGCCGTCCAGCCCCTGGGATCGGCGCGCGCACAAGCACCATCCGACAACGCCTTCGTCGTCGGCGACATCCGCGTCGAGGGGCTGCAGCGCATCTCCGAAGGCACGGTGTTCAACTATCTGCCGGTGAA
>DATAYZ010000062.1:0-48929 GCA_036272295.1 Steroidobacteraceae bacterium
AGGGAAGCTGACGGTGATCAGGAAGTTCGCCGTCCATTGCGCGGCCCCGGAGACGGCGAGCCCCGACCCGCGCATTTGATTGGGGAACATCTCGCCCAGCATGACCCACATGACCGGGCCCCAGCTGAAATTGAAGAACACCACGTAGAGATTGGCGGCGACGAGGGCCAGGACGCCGACATTGGATGAAAGGTGCAGGCTGCCGCCCGCGAAGCTGCCGGTGGCGAACGCCACGGTGAGCGTGCCCAAGGTCACCGCCATGCCGATGGACCCGATCAGGAGCAGGGGCTTGCGGCCGAGCTTGTCGATCAAAAAGATCGCGGCAACGCAGGCCGCGATCGACAGGGTGCCGCTCAGAATGTTGATCTTGAGCGAGTCGGCCTCGCTGAAGCCGACCGACTGCCAGAGCACCGCTCCGTAATAGAACACCACGTTGATGCCGACCAGCTGCTGAAAGACCGCGAGCCCGATGCCCACCCACACGATGGGGCGGAGCTTCCCGGTCGCGCGGTTGACGAGGTCCCCGAGCCGCGGCGTGTGATCGGCGGCGACGGAGGCACGGATCTCGACGGCCTTGGTCGCCGCGGTGGCCGCGCCGAACAGGCGGGTCAAGACCGCTCGAGCCTCCTCATCCCGCCGGCGCGTCACGAGGAATCGCGGGCTTTCCGGGATGAACAGCAAGGTCAGGAAAAATATCGTCGCCGGGATGATCTGCATCCAGAACATCCAGCGCCATGCCGCGTAGCCCAGCCACAGCACCTCGGTCGACTTGCCGGCGGTATGCGCGAGCACGTAATTCGCGAGGAACGCGCCCGTCAGGCCGGCGATGATCATGATCTGCTGCACGCTCGAGAGCCGCCCCCGCAGGTTCGCGGGCGTCACCTCGCTGATGTACGCCGGCGACAGCACGCTGGCCGCACCGACGCCGGCGCCGGCCGCAAAGCGGGCCACGATCATCATCAACGCGGAGCCCGCCGCGCCTGCGGCGAGCGCGCTCAGGATGAACAGCATCGCGGCGGCCACCATCACCCGGCGGCGGCCCCAAACGTCGGCCAGGCGTCCGGCGAGGAACGCGCCGACCGCGCACCCCGGCAGCAGTGCGCTCACGGTCACGCCGAGCGAGACGTCGCTCAAGCCGAAGGTGCTCCTGAGACCTTCCTGGGTGCCGTTGATGACGCCGCTGTCATATCCGAACATGAAGCCGCCGATCGTGGCCACGCCCACGATGGTCGTGACCAACGGCAGGTTGATGCTCGCGTCGCGCTTGTCGTTCATGTAGTGCTCCCCGTTTGTCGCCGCTTCGGTGCCGACCACGGTGTGCGCCCGCGCCGCCCGAGGGATCGTCCCCGCCATTGTAGTTCGCCGCGCTGCGGGTCTCGCGGCTTTATTGCCGCCCCGGCCGCAGCGGCGCGCGCGCCCGGCCGGGCCGGCCGAACCCGCTCCAGCCGCCGCGCCTGTGCGCTTCCTCGCTTCGCGCCGCTGCAAATCCGCGACGGAATGATAGCGCTACCGTATACTATTTTCCGCGTCCGGCTGGATGCACATCATTAGCATGAGTTTTGCTTGGCGTTGAAATGGTAGCGATACCGTAAAAAGAGCAGATCCGACCCTGGGCGGAACGCTGCGGCGTCCGCGCCGCTCGCAGGACACTGGCATGTACATGGGAATCGACGTGGGCACCTCGGCCGTCAAAGCGGCGGTCATCGACGAGGGCGGCGCCGTGGTCGATCAGGGGAGCTCGCCGCTCGTCGTGTCGCGGCCGCATCCGCTGTGGTCGGAGCAGAATCCGCAGGAGTGGTGGAGCGCGACCGTCGATGCCGTCGGGCAACTGCGTCCGGCCGTGCGCCGCGCCGTGCGCGCCGTCGGGCTGTCGGGGCAGATGCACGGCGCGACGCTGCTCGACGGGGCGGATCGTCCGCTGCGTCCGGCGATCCTGTGGAACGACGGGCGCAGCACCGAGCAATGCGCGCTGCTCGAGGCCCGCGTCCCGGAGAGCGCGCTCATCACCGGCAACCGGGCGATGCCGGGCTTCACCGCGCCGAAGCTCCTGTGGGTGCGCCAGCATGAGCCGGAGATCTTCGCCGCGACCGCCCGGGTGCTGCTGCCCAAGGACTACGTCCGGCTGCGCATGACCGGCGCGGCGGCCTCGGACATGTCGGACAGCGCGGGGACGCTCTGGCTCGACGTGGCCAACCGGCGCTGGTCCGAGACGATGCTCGCGGCCACGGGGCTCGAGGCCGCGCACATGCCGGAGGTTTTCGAGGGCACCGAGCTTGCCGGCGTGCTGCGCGCCGAGACGGCCGACGCCTGGGGCATGGAGCGGGTGCCGGTCGCGGCGGGCGGCGGCGACAACGCGGCGGGCGCCGTCGGCGCCGGGGTCGTGCGTCCGGGCGATGCGCTGCTCTCGCTCGGCACCTCGGGCGTGCTGTTCCTGGCGAACGACGGGTACCGGCCGAACCCCGCGGGCGGCGTGCACACCTTCTGCCATGCGCTGCCGGGACAGTGGCACCAGATGGCGGTGATCTTGAGCGCGGCGAGCTGCATCGACTGGGCCGCGCGCCTCTGCGGCCTGCCGGACGCGGCGGCCGTGCTCGCGCTTGCGGAGGCGCGCAACCGGCCGGCGGCGGGCGAGATCTTCCTGCCGTATTTGAGCGGCGAGCGCACGCCGCACAACGACCCGAACGCACAGGGCGTGATCTTCGGCCTCAACCACGAGACCGATGCCGCGGCACTCGCGCAGGCGGTGCTCGAGGGAGTCGCTTTCGCGTTTCGCGACGGGATGGATGCGCTGCTCGCGACCGGCGCCGCGCTCGAATCGATCGCGGTGATCGGCGGAGGCGCCCGCTCATCGTACTGGGGCAAGGTCCTGAGCTCCGCGCTGGGGCGTCCGTTGACCTACCGCGACGGCGGCGCGGTGGGACCTGCCTATGGAGCCGCGCGCCTCGCGCGCATGGGGCGCGAGCGCGCGCCCATCGAGGACGCCTGCGTGCCGCCGCCGATACTGCACGTGGCGCTGCCCGACCCGGGTTGGTCCGACCTCTATGCACGACGAATCGACCGCTTTCGCGGCCTGTATCGACAACTCAAGGAATCTTTTCGGGAGACTGGATCTTGAAACCATCATATTTCGGCGACATCGCGCCGATCGCTTACGAAGGCCCGCAGTCCACCAACCCGCTCGCTTTCCGCTACTACGACAAGAGCCGCGTGGTGCTGGGCAAGACCATGGAGCAGCATCTGCGCATGGCGGTGTGCTACTGGCACTCGTTCAACTGGGACGGATTCGACGTGTTCGGGGCGGGGACGTTCAATCGTCCGTGGCACGGGGGGGCGCTCGACCAGGCGGCGGCGGAGCACAAGCTCACCGAGGCCTTCGAGTTCTTCACCCGCCTCGGGCTGCCGTATTTCTGCTTTCACGACACCGACGTGATGGCCCGCGCGGCGACCATCCGCGAGCACGTGGCGAGCTTCGCGCGCATCGTCGATGAGATCGAGGCCAGGATGCGCGCGACCGGCGTGAAGCTCCTGTGGGGCACCGCCAACCTCTTCAGTCATCCCCGCTACATGGCGGGCGCGGCCACGAACCCGGATCCCGACGTGTTCCGATTCGCCGCGACCCAGGTGCGCCACTGCCTCGAGGCCACGCATCGGCTGCACGGCGAGAACTACGTGCTCTGGGGGGGCCGCGAGGGCTACGACACACTGCTCAACACGAATCTCAAGCAGGAGAAGAGCCAGCTCGGGCGGTTCCTGGCCATGGTGGTCGAGCACAAGCACAAGATTGGGTTCAAGGGGGCGATCCTGGTCGAGCCCAAGCCGCACGAGCCCACCAAGCATCAGTACGACTTCGACGTCGACACCATCTTCGGATTCCTCAAGCACCATGGCCTGGAGAACGAGGTCAAGCTCAACATCGAGGCCAATCACGCCACGCTTTCCGGCCACAGCTTCGAGCACGAGATCGCCATGGCCGTCGATCTCGGGATCTTCGGCTCGATCGACATGAATCGCGGCGACCCGCAGAACGGCTGGGACACGGACCAGTTTCCCTATGACGTCCGCGAGATCACGCTTGCGCTCTATTACGTCCTCAAGGGCGGCGGCTTCAAGACCGGGGGCAACAATTTCGACGCCAAGGTGCGCCGCCAGAGCGTCGATCCGGCGGACTTGTTCTACGGGCACATCGGTGCGGCCGACGTATTGGCGCGCGGGCTGCTGAATGCCGCGGCGATGCTCGAAGGCGGGGAGCTCGCGGATTTCGTGGAGCGGCGCTACGCCGGTTGGCGCTCGCCCGCGGCGTGCGACATGCTGGAGGGGCGCAGCTCGCTCGCCGCGATCGCGGATCGCGCGGTGGCGGACGACGTGTCCCCGGTCCCGCGCTCGGGGCATCAGGAATATCTCGAGAACGTCGTCAGCCGCTATACGGCCGCGAGCGGCTGAGCCCGCAGCCGGTGCGCTGAGCGCCCGCAGCGGGTGCGGCCCGAGGCCGGCGTCGCGGGCCCGCGATGCGGCCGGCGGTGGCGCCGGCGTGGGCCGGGTCAGTCGATGGTCAGCCGGGCCGTCTGGAGCTCGGCGGAGCTAGGGCCGACCATGATGTCGAACGCGCCCGGCTCCACCACGCGCTTCATGTCGGCGTTCCACATGCGGAACGCCGCGGAATTCAGCACGAAGCTGACCTCGGTCGACTGTCCCGCGCCGAGGGTGATGCGTCGGAAGGCCTTCAGCTCCTTGATCGGGCGCGTCACGGAGCTGACCTCCTGATGTACGTAGAGCTGCACCGTCTCATCGCCGGCGCGCGAGCCTGAGTTCCTCACCGGCACGCTGACCGTGACGGTGCCATAGGGAGCGATTCGATCCGACGACAGCCGCGGCGCGCCGATCTCGAACGTGGTGTAGCTCAAGCCGTAGCCGAACGGGAAGAGGGGATCGGTCGTGTCGAACAAATAGCCGCGGCGCGCCGAGGGCTTGGCGTCGTAGAACATCGGCAGCTGCCCGACGCTGCGGGGGATGGTCACGGGCAGCTTGCCGCCGGGATTCACGTCGCCGAACAGGACGTCGGCGACGGCGTTGCCGCCCTGCTCGCCGAGGTACCAACCCTCGATCAGTGCGTTGGCCTGCTGCGCGATCGTGACCGTCGAGGCCGGGCGCCCGTTGATCAGGATCACGGCGATCGGCTTGCCGAGCGCATGCAGCGCGTCGAACAGCTCCTGCTGCTGGCCGACCAGGTCGAGACTGTCGCGGTCGCCGAGGTGATTCTTGGCCCAGCCCTCGCGGCTGGTCTGCTCGGTATCGCCGATCGCCAGCACGATGGTGTCGGCTTTGCGCGCCACGGCCACGGCTTCCTGGATCATGCGGCGGTTCGCCTGGGGATCGGCGAGCTGCACCTCGTCGGCCCACCAGTCGTCGTTCGCGGTGATCTTGACGCCCGCGGCGAATACCACGCCGGCGCGATCCCCGACCTTCGAGCGGATGCCGTCAAGAATCGACACCGTCACGGGAGGCTGCCCGTAGTAGCCGCCGAGGCGGGCCACGGCCGCGTTGGGACCGATGACCGCGATGGTCGGCCTGGACCCGCCGGCGGCCGGCAGTGCGAGGGGCAGCATGCCGTCGTTCTTGAGCAGGACCATCGAGCGTTGCGCGGCCTTGCGCGCGAGCGCCCGGGCGTCCGCATCGTTGGTAACCGCCAGGGCTCGAGCCTCGTCCGCGAACGGGTGCTCGAACAGACCCGCGCGGAATTTCATGGCGAGCAGGCGCCGCACGGCGGCGTCGATGCGCTCGACCGGAATCGCCCCCTCGCGCACCATCCGTGTCAGCGTGCGATACGACCCTCCGCTCGGCAGGTCGCAGTCCACGCCCGCGAGCAGCGCGAGCCGGGCCGCGTCCGCGGGGCTCGCCGCCACATGGTGCAGATTCTGAAGGTCGGCGATACCGTTGTAGTCGCTCACCACCACGCCGTCGAAGTGCCACTCGCCGCGCAGCACCTCATCGAGCAGCCAGACGTTGGCGTGGCTCGGGATGCCGTCGATCTCGTTGTAGGAGGGCATCACCGCGCTCACGCCGGTGCGATGGATCACCTGCTCGAACGGCGGGAAGAAGAACTCGCGCAAGGTGCGCTCCCCGTACGGAGCGGGACCCACGTTGGTGCCGCTCTCGGGCTGACCGTGGCCCGTCAGGTGCTTCAACGTCGCGAACACCTTGCCGGGCTGGAGCACGCGCGCGTGATCCGGGCCCTGCAGCCCCTCGACCGCAGCAACCCCGAGCTCACCGACGAGATAGGGGTCCTCGCCGAACGTCTCCTCGATGCGGCCCCAGCGCGGGTCACGTGCCACATCGACCACCGGCGTCAGCGCGAGGCTGACCCCGCGCGCGCGGATCTCGCGCGCAGTGACCACGTTGACCGCGCGCACGAGGCCGGGATCCCAGCTCGAGGCGAGCGCGATGGCCTGGGGAAAGCTGGTCGCGCCGCGCGCCGCGTATCCATGGAGCCCCTCCTCGTGAAACAGGATGGGAATGCCGAGGCGGGTCGACCGGGTGGCGTACTGCTGCAGGGCATTGACCAGCCTGATGGTGCCGCGAACGTCGCGTCCCTGAACTTCGCGCGGAGAGGCGGGCCCGGTGGCATCCGAGGGGCGCGCGAACTGGCCGATGCCGTCCGGATATTGCGCGCGCATCTTGGCCGGGTCGAGCTCGAGCGTCGCGTCGAAGACGTCCTTCTTCTGCTCCCAGATGGCCATCATCTGGGCGACCTTCTCCTCGAGGGTCATGCGTCCGAGCAGATCCTCGACACGAGCCTCGACGGGCGCGGCGGGGTTCTCGTAGAGAGGGCGATCCGGCGCAGCGGCTCCGGCGAAAGGCGGCACCGCGCAGGTCACGGCGACGCATGCGGCCCAGGAGCCTGCGCCGGGACGCTGCCGGCTCGCCGATGGTGTTATCGTTGATTTCACTTTTCAGGCGCCAGCTGTTAGCGCTACCATGATGGAATCTGGCTGCCTTTGTCAAACAATTTGCTTTTTTGACGCCACCGAGCGCCAAATGCGCGCAGGGTCTCGGAAGCCTCGGCACGAACAATGACGATCAGATCGGCCAATAGAAGAGCTGGACGGGGAACCCACAAGCACACGAATCGACAGCAGGGAGCGCCGACGATCGCGGACGTGGCCGCCTACGTCGGCTTCGCGCCCATGACGGTCTCGCGCGTGATCAACGGCGAGAAGAACGTGCGCCCGGAGACGCGGGAGGCGGTGCAGGCCGCGATCGCCAAGCTCAAGTATTCACCGAACCTTGCGGCCCGCACGCTGGCGGGCGCCGAGCAGATCCGGGTGGGGCTGCTCTACAGCAACCCGAGCGCCGCCTACCTGAGCGAATTCCTGGTCGGAAGCCTCGAGCAGGCGCGCTTGAGCCACGTGCAGCTGGTCGTCGAGAAGTGCGACGCCAAGCAGCACGAGGAGGCGGTGGTCAGGGAGCTGCTCGCCTCGGGGGTCGACGGCGTGATCCTGCCGCCGCCGCTCTGCGATTCGAAGCGGATCCATACCGTGCTCATGAAGGCCGGAGCGCTCGCCATCGCGGTGGCCAGCGCGAGCCCCCGGCCCGGCTTCCTCGCGGTGCGAATCGACGACCACGCGGCTGCGGCGGCGATGACGCGCCACATCCTGTCGCTCGGTCACCGGCGCATCGGCTTCATCCAGGGCAATCCCGACCAGACCGCGAGCGCGCAGCGGTTCGCCGGCTACAAGACCGCGCTCGCCGAGGCCGGGATCGCGCTCGACAAATCGCTGGTCGCGCGCGGCCTGTTCACGTACCGGTCGGGACTGAAGGCGGCCGAGCAGCTCTTGAGCCTCCCCAAGCCGCCGACCGCGATCTTCGCGAGCAACGACGACATGGGGGCGGCGACGGTGGCCGTCGCCCACCGGCATCACCTCGACGTGCCGGCGGATCTCACCGTGTGCGGCTTCGATGACACGGACTTTTCGCGCTCCATCTGGCCGGAGCTCACCACCATCCGCCAGCCCATTGCGGACATGTCGCGTGCCGCCATGCTGCTGCTGGTTCGAAAGATCCGCGCGCGGCGCGCGCGCAGGGACGAGGAGTGCAAGCACGTGCTGCTCGACTTCACGCTGGTACGCCGGGACTCCGACGCCGCCCCTCGCGACTGATGCAGCTGATGCAGCTGACGCCGCGGCGCGCGGCGCGACCCGTGCGGACGCGGCACCTCGCCTGAACGACGCCGCGCTTCAGCCTCCGAGTCCCTGGAGGAACTCCTCGTGGGTCGGGAGGTGCGCGACCATGCCGGCGATCGCCGATTTGGCGGTCCTCAAGCTTGCCGCGATCTCGCCGTAGTCGATGTTCTCGACCCGCGGACAGTACACGCTCGGGCGGATGCCCATCCCCTCGAAGATCGACTGCCAGCTCGCGCTGCGGAACAGCTCATCGACGCCCTCGCGCAACGCGCCGTGGCCTTTGAACAGCTCGATGCGCTCCTGGAGCGAGCCCGGCAGCGTGATGGTCTTGCACCATTGCCAGAAGGGCGAGTCGTCGCGGGCGGTGGCCGCGTAGTGCAGCACGATGAAGTCCCGCACCTCCTCGTAATCGGCCACCATGCGCCGGTTGTACTCGCGGATCAGGGCAGGGTCGCAATCCCGATCGGGAAAATAGCGCAGGAAGAAGTCGATCCCGCGGGCGATCAAGTGGATGGAGGTCGCCTCGAGCGGCTCCACGAACCCGGAGGCGAGGCCGAGCGAGAGGCAGTTGAACTTCCAGATCTCGCGCCGGTGCCCCGTCGTGAACGGGATCACGCGCGGATCGCCGACGCAGGCGCCGCCCAGTTCCCGCATGAGGGTCGACTTGGCGTTGGCATCGCTGCAGAAGCGGCTGGAGTAGACGTAGCCTTGTCCGGTGAGATGCTGCAGCGGGATCTTCCAGCTCCATCCCGCCGCCTGCGCGGTGGCGCGCGTGAAGGCGGGCGTGGGACTGCGGCTCTCGGTCTTGACCACGATGGCGCGGTCGCACGGCAGCCAGTCCGACCAGTCGACCTCGGGAACGCCGAGCGCGCCGCCGATGAGGAGCGCCCTGAAGCCGCTGCAGTCGATGAAGAAGTCCCCCCGCACCTCGCGCCCGCCGGCGAGCACGAGCCCGTCGATGAAGCCGTCGGCGCGTCGGGTCACGTGGATCACCTTGCCCTCGGTGCGCTCGAGGCCGCGGGCTTCGGCGTAGCGGCGCAGATACCGGGCGGCGAGCAGCGCATCCAGGTGCAGCGCGTAGTTCGCGCCGCCGATCGGCGTGTCGCGCGCGCACGCCGGCGGGAAGAAGCGGCCCTGCTCGGCCATCACCGCGCACGGCGAGAAGTCCTCGAGCGAGGAGGTGTCGCCGTGCGCGCGCGCCTTGAGCCAGCACTGGTAGAACTCGTGGCTGCCGATGGGGCGTCCGATCACTCCGAACGGGTGAAAGAATCGCCGGCCGCGCTGGTGCCAGCCGACGAACTGGATCCCGAGCTTGTAGGTCGCGTCGGTCGCGCGGATGAGCTCCTGCTCGTCGATGCCGAGCCGTTGTATCAGGCGCACGAAGGGCGGCAAGGTCGACTCGCCGACGCCGATCGTGCCGATCTCCTCCGATTCGACCAGCTCGATCCGGCAGAGCTCACGCTTCAGGTGGTGGCAGAGCATGGCCGCCGCGAGCCACCCCGACGTACCGCCGCCGACGATGACGATCCTGGCCAGAGGCTTCATCACCATTCCCGATTCTCCACGAGCACGCCCGGCGCCTCGTGCGCGCGGGCAGTACTGTAGTTCCAGTATGCGGCGCTGCTCGCCTGGATGGCGCGGCGCAGGAGATCCAGCGCCTTGTGACGCGGGAAGGTGATCCGCCACGCCAGCACCAGGGTGCGCTTCGGCGCGGGACTCGTGAATGGCCGCGCCACCAGCACGCTCGGCGCATACAGCGGCGCGCTCGAGGCGGTCTGCGGCACGATGGCGACGCCGAGCTTGGTCGCCACCATGTGGCGCAGCGTCTCGATCGTGCCGCCGCGGGCGTAGCTGCGCGCGCCGGGTGCCGGCGGCACGTGCTTCGGGTCGAGGTGCGGGAAGGCCTCGATCACCAGCTTGCGGAACGGATCGCCCTCGCCGAGCAGCAGCACCTCGCGGGGATCGACCTCCTCCGGTGCGATGGCCGGCTTGCTCGCGAGCGGATGGTCCGCGGGCAGCAGCAGCACCAGCGGCTCGTCGAACAGGACCTGCGTCGCCACGTCAGCCTCGCTGAACGGCGCGGCGACCAGGATTGCGTCCAGCTCGCCGCCGCGCAGCTTCGCGGCGAGCGCCGGCGCGTCGCCTTCCTCGACGTACAGGGACAGGCGGCTCGCCGTTTCCTGCAGCAGCGGAATGAACTGCGGGAGCAAGTAGGGGCCGATCGTCGGCAGCGTCCCGAGCGCGAGCGGTCCTTCGAGCTGGTCCTTGTCGGCGTCCGCCGCGTCCTTGATGGCCGCGGCCTGATCGAGGAGGTGCCGCGCCATGCTCACGATGCGCTCGCCGAGCGGAGTCGGCTGCACGCCGTGCTTGCCGCGCTCGAACAGCGCGACGTCGAGCTCCTCCTCGAGCTTCTTCACCGCCACGCTCAGCGTCGGCTGGCTGACGCGGCAACGCTCGGCAGCGCGTCCGAAGTGACGCTCCTCCGCCAGCGCGACGATGTAGCGCAGCTCGGTAATGGTCATGCCGGCCATTGTAGCGGGAGCCGCGGCGGACGACCGCTGCGTCGCGAGATTTTGGCCGCCGCGCGCGGCCTGCTGGCAACCCGCCGCGAGCTGCGGTAGGGTAGAGTAATGATAGCGTTACCAACCGCTGCGGCAATGGCATTTGCGGTGGCGACGCTTGCCCTCGGCCGGCCGGCCGCGGCGGCGGACCCCGCCGGCGTCTCGCGCCGCGCCGGCGCGGCTGAGCTCGCGGGTGCGACGGCGGGCGCCCGCATCGATCCGGGGCGAATCGAGGCCGCCCTGAAGTCCTGGGTCGATCAAGGTGCGCTGGTCGGCGTGTCCGCGCTGGTGTACGAGGACGGACGCGAGGCGTATTACGGCGCCTTCGGCATGGCGGACCGCGAGGCGGGCAGGCCGATGAGCCGGGACACGCTGGTGCAGATCTTCTCGATGACCAAGCCCATCACCGGCGTCGCGTTGATGCAGCTCTGGGAGGCGGGCAAGCTCGACCTCGATGCCCCGCTCGCCAGGTACCTCCCGGAGTTCGCGCACATGCGCGTCTACGCCGGGCTCGATGCGCAAGGGTCGCCGCTCTACGCGGCGCAGCGCCGGCCGATCACCGTGCGGGACATCACCCGGCACACCGCGGGATTCTATGGCGAGGCCGACGGCACGGCGGCGATCGCCGCACTGTACCGAGCCGCCGATCCCGTCAATGAGCACAACACGCTCGCGGAAGAGACACGGAGACTGGCGGCGCTGCCGTTGCTCTACCAGCCGGGCACGCGCTGGCTGTACGGACCGTCGGTCGACCTGCAGGCGCGCCTGGTCGAGCGGCTTTCGGGCATGCCTTTCGACCGCTACCTCGGGGAGCGGATCTTTGCGCCGCTCGGGATGACGCACACGCGCTACGTGCTGCGGCCCGGGGACCGCGAGCGGTTGGCGGCCGTCTACGACCGGCACGAGGACGGCACTTTGACGCGCGAGCCCGATGCGCGGGCGCTCGACTTCAACTTGCATGACTGGCCGCTCAAGCCGGGCAGCTTCGGCCTGATCTCGAGCCTCGATGACTACATGCGGTTCGCGCGCATGCTGCTCGGCGGCGGCGAGCTCGACGGCCGGCGGCTGCTGCGGCCCGAGACCGTACGCATGATGGCGACGGATGCCATGCCCCGCGAGGTCACCGACACCTCCTGGCTGCCGACCAAAGGCCAGGTCGGCTTCGGGATCGACTTCGCGGTGCGCACACGACCCCCCATCGATGCGGCGGAGGCCTCGGGAGCGGTGGGCGAGTTCTTTTGGGATGGTGCCGCCGACACGCTCTTCTGGGTCGACCCGAAGAACGGAATCGTGGCGGTGCTGTTCACCCAATACAAGCCCTTCGGGAAGGTGCCGCTGCACAAGACATTTCGGGACGCGGTCTACGCGCACTTCCCTGCGGCGCTGGTGCACTGATGCGCGGCGCCATCCTGCTGTCGGCGGTGCTGTTCCCGGCCTTGGCGCCATGGATCGCGGCACGCGCTGAAGCGGCGGGGCTGCTCGATCCCATCTTCGGCGATCATGCCGTGCTGCCGCGCGACACGCCGATCGGAGTCTGGGGCCGCGCGCCGGCCGGAGCGGCGGTGAACGTGATGCTCGAGCCGGCGGCGGGCGCGGGCGGAACGGTTCCGGCGGGTGGCCGCGGCGCAGGGGCCGGGGCGGGCGGACCCGGCCGCGAGGCACGCGCGGCGGCGGACGCCTCGGGCCGCTGGAGCGTGAGCCTGGCGCCGCTGGCCGCCGGAGGGCCTTACACGTTGACCGCGCAGACCGCGGCGGAATCGCAGTCGTCCGGCGACGTGCTCGTAGGCGACGTGTTCCTGTGCTCGGGACAATCCAACATGGAGCTCCCGGTGCTGCGCGCCGCGGACTCGGCGGCCGAGATCCAGCACGCCGCGAACGACTCGATCCGCATGCTCACCGTCCCGCACGATGCGGGCGCCACACCGCTCGCGCGGCTCGCACAGCCCGTTCCGTGGGAAGTCGCCTCGCCGGTGACGGTGCCCGGCTGGTCGGCGGTCTGCTTCTTCTACGCGCGCGAGCTGCAGAAGAGCATTCACGTGCCGATCGGGCTGGTGAGCTCGACCTGGTCGGGCGCCAACATCCGGCCGTGGATCAGCGCGGCCGCCTTGCACGCGGATGGCGGCTACGAGGACGCGCTCGCCACCCTCTCGATCTACGCGAGCGATCCCGCGGCGGGCCAGCGCCGGCTCGCCGAGCGGTGGGAGTCGTGGTGGCGCGCAGAGTCCGGTGACGCGCCGGGCACCGAGCCCTGGAGCGCGCGGGCCGACCCCGAGCGGGCGGCCGGCCGCGCGGGCGGACCGCGGACCGCCGGTGCGAGCCCGAGCGCGCGGCCCGCGCAGTCGAGCTCGTGGCATGCGGTGCCCGTGGAGTTTCGCAACTGGCGCGAGTGGGGGGTGCCGGAGCTCGCGGACTTCAACGGGCTCCTCTGGTTTCGCACCACCTTCGAGCTCACGCCGGCGCAGGCGAAGCGTGCCGGCACGCTGAAGCTTGGCCCGATCAATCAGGTCGACGAGAGCTGGCTCGACGGCCGCGCGCTCGGCAACACGTTCGGTTACGAGACCGGGCGCAGCTATGCGATTCCCGCAGGAGCGCTGCGTGCCGGAAAGAACGTGCTGGTGGTGAACGTGCTCTCGACCTACGGCGGCGGCGGTCTGCTCGCGGACGGCGAGCCGCGCGCGTTGCTGCTCGATGACGGAGAATCGGTGGCGCTCACGGGTCCCTGGCAGTACCGGGTCGTGCCCGCCGCGTACGGCGATCCGCCGCGCGCGCCGTGGGAGTCCGTCGGCGGCCTCACGACGCTGTACAACGCCATGATCGCGCCGCTCGGCCCGTTTCCGTTCCGAGCGGCACTCTGGTATCAGGGCGAGTCGAACACCGCGGAGGCCGGGAGCTACGGCAAGCTGCTCGCGGAGCTGAGGGCGGATTGGCGCCGCCAGTTCGGACCGAATCTCGGCTTTCTCGTGGTGCAGCTGCCGAATTTCGGTGCGCCGTCCCCGGTGCCTTCCGAGTCGGGCTGGTCCGACGTTCGGGAGGCGGAGCGCAAGGTCGCGGCCGCGGACGCCCGCTCCGGTCTCGCGGTCACCATCGACATCGGCGACGCCCACAATCTGCACCCCGCCAACAAGCAGGACGTGGGCCGCCGTCTCGCGCGCGCGGCGCGGCGCGCGCTCTACGGCGAGAGTCTCGCGCCTGCGGGGCCCGCGGTGCGGCGCGCCCTGGAGCGCGGCGGCGGCATCGCGCTCGACATCGGGGACATCGAAGGGCAGCTTGTGACCTACAGCCACGAGGAGCCGATCGGCTTCGAGCTCTGCGGCGCTTCGGCGGGCACGTGCCGGTTCGTCGATGCGCGCATCGAGGGAAGGTCCGTCATCCTCGCGGGAGCGGGCGGCTTGGTGCCGACCCGCGTGCGCTACTGCTGGGGCGACAGCCCCATTTGTACGCTCTACGACAGCAACGGACTCCCGGCCGGGCCGTTCGAGATCGAGATTCAGCGCGCTCCCTGATGCCCGAGCGCGACGCGCGCGCGTGCCGGCGTCGCGTCAGGCACCGGCCGCGCGGGCGCGCGGCGTCAGTGCGCCGCCTGGCGCTCGCGCGCGACCCAGGCTTCGACGTCCTCGAGCTTGCGCGGGATCGCCGACGTCAACAGCTTGAAGCCGTGATCGGTCATCAGCACCTCGTCCTCGATGCGCACCCCGAAGCCCTGCTTCGGCAGATACACGCCGGGCTCGACCGTGAATACGGCTCCCGCGGGGATGGGCCGCTCGTAGTCCCCGGCATCGTGCACGTCCAGGCCGACGAAGTGGCCGAAGCCGTGAATGAAATCGGCGAGATATCCGGCGCGCCGCAGGGACTCCTCGGCCACGTGCTGCAGCTCGGACATGTTCGTGCCCGGCTTGATGGCGGCGAAGATGTCCTCCTGCGCCTGGTACACGGCCCGGTACACCTTGGCCTGCTCTTCGGTGAAGCGTCCCGAGACCGGGTAGGTGCGGGTCACGTCCGCCGCATAGCGGCCGTATTCCGCGGCGGCGTCGATCACGACGAGGTCTCCGCCCTGCAGCAGCCGCGAATTCTTGTCCCAATGCAGCACGGCGCCGTTCGGGCCGCTGCCGACGATCGACGAATAGGAGAGGCCCGTGGCGCCGTTTGCGTAGAAGGCGTACTCGAGCTGGGTCTGCACGTCGCGCTCGGAGACCCCGGCGACGGTGGCACGCGCCGCGGCATCGTGTCCCTTCGCCGTGACGGCGATGGCGCGCTCCATGCGCTCGATCTCGTCCGGCGTGTGTGCCTCGCGCAAATCCGCGAGCAGCATGCGCTTGTACACCACCTTGAGGCCGAACCGCCCCGCGAGGCGCAGCGCCAGATCATCGTCCGCGCGGTCGTTCCTGCCCAGGCTCGCCGGACCGATGAGCGCGACGCAGTCGTGATGCTCGCCGGCGTTCAAGAGCGTCGAGTCCGGAACCCCGCGCAGGACGCGGTCGACGCCGTACTTCTCGAGCAGATCGGGCGAGACCGGCTCGCGCGGCCCGGTCCAGCGCTCGGCTTCCGGATCGCGCGACTTGAGCGACAGCACCACCTTGCGATAGGGCGACTTGGGCTCGAAGACGAGATAGGCGTCCGGCTCGTTGATGCCGGTCAGCCAGTAGAAGTCGCCGTCCTGACGGAAGTCCTCGGTGATGCCCTGCATCTCGCCGTTGGCCGCGATCACGGCCACGCAACCGCCCAGCTCGGCGATGACGCGGGCGCGCCGCTGCCGGTAGATCGCCACGGGCGTGTCGGCCGGCGGCGCCGGCGCGGGGTGGGCGAAGTTGCCGCCGACCGCGGCGCCGAGCACCAGGGTGGTCAGCATCATTTGACTCCATATCCCTGCAGGCGGGGAAGATCATCGTCGATGTGCAGCCAGGAGACGCGGCTCTCGGAGAAGATGTGCGAGCGCGGAGGAAAGGCGGTGGGATCGTCGAACGCGCCGACGTTCACGCTGATTTCCTGCGGAAGGTCATCGCGCTGGAACACCATGTAGCTGCCGCAGCCCGCGCAGAACTGCCGGCGCGCGTTCGCGGAGGACGCATAGACGGCGGGCGCTCCGCGGATCCAGCCGAACTCTTCGACCGGAAACGTCGCAAAGGCGATCACCGGCGACCCGGAGTTCCTCTGGCACATGCGGCAGTGGCAATAGCCGCTATCCAGCATTGGGGCGCTCACGCGAAAGCGCACCTTGCCGCACAAACATCCGCCCTCGTAACTTTCCATGGACATCCCCCGCCGCGACGCTTCATTCTGGGTGGTCAACTGTGCGAGGCTACCCGGGACGCACGCGGCTGAGAAGGCCTGGATAGGGGAAAGAAGACATGACGACGCTCGAAGAGATCCGACCGATCACGCTCGCCGACGTGCAGGCGGCCCGCAAACGCATCGCGGGCACGGTTCTGCGCACGCCGCTCGTCCGGCTGGACCTGGGACCCGGGTATCCCGATATCCGGCTGAAGCTCGAGAACCTGCAGCCGACCAACTCGTACAAGCTGCGGGGCGCCGCCAATGCGGTTGCGATGCTGACGGAGGACGAGCGGGCCAAGGGGGTCTGGACCATCAGCGCCGGCAACGCGGGCCAGGGCGTCGCCTTCGCCGGCCGCGCCGCGGGCGTGCCGCGCAGCGTGGTGGCGATCGAGACCGCGCCGACCGCCAAGCTCGAGCGCATGCGGGCGCTCGGCGCCCGGGTCGTGCCGGTCTCCTATGACGCGGCCTGGCGCGCGCTCGGCGAGCGCCGTTACGCGGACGTCGAGGGAACGTTCGTCCATCCCTTCGACGATCACAACTTCATCGCCGGTCACGGCACCATGGGCTGCGAGATCTTCGAGGACCTGCCGGAGGTGGCGGCAGTGTATGCCGGCATCGGCGGGGGCGGCCTGATCACGGGCGTCGGCAGCGCGCTCAAGGCCCTGAATCCGGCCGTCGAGGTCTGGGGTGTCGAGCCGGAGACCGCTGCACCGGCGGCGTTGTCCTTCGAGCGCGGCTCGCCCCAGCCGTTCGACGGATGGAAGGCGTCGTTCGTGGACGGCGCGGGCGGCAAGAGCCTGTTCCCGCGCATGTGGGAGCGCATGCGGCCTGTCGCGAGCGGCTCGGTGGTCGTCGGGCTCGACGATGTACGCAACGCGATGCGGCTGCTCGCCGAGAAGGCGCGCGTCGTCGCGGAGGGGGCCGGGGCGCTCGGGCTCGCGGCCGCGCTCAAGCGCAAGCCGGGTCAGGGACCGGTCGTCGCGGTGGTCTCGGGCGGCAACATCGACCTCGACAAGTTTCGGGAGCTGATCGGGTCGTGAGGCATCTACTGCAAACGTAGTCTGCCCGTGAGTTACCGCCATCCTTCCTGCGTGGTCGTGAAATCGATATAGAAGTCGTGTTGTTGAAAAAAATCGATGCCAACGATGTTGTTGCCAATGCCACCGGGATTGACGATGGTTTCGTCGACGCCCGCTGAAGTTGCGCCATAAGTAATCTGGTATCCCGAGGAAAGAGTGATCAATACGCTCTCGTTGGCTCCGATGATGGTCTCAAGATCGGTCTGATTTACGGCAACGGAACCTCAACCCCGCGGCAGCATCACGGACTCGAGCGAAACCCGGGCATCGGCCAGCCCCTTCACGTCGACCCGATACACGAACACATCCCCGGCGTGCGGCTGCCTGGCGAGCGAGGCGGCGGTGAGCCCCTCGCGTGCCGACGTGACGAAGATCATGTCGAGATCCATGCCGCCGAAGGCGACGCAGGTGGGTTGCGTGGCGGGCACGGAGATGCCGCCGCTGATCGATCCGTCCGGGGCGTAGCGCACGATGCGGCCCGCGCCCCAGTGCGCGTTCCACACGTGTCCGTGCGCGTCGACGTGCGACCCGTCCGGGAATGCGCCCTGCGGGGTCTGGACGAAGGTCTTGGGCTCCGAGAGCTCGCCGGTCTCGGGATGGATGTCGTAGCGCAGGATCGTGCGGCGCGGCGTGTCGGCGAAGTACAGATGGCCGCCGTCCGGGCTGAAGCAGATGCTGTTCGAGATGGCGATGCCGGTGACGTGGACATGCGCGCGTCCGGCGCGCAGCGAGTAGAGCTTGCCCACCGGCTGGCCGCGGCCCTCGACCATGGAGCCTGCCCAGAAGCGGCCGCGGCGGTCCACCCGGCCGTCGTTGAAGCGCACATTCGCGGCATCGTGCGCCGGCCGCTCGATCCACTCGATCTCGCCGGATGGCGGATCGTAGAGGGCGAAGCCCGATTCGAACGCCGCCACGATCTTGTCGCTTCCCTCGACGAACGCGAAGGAACCGAGCCGCTCGGGGAGGTCGAAGGCCTGCAGCGCCTGCGCGACGGGCTCGTAGCTGAAGAGGCGCCGCTCCGGGATGTCGGTCCACCAGGCACGTTGGCCCGCCGGATCCCACGAGATGCCCTCGCCGAGCGTGTTCGCCACGGAGATGACATCGACGAGCTCGGCGGAAGTGACTGGCATGGTCCTCGAGTTCTGCCTGTTGACCTGCGCAGACCTTCCCTGGGCGCGGATGTGCTAGATTAAATGTCATACAAAAGGAAACTTCAATGGCCGTCATCTCGCGACGTTCCCTCTTGAAGCTCGGCGGCCTGTCCGCGGCCGGCCTCGTGACCCGCCGCGCGCGCTCCCTCGGGAATGCCTCCGCCGCGCCGCCCGCGATGAAGAGCGCGGGTTACGGCGACGTGACCCTGCTCGACGGTCCGATGCTCGAGCAGTTTCGCGCGCAGCACGCGACGCTGCTCGCGATGAGCGAGGATGCGCTGTTGAAGCCTTTCCGCGAGGCGGCCGGCCTGCCCGCGCCGGGCGCCGATCTCGGCGGCTGGTACAACGCGGCGGCGAGCTTCGATCCTCCGGGCGACATGCACGGCTATATTCCGGGCCACTGCTTCGGTCAGTACGTATCCAGCCTGGCCCGGGCCCATGCCGTGACGGGGGACGAGGCCACGCTGCAGAAGGTGCGCCGCCTGGTCGCGGGATTCGCGCCCACCGTCACGCCGCGCTTTTACGACGGCTATCCTTTGCCGGCCTATACGTTCGACAAGACCAACATCGGGCTCATCGATGCTCACGAGCTCACCGCGGATCCGCAGGCGCTCGCCGTGCTCGACCGGGCGACCGACGCGGTGCTGCCGCACCTGCCCGAGAGGGCCCTGAGCCGGCCGGAGATGGCGGCGCGGCCGCACCCGAACGCCGCCTACACCTGGGACGAGTCGTACACGCTGCCCGAGAATCTGTATCTCGCGTGGCGGCGGGGCGCGGGCGAGCGCTATCGGACGCTGGCGCGGCGCTTCCTGTACGACGCGCCGTATTTCGATCCACTGGCGCGCGGCGAGAACGTCCTGCCGGGCAAGCACGCCTATTCGCACGTGAATGCGCTGTGCTCCGCGCTGCAGGCCTACCTCGTCGACGGGGATGCCAAGCACCTGCGGGCCGCGCGCAACGGCTTCGACTTCGTGCTCGCGCAGAGCTTCGCGACCGGCGGGTGGGGTCCGAACGAGCGCTTCCTCGAGCCGGGCAGGGGCGCGCTGGGGGAGTCGCTCACGACGACGCACGCGAGCTTCGAGACGCCGTGCGGCGCCTACGGACACTTCAAGGTGGTCCGCTATCTGATGCAGGTCACGGGCGACAGCCGCTACGGCGACAGCATGGAGCGCGTGCTCTACAACGCGATGCTCGGCGCCCTGCCCATGAAGGCCGACGGAACCTCCTTCTACTATTCGGACTACAACGAGGGCGGGTCGAAGACGTACTACGACCTCCGCTGCCCCTGCTGCTCGGGGACGTACGGACAGGTCGTCGCGGACTACGGGCCGAGCGCGTACTTCACGTCCGACCGGGGCGTGTTCGTGAATCTCTACACGCCCTCGCGCCTGCGATGGCTGCGGCGCGGACGGGCGTTCAGCCTCACGCAGACGACCGCGTATCCGCTCGACGGGCAGATCGACATGGTGATCGGGGCCAATTCGTCCGAGAGCTTCACGGTGTCGCTGCGCATCCCGGCCTGGGCCGGCCCCGGCTCGACGATCGAGGTCAACGGCAGGCGCCTGGCGCAGCCGCCGGTGCCGGGCACCTTCCACGCCATCCATCGGAACTGGGCCGACGGCGATCGGATCACGCTCGCCCTGGATCGTACGCTGCGGCTCGAGGCCGTCGACGAGCAGCATCCGGACATCGTCGCGATCATGCACGGTCCGCTGGCGCTGTTTGCCGTCGGCGACCGCTTCCTGACGCCGCGCCGCGCGGAGCTCGACTCGGTCCGCCAGACCGCCCCGGGCTCGGCCGAGTGGCGCATGACCACCGCCGACGGGATGCAGGTGCTCAAGCCGTACTTCGCGGTCGGCGCCGGGACCACGCGCCTGTACCAGCCGTTGTCGGTGTAGCTGCTACCAGAACGCCACGTAGAACGCGGCGACGGCGGCCACGACGATGAGGCTGAGCACCACGTCGCTCGCGGAATAGCTTGCGCGGGTCGCGGCCTTCTCCTCGGGCGTCGCGCCATACCAGGTGAAGCGGGTCTTGGCGGGCGCGGGCGGGGAGGTGAGCAGGCTGATCACCACGACGAGCAATGCGGTGACGACCAGCAGCGACTCCGTGTAGTACAGCCAATGCACGTTCCAGAAGTCGAACACCCACGGATGGGCGGCGCGAATCGGAGCCAACCGCGCGTCGAATTCCGCGCGCGTGAGGTCATGATGGTAGAGCCGCACCTTGAGCGCGGCGACGGCCGCTCCGTCGTCGCGCATCACCAGGTCGGCCGCGAGCCGTGCGAAGCCGGCGATGACCCCGACGATGAACGCCCACAGCGCCGCGGGCGCCGTCGCCCGCTTCCAAAAGACGCCGAGCAGGAACAGGGCGGCGATCGAGGGCGAGAGATATCCCTGCACGCTCTGCAGGTAGACGTACAGGTCGGAATGCAGGCTCTTGATCGCGAGCACCCAGCAGATGCCCATGATCACGATCACCACGGTCGCCGCGCGCCCGACGAGCACCTCGGTCCGGCCGTCGGCGCCGGGGTGCCACTCGCGAAAGAAATCCATCGTGAACAACGTCGCCGACGCATTGAACTTGGACGCGAGCGAAGCCATCAGCGCCACGATCATCGAGCAGGCCACCATTCCCCGCAGCCCGTGCGGCAGGATCTGCGCCACCAGCGAAGTATAGGCGGCGTCGCCGCTCGTCTTGAACCCGAGGCCGGGCGCCCGGGTCAGCGCGAGCGCGATCATGCCGGGGACGAGGAAGATGAACACGGGCGTCAGCTTCAGGAACGCCGCCAGGATGGTGCCGCGGCGCGACTCGCGCTGGTTCTTGCCGGCAAGCACGCGCTGAACGATGTACTGGTCGGTGCACCAGTACCAGAACCCGGTGATGGCCGAGCCCGGCAGTACCGCGGCCCATGACCACCCGGGATCATGGATGGAGCGGATCAAGTGAATGTTCGCGCCCGCCGCGGCGACCGTGGCGTGCCAGCCGGCGGCGAGATTCCCGTGGCCCAGGGTGTCGAGCCCGCAGTAGAGAATGCAGAGCGAGCCCAGAATCAGCACGGGCGCCTGCAGCACCGCGGTGTACATGATGACCCGCAGGCCGCCAAGCACGGTGTAGAGGCCGGTGGTGAAGGCGAGCGCCAGCGCGATGACCCAGAACACGTCGATGCGCAGGCCGAGCACGTCGACCGAGTCGATCCCGAGCAGGGTGCGTACCACCACGTCGCCGGCGTAGATGGTGACGGCGATCTTGGTGAGCACGAGGCTTGCAATGGTGAGGATGCTGAGCACGTTGCGCGAGCCCCGGCTGAAGCGCAGCTCCAGGAACTCCGGCATCGTGAACACCTTCATCCGGTCGTACAGCGGCACGAAGACCCAGCCGAGCACCAGGATCAGCCACGCCTGGATCTCCCAGTGCGCCATGGCCATGCCGGAGACGAATCCGGCGCCGGCGAGCCCGACCAGGTGCTCGGAGCCGATGTTCGAGGAGAAGATCGACGTGCCGATCTGCAGCCAGTTGCTGTCGCGGCCCGCAAGAAAGTAATCCTTCGCGGAGGAAGACCGCGCGCTTGCAGCGTGCACCACGATGCCCATCATGACCGCCACGAACACGGCGACCACCGCCCAGTCGGCCGCGTCGAAAACCGCGCCCGAGGCCCGTGTCATGACGGCCGAACCGAGCTCATCGCCGTCGCCTCGCGCGGGACGACGGCGTGTCCCGGCGCGCGAGCACGATCAGCTCGCTCATGGCGCGCTCGGCGCGCCGCGCGTCCCTGGCGGCGACGGCCTGGTACACGCGCCGGTGCTCGGGCATCGGATCGCGGTCGAGCGGGCCCTTGCGCTGCTTGAAGACGGTGCTCGCGCCGATCGCCGCGCTGACGCCCTTGGTCAGCGAGACGATGAAGGGATTCTCGGTTGCGCGCAGCAGCGTGCCGTGGAAATCCATGTCCGCTTGGCGGCCCGCCTCGGTCGCAAGCGTGTGCGCGGCCATGGCGTCGAGCGCGCCGCGCAGGTCGCGCAGATGGGCCGGCGTGCGCCGCCGCGCGGCGATTCCCGCCGCCGCCGATTCCACCACGCGGCGCAGCTCGAACAGGCTGTTGAGCAGCTCCGGGTCGGGCTCGGACTCGAACATCCACGCGAGCACCTCGGGATCGAGCAGGTGCCATTCGGATCTCGGGCTGATGCGCGTGCCGACCTTGGGGCGCGCGTTCACCAAGCCCTTCGCGGCGAGGATGCGCACCGCCTCCCGGTAGGCCGTGCGCGACACGGCGAAGCGGGCGCTCGAGGAGATCTCGCCCCCGAGGAGGTCACCGGGGCGGTGCCTTCCCGACACGATCGCGATCCCGATGGTGCGGGCGATCGATCCGTGCAGGCGCAGCGCCTTGCCGCCGGCGCGTCGCGCAGGGCCCGATCGCGGGCTCAATGCTGCACGCGGAAGGACAGCACGGTGGTTTCCCGGTAGGTCTGCCCCGGCCGCAGGATCGTCGACGGGAATGCAGGATGATTGGGCGAATCGGGGAAGTGCTGGGTCTCGAGGCAGAGGCCGGTGCGGTAGGCGAACACCGAGCCTGACCCGGACGGCTTGCCGTCCAGGAAGTTGCCGGAATAGAACTGCAGGCCCGGCTGCGTCGTGCGCACCTCCATGCTGCGCCCGCTGCGCGGATCGGTCAGCACCGCGGCCAGCTCCGGCTCCCGCGAGCCGGTCTTGCTCAGCACCCAGTTGTGGTCATAGCCGCGGCCGAGGACGAGCTGGGGGTCGGAGTCGTCGATGCGCGTGCCGATGACGTGCGGCAGGCGAAAGTCGAAGGGAGAATCCGCGACCGTGCGCAGCTCGCCGGTCGGGATGAGCGAGGCGTCGACCGGCGTGAAGCGCTCGGCCTCGAGCGTCAGCACGTGATCGAGAATGGTCGTCTGCGGGTCGCCGCTCAGGTTGAAGTAGGCATGGTTCGCGAGGTTCACCGGCGTCGGCGCGGTCGTCGCGGCCTCGTATTCGATGGACAGCGAATCGTCGTCCGTGAGCCGATAGGTGACGTGTGCCGTGAGCTGCCCGGGATAACCTTCCTCGCCGTCCGCGCTCACGTAGGTGAGGCGCAAGGCCGGACGTCCGGGCTCGACCGCATCCGCGCTCCATACGTGCTTGTCGAAGCCCCGGGTGCCGCCGTGCAGGCTGTTCGGTCCGTTGTTCTGCGCGAGCCGATACGTCCTGCCGTCGAGCGTGAAGCGTCCGTTCGCGATGCGATTCGCATAGCGCCCGACCGTGGCGCCGTAGTAGGGCACCGCGGCCAGATAGGGATCGAGCGAAGCGAACCCCAGCACCACGTTGGCAAGCCTGCCGTCGCGATCGGGCGCCTCGAGGGACACGAGGGCGGCGCCGTAGGTCATGATCCGGGCCGTGATGCCGTGGCTGTTGGTCAAAGTGTAGATGTGCACGGGGGTGCCTCCGGCGCGCCCGAACGCAGCGCGTTGAATGCCGTCGTGGCTGCCGACGGCGAAGGATGAGGGGGCGGCGGGCGCGGCCGGTGCGCTGCCGGCCGCCCGGGCGTGCGCAACGGTCGCGAGCGCCGCGGCGCCGGCGGCGAGGACCCATGAACAGCGGCGAGCGTGTCCGCGCATGCAGGCCGTATCTTGCCAATACCGGCCGCATGTGGCAATTTGTCTGAGTAAATGGCGGGCGGCGAATTTTGGGGAGCGCTCCACCGCCGCCGTCCCAAGCATCTCGAGCACGCCCCGTCCGTCACGGGATACCCGCATGAGCTCACCCTCCACGCCGCGCCGCCTGCGCTCCAGGGCCTGGTTCGACGACCTTAAGAACGCCGACATGACGGCGATCTATCTCGAGCGCTATATGAACTTCGGGCTCACGCTCGCGGAGCTGCATTCGGGCCGCCCGATCGTGGGCATCGCGCAGACGGGATCGGATCTCGCACCGTGCAACCGGCATCATCTGGTGCTCGCCGAGCGTGTCCGGGACGGAATCCGCGATGCCGGAGGGGTGCCGATCGAGTTCCCGGTGCATCCCATCCAGGAAACCGGCAAGCGCCCGACCGCCGGCCTCGACCGCAATCTCGCCTACCTCGGGCTGGTCGAGGTGCTGTACGGGTATCCCATCGACGGCGTGGTGCTCACGATCGGCTGCGACAAGACCACGCCCGCCTGCCTGATGGCCGCCGCGACCGTCGACATCCCGGCGATCGCGCTCTCGGTCGGGCCGATGCTCAACGGCTGGGCCGAAGGCAAGCGCGTCGGCTCGGGTACCGTGGTGTGGCGCGCGCGCGAGCGCTATGCCGCGGGTGAGATCGATCGCGCGGGCTTCATACGGCTGGTGGCGGCGTCCGCGCCATCCACCGGCTTCTGCAATACCATGGGCACGGCCACCACCATGAACAGCCTGGCGGAGACCCTGGGGATGTCGTTGCCGGGCTCGGCGGCGATCCCGGCGCCGCATCGCGACCGCCAGGAGTGCGCCTACGAGACCGGCCGCCGCATCGTCGAGATGATCCATGCCGACCGCAAGCCGTCGGACATCCTGACGCGCGAGGCCTTCATCAATGCCATCCGCGTGAACTCGGCCCTCGGCGGCTCGACCAACGCGCCCATCCACCTCGTCGCGCTGGCACGACACGCGGGCACCCCGCTGTCCATCGATGACTGGCAGACGTACGGCTACGACGTGCCGCTGCTCGTGAATCTGCAGCCGGCGGGCGAATACCTGGGCGAGGATTTCTATCGCGCGGGAGGCGTGCCCGCGGTGATCGCCGAGCTGATGAAGCATGGGCTGATCCATCGCGACGCATTGACCGCGAATGGCCGCACCCTCGGCGAGAACTGCGCCGGCGCGGCGATCCGCGAGCCGGAGGTGATTCGTCCCTTCGAGCGGCCGCTGGCCGACAAGGCCGGCTTCCTCGTGCTGAAGGGCAACCTGTTCGATTCGGCCATCATGAAGACGAGCGTCATCTGCGCCGAATTCCGCACGCGCTACCTGTCGAACCCCGCCGATCCCGACGCCTTCGAGGGGCGCGCGGTGGTCTTCGACGGACCCGAGGATTATCACGCGCGCATCGACGACCCCTCGCTCGCGATCGATTCGAGCTGCATCCTGTTCATGCGGGGTGCGGGCCCGATCGGCTATCCGGGAGCCGCTGAGGTGGTGAACATGCGGGCGCCGGTTCAGCTCATCGCCCAGGGGATTCACGTCCTGCCGTGCATCGGCGACGGGCGCCAATCCGGCACGTCCGGATCGCCGTCGATCCTGAATGCGTCGCCCGAGGCGGCGGTCGGCGGGGGCCTGGCGGTGCTCGAAACGGGCGATCGGGTCCGGGTGGACCTCAGGAAATGCGAGTGCAACGTGCTCCTGCCCGCCGGGGAAATGGAGACGCGGCACCGGGCGCTCGAGGCGGCCGGCGGCTATCCCCATCCGGCGAGCCAGACGCCGTGGCAGGAATTGCAGCGGGCCGTGGTGGGGCAGCTCGAGACGGGCGCGGTGCTCGAACCGGCCGTGAAGTACCAGCGCATCGCCAGCAAGGGCGTCCCCCGGCACAACCACTGATCGCGGCCGGGCCCCCCTGCCGCGGCCGTCCGCCCGCGTCCTGACAAAATCCGCCGGGGCGCATCTCTCCTGTATCGCCGGAAGCGGCCGACGCGCCCGGACTGCGCACCGCAACAGGGCGATCGCTCAACGGGATCTTTGCAATCCAGAGGAGAGAGGGACATGAATCGAGCGACTTGGATGCGTCGATCGGCCATCGTTGCGGCCGCTGCCGTCGCCATCGGTGTCGTGGCGTGCGGAGGCTCGAGCCTGAGCGGCACGTATCTGCCAAAAGGCGGCGGCATGGGCAACGGGCTCGTCATGGACAAGCTCGAGTTCGGCTCCGGCCACTCGGTGACCCTGGACATGATGCAGCAGCGCATCCGCGCCAGCTACAAGATCGACGGCAAGCAGGTCGTGCTGGCTGGGCCGAACGGTCAGCAGCTGGTGTTCGACATCGACAAGGACGGCTGCCTGGACGGCGGCGGGCTGTACGGGAAATTCTGTAAAGCCTGAGAAAGTCCGGCCCCGGTTTCGCGCTATGATGATCGGGCGTTCCGCGCAAAGACCGGGGATCCGCCGAGGTTGGACAAGAGTGCGTTCATGCGCGCCTGCCGTGAGGGAGGCGCCGCCATCGAGCAGGCCCTGCGGGAGATCGACCGCGCGTTCTTCGCGATCCTGCATCGCGACGGGTTGCGCATCTTGCGCGATGCCGACGCCAGCCACGATCTCGTGCAGGACACCTTCATCAAGGTGTGGCGGCGCTGCGCGACGTTTCGCGGCGAATCCGAGCTCTTGCCGTGGATCAAGACCATTTTGCGTCACGGCGCCATCCAGCGCCTGCGCAAGCCGGTACGCGAGGTGGCGATGGAGGATGAGAGCGGACTGACGGCCGAGGCGGCGCAGCGGGTCTGGGAGATGTCCATCGAGCGCAATCCCACGCCGGAGCGGGCCGCCCGGCGCGCCGATCAGGCGCGGTTCTTTGCCGAAGGGTGGAGTCGTTTTCAACACGAGGATCCCTTGCACGCCAACGTGATGACCTGGGTGGTCGAGGATGGATTGTCGACGGAGGACATCGCGAGCCTCCTCGACCGCACGCCGGGTGCGACCCGCGAGTTCATCTCCCAGTGCCGCAAGCGCGCGCGCACCTATCTGGCGGACTGGTACGCACTGGCGCACGAGCCGGGTGGATGGCCGTGAGCTTTGCACCATGAGCGTGGAAGACGATCAGGCGTGGCTCGATGCGCTCGCGGGCGCTGCGCCCGCCGACGGTGTGCGATCGCCGGCCGTGCTCGAGGCGCTCGCGTTGCGCGAGCTCATTCGCACGCAGCAGGGCGGCGCACGGGCCGCCGACGCACGCACCGAGGTGGCGATCATCGACCCGCGGCGCGAGGAGGAGCTGATCGCGCGGGCCCGCGCCGCCGGATTGCTTCCGCAAGCCGGGCAAGCCGGGCAGGCCGCGCAAGCCTCAGGCGTTCACGCGGGGCGCGCGCGGGCAGGCAAGATGCCGGCGGAAGGCGTGCCGGCGGCCGGGCGGCGCCGATTCGGGGGGCGGCGGGCGACCCTGACCGCGGCGGCCGCGACACTTGCGGTCGCGGCGGTGCTGCTGTTGCCGAGGCACCCGGCCGAGACGTTCCGCGGCACCGAGAACGGCGTGGTGCACCTGCAATCCGCCGATCCGGCCGCGCTCAAGCGCCGGCTCACCGACGAGCTCGGCGCCGCGGGGATCCATGCCGTCGGCTACCGGCGGCTCGGGCACGAAGGCATCGATGCCGATCTGCCGCAGCCGCTCACGGGCGAGGCGCGCGAGGTGCTCGAGCGTCACCACATTCCGATCCCGGCGGACGGCGCGCTGGTCGTCGAGATCGACGCGCCTTCGGCCCGCTGAAGGGCGCCATGCCAAACCCGCGGCCTCGGCCCGTCGCCTTGCTGCTGGTCGCCGCCGCCGCGATGGCGGCCGCGGGCGGCGCCGGCGCCGCAGCCGGGACCGCGCCGCGCACCGATTCCGCCGGCGGCGCCGCGACGAGCGGTCACGCCAGAGCGCCCGCCTCGTTCTCGCTGCCGCCGTCGTGCGCATCCGCGGACACCCAGGCGGTCGACGAGCACGTCCCGATCGCCGAGCTCAAGCGGCACGTGGAGGCGCAGAACGAGACCGATCCCACGGCGGCCTTCGCCATCCTCTGCGCGACCATTCCGCGCGTCGCGCGCGAGCGCGGCGCGGACTCGGCAGACATGGCGTGGTGGACGGCCTCGCTCGCGACGCCGCTGATCGCGTACATGGACAAGTTCGACGAAGCGCTGCCGGTGCTGGAGTTCGCGCGGCCGATTCTCGAGAAGCACCATGGAAAATACGGCGAGCCGCTCGGAGACATCCACGTCGCGTACGCCTGGATCTACATGCGGCAGGGCCGGCTGGCGGAGTCCGTCGCCGCCTGGCGCGAGGCGCTCGAGGTCCGCGAGCGCCACCCGGGCAAGGATCGCATCGAGCTGCAGAAGGTGCTGGTCGGCCGGGCTCAGGCAGAGCTCGCGCTACGCGAGTTCGCGGCCGCCGAGCGCGATCTCGGTCGAGCCCATGACATCCTGGTCCAGAACCGGGACACCGTGAGCGAGGCCGGCGCCGCCATCGAGAACGCGCTGACCAACGTCGCGTTTCGCCAGGAGCGCTACGCGGATGCGCGCCGGCACGCGGAAGAGCAGCTGCGCATCGAGGGCCAGATCAAAAGGGGGGCGCAGCAGCTCGTGACCGGCTATGCCCTGCTTGGCCGCATCCTCGAGAGGCTCGATGAGTACGACGACGCGGAGCGCGCGCTGCGTCACGCCGTGGAGCTCGCGGAGGGCATGCAGGGACCGCTGCAGCGGCACCATCTGGCGGCTCGCTTCCAGCTCGCGGCGTTGCTCGAGGAGCGCAACCGCGCCGCGGAGGCGCGCGAGCAGGCGGAGCGGGCGCTCGACATCGGCGAAGCGACGCTCGGCCCGTCGGCCCCGCGGCTCGTGCCGGTGTTGCAGGTGCTCGGCAGCTCGGAGCATCAGCTCGGCCTCATCCCCGAGGCCCTGCACCGCTTCGAGCGCGCGGGCGTCATTCTTGCCGCCAACCGCAAGGACGTCGACCGATCCACGCTGGTGGACTATTACCGCGACCTCGGCGCGCTGCAGGTGACGCTCGGCGACACGGCGGCGGCCGAGAGCACGCTCGCGCAGGGCCTGGAGGCGGCCGGCAATGATCCGACGCTGGCGATCGAGAGGGCGTGGCTGGAGTTCGAGCACTCGCGCGCCGAGGCCGAGCTCGGCCGGCCGAGCCGCGACGAGCTCTTCGATGCCCTTGCGCTGCTGCGCTCCAAGCTGCCCGAGACTCACCCGGCGATATTGCGCGTCTTGAACGAGCTGTGTGACCGCGAGCTCACGGCGCCGGATCATGCCCCGAGCTGTGCGGAGATCAATCGGTATCTCGAGCGCGCCCCGGATACGCCGCCGGCCCTGCGCGCCGCCATCCTGGTGAACCTGAGCCGGCTGGCGCTCGGGCGCTCGGACGGCGACGAGGCACGGCGCCTCGCGGTGCGCGCCGTCGCGGCGGCCGAGGATACCGGCGCCCCCGATCCGTTGCGCCAGGCATACTTTCAGCTCGCGACGGTCTTGCGCGGCCGCGGCGAGACCAAGCTCGCGATCTTCTTCGGCAAGGAGGCGCTCACGCAGATCGAGAACGAGCGCAGCCACTTCCTCGGCGAGGACCGGCGCTTCGATTCCGGCTTCCTGCGCGACAAGGTTCCGGCGTACCGGACCGTGGCGGATTGGCTGCTCGAGCAGGGGCGCACCGACGAGGGTCTCGCGGTGCTCGGGCTCATGAAAGCCGAGGAGCTCAGGGGATTCGGGCTGCGCGAGGCGGTGCTGTCCTCCGAGCGGCCGGCGCTGCTGACCGACGAGGAGAGCGCTCTCGAAGGGTCCTACGCGCGCGCCGCGCACGCCGACTCGAGCGCGGAGGTCACGCGGCTCTCCGGCCTCGAGGAGGCCGGCAAGATCAGCCCGGAGGAGCGCCGGCGGCTGCAATCCCTGCTCGCGGGCAAGGGCGCGGAGGAGGGGGAGCGCAGCGAGCGCATCGAGGACCTGCTGAAGAGCGCCGCCGCCGCACCCGCGCCCGAGGCGCCGGCCACCTTCGCCGCGCCGGCCCTGGCGCGCACCGCCGCGGCGTTCGGAGAGGATACGGCATTCGCCGTCTACCTGCTCACGGAGAAGCATTTGCGCATCCTCATGACGGCGCGCGGCGTCCAGCAGGAGCTCAGCATCCCGGTCGAGCAGGCCGGGTTGCAGCGTGACATCGGCGAGCTGCTCGACACCATCGCGCGGCGCGACGATGCCACCGCGCTGTCGCGCAAGGTCTACGACAGCATCGCAAGGCCGGTGGACGAGTTCGCGCAGTCGCACCACGCGCACCGGCTGGTGCTATGGCTCGACGGATCGCTGCGCTACGTGCCGGTCGCCGCGCTCTCCGACGGGCAGCACTACCTGCTGGACAAGTACGCGATCCAGATCTATGCGCCGGCACCGCAGACGAGCGCGCCGCGACGATTGCCCGCGGCGGCATCGCAGGTTCGGGGGCTCGGAGTGACGCAGGCGGTCGCGGGATTTCCGGCGCTGCCGGCGGTCGCCGACGAGCTTTGCTACGTGGTGCGCGGCCCCATCGTGGGCCTGCACGCCGGGCAGGCGCCCTGCGCGGCGTCGAGCGTCGGCAAGGGCGTGCTCGCGGGCGAGGGCTTCGCCGATGCCGCATTCACCGGGCAGCGCTTCATGGATCTGCTGCGCGGCCCGCGCGACTTTTCGGTGCTCCACGTGGGCACGCACTTCCGGCTGCGCCCCGGCAATGCGCTGAGGTCCTTCCTGCTGCTCGGGGACGGCTCGCATCTGACGCTCGACACCCTGGCTTCGCTCGATTTCAGCGGCCTCGACGTGGTGACGCTCTCGGCGTGCGAGACCGGCCTAGGCGGCGCGCGCACCGACGATGGGCGCGAGATCGAGGGCCTGAGCGCCCTGGTCGAGCGGCGCGGCGCGCGGCGCGTGGTCGCGAGCCTGTGGCCGGTGGAGGACGTGAGCACCGCGGAGCTGATGCGCCTGTTCTACGCGTCGTTCGATGCCGCCCACGGCGATGCGGCGCTCGGGCTGCAGCGGGCCCAGCGCGCGCTGCGAGCCTCGAATCACGGCGGCGCGTCTTATGCCAGCCCGTTCTATTGGGCGGGATTCGTGGTGTCCGGGAGCCGCCCCTAGGGAGCCGCGCCGCGCCTTCACGAGGCGGTGCCGGCGCGCTCCCCCCGCGGCAGCCGGTGAAGCCGAGCACGGCTTCGCCGGTTTCGGGTATTCTGCGCGAGCCCGCCATGCGCATCACGTCCACGTCAATCGTATCGATGCTGCTGGCGGCGCTGCTGCCGTTTCCCGCCCTTACCCAGACCCGCCCCGCTTCCGGCGGCGAGCCGATCATGGGCTTCGCGCCGGCGCACTCGGCCGCGGAGCGCGAGCTGGAAGGACAATTTCAGGCCATCCCTTCGCCCGACCGCGCACGTGCGTGGCATCGCATGTTCACGGCCAACCCGCATCCGGCCGCTTCGCCCGAGAACAACCGCCTGGCCGCGGTCATCGCGCGCGAGTGGCGCAATCAGG
Source organism: Steroidobacteraceae bacterium (assembly GCA_036272295.1). Classification (GTDB taxonomy): domain Bacteria; phylum Pseudomonadota; class Gammaproteobacteria; order Steroidobacterales; family Steroidobacteraceae; genus Bog-1198. Next base: position 31,407 of record DATAYZ010000062.1, read on the forward strand.
GCTGGGAGGACGTGACGCTGCGGCGCTATGACGTCCTGCACTCGACCCCGCGCGCCGTGTCGCTGGAGATGACCGCACCGGTCCGTTACAAGGCTGCGCTCCGCGAGCTGCCTTATGCCTCCGATCCCGACACCCGCAATCCGCGCATCGATCCCGCTTACTTCGGCTACTCGGCATCCGGCGACGTGACCGCCGAGCTGCTGTATGCGCACAGCGGCAATCCCGAGGACTACGCGCTGCTCAAGCAGCGGGGCATCAGCGTCAAAGGCAAGGTGGTCATCGTCCGCTACTCGAATCCGTACAGCTATCGCGGATTCAAGGCGCTGACCGCCGAGCGCGAGGGTGCCGCGGCGCTCTTGATCTACTCCGACCCCAAGGACGACGGATACTCGCGCGGAACCGTGTTCCCGGACGGCCCGTGGGGGCCCGAGACGCACATCCAGCACGGTGCGATCACCTACGACTTCATCGTGCCCGGCGATCCGACCACGCCGGGCTGGGCTTCGGTCCCGGGCGCCAAGCGGGTGCCGCTCGCCGAGGCGCGCTCGCTGCCCAAGATCATCGCGCTGCCGCTGTCCTGGCATGACGCCAAGCCGCTGCTCGAGCGCATGGACGGGCCGGAGGCGCCGGCGGACTGGCGCGGCTCGCTGCCCATCACCTACCGGCTCACCGGCGCGGTCAGCGTGCACGTGCACGTCGACATGGACCAGAGCATCAAGCCCTACACGGTGGTCGAGGCGCGCATCCGCGGCGCGGAGCTGCCGGACGAATGGGTGCTGCTCGGCAATCATCGCGATGCCTGGGTATACGGCGGCGTCGATCCCGTGAGCGGCACGGCTGCAATGATGGAGCTGACGCGCTCGCTCGGTCAGCTCGCGCGCAAGGGCCTGCGTCCGCGGCGCACGCTGATCGTGTGCAGCTGGGACGGCGAGGAGTACGCGCTGACCGGCTCGACGGAGTGGGGCGAGCAGTTCGCGGACGAGCTGCGCCGCAATCTCGTCGCCTACCTCAACGTCGACGAGGCGGTCTCCGGCGCCGCGACCACGGCCGGACCCGCCGGGCTGTCGTTCGAGCCGACGGCCGTCGCCTCGCTCGCTCCCATGCTGCTGCAGGCGAGCAAGGACGTGACCGCCCCGACCGGCAAATCGCTCTATGAGTCGTGGCGCGCTACCTCGATGCGCGACGGCAAACTGAGCAAGCCGCCGGCGGATGCGGACCTCGTGGAGACGCGGATCGGCAGCGGGTCGGATCACACGGTGTTCCTGAACCATCTCGGGCGCCCGGTGATCAATCTCGGATTCACCGGCGACTACGGCGTGTATCACTCCGCCTACGACGACCATTACTGGATGACGCACATCGGCGACCCGAACTTTGCGTACCACACCGCGTTGACGCGCATCTGGGGACTCGTGGCGCTGCGGCTCGCGAACTCCGATGTCCTGCCGTTCGATTACGGCGCGAACGGCGCGGCGCTGCACCGATTCCTGGCGGAGCTCGAGCGCGCATCCCCACCCGGCCGAGCGGGGCACGCGCAGCTCTTCGCGCGGCTGTACGGACGCATCGCGGACTTCACCAAGGCGGGCACCGAGCTGCGCGAGCGGAGCTTGCGCGATCTCGAGTCGGGCAACAGCAACCCGGAGCAGATCCGCCGCATCAACGAGGATCTGTTCCGGGTGGAATCCAACTGGCTCGATCCCGACGGAATCCCCGGCCGGCCCTGGTTCGAGCACCTGCTGTATGCGGCGCGCTACACCTACGCCCACCTGGAATTCCCCGGCCTCACCGAGGCGGTCGAGGCCGGGGATTGGCAGCGGGCGTCCGCGCAGGCGGATCTGCTCGAGGCGGCGCTGCTCAAGAACACCCAGCTGCTGCAGACCGCCTCCTCGACCTGGCGCAGCGCGCGGTGAGGCCCGTGCAGGGCAGGCGTTCGAACCCATGAAGATCGTCGCGATCACCAACATCAAGGGCGGCGTCGGCAAGACGACGACCGCCGTCAACCTCGCCTATCTCTGTGCGGCAGCAGGCCAGGCGACGCTGCTGTGGGACCTGGATCCACAAGGTGCGGCGAGCTACGTCCTGCGCGCCGAGGCGAAGGAGCACGTGTCCGCCAAGAAGCTCGTGAGCGGCAAGCGCGAGCTGCCCGAGCTGGTGGTGTCGAGCGGCCATGACCGGCTGGACGTGCTGCCGTCGGATCTGTCGTACCGCAACCTCGACGTGCACCTGAGCCAGCGCAAGCGGCCCACGGAGCGCCTGCTCAAGATGAGCCGCGCCTTGCGTCAGCGTTACGGCGCGCTGTTCCTGGATTGTCCGCCCGGCATCTCGCTGTTGTCGGAGAACGTGCTGCGCGCCGCCGACGCGGTGGTCGTGCCGCTGGTGCCGACGCCGCTGTCGCTGCGCATGCTGGTGCAGCTCCAGGAGTTCATCGCGCGGGCCGGCTGGACCGACCTCGCGCTGCTGCCGTTCTTCTCGATGGTGGACCGGCGCAAGTCGCTGCACCGCGAGGTCATCGAGGCGGCGCGGCGCGAGCACCCCACGCTGCTGGCCGCCGAGATCCCGTACTGGAGCGAGATCGAGCGGATGAGCGTGCGCCGCATGCCCCTGCCCGCGTATGCGCCGCAGAGCGCGGCGGCGCAGATGTTCGCGGCGCTGTGGCGCGAGATCGACGGCACGGTGGGCGCCGGCGCCGAGCCCGTGCAGGCCGTGAGCGGGCCGGAGGACGATGCGGACGCCCCGGCGCGCGCAGCGCCGGACGCGGCGGTCGGCTCAGCGGCCGGCGGACTCGAGGACGGGGACGAGGCGGGCGACGCTGTCGATGACCACGTCGGCCCCGGCGGCCAGCAGTGACTTTTCCGCCGCCGAGATGCGGGCCACGCGCTCGCTCTCGGGCAGCTCGCGCAGCGCCTCGGCGGACAACCCGACGCCGTTGCCGGACGCGGCGACGCCGACGGTGAAGCAGCCCGCCGCACGGCCCTCGGCCACGCCGCCTTCGGTGTCGTCGACCTTGACCACCCGCGACAGCGGCCAAACGCCGAGCTCGGCGCACGCCTTGTAGATCATGAGCGGCGACGGCCGCCCGGTCGGCGTGTCGCCCGAGCAGACCAGGTGATCGGGGACGTAGCCCTGCCTGGCGGCCTCTTCGAGCACGGGCGCCATCATGTCGCGCGTATAGCCGGTCGAGGATCCGATCTTGATGCCCTGCGCCCGGAGCGAATCGACGGTCGCGCGCGCGCCGTCGATGAGGCGTGCGGAGCGCGCCGCCTGCTCGCGCATCAACGGCCCGAGATCCGTCATCAGCGACGCCGCGTCGCCTTCCGCGGGAGCGGCCCCCCGGGCCTGCACCCAGGCGCGGACCACGAGCGGCTCACGCAACAGCGCGCGCACGTGGTCGATCTTCGCCTTGCCCATGTCGCGCCGTGCCTGCGCGTCGGTCAAGGCCACTCCGCGGCGCGCGAAGACCTCGCGCAGCGCGGCGGTCGGCGCGAGACACCCGAAATCCACCATGGTTCCGGCCCAGTCGAAGATCACCAGATCGAAGCGGTCGTGAATGGACATCAGCTGGCTCCCGCGCGGGCGCGCTCTGCGAACAAATCGTCGACGACTTCCTCGCCCAGGGCGAAGCCGGTGGATGCGCCGGATCCGCTGGTGACCATGACCAGGCGAACGTCGGGCTCCGGAGCGTCCACGAACATGGTGCGCTCCGGAGACGAGGTGTAGGTTCCCACCCAGCGCTCGAGCGTGCGCGGTGCCGGCCGTCCGGTCGCCGCGGAGAACTCCTCGAGGATGAGCTCGTCGACACGCTCGCTCCCGAACGGGTCCGGCGTGTCGGCATAGTGGTGGCTGTCGCCGACGACGAGGCTGCCGTCCGCGCTCTGCACCACGATGAGATGAATGCCATGCTCGAGATGCTCGCGCTGCTCGCGCTCCAGGCGCGCGCGCAAGGCCGCCGCCTCCGGCAGGGCGGAATATCCCGAGTAGCGCAGGAGCCCGAGCTCGGACATCACCGAGCCGGGCAGTCGAAATCCGGGGCTCGCGAGCCGCAGCATCTGCAGCTTGCAGCGGGTGACGCCGTACCGCGCGATGCGCTCGGGATAGAGCGAGCTCAGGTCGTCGCCGGGACAGACCGCCACCCGGGCGGCACGCACGGTGCCGCGCGAGGTCTCGATCCGCGGAGGCTCGATCGAGCGCACCGCGGTGCGCCGCAGGAACGTTACGCCCTGGCTCTCCTCGAGCCACGCCGCAACCCGCGGGATGGCCTCGCGCGACTCGACCCGAACGTCGATGGAGCTCACGAGCACGGCCTCGAGATCGGCCCCGGCAAGGTCCGGACAGCGGACGCGCGCCGCGTCGCGCGTCAGTATCTCGCATCCCTCGCCCATCTCGGTCCCGAGGAAGGCCTCGAGCAGCGGCAGCGACTCGGGCCGGCGGGCCAGCAGCCAGAGGCCGCGGTGCGCGATCGGGATGCCGGCCCGTGCCGCCACGTCCTGCCAGATCCGGCAGGTCCTGCGCGCACGCTCCCAGGTTGCGCCGCGCTCCTGGCCGGTCACGGTGATGAATCCGAAATTTCTCACCGACGCTCCGTTCGCCTGTGCGTCACGGTCGATGACCACGACCTTGAGCCCGCGCAAGGCGGCGGCGCGCGCGCAGGCGAGACCGACGATGCCCGCACCGACCACGGCGAGATCGTAACCGCCGCGCAAGGCGGCGCGGCTGTCGCTGCCCTCCGTCGCCGGGCCGCCGGCGCGGCTGTCGGCGGCGTGGGCGTCGGTGGCGTGGGTGTCGGTGGGCTTCACGAGGCGCGCACCGCCGGGCGCGAATCGCTCTCGAGCACGTCGCCGAGCGCATCCTTCAAGGGGCCGAGCCAGCGCTCGAAGTGCTTCCACTGGTCCAGGCCCTCGCGATAGATGGGCCGCCGCACCTGCTCGGAGCTCGCGGTGCGGATGCTGCGCTCGGTCTTGTGGAACTCGATGCAGGAGGGCTCGAACGGGAGTCCGCAAAACTCCAGCATGCGGCGCACGCTGCCCTCGAGATCGGCGACCACGTCCTCATGGTGCACGCGCAGGATCCTGCCCGGCAGCACGCGATCCCAGTGGCCCATGAGCTCGAGATAGGTACGGTAATAGCGCGCGATGTCGGGAATGCCGTAGGTGAACTCCTGCCCGTTGGCGAACAGCTGCTTCAGGTTGCTGAAGCAGCAGGCCATGGGGTCGCGGCGCGCGTCGATGATCCTCGCATTCGGCAGGATGAGGTGGATCAGGCCGATGTGCCGGAAATTGTTCGGCATCTTGTCCACGAAGCGCGGCTTGTCGGTGCGATAGATGCGGGTATCGGCGAGATACCGCTGGCCGAGGCGCAGCAAGTCCCCGGCGCCCAGGTCCGCCAGCACCCCGGGGTAGCGCGGATCGTCGAGATCCGGATCGCGTCCCTGCAGCTCGTGCACGATGCGCTGGACGTCGGCCAGCTCCTGGGTGCCTTCGACCATCGAGTGCGAGGCAAGGATCTGCTCGATGAGGGTCGATCCGGCGCGCGGCAATCCGACGATGAAGATCGGGTCGGCCGCCGGCGCGCCCCAGCCCGCGCGCCCCGCGAGAAACTCGCGCGTGCACACCGCGATCTGACGGCGCGTATTGCCCTCGAGGATCTCGGGCCGGTAGCGGCTTTCGGAGCGCTTCAGCTCGTTGCCGCGCTCGTAGTAGCGCCAGGACTCGGCGTACCCGCCGCGATCCTCGTAGGCCTTGCCGAGCGCGAAGCACAGGTGATACCGGTCGACCAGGGCGGTCCCGGGCGCGGCCTCTGCGGCGCGCATGCGCTCGATCTCCGCGTCCAGGAATCGATAGGTCTTGAGATTCGCGAGGCTCCAGTAGGCATCGCCGAAGCTCGGCTGGGCGGCGGCGGCCGCGCGATAGGACTCGACGGCCTCGGCGGCACGGCCGAGCGCCTTCTGCGCGTGCGCGATCGACAGGTGCAGATCGGCGGGGCGCGGCGCGCCTTCGAGCAGCGCGCGGTAGAGCGGGATGGCCTTCTCGTGCTCGCCGACGCCGACGCAGGCCGTGGCGTACAGGGTCCGGTACTGGCGATTCTCCGGCTCGAGCGCGAGCAGTCGCTCCAGCTCCTCGCGCGCGCGCGCATATTTGTGGCGCTCGACGAGAACCAGCGCATGGTCGTGCCGGGCCGCGCGGTAGTCGGGCGCGACGCTGAGCACCGCGTCCAGCAGCAGCTCCGCATCGTCGAGAACGCCGCGTGCGATGCCGATCTTGGCGAGCAGGCGCATGGCCTCGACATGGTCGCCGTGCTCGAGCAGGAATGCGCGGACGATGCTCTCCGCCGGCGTCAGGTCGCCGTCCGAGAACAGGCTGGTGGCGCGGACGACCTGCGGCGGCAGCTTCTTCAGCGCGCTTACATGGCTGGCGGCGGTCGCGGCGTTGGCCCGATCGCCGGTCATGCGATAAAGCCCTTCGAGCATGCTCCAGCTCTGCGGCAGCGCCGGGTTGATGTTGACCGCCCGCAGGAATGCGTCGATGGCGCGCGGGGCATCCCGCAGCGCCACGTAGCAGTGGCCGCGCTCCTGGTGGAGACGGCTGTATGCGGGGTGGGCCTTGCCGAGGCGCTCGAGCGTCGCGAGCGCAGGCGCGATCCGGCCGAGGAACCGCTGGCTCAATGCGATGAGATAGAGGGCATCGCGGTTCTCCGGATGCAGGGCCGCGAGGGCCTCGGCCGCTTCGAGCGCCGGCGCGTGCTGCCCGCTCTTGGCAAGATCGCGCACGCGCCGAATCTCGAGCTCGAGGGGAGAGGTTGCCGCGTGTGGCTCGGGTTCGGTGAAGGTCGCGCTCATTGTTGTCGGAGGCGGGCATTCGAGCCCAGACGGAATTGTACAGGTGCCCGATCGGCATGACGGTTTTATGACAGCGAGCTCGATTTTGCGCCGGCGCCCAGGCCCTCAGGTCTCGGCGCCCGCATGCCGGCGCCCGGGGTCCCGGCGCGGCCGGGGCGGGACGCGGTAGACTTCCGCTTTTACCCGAAGGCTGATCCCATGAAGAAGATCGAAGAGCCCGCCCGCAGCATCGATGTGGTGCTAGAGACCGACGTGCTGGTCGTCGGCAGCGGTCCGGGGGGCCTCGCGGCGGCGCTGGCGTCGGCCCGTGCCGGGGCTCGAACCGCGCTCCTCGATCGCAACGGCTGCTTCGGCGGCAACATCACCCAGGTCGGGGTCGAAGGCTTCGCCTGGTATCGGCACGAGCACACGGTCGACTGCGAGGGCATCGGCCCCGAGCTCGAGCAGCGCGCCAAGTCGATGGGGGCGGCGAGCCCCGAGCCGCAATCGCTGAGCCAGGCTCTCGACGCCGAGATGTTCAAGTGGGTGGCCGACGTACTGGTCGAGGAGGCGGGCATCACGCCGCTCCTGCATCGTCTGTGCGTCGCGCCCATCATGGACGGCGGCGCCATCCGCGGCGTCATCGTCGAGAGCAAGGCGGGGCGCGAGGCCATCCTCGCCAAGCGCGTGATCGATGCGACGGGCGATGCCGACATCGCCAGCCGGGCGGGCGCGCCGTTCCGCAAGTCGCCCAAGGCCGAGATGATGGCGGTGTCGGTGATGTTCTCGATGAGCGGCGTCAACAAGCGCAAGTTCATCGACTCCGTGAAGGCCGATCCGCAGACCTACGCCGATTGGTCCGGCAACGGCGAGTGGGACTACGAGACGACCGGCAAGGAGGACGCGCTGTTCTCCCCGTTCCTGCGCAAGCCGTTCAAGCAGGCGCTCGAGGCCGGCCTCATTCCCCCGAACCTGCACACCATCGCGGGCACCTGGGGGACCGTGACCGATCAGGGCGATCTCACCTACCTGAACCTCGTGCACATTCCCGAGATCGACGGCACCGACCCCAACGACCTGACCGCGGGGGAGATGCGGGGGAGACGCGAAGCCATTCACGCCGTCAATGCGCTGCGCGGTTTCATGCCCGGCTGCGAGGACGCGAAGTTGCGCAACTTCGGGATGACGCTCGGGATCCGCGACACCCGCAAGATCGACGCGCTCTACAACCTCACCGGCACGGACGTGCGTGAGCAGGCGCGCTTCGACGACGCCATCGGCATCTTCCCCGAGTTCATCGACGGCTTCGGCATACTCATTCTGCCGACCACGGGCCGCTACTGGCACGTTCCGTACCGCGCGCTCGTCCCGAAGGGCGTCGCCAACCTGCTGGTGGCCGGCCGCTCGATCGGCGGCGACCGGATCTCGCACGCCTCCGCGCGCAACATGATGTGTTGCGCCGTGAGCGGCCAGGGCGCGGGCACGGCGGCCGCGATCTCCCTCCGGCGCGACGAGCCGTTCGACCGGCTCGATGTGGGCGCGGTCCAGAAGGAGCTCGCACGGCAGGGTGCGCGGTACGTGTAGATGGCGTGAAAGTGCGGCGCACAGCGTCAGAAGGCGGCGCGAAGCGTAAGAGTGCGGCGCGAAGCGTTAGTGCGGCGCGAAAAGGGGGCTGACGAAGTGAGTCAGGGGAGGGGACGCGCGGGCGGCACCGCGCTCGGGGAAGGGGCGTCGCCTCTGCGCTGGCTGGTGCTCGTGCTCGCGGCGCTCGCCGTGTGCAGCAGCTACTACGAGGATGACGTCATCGGTCCGATCGCGGACCTCCTGCATCGCGAGCGCGGCTTCACCCAGTCGCAGCTCGGCATGCTGAACGGCATCATCAGCATTCCGAACGCCGTGCTGGCGTTGATCAGCGGGATCCTGATCGACCGCCATGGTCCGGCTCGAGTCGCGCTGTGGTCGGCCGCGATCGGCGTGGCGGGCGCGGCGCTCACGGCGATCGGCGTTCCATACGAGCTCATGGTGGCCGGGCGCTTCGTGTTCGGCGTCAGCGAGGGGTCGATATTCATCGCGCTGATCGCGGGGCTGGCGCAGTGGTTCCCGCGCAGCGGCATCGCGCTTGCGACCGCGTTCTACCTGAGCCTGGCGCGGGTGGGGTCGTATTCGGTCGACACGTCCACCGCCTGGGCGCGCCCCTTGTACGAGCGCGGATGGCAGCCGCCGCTCTGGCTCGGGACCGCGATCACCGCGGCGGGCCTCGCCGCGACCGTGGTTTATTTCTCGCTGGATCGGCGGCGCAAGGCAGCGCGGGGCGCGGCGGGCGCCGTGCACGAGGCGGCGGGCGCGAAGCGCCATTGGCTGGCTTTCGACCTGTCGTATTGGTGCATCCTCGGCCTGCACGTGCTCTATGCCGCGGTGTTCTTTCCGTTTCGAACGACCTACGCGATCGAGTATTTCCAGCATGCGAAAGGCCTCTCGCTCGCGGACGCCGGCGTCGCCAACAGCTGGGTATTTTTTGCCGCGGTATTCGCGACGCCGTTTTTCGGTCTGGTGGCCGACCGTTTCGGCCATCGGTCCCTGATGCTCGCGTTCGGAACCGTCTTGCTGCCGCTGACCTTCGTGCTCCTCGGCCTCACGAACGCGAGCCTCTGGATCTCCACCGTCATGATGGGCATCAGCTTCTCGCTCGTGCCTGCGGTGATCTGGCCCGCCACCACTCTGATCGTCGAGCCGCGGCGGCTCGGCATCGCGCTCGGATTGATCACGCTGATCCAGGCGCTTGCCATGGCGCTCTCGAATCTCGCCGCCGGGTGGCTCGCGGACCGCGCGGGCGCGGGCGCCGCGAATCCGGCGGGCTACGACGTGATGCTGCTGTTCTTCTTCCTGCTCAGCATCGCGGCGCTGATCTGCGCGCTGCTCCTGTGGGCGCGCGAGGCCGGGCCGCGCGGACATGGGCTCGAGATGCGCGACCCGGCGGCGCCCGGACTCCCGGCAGCGTAGATTCATTCAAGCGCCGGCAGGCTCCTGGCCGCCGAGCGCCTGGCGCAGCGGCTCGATGAAGCGCTCATAGCGGCGCCACCGCCCGATCGAGCCCCTGCCGATCGGCTGGCGCACCTGCCAGTTGCTCGCCGTCAACACCGGCCGCTCGGTGCGATGGAACTCGAGACAGCGCGGATCCCATGGAAGCCCGATGTGAGCGAGCATGCGGCGGCTCCAGGTCTCGGGATCGTCGACCAGATCCTCGTAGCGCACGTCGAGGAGCGTCTCCGGCGGGAGCGCGGCGCGCCAGTGCGCCATCAGGCGCCGATATTCGCGGTGGTAGTGCGCCAGATCGCCGAAGCTGGTCGCGTAGGGGTGCGCGGCGGAGAACCCCTGGAAATAGATCGACAGGCAGGTATCGAGCGGGTCGCGCTCGATATGAATGAACCGTGCGCCCGGCAGGGCGGCGTGGAGGAGGCCGAGGTGGCGGAAGTTGGCGGGCAGCTTGTCGATCACGCGGGAGGCTTCGGGGGCGAGCGATGCGATCCCCTCGAGATAGTCGCGACCGAGCCTGGCAATGGTGGCGGTGCGCTGCTCGGCGGGCGCTCTGGCCTCGGCATCCGCCGCGAAGATCCAGTAGAGGAGCTCGCCCGCGCCGTGGACCTGCGGGTGCGAAGCGAGGATCTGCTCGGTCAGACTGGTGCCCGATCGCGGCATCCCGACGACGAAGACCGGGCGCTCGGAGACCTCCGCGCCGGGCGTCGGGCTGCCGAGCGCGCCTCGATCGAAGGAGGCCAGGATCCGCGTGACGCGCTCCGTCATGGCGGGGCCGTCGTAGCGCGGCCGGGTGCGGCGGGCCAGCTCGTTGCCCCGGTGATGGTGGGCAAACGCCGCGTCGAGGTCGTCGACCTCATCGTAATACTTGCCGAGCGCATGGTGCAGGTTGACGGCGTGCGCCAGGGTCAGGCCGCGGGACAACGCGCGCTCCGCGGCATCGCGCCACGGCGCGTCGGCGCGCGTCATCTTGCGCACGGCGGAAAGCCCGGTCAGCGCCTCGGGTGATTCCGGGTCCATGGCCAGCGCCTTGCGCAGCAAATCCTCGGCCTCCTCGAAGCGGCCGTGATCGATCGCGAGGCTCCCGAGCAGCGCGATCGTATCCGGCGCATCGGGGCGCAGCTCGAGTGCGCGACGCGTGCTTTTTTCGGCATCGGCGAGCCGGCCCATGGCGCGTGCCGCCATGGCATACGCGGTGTGCAGCGCGGCGTGATCGGGGGCGACCTCGAGCCCGGAGCGGTAGGCGGCGTCGGCCTCGTGCAATGCATTCAGGGCGAGGAGCGAGTTGCCGAGGTGCAGATACCCTTCCGGCAGGCGCGGCTCCAGCTCGAGCGCCCGCCGGCAGCATTCGACCGAGGCGCGAAAGTCCCCGAGACAGTGCAGCACGTGCCCGAGGTTCGCGTGCAGCCGCGCGTTGCCCGGCACGCTCTCGAGCAGGCGGCCATAGATGCTGGCGGACGCCGCGTAGCGCCCGAGTCCCGCGAGCAGCGCCGCATACTCGTCCAGGATCTCGATGCGCGGGTGCAGCCGGAGCAGCCGCTCATAATGAGGGATCGCCTCCGCGGCGCGGCCCAGGGCGGACAGGGCGCGCGCGAGCTGCGTGACGGCGGCGGCGAATTCGGGCCGCAGCTCGAGGGCCCGCCGGAGACTCGCGATCGCCGCTTCGGCATCGCCCTTCTCGAGAAGCGCGCTTCCGAGGTTCCTGTGAGCCTCGGCCAGTCCCGGCTCGAGCGCGATCACGCTCCGATATCCCAAGATCGCCTCCGGAAGGGCCCCGCGCTCGCGCTCGGCATTGGCGAGGTTGCCGATGGCCGCGGCGAACCCGGGCCGAAGCTCGAGCGCGCGCCTACAGCTCGCGATCGCCGCCTCCGTCCGCTTCAACCGCAGCAGCACGGCCCCCAGGTCGTTGTGCGCGTCAGCGAGATCCGGGCGCAAGGCGACGGCGCGGCCATAGCTCTCGGCCGCCTTCTCGAGCTGGCCTCGATCCTCGAGCGCCTGGCCCAGCAAGTAATGCGCCTCCGCATCTTGCGGCCGGGAGCGGCTGGCGGATTCCAGCCTTGCCAATGGGTCGTCGTGTCCGGGGGGCATGAGTCGCGGGGGCTCCCCCGCCGGGCTTCCTCAGAACTTGAACGCGACCTTCACCCCGAGCACGCGCGGCCGAAGCGGCACTTCCGCCTTGATGAACTGCGCCGACGAGGTGAACTGGCTTGCATCGGAGTTGCTCAGATTCTGGCCAAATACCTGGACCGACCACTGGTCCTTGGCCACGGCCAGGGTGGCGTCGTACGTCGTGTACGCCGGCTGGTCGTACCGCAGCCAGGTCGTCGTCGGAACGGTCACGCCCGCGCCGGACTGGAAGCTGCTCGGCTCGTTCTGCATGTCGCCGATGTGCTCCGCACCGACCGTGAAGAACATCTTGTAGTCGTTCCACGCCCAGTCATAGCGTGCGCGCAGGTTGTACTCGATCTTCGGCGAGAACGCCGGCGTCGCGCCGACGCTGCCGAGCGGGTTCTGCAGCGCCACGTTCTCGCTCAGGATCGGGGACCAGACCTGCGTGATGCAGCTGCCGAGCGCGGTCGGGTTGCCCGCGACCGCGTTGGTCGACTTGATGCACGGAGAGTTCGTCTCCTTGGAGTCGTTGTACGAGATCGCGCCCTGCAGCGTGAGGCCTTCGGTGGCGCGCCCGACGATCTGCAGCTCGGCGCCCTTGATCCTATAGTCGGGTCCGGCGACGCCGAACGTCGTGTTGCCGAAGACCGGCGGGTTGTAGATCAGGGTTTGGACGTTCTTCCAGTCCATGATGTAGGCGGAGCCGTTGACCTGAAGGCGGTGGTCGAGCCACTCCGTCTTCCAGCCGAACTCGTTGTTCACCAGCGTGTCGGGCGGATAGGTGTAGGGCTTGTTGTATTGCTTGACGAGGGTCGGGTTCGCGTCCGGACCCGCCGTCGGCCGGCCCGTCGCGGGATCCACGTCGATCTGGACCTCGGCGCTGTTCTTGCGGTTGCCGGCACCCGGGCGGAAGCCCTGCGAGAACGTGTAGTAGACCATCGCGTCCGGGATGATGTGCCAGGTCAGATTCGCGCGGCTCTTGAATCCGCTGTAGCTCGCATCGTGAGTCGCGTCCGTGAGCTTCGAGCCGACGCACTGACCGTTCGGCACGCCCGCGCATCCGGTGCTGGTCGAATACTGCGAGCCGTGGAAGTTCTCCTTGTAGTCGTAATAGCGCGTGCCGCCGGTCAAGGTCAGCACCTTCGGGATCAGATCGAAGTCGACCGACGTGAAGAAGGCCGTCTGCTTGTAGCCGCGCTCGAGGTCCTCGCCGAATGCGACGTTGTCGTTGCGCTCGGTCGGATCGACCGCCGCATATCCCGGAGCGGGAATCACGTTGCCCGTGCACGCCTGATCGCCCGCCGCGTAAAGAATGAGGTTCTGCGGAGTACAGGACGGGATCGTCTTGTACAGGAAGTTCATGTCGTCCTTGATGTCGAGCTTCTCCCAGAATGCTCCGACGAGCCCCCGCACCCGCCAATCGTCCGGCGTGCTCAGCCGGAATTCGTGGCTTTGATGGGTGGTCTCGACGTGGTCGTCCCAGGACAGGACCGGCGAATAACATTTCAGCGGGCCCACGCCGTTGCCGATGGCGGCTCCGCCGCCGGCGCAGGTGTAGTAGAAGCCGCCCGCCGAGCGGGTGTAATTGGTGTAATCAGCGACGTTGTCGATCGTGCGGTCGAGGAAGCTGCCGGTATAGACCAATTTGAAATCGCCGACCTTGCCGTTGACGGTCCAGGCCGTGTTCTCCCACTTGTCCTTGTCGAAGGCCGGCACGAAGGAGGTTTCCTCCCAGGGGCCGAGCGGCGTTTCCTGGGAGCTCAAGGGGTATTGGGCGTCGGTCCCTTCGGCATCCATGGTCTGGTAGGTCTGCTGGAGCAGGACATTCCAGTTGTCGTTGATCTGCCAAAGCGCCGAGACGCGGGCACCCTGGTACGTCACCGGGTTCTGGGCCCGTCCCGCGATCGCGTAGTTGTTGCCGGTGGCCGAGTCGGCCGGGTTCGCCAGGTGGTAGGACTGGGGACCCAGATCCGAGTCGAAGCGCGTGAATTGGCTGGGCACGTTGTCGATGTAGCCGCCGCGGCGGTCGTTGAAGACGACGGCACGCACGGCCAGCGTGTCCGCAATCAGCGGCAGATTGATCGTGGCCGTGATGGCGGTGTTCGGGTCGCCATGGGCGGTGACGCCGTAGGAGGCATCCGCATTGCCTTCCGTGACGTTGAGCTTGGGCTTGTTGGTGATGTAGCGGATCGCGCCCGCCTCGGCACCGCCGCCGAACAGCGTGCCCTGGGGACCCTCCAGCACCTCGATGCGCTCCATGTCCGCCATGTAGACGTCGACGTTGCGTGCCGGGAACGTCATCGACTGATCGTCGAGATAGGTCGCGACATTGGGGAACGGGTCGATCGCCGCGCTCGACTGGTTGCCGGCAAAGCCCGCGCTCAGTCCGCGCATGTAGATGTTGCCTTGACCCGGTCCGTTCGAGCTGAAGGTGACGTTAGGCAAATACTTGAGGGCGTCGTCGAAGGTCGACACGTTCAATTGGCCCAACTGCTCGCCGGTGATGGCTTGGATGGTGATGGGGACGTCCTGGACCGATTGCGCGCGGCGCTGGGCCGTGACGACGATTTCCTCGATTCCGCTCGAGGTGGCCGTTTCGTCGGCGGTGGTTGCCGCCGCGGCCGCGCAACTGCTCAACACGGCTGAGACCGCGAGACTTATGCGGTTGAATTTGTTCACAAATGCTCCCTTTGGACGAAACCGCACCGGCGCTTGACCAGCGCCTGTTGAGTGCGGTGCCTGACGACGATCCCCGGAATGTGGCTTCTTGGACCCATGCGCCGCTGCCGGCGCTTCGAATCCACACTGTCATCTTCGGCGCAGAATATTACGGTTCGGTGACAACCGCCTATGACTTGTGGGCATTTGCACAGTAAATCCAGGCATCGCCCGAGGGAGGGGACGGCCAAATGGGGGAGCGGGCAACGCGGGCGGATCGATTTCCGGCCGGACCCTGGTCTGGCCAAAAATGTTGCGCCTGCAGCACAAACCGGCCTTTGGGCGGCCCGCTCGTCACAGCGAGAGCATCTCTCCCTGCATCATGTGAACCGCTTTTCCGGCAATGTGGACTCCGGTCACCACCCCGCCGCGCTTTTCCGTTCTACCCATGATCACGCTGGCTCGCCCCATGTCGACCCCCTGCTCAGCGCGCCATGAGCGATCCTCGTCGGCCTTTTCAGCCAAGCTCGCGAGCAATGCGATGACGGCACCCGTGGCGCTCCCGGTCGCGGGATCCTCGATGGTCGCATCGAGCGGCGAGAACACCCTTGCGTGCAGCTCGCCGTCGGCGCCGCCGCGCCAGTAGGCGTAAACGGCGTCCGTTCCAACGCGCGGCAGCACGCGCTCATGCGCGGCCCAGCTCGGCTTCGCGTTGCGAAGCGCGCGCCGTGATGCGACCTCGACCGCGAGGAACGGCAGCCCGACCGACACGACGCACGGCCGATGGTGGATCGCCACGATGTCGGCCTGCGGCAGGGAGAGGCACTCGGCGGCATCCTGCACGGCCACCTCGGCGCGAACCGACAGGCGCTCGGGGGCGGTTATCTCGGCGCCGACGACCGTGCCGCCCTCGCGCTGCAGCCGGATGTGCACGAGACCGGCGAGCTCGTCGAACACGAAGTGCGCCGGAACGGCCAGCCCTCGACTCTGCAGGTCGCGCGCGACCGCGACGGCCGTGCCGACGTTGGGGTGGCCGGCGAACGGAACCTCGATGCGCGACGTGAAGATCCTGACCTGGGCCGTGTGCGTGCTCTGCCGGGGCGGCAGCACGAACGTGGTCTCCGAATAATTGAACTCGGTGGCGATCGCCTGCATTTCGGCGCTCGACAAGCCCTCGGCGTCGAGGACCACCGCCAGCGGATTGCCGCCGAACGGCCGATCGGTGAACACGTCCAGCGTCACGTAGCGGCGCCGCACGGTCTGCTATCTACGCCGCGCATCGACCAGCACGGTCGTGATGGTGGCCGCATCGCCGGCGAATGCCGCAAAGGGGGCGCCGTGTGCGCCGCTCGACGCCAGGGCATCGGTCAAGACGGGTACGGAGGCCGCCGATGGGGATGCGCCGAGGGAGGCATCCGCCGTGACCGCAGGATTTGCTGCAATGGCGGCACTCGAGGGGGTGGCCACATTTACGGTGGCGGCCGGACTCGCGGGAGCGGCCGCAGTCTCTCCTGCGGCTGGATTTGCCGCGGAGGTTAGGTTTGCCGCGGAGGTTAGGTTTGCCGGGGCGGCTGGGTTTGTCGTGGCGGCTGGCTGTGCCGCGACGGTAGGGTTTGCCGCGACGGCTGGGTTTGCTGCAGCGGCCGGACTTGGCGCTGCGGCCGGGATCGGCGGGGCGGGTGCAATGGACGCGGTGATCGCCAGCGACTCGTCGTGCGGCGGGAGCGGCCACAGGCGCGCGGCGCCGCGCACGCCCGACGAGTCGCCCCAGCGCGCGGGGATGAGCGCGGCGGACCAGGTATCGCAGAACACGTGCGGCCGAATCGCGCCGGGCAACGCGGCATAGAGCTCGCGGACGTTCGACAGTCCGCCCCCGAACACGATGGTGTCGGGGTCCACCAGGTTGCACACGACGCCGAGACCGCGCCCGAGCCGGTCGACGTAGCGAGCGAACGTTGCGCGTGCGTCGGGATTTCCGGCGCGCATCTCGGCAATGATGGCCTCGGCCGTCAGTAGCTCACCGTACCGCACCCGGTGATCGCGCTGCATGCCGCTGCCGGAGATCCACATTTCGAGGCAGCTCGAGCGCCCGCACCAGCACTGCGGCCGCTCGTCCTGCTCGAGATCGGTGTGCGGCAGCGCGATGTGGCCCCACTCGCCGCTGACGCGGTTGGCGCCCTTGACGAGCTGGTTGTCGATCACCAGGCCGCCGCCGCAGCCGGTGCCGATGATCACCGCGAAGGTGATCTTGGAATCCCGCGCCGCGCCGTCGACGGCCTCGGACAGCGCCAGGCAGTTGGCATCGTTTGCGATGCGGACCGGCCGTCCGAGCGCGGCGCTGAGATCGGCCTTGAGATTGCGGCCGTTGAGCCAGACCGAATTGGAATTGCGGATCAGGCCGGTGCGCGGGGAGGGCGACCCGGGCGTGCCGACGCCGACGGTGTGGGCTTCGCCGACCGCGGCCTCCACCCGATCGACCAGCGCGCACACGGTGCCGATCGCGGCGTCGTAGGACCCGGGATTCGGCGCACGCACCCGCGCGAGGAACTCGCCGCTCTCGGACAACGCCGCGGCCTCGATCTTGGTGCCGCCGAAATCCACGCCAAGCTGAATCATCCCTCGAACCTCACGCAGCCAAGGCGATCATAAACCTCATGCACGCGGTTGTGCCCGCACGAACGGACCTTTCTGAGTCGGCGGCACGGGACGGCGCCGGTACTTGCGCCACAGGTCGTACACGGCCAGCAGGCCCGTGAGGCTGCCCAGTGTCGCAAAGTATGCATGCGGGCCGAATGCGGTCATGAGGCTCCCGGAGAGCACGGGGCCGATGGCGGCCGAAGTGCCGTTCAGCATCAGGAGGGCGCTGCTCGCAGCGACCATCTGCGCGGGCTCGAGCTTGTCATTGACGTGGG
>DATAYZ010000063.1:0-1594 GCA_036272295.1 Steroidobacteraceae bacterium
CGAGGTGATGGGGCGGTTGTCCGCCCCGCGGCGCGCGTTGAGCGCGCCCATGTTGCTGCGGAATAATTGCTCGGCGCGCAGCGCGGCGCGCTTGGCTTCGCTCATGTCGTCTTTGGTGAACATCGCGAGCACGCCGTCGCCGATCAGCTTCAGCACCTCGCCGCCGGCCTCGTGGATCGCGTCGATCGCGGCCTGGGCGTAGTCGTTGAGGAACGGAATGATCTCGTCGGGCGCGATGCTCTCGCTGATGCCGGTCGAGCCGCGCAAATCAGAGAACCACAGCACCGCCTTGATGCGCTCGGACACGCCGCGCGCGATGCGTCCGCGCATCACCAGCTCGGCAGTGTCGCGCCCGAGATAGACCCGGCCGAGCGTGCGCGCGATGTCAACCTGCGCCGCGGACTTTATCGCGAGCCCCAGCACCGGCACGAGGTCGCGCAGCGCGGCAAGCTCGCGCTCGCTGAAGCCCGATTCCTTGCGCGTCGTCCAATAGGAGTACACCCCGTCCATCTCGCCGATGGTGCCGGCCTCGCCGAACCGGTGCACGAAGGCCAGAAAATGGCGATGGCCCTTGGCCCAGAGATCCCTGACCTGGGTGAAATCGAGCGAGCCGCTTTCGGCGAGATCGATCAGCATCTCGTCTTTGCCATGCTCGAGCATATGGTAGTGGGTCGAGCGCCGCCAGTTCTGCGCGGCATCGCCCTCACTGGACGACCCGTATTCGAAGATGTCGGCCTCGTCGGTCTCGATGTCGTTCCAGCGAAACCCGCGACCTTCGAAAATCGGGTGCAGGGTGTCGATGAAGACGATCGCGCGCGAGATGTCGAGGCCCGCGTCGCGACAGCGCTCGCAGAAGCCGCGAACGAGGTCGTTCTCGGCCGCTCCGGTCAGGCCCTGGCTCACCAGCCAGTTCATCAGGTTCAGTCGAGGCGCTAGGTCCATACGGTATTATGCCGCGCAATCCCGCGAGGTAAAAGCCGTGTCACGGCTTCCCGCGCGTGACGACCTCGCCGTCTTCCTTGATGAAGGTTTCCAGGGGATTGTCGAGCAACTCGAGCACCGCCTCCGACGGCCGGCACAATTTTGTCCCCTTGTCGGTCACGACGATGGGCCGGTTGATCAGGATCGGGTGCGCCAGCATGAAATCAAGCAACTGGTCGTCGCTCCATTTCGAATCGGCAAGTCCCAGCTCCGCGTAAGGCGTGCCTTTTTCCCGCAGCAGTCCGCGAGCCGAAAGTCCCATCGCCTTGATCAACTGGATCAGCCGCTCCCGGCTGGGCGGCGTCTTCAGATACTCGACGATCTCCGGCTCGGTGCCGCTCTGCCGGATTATCCTGCCGGATCATCGCCAGCGTATTCCGTGACGTCCCGCAGGAAGGATTATGGTAGATGGTGACGTTCATCAGGGTGTTCCTTCAGCAACGCTGAACTGTCCGGTTTCGGCGCGCAGCATCCAACCCATCAGCATCCATGCGACGATGGCACCACAGAATTCGGCCACGATGAAACCCGGAAGGTCGGCGGGACGAATTCCGGAAAAGGTGTTCGTCATCGACCGCGCGATTGCAACGGCGGGATTGGCAAACGAGGTCGA
>DATAYZ010000064.1:0-1813 GCA_036272295.1 Steroidobacteraceae bacterium
ACGCCCGCGAACGAATGCAGCGCCTCGATTGCCCGCTCGACGGTGACGCCGGCATGGCGCGCGGCCGCGATCGCCGCCAGCGCGTTCTCCATGTTATGCGCGCCGATGAGACCCCATTTGACCGTCCCGCGCCTCTGGCCAAGCTCGAGAACTTCGAAACAGGAAAAATCCTCGACGCCGCCGGCGGCACGGCCCGTCCAATGTGCCTCCGCGACAGCGTGGCCGGCGAGCCCCTCGCGTGGTGTCCAACACCCCATCGCGAGCGTCTCCTGCAGGCGCTCGTCCGCGGCATTCCATAGGATGCGGCCGCTGCCCGGCACCGTTCTCACCAGATGATGAAACTGGCGCTCGATGGCGGCGACGTCGGGATAGATGTCGGCGTGGTCGTACTCGAGATTGTTCAGGATCAGTGTACGCGGATGGTAATGGACGAACTTCGCGCGCTTGTCGAAGAAAGCGGTGTCGTACTCGTCCGCCTCGATGACGAAGAAGGGTGCGGCACCGAGCCGCGCGCTGGTCTCGAAGTTCGCGGGCACGCCGCCGATCAGGAACCCGGGCCGCAGGCCGGCCTCCTCGAGGATCCAGGCGAGGAGCGAGGAAGTGGTGGTCTTGCCGTGCGTTCCGGCCACGGCCAGCACCCAACGGTCACGCAGCACCTCGCGCGACAGCCACTCCGGACCCGATGCATAGGGAATGCCGCGGTCGAGAAGCGCCTCCACGACGGGCTGTCCCCGCGTCATGACATTGCCGACGACCACGACGTCGGGCGCGGGATCGAGCTGGGCGGCGGCGTAGCCTTCGAGGAGCTCTATGCCCAGCACCTCGAGCTGCGTGCTCATGGGCGGGTAGACGTTGCGGTCGGACCCGGTGACACGATGACCGGCAGCGTGCGCGATGGCGGCGATGCCGCCCATGAAGGTCCCGCAAACTCCCAGAACGTGTACGTGCATAATAGCGGCGATTCTACAGATCATCCTCCGTCCTGTTGCAGCACATCGCCGACACTGCCGATGCCGTCACTGATCTCGCCGCGCGCTTGGGCGTGCGCGCGAGCATCGGTCTCGACACCGAATTTCTCCGCGAGCGCACCTATCGCGCGGAGCTCTGCCTGATACAGGTGTCGGCCGGCGACGACGCCGCAGGTATCGATCCTCTCGCGGTGACCGAGCTCGGCGCGCTGGCCGGCCCGCTCACTGCGGCCGATGTTGTGAAGGTGATGCATGCGTCGCGGCAGGATCTCGAAGTTCTCCTGCCCGCCGTCGGGCTCGTGCGCCCGGTGTTTGATACGCAGATCGCGGCGGCGCTGGCCGGATTCGCCGCTCAGGTCGGCTATGCGGAGCTCGTACGCCGGCTGCTCGGCATCGAGCTCTCCAAGGCCCACACCCGGACGGACTGGTCACGCCGGCCCCTCTCGCCGGAACAGATCGAGTACGCGCTGGATGACGTGCGCCATCTGGTACCTCTGAAGCTCGCACTCGAGGAGCGGCTGGAGAAGTTGGGGAGGCTCACCTGGCTCGCCGAAGAACTCGCGGGGCTCGCGGACGCCAGCGGGCTCGCAACCGACCCGGAGGAGGCCTGGCGGCGCCTGAAGGGACTGCGCGGCCTGGATCCTGCCCGGGAGCGTCTGGCGCGCGGGCTGGCCGCATGGCGGGAGCGCCGCGCCATGGAGCGGAATCGGCCGCGGGGTTGGATTCTCGAGGATGCCGCGTTGCGTGAGCTGATAGTGCGCGTGCCGCGGTCGCTAGCAGCCTTGGAGGCGATCGGGGACGTGCCGACGGGTGTGATGCGCCATTGCGGCGGGGAGCTGCTCGCC
>DATAYZ010000065.1:0-33494 GCA_036272295.1 Steroidobacteraceae bacterium
CCACCTGGCCGAGATCCACGACGAAGATCTTGCCGTCGCCGATCTTTCCGGTGCGCGCCGCGTCGTTGATGGCTTCCACCACCCGATCCACCTGCTCATCGTCGACGGCGAGCTCGAGCTTCACCTTCGGCAGAAAGTCCACGACATATTCGGCGCCCCGATACAGCTCAGTGTGGCCTTTTTGGCGCCCGAAGCCTTTGACCTCTGTCACGGTAATGCCCTGAATACCTACGTCGGCGAGGGCGGCGCGGACATCGTCAAGCTTGAAGGGTTTGATGATGGCGATGACCATTCTCATGCGCGCAGCTTAAGTTTCGGCCCGCGCCTAGTCTAGCAGCCGAAGCCTGAGCGTTATGTTGCGCCACAACATCGCCCGTGGCAAAAAAAGCGGCACGGATCTTTCGAGGATCCGTGCCGATGGGATGTCGCACCGGCGGGGGAGTTGGCTGTTGCCGGCGCGAGATGCTCCAAACCGTTTCAAACCTGCTCGCGCTGCCGCGCGGGCCTACGTCCTCAAATTGCGTCAGGCCCGGTCTCGCCGGTACGCACCCTCAGCGCCTGCTCGAGATCGAGCACCCACACTTTGCCGTCGCCCGCCTTGCCCGTCCTCGCGACGTTGCACAAGGCCTCGAGCACCTGCTCGGCGATCGAATCGTCCACGGCGACCTCGACCTTGGTCTTCGGCAGGAAATCGAAGCGGTATTCCGCGCCTCGATAAATCTCCGTGTGCCCGTGCTGTCGGCCATAACCGTGGACCTCCGTCACCGTCACGCCCTGGATGCCGAGATCCGCCACCGCCACCCGCACATCGTCCAGCTTGAAAGGCTTGACGAGGGCGGTGATCAGCTTCAACGCGTTTCTCCCCGCATTCACGCCGTTACGGCACCGCCTCGCGGCCGGCATCGGTTATCATCGTTTTTCGTATTGCAGCTTCCATGCCAGAGGTGTGGGTGGCCGAATCAAGGAGTTGCGCGCGGTGCCGATGGGAATTGCACCGTCATGGCGCGATCCTCGCGGCCGAGCGCGTTACGGGGGTGCGGAGGGGCGGCATCGGGCGCAGCGACATCGGGCGGAGACGGCGGCATGGGCGTATTCAATTCGAGCAGCTTGGACGATCTGGCGCGGCGCCTGGCGGAATCCGTGCCTGAGTCGGTCCGTGCCTTCGGGCGGGATCTCGAGGGCAACTTCAAGGCCGTGCTGCAGGCGCAGCTCGCCAAGCTCAATCTCGTGAGCCGCCAGGAGTTCGACGTGCAGGCGGCGTTGCTCGAGCGGACCCAGGCAAAGCTCGCGGCGATGGAGGCGCGCTTGAAGGAGCTCGAGGCGAAGCTCGGTACACCGCCGCCCTGAATTGCGCGCGAATGAGATCTCACACGGACGTGAGCACGGCGCTGAGCCGCGCACCTCTGGGGCTGGATGCGCCCGAAGTGCGTGTCGAAGTCCATGTCGGTCCCGGTCTCCCGGCGTTCATCATCGTCGGCCTGCCGGAAGCGGTGGTGCGGGAGAGCCGCGAGCGTGTGCGCTCGGCCCTCGTCACCGGCGGATTCGAGTTTCCCGCCGGCCGTATCACGGTCAATCTCTCGCCGGCCGACCTGCCGAAGCAAGGCGGCCGGTTCGATCTACCCATCGCGGTTGCGATCCTCGCCGCAAGCGGTCAAATCCCGCCGCGAGCGCTCGAGGCGCGCGAGCTCTACGGCGAGCTCTCGCTCGACGGCGACCTCCGGCGCACCGCGAAGCTGCTGCCCGCGCTGGTGGAGGGTGCGCGCGCCGGGCGCGAGATGATCTTGCCGGCGGGAAACTCGTCCGAGGCTGCATTCCTGCCTGGCGCCCACATTCTGGCGGCCCGCGACCTGTTCGAGGTGTGCGCAGCGCTGCGCGGGGAGTCCTCGCGCATGCAGGCACGGCAGCGGGCCCGAGACTGCTCGAATTCCCCGCGCACGGCGCCGCTCGAGGATCTCAGCGAGGTCCTGGGGCAATGTGCCGCCAAGCGCGCACTGGAAATCGCGGCGGCGGGCCAGCATGGACTCCTGCTGATCGGCCCCCCCGGTGCCGGCAAGACTCTGCTGGCGCAGCGCTTGGCCGGTCTGCTCCCGCCGCTCAGCGCCGAAGAGGCGCTGGAGGTGGCGTGTCTGGAATCGATGTCGGGTCTACCGCCGCGCGCCACCTGCGCCCGGCCGTTCCGGTGTCCGCAGCACACCGCCTCGATCGGCGCGCTGGTGGGCGGAGGCGCGATGTTGCCCGGAGAGTTGTCCCTCGCGCACCTTGGCGTGCTGTTCCTCGATGAGCTGCCGGAATTCGCCCACAACGTGCTCGAGGCGTTGCGCGAGCCCATGGAGAGCGGGGTGGTCGTCATGCGGCGCCTCAAGCGCCAGTGGGAGTACCCCGCGCGGTTCCAGCTCATCGCCGCGATGAACCCGTGTCCCTGCGGCTACGCGGGCGAGCCGCGCGGCAGGTGTCATTGCACCGCGGAGGAGGTCACCCGCTATCGAGGCCGGATATCGGGCCCTCTGACCGACCGCATCGACATGCACGTGCGCCTCAGGGCGGTGCCGGCGGAAGAGCTGCTCCCGGAGGGGAGCGCCGCCACGCAGAGCTCGAGGTCGGACGGCCCCGCGGGCTCGCGCGCAGCCGCGGCGACGGCGGAGCGCTCAGCGGTCGTCGCGGCCCGGGTGGAGGCCGCACATCGGCGCCAGACGCAGCGTCAGGGAAAGCTCAACGCGCGGCTCGCGCCGGCCGAGATCGCGGAGCACTGCCCTCTCGAGAAGGAGCAGCGGCGTCTCCTTGAAATGGCCATCGATCAAATGGGTCTGTCGGCTCGCGGCTGCCACCGCGTGCTCCGAGTAGCACGCACCTGCGCTGACCTTTCCGGCGAGGAGCGGCTGACCAAGATGCACATCGCCGAGGCGATCGGCCTGCGCGCGCTGGAAAAATGATGGAATCGCCGCGGGCGCGGCGCGCCGAGGCGGCCGCTATTTGTTGAGCGACACCATGTAGTCGACGGTCATGCGAATCGTCGCATCGGGCCAGCTGGTGCCGCCCTTCGGCGGCATGTTGCCCTTGCCGTTGATCGCATCCTTGTAGAGGGTGTCCTTGCCCTGCGCGATGCGCGGGCCCCAGGCGGCATGGTCTCCGATCTTCGGCGCGCCGTTGACGCCAGACGTATGACAAGCCGTGCACACCTTGTTGAAGGCCTGCTCGCCCGTGGTGGGAACGTCCGCCGCGGAGGCGGGCGCCGTCTTGATCGCCAGCGCCGAGTTATCCTGCCCCGCGATCGCCTCCTGCGCGAAGGGCACGACGTTCTTGTGGACCTCCGCGACGTGCAGCTTGTCCTGCAGCACGTCCTCCCTCTGCGTATCCGCCCCGATCGAGCGCGCTACGCCGAAGAGCACGATGGCGAACAGGATGAGAATGCCCAACACCACACTGAAGGAATTGAAGAAATGGGTATCTGACGATTGTGGGTTGGACACGACAACTCGCTGAAATTATGTAGAAAACCACCTCGGGCGCGGCAAGTATAGCGATAGCCGGGGGATCGCGGAATAGCCGGTCTCGGCATATCGCGGACCGGGGCACGGACTGACCTGCATTGCCCCTTCTCAAGCTTCCGGCGAGCGCACGTGCTCCGGCCGCACGCCGACGCCGAGGAACTGTGCGGGCCAGCGGCGCAGCGAGGGATGGCGGTCGAGCAGCTTGAGCAGATAAGGCACGGACAGGGAGCGCTTGCGCCCGGAGACGACCGGGGTCAGTACGCGCCTGTGAATGGCCATCTGGAATGCCTGGATGACCTTGACGGGAAACAGCCGCCTGTGCTGGACGCGGTGGAGATCGGCATCGGTCAACGACCCGTCCTTCAGCTTGGCGGCGAGCAGATTCGCGGTCGCGACGGCATCCTGAATGGCGAGATTGATCCCGACGCCCCCCACGGGCGACATGGCGTGCGCCGCGTCGCCGATGCAGAGCAGCCCGGGCCTGGACCAGGTGGTCAACCGGTCGACCGTCACGCTCAAGAGCTTCACGTCGTCGAAGGAGCGCAATTCGTCGACGCGATCGCCAAGAAAGCGCGCGCCGGCGGCCACCGCCTTTTTGAATGCCTCGAGTCCCTGGGCGTGGATGCGGTCGATCCCGCCCTTGCCGATCACGTAGGCGCACTGCCAGTAATCGCCCCGGTCGATGGTCACCACCATGGAGTCCGGATTCAACCGTCCGAGAATCTCCTTGGGATCATCCGGCTTCTTCGACATGCGGAACCAGAGCACGTCGATCGGCGAGCCGAGATTCTTGACCGCGAGACCGGAGGCTTCCCTGACCGTCGACCTGCGTCCGTCGCAACCCACGACCAGCCGCGCACGCACCTCGAGCGGGCCGGCTGCGGTCGTCGCGCTGACTCCGACCACGCGGCCCGCGTCGAGGGCGAGGCCGGTCACCTCGGCGCACATCATCACGCGCAGCGACGGGAAACGCCGCCCCTTGTCGGCCAGGAAGCTCAAAAAATCCCATTGCGGCATGAGGGCGATGAATTTGCACGCGACCGGAACGTGCTCGAAGTCGACGACCTTGACCGTGGTCTCGCCAATCTCGGCCGCCATGGCATGGAGCTGCGAGTGCGGCAACCGCAGGAACTCCTCGAGCAGCCCGAGCTCCTTCATGACGGTGAGCGTCGAGGGGTGGACGGTGTCGCCGCGGAAGTCGCGCAGGAAATCCGCATGCTTCTCGAGAACGACGGTGTGCACTCCCGCGCGGCCCAGCAGGTACCCGAGCATCATGCCCGCGGGACCGCCGCCGGCAATGCAACAATCGACCTGCAGCACCTCGGGCATGGCGCCGCCAATATAGCGCAAAGCGCGGCCGCGCCGCTTCGGGCTTCGTGTCGCGACCATCGAGCCGGCCATCGACAGCGGCGGTGATGGCATTTGGACGGTGATGGCGTTTGGTAAGATGGCGCGCGAAGGGGTTGCCATGCAAATCAATGAAGGCGGTTGCCTGTGCTCGGCCATTCGTTTCCGCGTCTCGGGTGAGCCGGTGTTCTCGAGCGTATGTCATTGCGCGACCTGCCGCCGGGCGGGCGGCGCGCCGACCGTCGCCTGGCTGACCTTCGACCGCGGCCAGGTCGAGATCCTGTCGGGAACGCCCCGCGCGTACCGATCCTCCCAGGGCGTCGTGCGCCAGTTCTGCGGGACCTGCGGCAGCCAGCTTTCCTACGAGACCGTTGCGAGCCCGGCCACGATCGACATCACCACCGCTTCCATGGACAACCCGAACCTCTTTCCTCCGACGCTCGAGGTCTGGCTGGAGCATCGCATTCCATGGGAGCTCAGCAATCAGTCACGTACCCTGTATCCGAGGAGCAGCAGCGAATGACGCGGCAACTGATCAGCTCGGGCTCGCAGTTCGAGCACGACATCGGCTATTCGCGCGCCGTCGTCGACGGCGAGTGGGTGTTCGTCTCCGGCACGACCGGCTTCGACTACTCGACCATGACCATCTCCGACAACCTGCTCGATCAGACGGAGCAGTGCCTGAAGAACATCCAGTCGGCCCTGCGCCAAGCGGGCGCGGATCTCACCGACATCGTGCGGGTGACTTACCTCATCCCCAACGCATCGCGATTTCCCGACTGCTGGCCGATCCTGCGCAAGTATCTCGGCGCGGTGCGGCCGGCCGCCACGATGATCTGCGCGGGGCTCGCCGACCCGCGCATGCAGATCGAGATCGAAGTGACCGCACGCAAGCGCGGCGCATGAGCGAAGGCATTACCGCCGCTCGAGCGCCAGCGGACGGCGCGAGCGAGGATCTTCAATACGAGGGCGGCTGCACCTGCCGGCGCGTGCGTTACCGGCTCGCCTCGAGACCCCTGTTCGTGCACTGCTGTCATTGCAGCTGGTGCCAGCGCGAGACCGGCGCGGCCTTCGCCGTCAACGCCATGATCGAGGCGGATCGGGTGCGGCTTTTGCAGGGCGAGGTCGTGATCATCGACACGCCCTCGAGCAGCGGCAAAGGACAGCGGATCTCGCGCTGCCCGGCATGCCACGTTGCGGTATGGAGCAGCTACGCGGGCTCGGGTGAGGCCATACGCTTCGTGCGGGTCGGCACCCTCGATGAGCCCGCGCGGCTTCCCCCCGACATCCACATCTTCACGTCCACGAGGCAGCCCTGGGTTCAGCTTCCTCCCGGCGTTCCGGCAGAGCTCGAGTACTATCGCGCCTCGGAACGCTGGCCGCGGGAGAGCCTGGAAAGGCGGGCGGCGCTGCGCGCGAGGTCGGGTTAGCCCACGGCAGCAACAACTCAAGGCACGAGACACGAGAGGAATTCATGCTGGGTACTCACGATCTGTGGCTTTTCGTCATGGCCGGACTGCTGCTCAACATCACGCCCGGCCCCGACACCCTCTATATCGTCGGACGAAGCTCGGCGCAGGGGACCCAGGCAGGCACGGTGGCGGCGCTCGGCATCGGCACGGGCACGCTGGTCCACATCTGTGCGGCGGCGCTCGGATTGTCGGCGTTGCTCGCGGCCTCGGCGGCCGCGTTCATGCTCGTCAAGGTCGCGGGCGCCGCGTATCTGGTCTACGTCGGAGTCTCGCTCATCCTGTCGAGGTCCTCCGGCGGTCCGTCTCCGGGCGGCTCCGTCCTTCCGAGCGCCTCGTTGCGCACGGTGTTCCTGCAGGGATTCTTCACCAACGTGCTGAATCCGAAGGTGGCGCTGTTCTTCCTCGCGTTCCTGCCGCAGTTCGTTGCGGCGGATGCATCGTCGAAGCCGCTGGCCTTCCTGCTTCTCGGTGTCATCTTCGATTTCAACGGCACCCTGTGGAATCTGTTCGTGGGATGGTCGGCCGCCCGCATCTCGACTCGTCTCGGCGCGACGCGGCGATTCACCACCTGGTTCAACCGGTGTATCGGCTCGCTGTTCGTGTTCATCGGCGTACGGCTGGTGCTGGCGCATGACCGCTGAAGGCCATCGGCCCGAGACGCGCACGCCCGATCTGGCCGGGCGGCCATTTGCGCTCAAGGTCGAGCGCCTGATCTCCTCGTCGCCCGCCGCGCTCTATCGCGCCTGGACCACCGGAATCGATCTCTGGTTTGCGGCGCCCGGCTCCGTGTCGATGGAGCCGCGGGTGAGCGCGCCGTTCTTCTTCGAGACCGAGTTCAAGCCGGAAGGAGCGCCGGCGGCGCAGCGCCACCCTCACTACGGGCGATTCCTGCGTCTGATCGACAACGAGCTGATCGAGATGACGTGGGTGACCGGTGCCGGGGGAACCGATGGCGCCGAGACCATCGTCACCGTCGACCTCAAACTGCAGGGAGGGTGCACGCGGCTCGACCTCGAGCATCGCGGCTTCGCGACCGAGGCCGCGCGGGACCGCCACCGGGACGCCTGGCCCGCCGTGCTCGCGCAGCTGGACCGGCGCATCGGCTCCGCGGCTGCCCAGGGCGATGAGCTCGCGCCAACGCCGAGCGTGAAATGAGCCCTGTGGTGACTCCGCTGTTCCAGAAGCTCAATCTGAAGGAGCAGCCCGAGATCGTGGTGTGCAACGCGCCGGCGTCGTTCGACGCAGAGCTCGCGCGCCTCGGGAACGTCAAGGTCGTGCGCGATCCGCCGCAGCCGAAGGCGGTGCACTTTGCGATCGCTTTCGCGACGCGTCAGGACGAGCTCGACCGGTTGTCGAAGCGGCTTGCGGCCGGCGCCGTGGGAGACGCGGTGCTCTGGTTCGCTTATCCCAAGGGCACATCGAAACGCTACACGTGCGAGTTCAATCGCGACACGGGATGGGACGTCATTCGCGGCCTCGGGTTCGAGTCGGTTCGTCAGATCGCCATCGACGAGGATTGGTCGGCGCTGCGCTTCCGGCGCGAGGGATTCATCAAGCCGCCGGCGCGCCGCTGACCTCGCGATTCTCGTGCCCGGGAGCGGGTATGCTAAGGTTGCGCCTGGACAGGCGGGAGGTCGGGCTTTGAGAGCGTTGCTGGTCATCGTGTGCTGGAGTCTGTTGTTCGTGCTGAGCTGGCCGCTGGCGTTGCTCGTACTTCTGCTCTGGCCGTTCGTCTGGCTCCTGTCGCTGCCGTTTCGGCTCGTCGCCATCAGCCTGGAAGCGGTGTTCGCGCTGCTGCGGGCGGTTCTGTTCCTGCCCGCCCGGCTGCTGGGATACCGCAGCAGCACCAGCTCTCCTCGATGATATCGGCGCGCGAAGCCCTCGCGCTGTTGCAAGAGGGGAATCGCCGCTTCGTCGGCGAGACGAACCGCGATGCGATCGTGAGCCGTGCGCGCCGCCAGGAGCTGACGCACAGCCAGGCGCCGTTCGCGACGATCCTCGGCTGCTCCGATTCGCGGGTCCCCGTCGAGATCATCTTCGATCAGGGGCTCGGCGATCTTTTCGTCATTCGCGTGGCCGGCAACATCGTGGCGCCGTCCCTGATCGGCAGCGTCGAGTTCGCCGCGGAGCAATTCGGCACGCGCCTCGTCGTGGTGCTGGGTCATACCGGCTGTGGGGCCATCGGCGCAACCCTGCAGCAGCTGCAGCGGCCGATCGAGAATCAGTCCCGCAACCTGCATTCCATCGTCGATTTGATCAGGCCGTCGATCGAGGGCCTGCTGGCCACGGAGCTCAGGCACGATCGCGACGCGCTGGTACACGCCGCCGTCCGTGCCAACATCCGCGCCTCGGTGCGAAACCTGCGGCACGGCTCCGACATCATCGAGGAGATGCTTCACACCGCGGGCCTCCTGGTCGTCGGCGCCGAGTATTCGCTGGAGACCGGCGTCGTGGATTTCTTCGACGGGCTCGGTGCCGAATGAAGGCGCTCCCACGGGCGTCGGAAGGATGACACGGTGATTGCAGAGCTGACGGTCGAGACACTGAACAAGGTCGGCGCGGGCAAGCTGCCGGCCTACATGGGCATCGTGTTCACGCGCGCCGAGCGCGCCGAGATCGGCGCCGAGATCGCGATCAACGCCCATCACATGGCCCCGAACGGCTACTTGCACGCGGGCACCGTGGTGACGCTCGCCGACACCTGCGCGGGCTATGGCTGCCGCGTCAATCTGCCCGAGGGCGCCACCGGATTCACCACCATCGAGCTCAAGTCCAACTTTCTCGGCACGACGCGCGAGGGCACCATCGTCGCGAGCGCAAAGCCCGTGCATCTCGGCAGGACCACGCACGTGTGGGATGCGACGGTGGCGCACAAGGAGTCCGGCAAGACCATCGCGATGTTCCGCTGCACGCAGATGATTCTGTACTCCAAGCAGAGGTAGTCTCCATGATCATCGATCACGTCGGCATCGCCGTCAGCGACTATGAGGCCAGCAAGCGGTTCTTGACGAGCTCGCTCGCGCCGCTCGGCATCGAATTGATCATGGAGGTCCACGGCTGGGCAGGACTCGGCCGCGGAGGCAAGCCCGAGTTCTGGTTCGGCGTGCACACCGAGGCGCAGCGCCCGATGCACATCGCCTTCGTCGCCGAGAGCCGTGAGCAGGTGCGCGCCTTTCACGCGGCCGCGCTCGCCGCGGGCGGCACCGACAACGGGGCGCCCGGCATTCGCGCCGACTACCATCCGAATTATTATGCCGCGTTCGTTCTCGGGCCCGATCGGCACAACATCGAGGCCGTGTGCCACCAGGCGGAGCCTTGACCCGGTGCACCGGCGGGTGCGTGCGGGATTGAATGCCGGCGCGCCGGACACCGTCCTCTTCCAAGCGCTCGCGCGCCGCGCGCGCCGTCGCGTCGCCGCGCGGCATTGCCCGCAAATCCTCGTGCTGCCTGCGTTGGCTGGCGGGCCGAACCTCGCGAGTTGTGCATCTCAGCCACGGCGGGTAGTATCGCGGCCCCGTACCGTGCGCCCGTAGCTCAGCTGGATAGAGTACTGCCCTCCGAAGGCAGGGGTCACTGGTTCGAATCCAGTCGGGCGCGCACCCCCAGCAACCCAGTCGGGCGCGCCATTAAGATCAATTAGTTACGAGCGCGACGCCGGAACTTTTACGCTTTTGTTCGCTCACTCCATGTCTACCGCAGCCGTCGGCGCCGAATGATCTTTATCTATAGATGCCATCTGAGCCATGCGCCTAACTTGCGTACCGCCGTGATGTTAGGCAGCCCTGGGCGTGGGTGATCCGTGGTTCACACGATGTTACGGTGGGAGGCTTAGAAAATGGCACGCGCAATCGTCGCTAAGAAGCCAAGGCGCAGAGTGATTGGAAAACCAGTTTCCGGCCCGGTCGGCAAGGCGAAGCCGAAATCACGCATACCCAGCAAGCGCACGGCCGCGGCAGTCGTCGCGCCGGTGCTGCCGGCGGCCATGACTGGGAGGGCAAGCCCCGCAAAGGCCGCGGAAGGGGATGAGCCGGTTCTTGCCTACATCCGCTGGCTGCCGCAACCCCAACGCGGCATCGCCGAACGCGTCGATGCGCTCGCGACCAAGACGCTGCCGTCCTTGAGGCGCTGCGTGAAGTGGGGAATCGCGTGGTATGGGGTTGGCGACGGCTGGTGCTTCTCCTGCGGTGGCTTCGCGGGCCACGTCAAGGTCACGTTCGGACGCGGGACCTCGCTCAAGCCCGTACCACCGGTTACACCGGTGGGAATGGGCAAGGACTCACGAGGCGTGGATCTGAAATCGGTGGACGACCTAGACGAACGCCAAATTACGTCGTGGATGAAACAGGCGACGTCCATTCCCGGCTTCGGAGCAAGGAAGCGATGAGCCCGATTTATCACGGCAATTGGCACACCGCAAGGCCGCCGTAGAGGCCCATAAGCGTGAAGGCCCCCAGCACAAAATCGCCGGGAGCGATTTTGGACGACGCGAACGCGTCGGCCCGCAGGGCTGGGGCCAGGATGGCCCCAGCAACCCAGTCGGGCGCGCCGCCCCACCGTTATCGTCACACCTGAACGTCAGGTTCTGATGAACGCCAGGAGATCGGCGTTGATGATCTCCGCATGAGTGGTAGGCATACCGTGAGGAAAGCCCTTGTACGTCTTGAGCGTGCCGTTCTTGAGCAGCTTGGCCGCGAGGGGACCGGAGTCGGCGTAGGGGACGATCTGATCGTCCTCGCTGTGCATCACCAGCACCGGCACGGTGATCTTCTTCAGGTCTTCAGTGTGGTCGGTCTCGGAGAAGACCTTGATGCAGTCGTAGTGGGCTTTGGTGCCGCCCATCATGCCCTGGCGCCACCAGTTGTCGATGATGCCTTGCGAGACCTTCGCGCCGGGGCGATTGAATCCGTAGAACGGGCCCTCGGGGATGTCCCGGTAGAATTGGGCACGATTGGCCATGCCTGTGCGGAAACCGTCGAACACTTCGATCGGGGTGCCGCCGGGGTTGCCGGCCTTTTTGACCATGACGGGAGTGATCGCGCTGATGATCGCCGCCTTGGCCACACGGCCGCCGCCGTAGACCGCGACGTAGCGGATCACCTCACCGCCGCCGGTGGAGTGTCCCACGTGGATGGCGTTCTTGAGGTCGAGGTGCTGGACGAGCGCATCGCTGTCGGCGGCGTAAGTGTCCATGTCGTTGCCGAGGTCGGTCTGGGTCGACCGGCCGTGGCCGCGGCGGTCGTGGGCGACCACGCGATAGCCCTGCGCCTCGAAGAACAGCATCTGGCTGTCCCAGTCGTCGGCGCTGAGCGGCCATCCATGGTGGAACACGATCGGCTGGGCCGATTTCGGTCCCCAGTCCTTGTAGAAGATTTCCGTGCCGTCTTCGGTCTTGAAGGTACCCATCGTCTTTTCTCCATGGCTGAGGTGAGATAGGAAGCCCGAGGTCCGCAGGTTGGAGATGGGGGCGGCAGTGTGATGATCGGACATCGCCGCGGGCGGACGGCGCCCGGCCTCGATTGACCGGAGGTCGCTTGGATCGTCTCGCCTAGGCGCGCCGCTCCATCGCCTCGTTCAGCGCATTACGAAACGCCAGCGGGCGGGCGATGCGGGGCACCGGATCGAAGGTGGTGCCGGTGCCGGTGATGGTGATGTCGCCGAAGTTGAATATCTTGCCGACCAGTCCCTGCTGCACGCGGACCGATTCAATCTTGTCGAGCCGGATCTCGATCGAGCGCGTCGACACGAGGCCGAACTTGGCGATGACCCGCTTGTCGGTCACCACCAGCTCGGTGGATTTGCGGCTGATGAACGGCAAGAGGACGATCCCGAGGCCGACGAGAACGAGGATGATCATGGTCGTGGTGAACGGGCCGCGCACCGATTCCGGGGCGGTGAAGCTTTTCACCAGGCCCGCGAGCGTGATGAGAAGCACGATGGCGCCGATCAGGAAATTGAAGAAGTAACCCCAAAGCGACAGCGCGGCAGTGTAGCGCACCGTCTCGCCCTGGCCGAGACTTTGCTCCGTATAGGAATTCACGGAAGCCCCCTGTTATTTGAAACGATCGCCGTCGAAGAGGAGCCGCGGCGTGCGCGCGGGTTCTTGCTCCGGCTAGGGGATCATAGCAGGCGCGCCCGCGGCGACGGCAAGTGCGCCGGGCGGATTTGATTATTTCAATGCGTCCATCGCACCCGACGGGCCGGCGCCGCGCGCGTGCGTCACGCCGCGCAGGGTCCGTCCCGCCCCGGCGATCGAGACCGAGAACAGCTTGTCGAGCAGCCCACGCGTTGCGCCGCCACGATTCAAGGAGGTGCTGGTCCATTGCAGCGACGGGTCGCCGCGGCGGCCCGCCTGAAGCGAGACGGCGCTGCCGCTCGATTCCCACAGTGTCAGCACGCGGACCCGATCATGCGAGCGAAAGTCGGACATGCGCTGCCACATCGAGGTGCCGCGAAGCAGGGGCCAGTCGGCCTCGGCGTCCGGGCCGGTACCCTGGTCGAGCACGTTGCGCCGGCGCGGGCTGAAGTCGGTGGCGGAATAGCGGGGCAGCCCTCCGTCCGCGGGTACCGAGAAAATGTCGCCCGTGGGCATGGCGCCGCCGGATTTGCCGAGGGGAGCGGCGTCCGGGAGGCCGCCCGGATCGCGGCCGGGGCCCATCGCGCCCCGTCCGCCGATGCGTGGATCCGAGGCGTCAGCAATCACAGGACTTCCCGCGCGCAGCGCGGCCGGCGACGCGGCGGCCCGCCGCGCATCGACGCCTCCGTCGGGGCTCACGTCGATCGTATGGAAGCGCTCGTCCGCGCGCGTCTCCGTTGCGGTCAGAGCGATCAAAAGCAGCGCGAGCATCATCGCCTCGCGGACACCGGCGCAATGGGAGGCCGAGCGGAGCGGCGCGTCATCGGTTGGACGAAATTCCGGCATGAGGACTTCATCGCTGACCATGGACGGGACCAGCTTCCCTCAATCCCGGGGTCGCGCCGAGCGAAGCTCGTCACAGTTACCCCGGGGGGCGCGGACGGAGCGGCGTTACCTCGATGGAGTTATCAGCTTGCGACGCATTATGTCGCCATGCCCGCGGGTATCCCGCGATGCCGCGATGCCGCGATGCCGCGATGCCGCGCGATGCCGCGATGCCGCGTGTCGCGATGCCGCGTGTCGCGTGTCGCGCTGCGGCGTGTCGCGCCTACGCGGGGCCGCGGTACTCCGCGCGCGCCTTTTCCCAGTCGCGGCCGTCGAATGGCGTGATCGACATGGACGTGACGGTGCCGCCGTCGATGCAGCGCCCGTTGACGCTGATCCCGTCGGGATGCGAGCGCGGCACATAAAAAGACTTGATGCCGCAGACCGAGCAGAAGTAGTGCTTGGCCACACCGGTGTTGAAGGAATACGTGACGAGCGCTTCGCGGCCTTTCGTCAGCTTGAAGCGTTCCGCAGGCACGATCAGATGCAGGTATCCCGACTTGGCGCAGATCGAGCAATTGCAGTCCGCGAGCTCGAGATTCGACGGCGCGATCACCTCGAAGCGCACCCGTCCGCAGTGACAGCCGCCGGAGTGCGTGACCATGCCCTGCAGACCTCGCTAGTGCTGCTTGTGCTCGAGCGCCACCAGATCTCCCACCAGGGCGACCAGGCGATCCGGACCGTCGGCCGAGCGCACGTCGGCGATGAACTTGCCGTTGACGACGAACCGCGGCACGCCGTCGACGCGGTAGCGTTGCACGAGCTGATCCCCGCGCTGCAGGGCCGTTTGCACGGCGAAGGAATGATAGGCCTGCTTGAACTCGGTCTCGGAGATGCCGAACTTCGCCGCGAAAGCAGTCTGGATCTGCTCCGTTTCGACGGCGTTACCCGGGTCCGCCGCCACGAGGGGATTCCCGCGCTCGTGGATCTCCTTGAAGATCTCTTCGTGAACCTGATCGATCTTGCCGAGGCTCACCATGGTGTAGTACAGCCGCGCCAGCGCACGATGCGATTCGCTCCACATGACGGGGACGCGAGAGAACGTGACGTAGGCCGGCTTGGATTTCTGCCATTTTTCGACCAAGGGATCGATCGCAAAGCAGTGCGGACAGGCGTACCAGAAGAACTCCAGCACCTCGACCTGACCGGGCGGCACGTCCGTCGGCTGCGCGGGCACGAGCCGCGTGTAGTTCACGCCTTCCTGCCATGCGGTCGGCGCCGCGGCGGCGGACGCGGTCGGCGTCGAGGCGGCCACCGTCGAAGCCACCGCCGCCAGCAACGGGTTATGGGCTCCGCTGTCGCTCGGTACGTCCTCGACGGTCTCGGAGCCGTCCTCGTTCAGACGCGTGATGGTGGAGGGAAGGTCCGATGCCTGCTCGGTGGCCTTCCCCTGGACGGGACCCGCATGCTGCGGAAGGGCGGCGTGGGACGCGCCTTGTGCGTGAGCCACCGGCGGCGGCGCGGTCTCGCCGGAAGACTCCGGCTTGCCGCAGGCTGCCAGCGCCAGCGCCAGCGCGCACCCCAGGAGGAACGCCAGCCGTCCGACCCGCATGCTCAGCGAATACCCTGCAGGTAGGAGGCGACGTTGCGCATGTCCTCGGGCGACAAACGCTTCGCGATTGTTTGCATGATGTCGCCGGGGCCGGTCTTGCGCGCCCCCGAGGCGTAATCGGTCAACTGCTTGATCAGGTACACGGAATGCTGGCCCCGCAACGCGGGAAACTTCGCGGGCTCATTGCCGCGTCCGGTCGGCCCGTGACATGCCATGCACGCCGGAATGCTCCGCGCCGTGTCGCCCGATCGAAACAGCTTTTCGCCCGCCTGCCAGTAGGAAGGATCTGCCTCGAGTCCGGTGTTGGCCAGGCTGTCGAAATACGCGCCGAGGTTCGGCAGATCCTCGTCCTTGAGCTGCTGTGCCTGGGCGGTCATCACGGGGTCGCTGCGCTTGCCGTCGCGAAAGCCCTTGAGCTGCTCGGCGATGTAATCGGCGCCCAGTCCGGCGAGGCTCGGCCATTGGGGATTCGCGCTGTTGCCGTTTGCGCCGTGACAAGCCTGGCAGACCACCGCCTTGGCGGCTCCCGCCTCGACGCTTGCGGCGGGAAGGGCTGCATTGCTGACGATGGCGCCCGAAAAGATCGCTGCGAGAATCCAAAGACGCTTCATGACCGCCTATCACCCCATAGCTGTTGTAAACCAAGCCGACTCTAAATTGTACACTAGAGTCAATAATTTGCGTTCGGTGGGCGGTCCATGTCCCGGTTTCCTCACGCCAAGTTTCTGACCAGCGTCGCCCAGGTGCATCAGCTCCCGCCGGAGCGAGGCCGCGAAATTGCCTTTGCAGGACGCTCGAATTCCGGCAAATCGACCGCCATCAACGCCATCGTGCAGCGGTCGGGACTGGCACGGGTGAGCCGAACTCCCGGGCGCACGCAGCTCATCAATTTCTTCGAGCTGTCGCCGGAGCGCCGGCTCGTCGATCTGCCGGGATATGGATTCGCGCGCGTGCCCGACCACGTCCGCCTGCACTGGCTCGAGCTGATGCAGCAGTATTTCAACGTGCGCGAGTCCCTCGTCGGCCTCATCCTCATGGTCGACAGCCGCCGCGGCCTCGGCGCGGAGGACGCGAGCATGCTCGAGTGGATACTCGCCCGCGACCGAATGGCGCACGTGCTGCTGACGAAGGCCGACAAGCTCAACCGGCGCGAGGCGGATCGGGTGCTCAAGGAGACTCGCTCGGCGTGCTCGGATGCGAACGTCGGGGTGCAGCTCTTCTCGGCGCACGAGGACACGGGGGTCGAGGAAGCGCGCGATGTGGTGGCGCAGTGGTTGACTGTCGAGAACGGTCAAGAAGCGTGAGCTTTGTGCGGCCGAGCCCGCGTCGGGGCGGCAGCCGTCGGCGGACGCCTTCGTTGGCGGACGAAATATGAACCAAGGTGCCGATGGACCGGCGGCGTCGCGCCAGGGTTATCCCAAAAAAAAGCCCCGGTGGTCACTTTTCAGTAGCCACCGAGGCAGACCAACCCG
Source organism: Steroidobacteraceae bacterium (assembly GCA_036272295.1). Taxonomy (GTDB): domain Bacteria; phylum Pseudomonadota; class Gammaproteobacteria; order Steroidobacterales; family Steroidobacteraceae; genus Bog-1198. The sequence continues at coordinate 16,290 of DATAYZ010000065.1, forward strand.
GCATGGGGATGACAAACCGGGTCTTGCCCGCTCAGGGAGAAGAGCGGGGAGCGTCATTGACGCTCATTCGATTAGATGGAGACGCTCGTCGAAAGTTCCAGCCCTCCCGATGGCAATTTTTTTGGCGCCGTAGCGCGGAACCGTCGCCTAGGGGTTGATTCTGCCTGAAATCGCGATCGGCTGCATGCCGTTCGACTGAAGAGTGGGCGAATTTGCGGCCGATTTTACCGGTTTTTTTGCGTGCTGCGTCGCTCCGCGGCGACGCTCCTTCCGCATTTGCCCTGGGTGTCGCCAGATTTATCTGACAAGGCCGCCGGGAATCCCGGAGGGTTGGCGCAGCCACCCTGCAAAACGCGCCTTTTTGGTGCCGCGCGCAGCTTTTGCGGCGAATTCTCGGGACTGCGGCTAGTGCGCCTGGTCCCAATTGCGGCCGACGCCGATGTCGACCTTGAGCGGCACGCGCAGGTCCGCGCCGCGCGCCATGTGCGCGCGCAACGGCTCGAGGATGTCCTCGACGGCGCCGTCGGCGACTTCGAGCACCAGCTCGTCATGAACCTGCATGATGATGCGTGCCGGCAGGCCCGAGGCTCGCAGCCAGTCGTCGACGGCGATCATCGCGCGCTTGATGATGTCGGCCGCGGAGCCCTGCATCGGCGCGTTGATGGCGCTGCGCTCCGCGTACTGACGCAACGCCTGATTGCGCGACTGGATGTCCGGCAGATACAGCCTGCGTCCGAACACCGTCTCGACGAACCCCGCCTCACGCGCGAAGCTGCGCGTGTCCTCCATGTAGCGCCTCACCCCCGGGTAACGCTCGAAGTATCGATCCATGTACCTTTGCGCATCGCCGCGGCTGATTCCGAGCTGACGCGCCAGACCGAACGCGGACATGCCGTACATCAATCCGAAGTTGATCGCCTTGGCCGACCGCCGCTGCTCGGCGGTCACGGACTCCGCCGGAATTCCGAGAACCTCCGCGGCGGTCGCCTGATGCACGTCGAGATCCTCGGCGAACGCCCGCAGCAGGCTCGCATCACCGGACAAGTGAGCCATGATGCGCAGCTCGATCTGGGAATAGTCGGCGGCCACCAGGAAGAAACCGGAGGGTGCGATGAAGGACTGGCGGATGCGCCGGCCCTCCTGGGTGCGGATCGGAATGTTCTGCAAATTCGGATCGGCCGAGGAAAGGCGGCCCGTCGCCGCGACGGCCTGGTGATATGAGGTATGGATGCGTCCGGTGCGCGAATCGATCTGCTCCGGAAGCTTGTCGGTGTACGTCGACTTGAGCTTCGCGATGCCGCGATATTCCAGGATCAGCTTCGGAAGGGGATACGTGGACCCCAGCTCCTCCAGCACGTCTTCCGCCGTGGAGGGTTGGCCGGTGGGAGTCTTGCGCATCACGGGAATGCCGAGCTTGCCGAACAGGATCTCCTGGAGCTGGCGCGGCGAATCCACGTTGAACACTCCGCCTGCCTCGGCGTGGCACTGAGTCTGCAGCTCGAGCATGCGCCCCGCGAGCTCCGAGCTCTGCACCTTGAGAAGATCGCGGTCCACCAGCACGCCGGCACGCTCCATCCGGTACAGCACCGGCATCAGCGGCTGCTCGATGGTCTCGTACACCGACTCGAGCGAAGACACGGCCTCGATCCGCGGCCAGAGCGCCCGATGCAGGCGCAGCGTCACGTCCGCGTCCTCGGCGGCGTAGGCAGCGGCGCGATCCACTTCGACCTGGTTGAAGGCGATCTGCTTGGCGCCCTTGCCGACCACGTCCTCGAGGTGCGTGGTCTTGATGCCGAGGTACCTCTCCACCATCGAATCCATGTCGTGCCGGGTGGCCACGCTGTTCAGCACGTAGGACTCGAGCATCGAGTCGTAGCGCTGACCGCGGATCTCGATGCCGTGATTGGCGAGCACGTGGGCGTCGAACTTGGAGTGGTGACCGACCTTGAGACATCCCGGGTCCTCGAGCAACGGGCGGAACGCCGCAAGGACCTCCTCCAGCCCGAGCTGGGTTGGCGCGCCGGGATAGTCGTGTCCGATCGGAACATAGGCGGCTTCGCCCGGCGCCGAGGACATGGACAGCCCGACGATGCGCGCCTGCATGTAGGCGCGGCTGTCGGTCTGCGTGTCGAAGGCAATGAGGGGCGCGTCACGGAGCCTCGCGATCCACGCATCGAGGCCTTCGCGAGTCAGGATCTTCTGATAATCGAGGACCGGCGGAGGTGGCGGCGGAGCGGGCCAGCCGGCGGCCGCTGCGCCTTCGACGGCCGGCTCCCCAGCCGCGCCCGCAGCGCCGACCCCGCCTACGACCGGCACACTCGGGCCCTCTCCGGCGACCGTGAGCACCGCCGCCGGTGCCGTCGTCTCGGCGGCGAACTGGAGCGGCAGCGCCTTCAGCAGCGAGCGCAGCTCGAGCCGCGAGTATATCTCGGCGAGCCGCGGGTGGTCCGGCGCCCCGGCAACCAGGTCGCCCGCGGCGACATCGAGCGGCACGGCGGTGTCGATCCTCGCGAGCTTGCGCGAGAGCTCGAGCGCCTCGAGCTCGTTGCGCAGATTGTCTCCGATCTTGCCGCCGATGTCGGCGAGGTGCTCGAGCAGGCCATCGAGCGTCCCATATTGATTCAGCCACTTCGCCGCGGTCTTCGGTCCGACGCCGGTGATGCCCGGAATGTTGTCGGAGGTGTCACCGACCAGCGCGAGGTAGTCGACGATCTGCTCCGGGAACACGTCGAACTTGGCCTTCACGCCGGCCCGGTCGAGACGCGTGTTGCTCATGGTGTTCAGCAAACGGATGCTCGGCCCCACGAGCTGCGCCATGTCCTTGTCGCCGGTCGAGATCACCACCTCGAAGCCGCCCGCCGCGCCTTGCAGGGCCAACGTGCCGATGACGTCGTCAGCCTCGACCCCGGCGACCCGTAACAGCGGCAATCCCATCGCCGCCACCGAGTCGAACAACGGCTGGATCTGCGAGCGGAGGTCGTCCGGCATCGGTTGCCGATGAGCCTTGTACTGCTCGAAGAGCGCGTCGCGGAACGTCGGGCCCGCGGCATCGAAGATCACGGCGATGCGGTCGGGCGCCTCCTCCTTCATCATCTTGTTCAGCATGTTCAGCACGCCGAGCACCGCGCCGGTCGGCTCGCCCTTGGAATTGCTCAGCGGCGGCAGGGCATGAAACGCCCGGTACAGATAGCCCGAGCCATCGACGAGGATGAGCTTGCCGGCGCTCATGCGATGACGCCGCGACGCGCGATCCGCGGAGCGCTAGTGAAGCGCCGCAAGGATTTCCCTAGTGGCTCGACGCATCGCTCTCGGGTTGCGCGGGCGTCGGGTTGCCGGGCGCGGGAGGGCTCGCGGGTGCCGGCGGCGGCGCAGGCCTTGAAGGCGTGGGGGGATTCGCGGGCGGCGCCGGTGCGGGCGGCGCGGGTGCGAGCGCAGGGGCGGGGGCACCACTGGCGCCGGCAGGCTCGGGATTCGGGGTCGCGGTGCCGCCCGACGGAGCCGCCGGCGGACGCGGACGCAGCGAGGGCGCGACCTTGTGATGCTTCTGCGCATCCGGCAGAACCAGGGGACCTTTCTGGCCGCACCCCGCAGCCATAGCCCCCAGGCCGAAGAGGCTCAAGGCCGCAAGCCGGAATAAACAAAACTTCATGTCGCCAGTATAGCGCGCAGGGTCCCGCGGCTGGCCCGCCGGAACTTCCCCCTTCCCCGATCAGTCCCAGAATCAGTACTTTCAAGCTGGAGACATCGATGCTGCGGATGCGAATCTTGGGGACGGTATGTGCGGGACTCGTCGGGAGCTTCGCCGCGTCCGCGGCATTCGCCGACAATCCCGCGGGTTTCTATGCGGGCGCCGGCCTCGGTTACTCCACGGTGCGCAGCGACGATCCCGCGTTCGGCTATCCCGGCTATTTCAACGATCATGAGGCTGCGTGGAAGGTGATGGCGGGCGTGCGCCCCATCCCGTTTCTCGGCGCCGAGGTCGAGTACATCGACTTCGGGCAGCCCGACATCCATCGCGGCTACTTCGACTACAACTATTACGGCCTGGACTCGCACCCCCGCGCCGGCGTTCTGTCCGCCGTCGGCTATCTGCCGCTGCCCGTGCCGTTCTTCGATCTCTACGCCAAGGCGGGCGTCGCGCGGCTGGATACCGACGTGACCACCTCGGTGGTCCCGTCCTGTCCGAGCGGCAGCGGCGCGGGCTGCCCCACCAACCCGGGATATCTGCTCCGCCACAACGAGACCTTCAACAAGCTCGCGTATGGGGTCGGCGTGCAGTCGAAGTTCTGGAACGTGCTGTTCCGCGCGGAGTACGAGCGGATCAGCTCGACCTTCGGCGATCCGGATGCGCTCACCGTCGGCGCCGCATGGAACTTCTGATCCGCAGATTCCGCGGCCCGCGCATCGCGCGCTGAAACCCGCAACCGCCGCGCGTCCGCGACGCTCGGCGGCGCGCGGCGACGGCTATACTGGCGGGCATGAAAAGTGCCCTCCTCGCCAGCACGGCAGCGCTCGCGTATGGCGCGCTCAGCCTGTCCGCTTGCACCGGCCTCGGGCCGACGACCGACGGCCCGGATGCCGCCACGCGCGCGCTGCGCTCCAAGATCGACACCATCGTGGTGATCTACGCCGAGAATCGCGCCTTCGACAATCTGTACGGCAACTTCCCCGGCGCGCACGGCCTCGGCGATGTGATCGGCGCCGATGGACGGCCGCTGCCCGCGTATCACCCAGAGCTCGACCGGGACGGCTCGGTGTTGCCCATGCTGCCGCCGACATGGGGCGGCGTGACCGCCTCGGGTGTGCGGCCGGTGGTGACCCAGGCAGAAAGCCGCGGGTTGCCGAACGCGCCATTCTCGATCGAGCATGCCTTCACGCCGCAGGCCGGCGTCGTGCTGACGACCTCGACCGTGACCCGCGACCTCGTGCACCGCTTCTTCGAGCATCAGATGCAGATCGACGGCGGGAAGAACGATGGCTACGCCGCGTGGTCCGACGCCGGGGGCCTCGCGATGGGCCACTACGATACGCACGAGTCGGCGCTATACCACCTCGCCCAGGAGTTCGTGCTCGCCGATAATTTCTTCCAGGGCGCGTTCGGCGGCTCGTTCCTCAATCACCAGTACCTGATCTGCGCATGCGCGCCGGAATATCCGAACGCCGACACGGCCGCGGCGCGGCCGAGCATTGCCGAGCTCGACCAGGACGCGGCCGGGCGCTACCTGCCGCGACTGACCGTGGCGCCGAGCGCCAAGGCGTCGGCTCTCGCGGGTCCTCCGGTATTTGCCCGGAATGGCAATCTCACGCCCGCGAATTACTTCGGCGACGGCAAGTTCTACGCCGTCAATACCATGCAGCCGGCCTATCAGCCGAGCGGCAATCCGCCGGCGGCCGCCGACGGCTCCTACCTCTACGCCGATCCCGCGAAAGCCACGACCCTGCCGCCGCAGACCGCCGCAACCATCGGCGACGCGCTCGACGCCAAGCACGTGCCCTGGGCATGGTATGCTGGCTCCTGGAACGCGGCGGTCGCGGACGGACGCCGCGCACCGGGCGCGCCGCGCAAGGCGATCTATGAGCCCGAGGTCGCGTACGGCAACCCCGATTTCCAGCCCCACCACCAGCCCTTCAACTATTACCTGCGCTTCGACCCGAGCACGCACGCCGAGGATCGCAGTCTGCACATGAAGGACTATGACGCTCTGATCGCCGCCGCCGCGGCCGGACGGCTGCCCGCGGTCACCTTCTACAAGCCGCAGGGCAACCTGAACCAGCACGCAGGCTATGCCTCGGTCGCCGAAGGCGATGCGCACATCGCCGAGCTGGTCGCGAAGTTGCGCGCGGGACCGCAATGGAGCCGGATGGTGATCGTCATCACCTACGATGAATTCGGCGGGGCCTGGGATCACGTGGCGCCGCCCCAGGGCGACCTGCTCGGCCCCGGCGCGCGCATACCGGCGCTGATCATCTCGCCGCTCGCGAAGCGCGGCACGGTGGATCACACCCAGTACGACACCGCCTCCATCCTGCGCCTGATCACGCGCCGCTTCGACTTGGAAACGCTGCCCGGCATCAAGAGGCGCGACGACGCGCTGGCGGCACACGGCGCGCCGCGCATGGGCGATCTCACCAACGCGCTCGCGCTATTTTGAGCTCGGGACCCGGGGGGCCGGCCCGGTCCGCGGGGGGGTGGCCGCCGGCTTGGTCGACAAGAGCTCGACGTCGAAGATCAGCAGCGAGCCACCGGGAATTCCCGGCCGAGGCGACGTGCCGTAGGCCAGATCCGGCGGCACGAAGAGCTGCCACTTGGAGCCCGGCTTCATGAGCACGAGCGCTTCCTGCCAGCCGCGGATCACCCCGTTGACGCGCAAGGTGAGCGGCACGCCGCGCGCGTAGCTAGAGTCGAACTCCGAACCGTCGAGGAGCTTGCCGCGGTAATTGACGGTGACCTCATCGGTTGCGGTGACCGCGGCGGCCTTCGGATCGCCGGGCGAGACGATACGGTACTGCAACCCGGAAGCCGTGGTGACGATGCCCTTTTCCTTGCCGTTGCGCGCCAGGAATTCCCTGGCGCTCCCCTCGTTGTGCTTGACCATGTCCTGCATCGCAGCGCCGATGTGGGACTTGAGCTGCATCTGTTCCGCGCTCGACAGCGCCTTGCCGCGCACGCCGTCCTTGATCCCGCGCGCCAACGCCTCGTACCTGAGGTCGCCTCCGACGCCCACGGACTTCAAGCTGTCCCCGAACTGGACCCCGTACCAGTAGCTCAGCTGCTCCGGCGACGGCGCGGCCGGCGGCGCGGCGGCGGGTGCGGCCGGCGGGGTGGCGGCGGGTGCGGCGGTGGAAGCCGCCGGAGCGGGTGCAGGCGCACCGGCAGAAGTCGAGGGTGCGGACGTTGCGGGCGGGGCCGAGCCGGCGGCCTGCGCCGAGAGGCAGAAACCGGCCGCAAGGACCAGGGTGGCGAGTACGTGTGCTTTCATGGCGCGCACCATACTTGGAGCGCGCTCCGAGTGCCAGAGGCGCGCTGCGCGGGGCCGCGTGCCCGGCGCAGCGGGCGGACCCGAGGCCCGGGACCCGGCCGCCACGGTCAGGGGCGCAGCACTCCGCGGCGCACGATGGCGACCGTCAAGCGGGAGATGCAGACCAGCCTTCCACCCGCGTTGGCGATCTCGATGGACCACACGTGGGAGCGGCCGCCGATGTGGATGGGCCGCGCGGTTCCGGTGACGATGCCGGCGCGGACCGGGCGGAGGTGATTGGCGTTGATCTCCTGGCCGAGACACTGGAATTGATCCATGTCGACGCAGAGGCTCGCGCCCATGCTCCCGAGCGTTTCCGCGAGCGCCACCGAGGCGCCTCCGTGCAGGAGGCCATACGGCTGGTGGGTGCGGGCGTCGACCGGCATGGTGCCGCGGAGGTAGTCGGCACCGATCTCGGTGAACTCCATGCCCAATTGCCCCGCGAGCGTGGAGCTGCGGTAGGAATTCAGCTGCTCGAGGGTTCTCGCGGACTTCCAGATGCTCATTCGGGATCCCCGAGCTTGGCGGCTACGCGGCGGTAGGCCTCGCGGAACGGAACGTTCTCGCGCGCCACCATCTCGTTTGCGCGGGCGGCGGCATGGATGCCGGGATCGAGGCGGACGCCCTCCGCTCGAAAACTCACGCCGTCGAGCGCGCGCGGCAGGATCGCGAGCGTCTGCAGGCAGGAATCCACGGCGCGAAACAACGGCGCCTTGATGAGCTGCAGGTCCCGGTGGTAGCCGGAGGTCAGCTTCTGGGTGACGCCGAGCACCTCGTTGAGCGCGGCCTGCGCCACGGCGCTGCGGCCGCGCACGAGCTCGAAGACGTCGGGATTGCGCTTCTGCGGCATGATCGAGGAGCCGGTGGTGAACTCATCGGGCAGTCGGACGAGGCCGAACTCCCGCGTATAGAAGAGCAGCAGGTCCGCGGCCAGCCGCGACAGATCCTGCGCGAGCAGGGTGATCTCGAACAGCAGCTGCGCCTCGGCCTTGCCGCGCGAGAGCTGCACCGCAGTGACCGGCTCCTGGGTCACGGCGAAGCCCAGGCGCTGCCGCGTCTCCTCGCGGCTGATCGGCAATCCCGGCGTGCCGTAGCCTGCCGCCGACCCGAGCGGATTCTTGCCGATGCGCCGCTGCGCCGCCTCCATGCCTTGCGCGTCGTCGCGAATCTCCGCGGCGAACCCCCCGGCCCAGAGCGCGACGCTGCTCGGCATCGCCTGCTGCATGTGGGTATAGCCCGGGATCACGAGATCGGGATGGCGCGCCGCGAGCGCATCGAGCGCATCGGCCACGCCGAGCGCGCCCTGCCCGAGATCGCGGGCGGCGTCGCCGAGATAGAGGCGCAGCGCCGCGAGCACCTGGTCGTTGCGCGACCGCCCGGCGTGCAGCCGTCCTCCGGCGGCGCCGATGCGCGCCGTCAGCAGGTTTTCGATGGCGGTCTGGCAGTCCTCCTGATCGAGCGAGATGCGCCAGCGGCCTTGGGCGTGCTCCTCGCCGATGGCGGTCAGCGCCGCGCGAACGTCGTCGAGCTCGGGCGCGGACAGCAGCCCTCGAGCGGCGAGCATCTCGGCGTGCGCGATCGAGGCGCGGACGTCGTACCGCACCAGCCGCTCGTCGAGCGCGTGATCCTCGCCGGCCGTGAAGCCGAGCACGGCCGAGTCGAGCGATCGTCCCTTGTCCCAGAGCCGCGTCATCGCTCAAGCGCCCGAGGCGCTCTGCTCCGCGGGAGACAGCGCCGTGAGATCGGCCACCACCAGGGTGCCCGTGCCCTCGTTCGTGAACACCTCGGCGAGCAGGCTGTCGGTGGAGCGGTAGCTGATCACGTGAACACGGCGCACGCCGCCGCGGATCGCGCTCTCGATCGCCGCCGCCTTCGGCAGCATCCCGTCCTTGATCGCCCCCTCGTCGCGCAGGCGCTTCAGGCCGCGGATGTCGGTGTAGGAGATCACCGAGCGCGGGTCCGCGACGTTCTCGAGAATTCCCGGTGCGCCGGTGCAGAGCACGAGCTTCTCCGCCGAGAGCGCGCCGCCGATGGCGGCGGCCACGGTGTCGGCGTTGATGTTGAGCAGCACGCCGTTGCCATCCGCGGACAACGGACTGACGACGGGCATCAAGCCGTTCTCGAGCAGCTTCTCGATCACCGTGGCGTTGACCGAGTCGATGTTGCCGACGAAGCCGTAGTCGACCGTCTCCGCCGAGCCTTCGACCCGCACCGGCGGCCGCTTGTGCGCGCGGATGAGGCCGGCATCTACGCCGGAGAGCCCGATGGCCTCGATGTCGAGCTCGCGGCAGATCGCGAGGATGCGGGTATTGATCAGTCCGTTCAGCACCATGGCGGTCACGTCGATGGATTTCTGGTCGGTGACGCGGCGGCCGCCGACCATGCGCGTGTCGATGCCGAGACTCGCCTGCAGCGCATCGAGCTGCGGGCCGCCGCCGTGCACCAGCACCGTCTTGATGCCGACCTGATGCAGGATCGCGACCTGCTCGATCAGCGCCCGCGTCGAGGCCTCGTCGGTGAACACCGCTCCGCCCGCCTTGATGACGAACACCTTGTTCTTGTACATGCGGATGTAGGGCGCGGCGCTCTTGAGCGCGCGCACCGCGATGGAAGGATCGGGTCGACTCGTGATCATGAAAACTCCGCGCAAGGGACGCCGCCGCTCATGCTCATGCCGGTCGAGGGACTGTCGATGCCACGCATCGCGCCCGCCCTAGGCCAGCAGGCGGTGCAGGACGGCCATTTGCACCACCAGCCGGTTGAACGCCTCGCGCTTCACCGCCGCGCGCGGTCCATCGAGCACCTCATCGGCCACCGCGACGTTGCGCCGCACGGGAAGGCAGTGCATGAGCCGCGCATTCGGCGCGGCGCGGTCGAACCAGCGCTCACGCACGCACCAGTCGGCGAGCCCGGCCCTGAGCTTCGCGTCGGCCGCCGGATCGCCGTAGTGACGGGTGCTGCCCCATTCCTTGGCATAGACCACGTGCGCGCCGGAGAGCGCCTCACCGCGGTCGGCGGTCTCGCGCGCCGAGCCGCCCGAGGCGCGCGCCGCGGCATGCACGCGATCCATGACGGCCGCCGGCAGCTCGAAGCCGTCCGGGCGCGCGACGACCACTTCCATGCCGCGCAGGGCCGCCATGTGCAGAATTGCGGCCGGAACGGCGAGAGGCAGCGGTTTAGGGTGGTAGACCCAGGAAAGCACGAAGCGCGCGCGCGCCGGAACGCCGAGCTCATCGAGCGTGCGCCAAGCGGCGAGCGCCTGGCAGGGATGATCGGCCGCGGACTCCAGATTGATGAGCGGCTTGTCGCACAATGCGTCGATCTGCGTGAACAGCGTCTCCGCGAGATCGGCGGCGAGGTCCGTGCCTGCGGCGAATGCGCGCACCCCGAGCGCGTCGCAATACGAGGCCAGCACCGGGATCGCTTCGCGAACGTGCTCCGCCGCGGCGCCGCTCATCACCGCGTGGTCGCGCGTCTCGAGCTGCCATGTGCCCTGTCCGGGTGTGATCACGAACGAGCTGCCGCCGAGCCGCGCCATGCCGGCCTGGAAGGAGGCGAGGGTTCTGAGCGACGGGTTCATGAACAGGAGCCCCAGGATCTTGCCGGCCAGGGCGCGGGGCTGCGGCTGATCCTGCAGCGCCTGCGCGAACGCCAGGAGGTCGACCACCTCTTCACGCTCGAAGTCCGCGAGGCTGAGGAAACGGGCGACGCTCACGCGGGAATTCTCGCGAGCGCATCGCAAAGCTGGTCGACGTGGCTCTCGTTCAGGATGTACGCGGGCAACAGCCTGAGGACGTACGGATCGGCGCTGGCTCCGGTGAGGATGTTTTTGTCGAGCAGCGCCGCCTGGACCTCCTTCGCGGGGCGCGAGGTGCGCAGCCCGAGCAGAAATCCCTCTCCGCGGATGAGCTGCACCGGGCCGACGATGCAGTTGGAGCGGATATAGCCCGACACCGCGCGCACATTCGCCAGCAGCGCCTCGGATTCGATGGTGTCGATCACGGCCTCGGCGATCGCGCACGCCATGGGGCCGCCCCCGAACGTCGTGCCCATGTCGTCCGGCTTGAGCGAGTCCGCCACCCGCGCCGACATCATGAGCGCCGATACCGGGAACCCGTTGCCGAGCGCCTTCGCCGCGGTGAGCATGTCCGGCGTGACGCCGTAGAGGTTGGCTCCGAACGGCTCGCCGGTGCGCCCGACGCCGCACTGGACCTCGTCGAAGATCAGCAGTGCACCCACCTCGTCGCAGCGGCGGCGCAATCCCTCGAGCATGCGGGCACCCATGGCATAGGCGCCGCCGAGCCCCTGGACGGGCTCGACGATGACCGCCGCGGTGTCGCGATCGATGCAGTTCTGCGCGGCGGCGAGATCGTCGCGCGGCGCGAAGCGCACGTCGAACGGCGTGCGTGGAAACCCGTACCACTTCTCGAGCGCGCCCCAGGTCACCGCGCCGGCCGCGGCGGTCCTGCCGTGGAAGCCGTGCTCGAGCGCGACGACCTTGCCGCGCCCGCTCAGGCGGAACGCCAGCTTGAGTGCGTTCTCGTTGGCCTCCGCGCCGCTGTTGACCCAGAAGACGGTGTCGAGCTTGAGGGCGGCGAACTTCGCGAGCCGCGCGGCGGCGCGCTCGCGCACGTGCATGGGGAGCGCATTGGTCTGGAAGGTCATCTGGCGCGCCTGCCGCTCGAGCGCCGCGAGCCAGCGCGGATGGCCGTAGCCGAGACCGGCGACCGCGTGCCCGCCATAGAAGTCGAGGAGCTTGCGGCCGTCGCGCGCGTGCAGCCACACGCCGTCGCCGTGCGCGACCTCGATCGGGTACTGGGAATACACCCGGGCCAGATGGCCGTTCAACGCCTGTGCAATCGGATTCGCCGCCGCCATCTTACATACCTGCCTGTCTTGCCATCGCCATCGCGGGTGTCGACACTAGGTCCACCCCGGCGCGGGGGCCGTGAGCCCCGCCGTCTCGTCGAATCCCAGCAAGCGGTTCATCCACTGGATGGCCCCGCCGGCCGCGCCCTTGTTGAGGTTGTCGACCACCGCCATGACCGCAATGGAGCGTCCGTTGGTCACCGCGGACAGGTGCGCGTAGTTGCTGGTCGCCACATCCTTGACGCGCGGCGCGCCGGCACCGACCCGCACGAACGCGCTCGCGGAATAATACGACTTCAGGGCCTCGAGCGCCGCGGCGCTGTCGATCGGCTTCTTGAGGGCGGCCTGCACCGTGACGTGAATGCCGCGCGCGAACGGGCCCGAGTGCGGCACGAAGTTGAGCTCGGCGTCACGCCCCGTGGCCGCCTTGGCGCAAGCCAGGATCTCCGGCACGTGGCGATGCGAGAGCACGCCGTAGGCATAGAGATCGGAATGCCGGTGCGGATGATGCGTGCCCTCGACCGGCTTGCGGCCCGAGCCCGTGCTGCCGGTCACGCCGGCCGCGTACAGCCGCGGCTCGATCAGGTCGAGCGCGAGCAGCGGAACCGCGGCGAGCAGGGTTGCGGTCGCGAAGCATCCGGGATGCGCGACGTGCGGCGTCGGCGAGCGGGCCAGGTGCTCCGGGACCGCGCACGTGAATTCCGCGATCCTTTCCGGCGCGCCGTGCGCATGCTTGTACACCGCTTCGTATGCCGCCGCGCTCGCGTAGCGAAAGTCCGCGGAGATGTCCACGCACCGGGCGCTGGTGCGCGCGGCCGCGGCGGCCCGCAGCAAGCGATCGATGAGCCCGGCGGCGACCCCATGGGGCGCCGCCGAGAAGATGGCCGACTGCGGCATGGTGGTGATGCGCGATTCGAGCTCCTCGAGCGACACGAAGCTCGACTCGGGGTACGCGCTCTTCAAGTGCGGGAAGGCGCCGGCGATCGCCGTTCCGGCCTGGCTGTCAGAGAGCACCGCGGCGACGCGCAGCTGCGGATGCGCCGCAAGCAGCCGGAGCAGCTCGCCGGCGACGTAGCCGGTGCCCCCCAGCACGATGGCGGGAATGCGCGCGCTCATCGTCCGACCGCGGCTTCCCGCGCATTGGTCAACCCGAGCTGCGCGATCACGTGATCGCCGAGATCGGCGGGATTGCTGATGGCATTGAACGCCTCGACGCCCATCTGCTGGCGGATGATCTCGACGCCGACCTGATTGTCGGTCGCCGGTCCGGTGACCACGCTGGGCTCGATCCCGAACCGCTCGCGCAGCAGCTTGACGCCGCCCCAGGCGGCCACGGGGTCGTTGGCCGAGAGCACCACGGCGGTCAGTACGGCGCGGATGTCCTCCTGGCGAAGGATGGCTTCCACCCCATAAGTGCCGAGCAATCCGTCCCCCAGCTCGAACACGATGGCGTCGGGTGTGCCCGCCGCCATCTCCGTCAGCATGCTGCGGGTCAGGGCCGGACCGCATTCTGCCGTGGTCGTGACCACGCCGAGATCGGTGAAGATCATGGTGCGCCTGGCGCCCGAGTCCTCGAATGCCAGGATGTCGCGGCGGAGCGAGACGCCGGTCGCCTTGAAGGCGTCCACGATGAGGCCGCGGTGGCGCATGCGGGCGACGATGGCCGCGGCCGCGGCGGTCTTTCCCGCCTCCATGCAGGTGCCGGCGAGCGCGACCACCGGGATGCCGCGCACGTCGAGCGCCGCCGCGGGGTCGAGCGGCTTGTAGCCGACGCGGGCCGGAACGCCGATGCGTTCCCCGAGGAAGGGGAAGCTCAGCACCGTGCCGATCACCTTGCAGTCGAACGGCTTGCCCTTGTCGGGCGTCGCGGAGTCGCAGACGCCGAGGACGCCGCCGATGTTCAGCATCTGAATGACGTCGCCCGGGGCGAGGCTCGAGGGAACGTGGCCCGAATATCCGAACAGCGCCTTGCGATGCCCCAGCGCGCCGACCACGATGTCGCCGCGCGCGACCTTCGCCATGCGGCCGCTGGTCAGCTCGAGCGCGTTGTAGGTGGACTTGTTGTTGAGGATCTCCACCACCACGACGGTGCCTTCCTCGCAGGGGATCTCGGTCGCGATGCGCAGCTCGTGCGAGAGGCCGCAGGCCTGCGTGACGGAGGCGATCTTGTCGACGACTACGGTGCGCATGTCTTGGCTCCCGCCCGCGTGTAGAAGACCCCGGTCAGCGCCAGCATCTTGGAGTAGCCGAGTGCATCCGCCGGCGACCACTCGCCGGCGGACTCGCCGTACACGCCCTTGGATGCCGCCATCAGCGAATACGGCGAGGTCACGCCCTCGACGAACGCGGAGCCCGGGCGAAACACCACCTTGACCTCGCCGCTCACGCGCGCCTGGGAGGACTCGAGCAATGCCTCTATGTCGCGGCAGACGGGGTCCAGGTGCTGTCCCTCGTGCACCAGGTCGCCGTAGATCTGCGCCACCGATTCCTTGACGCGCGCCTGCTTGCCGGTCAGCACGAGCTTCTCGAGCTCGCGATGCGCCGTCAGCAGCACATCGGCGGCGGGCGCCTCGAAGGCGACCCTTCCCTTGGTGCCGATGACGGTGTCGCCCAGGTGGATGCCGCGGCCGATGCCGAACGGACCCGCGAGCGCCTCCAGCGTCTCGATCACCGTCACCGGCGATGCGGGCGCGCCATCGAGCCTCACGGGAACCCCGCGCTCGAAGCCGATGGCGTGACGCTGCGGAGTCCGCGGGCTGGTGAAGGCATTGCGGGACAACACCCAGGCATCGTCGGGAATGCTGCCCTCCGAGGTCAGCGTCTCCTTGCCGCCGATGGTCACGCCCCAGAGCCCTCGATTGACCGAATAGGCGGCGCCGAACGGCGGGACCGGCAGGCCGTGCTGCTCGAGATACGCGAGCTGCTCGGGCCGCTTGAAGGCGCGGTCGCGCACCGGCGCAATGATCTCCAGGTCGGGGGCGAGCGTGCGCAGCGCCACTTCGAACCGTACCTGGTCGTTGCCGGCGGCCGTGCATCCGTGCGCGACCATCCGCGTTCCGAGCGTCAACGCCATCTGGGCGATGGTCTGCGCCTGCAACACGCGCTCCGCGCCGACGCAGAGCGGATAGAGGCCGCCGCGCCGCACGTTGCCCATGACCAGGTACTTGAGCACCTGGTCGAAATAGCGCGGGCGCGCCTCGACGAGGTGATGCTCGATCGCCCCGAGTCTCGCCGAGCGCTCCGCGAGCGACTTTGCCGCCGCCGCGTCGATGCCGCCCGTGTCGACGGTCACGGTGATGATCGGTCGGCCGTAGGTGTCCTGGAGCCAGGGCACGCAGAAGGAGGTGTCGAGACCTCCGGAGAATGCCAGGAGGATGGGCTCGGCGCCCTGCTTTGAGGTCGTGGTCATGGGAACCCTAGCGTCCGAAGAGAGAGATCAGCCGTTGCTCGAGCTTGCGCTGGTCGCGCGCACCGGCGGTGGCGATGAAAATGGTGTCGTCGCCCGAGAGGGTGCCGACGACCTCCGGCCAGCGTGCGGAGTCGATCGCGAACGCGACGCTTTGCGCGGAGCCGACCGCGGTTTTGAGCACGGTGAGATTGGTGCCTGCAGTGAGGCGGGCATTCACGAAGGGCCGCAGGGCCGCGAAGTCGTTCTTCGCCGGAATGCCCGGAACGGCCTCGGGCAGCACGTAGCGATCGCCGACCTTGGCCACGCCCAGCTCCCGCAGGTCCCGGCTGACGCTCGACTGCGTGGCGATGTGGCCGTGCTTGCGCAGCATCGCCACCAGCTCGGTCTGGCGGCCGACCGACTGCTCGCGAATGATCTTCGCGAGCGCCGTGCGGCGCGCGAGAGCGCTGGAGTGGTCGATTTCGATGCGCAGCATGCGAGCCCCTGCATAAAAACCCGCGCATCGTGCATAAAAATGCACGCGCTGTCAATGCCTGCCCGAAAATGATGGGGCAGCCGTCACGGGCGGGGCCGCAGATCTCGGGATGTCGTCGTGGGCCACCCTTGACTCCGCGCTTTTCGCGCCAAGAATCGGAGGCATGATTCCTTTCTCCGTGCTCGATCTGTCTCCCGTGACCGCCGGCGGCACTGCCGGAGAGTCCTTGCGCAACACGCTCGATCTCGCCCGCCATGCCGAGGCCCGGGGTTATCGCCGCTACTGGCTGGCCGAGCACCACGGCATGCCCGGCATCGCGAGCGCCGCCACCTCGGTCGTGATCGGCCACGTCGCCGCGGGCACCTCGACGATCCGCGTCGGCGCCGGGGGCATCATGCTGCCGAATCATTCGCCGCTGGTCATTGCGGAGCAGTTCGGCACGCTCGAGAGCCTGTTCCCCGGGCGCATCGACCTCGGGCTCGGCCGTGCGCCGGGGTCCGATCCGACGACCGCAAGGGCGTTGCGCCGCAATCTTGCCTCGGATCCCGACCAGTTCCCCCACGACGTGCTGGAGCTCGCCGGATATTTCGGGCCCGCGGGCGCCGGTCCGGAGCCGCGCATCCGCGCGGTGCCCGGCGCGGGCCTCAAGGTACCCTTGTGGATCCTGGGCTCGAGCTTGTTCGGCGCGCAGGTCGCCGCCGCGCTGGGTCTGCCCTTCGCGTTCGCCTCGCATTTCGCGCCGGCGATGATGCATCAGGCCCTCGAGATCTACCGGGCCCGCTTCCGGCCGTCCGAGCAGCTGGACCGTCCGTACGTGATGCTCGGCTTCAACATCTTCGCCGCCCCCTCCGATGAGGAGGGACGCTTCCTCTCGACGTCCATGCAGCAGGCGTTCGTCAATCTGCGCAGCGGCCGCCCGATGCAGCTGCCGCCGCCGGTCGAAGGCTACGAGAATCAGCTCCCGCCGCAGGCGCGCGCGATGCTCGCGGACGTGCTGACCTGCTCGGCGGTGGGATCTCCCGATACGGTACGCGAGGCGGTGCGCGCGTTCATCGAGCGCACACGGGCGGACGAGCTCATGATCACGGCGCAGATCTTCGATCACGCGCTGCGAGTACGTTCGTATCAGATCGCCGCGGAAGTGCGCGACAGCCTGGGCTAGGAGTGTGGGCGGTCGGAAGGCGGCCCCGGTTCCCTTCGACCTCCGCTCGGGCGTACCGGCCCGTCCGGGTAAGAGCTACGCGGGCACTGCTACCCGTAGGTGGGTCGCTAGGCCGCGGCTAGACCGCTGCTCATCAGGCGGCCCCCAGGTGAACGTCGGACCTTGTAACGGGTAGCAGTGCCCGCGTAGCTCTGACCCAGACGGGACGGGACGCCCGAGCGGAGGGCGATCGAAGGGAACCGGGGCCTCCTCCCTGGCGCCCACACTCCTA
>DATAYZ010000066.1:0-1926 GCA_036272295.1 Steroidobacteraceae bacterium
CGAGGGCGTCTTCGTCCAGGTCATCAATCCCGATTATTTCTCTGGAACGGACTTCTTCAAGCGCGAGATGGACGGGCTGGCCGCCCGCAGCACGGGCAGCCGCGTTCCGGCGGGAGCCGACAGAGTGCGCCTCCCGGGAGAACGCGCTCTTGCCAGTCGAGCCTGTTGTCTTATCCGCGGCATCGATTTGCCGGACGATCTCGCCGAGCTGCTGGCAGGTTTCAGGGCCGGCTAACTTCGCCTTCCGCCGAAGAAAGGTCGCCCGGCTGCTCGACCTGCAGCCGGGCGTTCATCTCGAGGATGCGTGGGTTGCAGTCCCTGTCGACGAGCAGGACGCTGAGATGCGCCCTACCCTCTGGCATGCGCTATGTCGGCTATGACGTTCACGAGCCTCTCCTGCAGGGGGCCCGCCTCTTCCGGCGTTACGGCGTGCGGGATCAACGCGATCTCTTTCTGCGTGATCCGCGTGTTGCCGGCGAAGATGCGGGGCGAGCCTTCCTGCAGAGCATGCACCGCCCGCGCCGTGTCCTGTTCGGTCGGGAAGCTGACAACGACCACGTTCGAGGCATCGTCGCGCTTGGCCGTGATGCCTTTGTGGCCAGGACCATTCACCGCATCGGTCAAGCTTCGCGCCAGCGCGCTGGCCCGTTGACGCTCCTCTTCGTAGTCGCGCGACGAGCACAGCTGGAGCGCTGCAATCAGTCCGGCAAGCTCCTCCCGTCCCACCTTGAGGACGCGCCCGATCCCCTGATGCGGAGGTTCATGCGGACCGGCGTCGGCCTCCGTCAGCGGCCGCTGGTACACCGCCGGATGAATGAACGTGTCCTGCTGCTGGATGGTGGCCGCGCGCACGAGGTCGCGCCTGCCGACAAGAAAACCCGACGCGGCGGGGCCACCGATGTACTTGCCGCCGGCACAGGCGACAAGGTCGGCGCCGAGGTCGAGCCAGCGACGAAAGTTCTCGGGGGGCAGCTGCGTCGGAGCCGCGTCGACAATGACCGGCACGCCGTGCTCATGGGAGATCGCGGCAAAGCTCTTGAAGTCGATCACCCAGTTCATCGGGGCGTCGACATAAAAGCTTGCTGCCGTCCGCTCGGTAAAGGCCGCGTGCATCTGCCAGTGATACGCGCCGACACCGCTCGCCGGTCCGAGATATCCGAACTCGACGAGGCGTGCGCCTGGCAGGCGCAAGGCGTGGTCAAACGAATTCCGGTGCGCCCGGTGGACCACGATCTCGTTTCGAAGACCGCTGGTGTCCGGAAGGCGATCAATCGCCGCCAGATCCTCCCCGGCAATGCAGGCGGCAGAGGCCAGCGCGAGGCAGGCGTCGGCGCCCGAGGCCACGCATCCGGCCTCGCCGCCGAACAGCTCGACGATCAGCTCCGACGCCCGTGCCTGCATCTCGGCGATGGGGACGAAGGTTCGCGCCGCCGCGGACATTGCGGCGACGACCGGCGGAGCAAGCCGGGTTCCACCGAGGCGGCTCGGGTAGCCAGCCGCGTTGATGACGGGCCTCAGGCCCATCCGTGAAAGAAGCTCGTGGTCGTCATTGCTCTGATTTTTCATTGGGTTCTCGTTGACGTGATATTGACGAAGGCTTCCGAAGCGAGGTGCGGAAAATGGCAGGCGACGAGGTGATCCGCCGAAAGCGGCTCGAGCCGGGGCCGTACCTCGGCGCAGACGGACTGCGCGGCAGGGCAACGGGTGCGAAAGCCACAGCCGGAAGGGGGGTTGATCGCACTCGGCAGCTCGCCGCGGATGGCGGGCTGGGTGTGACGCAGGTCCGGGACCGGCTGCGGAATGGCGGATACCAGGCCGCGCGTGTAGTGATGCGCGGCGCCGGACCGGAGGATCGAGGCCGGACCTTCCTCGACGATCCGTCCCAGGTACATGACCACTACCCGGTCGCACAGATGGTCCACCACG
>DATAYZ010000067.1:0-4295 GCA_036272295.1 Steroidobacteraceae bacterium
GCTCCAAGGTGGAGTGGCAGCAATACTTTCGCGGCGTTGGGATCAAGGCGGATCTCGGTCCCGGCCTCGTGTTCAACACCACCGCGATGTGCATGGATGCCGCCGTGCGCGGACAAGGGGTCGCGATGGGGGACGATTTCCTCGCCGACCAGTACCTGTCCGAGGGTCGCCTGGTCAAGCCGTTCGACTCCGGATTTCTGTCGCGAAACGCGTATTACTTCATCGCGTCCAAGAGCGCGGCCGGCCATCCGGCCGTGACCGTCTTTCGCGACTGGCTGCTGCGCTCCATCAGTCGCGTGCGTGCCAGCCCGTCCGGGCGCTGAATCCAGCGATGCCGCGCGCCGGGAAGCGCCCGGCATCGTCTTGCGTCGCTATCAGTGTGCGGGAGGCCGGCGTCTCGAAGGGCGCTTGCGCGACCTGGAGTCACGCGTAAGGCGACAAATAGTCGCTTGAGCCCGGCCGAAGCCTTCGGCATCCTGTGTTCTCGCGCAATGAGGCGTGATGCATTGGGAAGGGACACCATGAACACGGCAGGATCGACCATCGGCACCCACGAGCCTCGCGGCAGCTTGATGCACTCCGCGGAGCATCTACACCATTACTGTACTCATCACCCTGCCCTTGGCGCCCTGAGACGCTTCAATGCGCACCTTGCCTCCCGCGCAATGGACCATTCCGAGCGTGTGACTTTTCTGGCGAGCATGGCGGCGTTCAACCGGCATACCGTGGGCGGCATTCCCATTCTGGCCGGGAGATTATCCGATCAATTGCTGCCGATCTGCCCCCGGCGCGGGCATGAGATCGGTGCCTTCGTGCTCGACGCGGCTGTCGACGAGTACGGGCTGCGGGAGAGCGCAACCCACGTGGAGCTTGCGCGCGCCTTTGCGGAGCATCTCGGCGTGGCCATCGAGGAGGTCGAGAATCGCGCTCGCGCATGCCCGGCCGCGCTCGAGCTCGGGGACGCGCTTTACTCCTGGTACCGGGACAGGCGCGTGGCGTTCGGTCTCGGCGCGCATTCGGCCTCCGAGACCACCAGCGCGCAGGAATTTCCGGCGTGGCGCGAGATCTTCCTGAGCTTTCCGGAGTACGGCTTCGTCCCGGAATCACCGCAGTTCGAGTACATGCAGGCCCATTGCGTCCATGAGCCCGATCACATGGATGACGCGCGGGCCTGCCTTGACCGGTATCTGGAGCTCCTGCCCGCCAACGCCCTGCTGGTGCAGGATGGGATGCGCGCCTATCTGTCGCTGTACCAACGCATGTTCGAGCAGCTCGACTCGCGGTTGTTCGCAGCCGGCGGCACGGCCTGATGGACCCCGAGACCGACGGCAGGCAGGCATCGCCCGGCCCCGGGGGGACGGGACCGGGCGGCGGAGCAGCGCCTCCGGCGCCTTCGGCGGCCGAGCGCATCACCTTTCTGAGTCCGGCGGCCGCGGACCCGTTCGCCGACGACGGACCCAACGTCATCGCCAACCTGTCGCGCACGCCGAAGCGTATCGCGCCGATGTACGTCTACGACAAGCACGGCACGGAGCTGTTCGAGCAGCAGTGCGGCACGCCGGAATATTATTTGCGACGCGCCGAGTTTCGGCTGCTCAGCCGGCACGCGCCGGTCATCGTGGAGGTGACGGGATATCCCGCCATCGTCGAGCTCGGCGCCGGAACCGCCGAGAAGACCCGGATTCTCCTTGCGAAGTACGTGCGCCGCCGCGTGCGCTGCGACTATTTCCCCATCGACGTCGATGCCGATACTCTGCGCGAGTCGGCCGCGGCGCTGGTCGCGGATCACCCGGAGCTGTACGTGAACTGCGTCTGCGCGGAATACCGCAGCGGCCTGCGCGCGCTGCCGCCGCTCCGCGGTCCGCGCCTGTTCGCCTTCCTCGGCAGCTCTCTCGGAAACATGGAGTGGCCGGAGGCCCGGGAGCTCCTGTCGGCGTTGTTCGAGGCCGGCAGGCACGGCGACTTCCTGCTGCTCGGCGCGGACCTGGACAAGGACGCGGCCATCATCGATCGCGCGTACAACGACGCGGCGGGCTATGGTGCACGCTCGACGCTCAACATGCTCGCGCACCTCAATCGCCGCTTCGACGGCGATTTCCACGCCGAGAACTTTCGCTATGTCTCGCGCTACGACGCGGGCGCGCGCCGCAATGAGGCCCGCATCGAGAGCCGCGTCGGCCAGCGCATCACGCTGCGCGCGCTGGATTTCTCGTTCGAGCTCACCCAGGGTGAATCGATCGATGCGGAGATCATGCTCAAATTCGATCCCGACGAGCTCACCGAGGCTCTGGGTGAAGCGGGTTTCGCAACGGTCCGCCGCTGGATCGATCCCGTGTATCGGTACGGATTGTTCCTGCTAGTGCGGCAGTGAGCCGCCCCCCACGCACATCAGCGCGAAGGTTCGGGGCTGGGGATAACAGCCGTCGCCAAGCAGGACCCTCTCCTCGACCCGCTGCTTGCGCAGCCGCCGCTCGATCATCAGGGCATCGAGTCCGTTGATCGACTGTTTGACGAGCTCCCGGGCAAGGGCGGCCACGTCGGGGAAATAAGGAGGCTCGGCCGCGTCCGCTTGGTGCTCCAGGGAGATCGCAAGGCATCCGAGCAGCGACTCTGCCCGCGACAGATTGCCGCGCTCGGTCTCGATCGCCTCGTGCAAACCGTCGGGAACGGGCACGCCATACGCATGACTCTCAACTCTGGGCTTTCGCCCTTGGGATCGCCTGACCATCGAACGCCCCGCTCGCCGCCGATACTGGTCAAGTATACAGTACCCACTGTACAAATAGCCAGTCTACCCGGTGCCGACCTAGACGCGATTGCGCCCCAGCGCCTTGGCGCGATAGAGCGCGGCGTCGGCGCCGGCCAGCAGGCGCTCGCCCATCGTCTTGAGATCGGCCTCATCGCGCCCTGGCACCAGCGAGGCGACCCCGACGGACACCGTCAAGCTGCGCTCGATCTCCCGTGTGAGCGCGAACGGCTTCGCCGCAATCACCTCCCGGATGCGCTCCGCCAACGTTTCAGCCTCCGCCGAGCTCGTATCGGGCGTCAGGATCGCGAGCTCATCGCCGCCGAACCGTGCGGCGGTGTCCATGCTGCGGATCTGGGTCTCGACGCGATGTGCGATCTCCTTGAGCGCATTGTCTCCCGCGAGATGGCCATAACCGTCGTTGATGCTCTTGAAGCGATCGATGTCGAGCATCAGGCAGGCAATCGAGGCGCCCTGACGCTGGGCGCGCGCCAGCTCCTCTCGCAGGCGGTCCTGCAAGTAGCGCCGGTTGTGCCACCCGGTCAGGAAATCCGCGAGGCCGGCGCGCAGCAGCCGCGCGCGATTGATGCCGTTCTCGAGGCACACCGCAGCGACCGCGCCCATATGCGCGAGAAAATCGGTGCCGTGGTGCCGCGTAAACCGCGCCGCATCCCGGCTGCCGAAGCAGAGCACGCCCGTGGCGCGATCCCGCCGCGGCAACGGCACCAGCGCGGCGCTCTTGAGGCTCGAGTTGCCCGGAAACAGCAGATGATGATCGGCGCCGACGAACGGGCCCAGCCAGGGCTTCTGCAGGACGGCCAGCTGCGGCGCGAGGCCCAGCAGCGTGTCCACGAACAGCGTCTGTGCGAACTCCTCCGGCCGGTCTCCGCCCGCCAGGAGCAGGTGGCGGATCTCGTGATCCGGGTCGAGCAGCACGACGCTGATGGCATCGAGCGCATAGGACTCGCGCAGCCCTTCCACCATCACCCGCAACAGTTGCGCCAGGCTGTCGGCGCGCAGCAGGCTGAGCTCCCGCGCCTGCGAGCGCCTCATGATCTGCTCGTTGTTGGCGGCCTCCGCGGTCAGCTCCGTCAAGCGCTTCTTGAGATCCTCGCTCTCCTGGATGATCGGATCGCTCACGATGGCCTCGGGCCCGCGCTCAGCCTGCACGCGCGGCCGCCCTCACGTCGAAATAGGCACGCCCGCGGGTCATGAGCGCGGTGAACTCGGCTGCGTTGCCGCTCCTCACGCTGGTCACCAGCCGGTCCACGGCATGCTGGAGCGCGAGCAGCGACTCGCCGCCGTACTCGTTGAGGCTTTGGATTTCGTAATACAACTCCGGGCTCTCCGCGGCGACGCGGCTCGCGACGTCGAGCTGCGCATCGAACGTGGTGCTCGACAGCTTGGCGAGGCGTGGCGCCGCCTCGCCGCTGTCGGCGAGCGCCGTGAAGAACGCGATGTTGAGAGCATGCGAAAGACCGAGGACGTAGGCGATCAGCCGGTCGTGCTCGTCGAGTCCCATGACCACGCGCTCGACCATGGTCGGCGC
>DATAYZ010000068.1:0-53966 GCA_036272295.1 Steroidobacteraceae bacterium
GTGAGCGCGGCTTCACGCAATCGCAGTTGGGCATGCTGAACGGCGTCATGAGCATCCCGAACGCGGTGCTCGCGGTGGTCAGCGGCCTGCTGATCGACCGATACGGGCCGGCGCGGATCGCGCTCGCAGCGGCGGCAATCGGAGTCGCGGGCGCAGCGCTCACGGCGGTCGGCGTGCCGTACGAGTTGATGGTCGCGGGACGCTTCGTTTTCGGCGTCAGTGAGGGCGCGATATTCATCGCATTGATCGCGGGTCTTGCGCAGTGGTTTCCCCGCAGCGGCATCGCGCTCGCGACGGCGCTTTACCTGAGCCTGGCGCGAGTCGGCTCTTACTCGGTCGACACGTCCACGGCTTGGGCCGGCGCACTGTATGAGCGCGGCTGGCAGCCGCCGCTGTGGCTGGGTGCCGGCGTCACGACCGTGGGACTCGCGGCGACGCTGGTTTATTTCTGGCTGGATCGCCGGCGCCCGGCGCGGGCGGAGGCAGCTCCCATCGCTCGCCCAACACATTCCGCCGCGCGCGCTCTGTTCGATTTCGACCCGTCGTACTGGTACATCCTGGGATTGCACGTGCTGTACGCCGCGGTGTTCTTCCCGTTTCGCACCACATACGCCATCGAGTACTTCCAGCACGTGAAAGGACTCTCCCTCAGGGAGGCCGGCGTGGCGAACAGCTGGGTGTTCTTCGCCGCCGTATTCGCAACGCCGCTGTTCGGCTTGCTCGCGGATCGCTTCGGCCATCGCGCCCTGATGCTCGCTTTCGGCACCGTGCTGCTGCCGCTGACCTTCGTCCTGCTCGGGCTGACCGATGCAAACCTGTGGGTGTCCACCGTCATGATGGGACTCAGTTTCTCATTGGTGCCGGCGGTGATCTGGCCGGCGACCACGCTGATCGTCGAGCCCCGCCGCCTGGGAATTGCGCTCGGTCTGATCACGTTGATCCAGGCTTTGGGAATGGCGGGATCCAATCTCGTTGCGGGCTGGCTCGCCGATCGCGCGGCCGCCGGCCCTGCCAATCCGGCAGGCTACGACGTCATGCTGATCTTTTTCTTCGTGGTGAGTCTGGCCGCGCTGACCTCGGCGATTTTGCTGTGGCGGCGCGAAGCGGGGCCTCTGGGCCACGGCCTCGAAGGGGCGCGGCGCGGGGGCTAGCGAACCTGTGCGGCGCCTGCCTCGCCCAACGCCGACGGCGGCTGCCACAATCGGGCGGCTCCGCGCACCCCGGAGGAATCGCCCCAGCGCGCGGGCATCAGCCGTGTTTCCCAAACGTCGGAGAAGATGTGGGGGCGGATCTCCTCAGGCAATTCCACGTAGATCTCCGCGACATTGGACAGGCCGCCGCCAAAGACGATGCAGTCCGGATCGATGAGATTACACACCATGCCAAGGGTGCGCCCGAGGCGATTTACGTAGCGGCGGAAGGTTTCGCGCGCCTGCGGATTTCCCTCGCGCATGCGCGTGACGATCGCCTCGGCCGGCAGATTTTCGCCGTGACGCGCCTGGTGGTCACGCTGCATGCCGGTGCCGGATATCCAGGTCTCCAGGCAGCTCGCCCGCCCGCACCAGCACTTTGGCCGCTCGTTCTCCTCCATATCCGAGGCGGGCAGCGGTATGTGGCCCCACTCGCCGCCGATGCCGTGAGCGCCCGCGACCAGTTTGCCGTCGATGACGAGGCCGCCGCCGCATCCCGTGCCGATGATGACCGCGAACGTGATCTTCGACCCCTGCGCCGCCCCATCGACGCTCTCGGACAGCGCCAAGCAATTGGCGTCATTGGCGATGCGAATCGGCCGGGCGAGCGCCGCTGCCAGATCGGCCTCGAGGTTGCGGCCATTCAGCCAGACGGAATTGGAGTTGCGGATCAGGTGGGTGCGAGGCGACGGGGATCCGGGCGTTCCGACGCCGATGCTCGCCGCCTCCCCTACTTTGGCCTCGAGCCTGTCGATGAGCGCGCAAACCGTGCCGATGGCCGCGTCGTAGGAGCCGGGGTTTGGCGCGCGCAACCGCGCCAGGAATTCGCCCTTCTCGGACAGGGCCGCCGCCTCGATCTTGGTGCCGCCAAAATCCACGCCGACCTGGATCATGGCTCAGACCACCACCACCAGAGAGGGGTTGAATGACTCGTTGGGCTCCGTCGGCTCCAGTCCGCGCGGATTGCAGACGATGCGCGTGCCATTCACCTCGGCATCCACCGATTCGTGGGTGTGCCCATGTATCCACAGCGACACGGGCGGGCGCACCAGGTCATCGAGGTCGCTGGCGAAGAATGGATTGGTGCGGTAGCCCTGGTACTTGGGGCGAATGGAGGCCGGATGCGGCAGGAAGTGCGTTACCACGACGGTGGCGCCCGGGTGCGGCTTTTGGATTTCGCGCCGCAGCCAGGCCACTTGCCGGTGGTGAATGTCGCGTGAGTGCTCCGGACGAAACGGGCCGCGATCGCCGCGGATGACCTCGTAATCCAGCATGGCTCCGCCGGCGTACGCCATCGCGCCCTCGATGTCCTCGGGTGCCTGTCCGTACAGTGCGAAATCCGTCCAGAGCGTCGCGCCGAGGAACCGCACTCCGTTCAGGATCGTCTCGCCGGCATCCAGAAAGTGGACGCTGCGACCTGCCGCCTCCGCACGCAACTCGGCCAGCACGTCGCTCATCCGGCCACCATAGAATTCGTGGTTGCCGGGCACGTACACCACCGAGCCCGGCGGGAAATGCCGTTGGGCCCAGCGGATGCCGTCGGCGCCGTTGTGGATATCCCCCGCCAGCACGGTGACGTCGGCCGCCGCGCGCGGCGGAATCCAGGCGCAATACTCCAGGTGCAGGTCGGACAGCACTCGAATCCTCATGCGCGCGGCTGCGCCCGTACAAACGGACCCTTCTGCGCCGGCGGAACGGGCCGGCGCCGCGACTTGCGCCATAAGTCGTACACCGCCAGGAGGCCGGTCAGGCTGGCGAGTGCCGCGAAGTAGGCGTGCGGGCCGAAGGCGGTCATGAGGCTTCCCACGAGCACCGGGCCGATGGCGGCGGAGGTGCCGTTCAACAGCAGCAGTGCGCTGCTCGCGGCGACCATCTGCGCCGGTTCGAGCTTGTCGTTCACGTGCGATACCGACAGCGAGTACAGCGTGAGCACGACGCCGCTGAACAATGCGGCGAGCGCGAGGAACGCGCCGCGCGGAATCTCCGGGAACGCGACGATGCTCCCGGCGACGACCATGGCGACGGTGCACACGACCGCTATCACGGTGCGCCGATCCATGCGGTCGGAAAGCCGCCCGACGGGATATTGCGTCAGCACCGCGGCGAGAATGCTGACGCCCATGAATGCCGCGACGGCGCCGGTGTCGAGCCCGGCCAGGCGCGCGTAAACCGGTCCCATGGAGAAGATGATGGAGGAGATCAGGCCCGACACGGTCACCGCCACGACCCCGAGCGGCGAGTTTCGATACAGCTCGCGCAGGCGCACCTTGCTCGGCGCGGCGTGCTCGGGTACCTGCTGTCCCGAGACCACGATCGGCACCATCGCGAGCGAGATCAGCACCGAGACCAGCATGAACGGCGTCGGGGTGCGCGGATTCGACAGCACCAGCAGGAATTGCGCGGAGCCGAGGCCGACGTAGAGCACCAGCATGTACACCGCGAACAGTCGGCCGCGGTTGTCGCGGGAGGCGCGATGATTGAGCCAGCTCTCCGCGACCACGTAGATGCCCGCGAAGCAGACCCCCGAGAGCAGACGCATGAGCGCCCAGGTGAGCGGATGGACGAAGCAACCCTGGACGAGGATGGCGATGGAGGCGCAGGCGGCCAGCGCGGCGAACACCCGGATGTGGCCGAGCTGCCGCAATAAGGGCGGAGCGATCTTGGTCCCGACCAGATAGCCCACGTAGTAGCACGACATGATCACGCCGGTGACCACCGTGGGAAATCCTTCCAGGGTCGCGCGCACCCCGAGCAGCGTGCTCTGCAGGCCCGCGCCGAGCATGAGCACCCCCATGCCGAGCAGCAGGGGCCAGGTCGTTGCGATCACGTTGAGCGGCACAATGAGCGCTCCATGCGGATCATCCTGCGGCCGCGGATCGTCAAGGGCGGCTC
Organism: Steroidobacteraceae bacterium; assembly: GCA_036272295.1. Lineage (GTDB taxonomy): Bacteria > Pseudomonadota > Gammaproteobacteria > Steroidobacterales > Steroidobacteraceae > Bog-1198. Next base: position 4,083 of record DATAYZ010000068.1, read on the forward strand.
CTCGACCTGGCTGAAGCCGAGATCTTCGTACAGCTCGCGAAGCGGCGACCCGTGGATCGTATCGAGGCGCAGCCATTCGATCCCCCGGGCACGCGCCTCAGCGACGGCGAAGGAGACCAGGGCCGCCAGCCAGCCCCGGCCCGCGTGCGCGCGGCGCACGGCGATCTTGTGCAAATAGAGACTGGTGCCCGCGGGAATCTCGGGCCAGTAGAGAGAGTCGGACGGTTGCAGCAGCATGGTCGCGACCGGCTGGCCGTCGTCGAATCCCATCACGAGCTGACGCAAACCGGCCGCCTCCGAAAAGTCCAGCTCGCGCAGCTCCGAGAGGGCCCAGACATGGATCCCGCGGCCGAGCGCCCAGCGTGCCGCCTCCTGCAGGATGGAGACCGCATCGGCGGCATACCCCGGACCGACGCGCCGTACGCCGGAACAGGTCGCGCCGTCGCCGGCGGCTCGCACCCCCCTCATCGAAATCACCCGGGCTCGAAAACCTCTACGCTACCACATGTAATCGATGGAGATGGCGAGCTCACGCTGGGTGGTGCGCGCGGTGATGGGGCTGAGGCGCGCCGAGCCGAGCAGTCGATTGACGGCCGCATCGGCGTTCACGAACCAGTGATCGGTGATGAAGCTCGTGGCGCTGAAGCCCAAACCCGCGGAATTGGTGCCGGAGTGCGCGTCGTAGATAGGGTATCCCGAGTCTTGCGACTGCATCGCGTTGACCCCGAACTCGCGCTGCATGTACCGATGATCGGCGTAGGTGATCGACGGGCCCGCGAACATGATCAGCCTCTTGGAGCTGCCGGGCAGCGGGATATACGCTCCGAAGTCGGCCACCATGCCGTCCACGCCCCCCACCATCTGGCGCACATCGGCGCGCAGCACCAAGGGGAACGACTTCGAGACCGCGTACGACGCGAACGCCTTCACCGCCGCGGATCGGCCGATGTCGCCGAGGCCGTGCAGGTGACCCACGTCGTCCGAGACCCGCCGCCCGAGATCGTACCCGACCAGCAACCCGGCCCGGTAGTTCTCGCCCCGCAGGAGGTTCACCCCGACTCCCTCGCCGACCGAGGCGAAGGCGATGTCCTTGTAGCGGACGTTGATCACGGGCCCGGCTTGCGTGCGGGTCAGCGCAGAGCCGTCGTAGATCGGCTTGTTCACGCCGGCTACGCCGCCGATGACGCGCCAATCGGGAAGATTGGGCTCGAACAGCCGCTCGAGCACGATTCCGCTCGAGTACTGCCACTCCTCGAGCGGCGCGGGTGTCTGCGCGAGCGCGACGGACGGCGCCGCGAGGAGCAATGCGAGCCAGGGCCAGAGTTGCCCCAATCGCCGCCGGATTCCGCAATGTCGATTGTTCAGGTTGCTATTCCGTCTGCCGCTTCCGGCGTCACGTCATGCTAGTGGCTGCGGAGCGCCGCACGTGTCGGACAGCCCCTGATGCAGGGCGTAGGTTTTACCTTACGGAGCGGCAACGCGCAAACGCGATGCAGATCGATGACGTGCTTTGTAATACAAAGTATGCAGGAAAGGTGCCGTCAGGAAGCGCTCACAAGCACGTGCGGAGCCGGCGCGCCCGCGGCGGGCACGATCGCCGACATCCATTTCGGCGGCGCTAGAGGAATCTCCTCGCTCCGGCGAATCTCATCGCCGCACCACACAGGAGACATACATGGAATCCGAATCCAACTACATCTCGCGCGACACCTACGGAATGTACAAGAATCCTTCCGGCGGCCCGGGTCCGGCGTTGATGGGAGCGGACACGCTGCTCGGCAACGACGTCTACAACGCCTCCAACGACAAGCTGGGCACGATCAAGGAGCTCATGATCGACATGTCGAGCGGACGCATCAGCTACGCCGTGCTCTCGTTCGGGGGGTTCCTCGGGATGGGGGATCGACTGTTCGCGGTGCCGTGGCAGGCGCTGCAGCTCGACACGAACAACAAGCGGTTCGTGCTCAACGTCAGCAAGGATCGCTTGAAGGATGCCCCGGGCTTCGACAAGGATCATTGGCCCGTGATGGCGGATACGTCCTGGTCCACCGGCGTGTATGCGTTCTACGGGGTGAAGACCACCGGCCGCGTGCAGTAGCGCCCGTTAACCCGGCCGCGGCAGGATACGCCGTGGCCGGGACTTGCGCCGTGCGGCGAAGGTGTGCGGCCGGTGCTGCCATTCGTTGTAGGCGCGCCCCAGCACGAAGCCGATGATCACGAGATTCGCCAGGAATTTAAACGTATTTCGCATGATGGCGTCCGCCCCCGAGCCCGGTGCTCATTGCTTCTCGGCGGTTTCGGCGGCCTTGGCATTCGCCCGCGCGGCGTTGTAGTCGGCATCCGCCATGTCCTTGCACTTCGACTGCGAGTCGCCCGACAGCGCATCGCACTTATCGAGCGCCACCTTGTGATCACCGTCCGCCTTGGCGAGCGCCACGTCGTAGGCGCCTCGCGCCTGGGTGTTGGCGAGGTCCTTGGATTTGTCGTCGACCTTGGCCGCGGCGTCGGCGTCCTTCTTGGCGGCCGAATCCTGCGCATCGGCCACGTTGCTCGCGGCCTTTTGCTCCGCACTCGCGACGTCGTTCGCGACGGCATCGGGAGATTTGGCGCGATGGCACCCCGAAACCGAGAGCAGCGCGGCGGCGCCGAGCAGGACGAATAGCTTGTGGCTCATGGCGGACTCCTGGTGTTGGTAGAGCTTCCCGCCTCCAAACTAGATCACGCGCCGCGCCGCCTCCATAGGCAGCCCGCGGCCGTTCATATCGGTGCCGTCTGACAGGGAATATCCCTGCGTTTCAGGCGGGAGCCCATCTCCTTTCCGCGGCGGCGATGGTGTTGGCGAGCAGCATGGTGACCGTCATCGGGCCCACGCCACCCGGCACGGGCGTGATGTACGAAGCCTTCTTGCGCACACCCTCGAAATCCACGTCGCCCACGACGCGGCCGCCGGGCAGGCGGTTGATGCCGACATCGATGACCACGGCGCCGGTCTTGACCATCTGCGGCACGATCAGGTTCGGACGTCCCGCCGCCACGACCAGGATGTCCGCGAGGATGGTGAACTGCGCAAGGTCGCGGGTCTTCGCGTGACAAATGCAGACCGTCGCGTCCCGCTGCATCAGCATGAGCGCGGTCGGCTTGCCCACGATGTTGCTGGCGCCGACCACGACGACGTTCTGGCCGGCGATCGGAATTCCCTCCGCTTCGAGGAGCTTCTGCACGCCGTACGGCGTGCAGGGCGAGACCACGGCGCTGCCGAGCACCAGGCTTCCGACGTTGTAGAGATGGAAGCCGTCGACGTCCTTCTCCACGGCGATCCGCTCGAGAATCGAGTTGGCGGGCAGGTGACGAGGAAGCGGCAGCTGCACCAGGATGCCGTGCACGGACGGGTCCGCGTTCTGCTGCTCGATGATGTCGATGAGCTCCTCGCGGGACGCGGAGGGCGGGAGCTCGATCACCACCGACTCGATGCCGACGTCGCGGCAGGCGCGCGACTTGTTCTGCACATAGAGCCGGGACGGCGCATCGTCGCCCACCAGGATCACGGTAAGCTTCGGCTGCGCCCCGTGCTTGGCCTTGAGGGCCTCGGCCTGCGTGCGAAGCCCCTCGCGCATGCGGCGCGCGTGCTGCCGTCCGTCGATGATCTTCGCGGTCGTCTCGACCTCGGCTCGTTCTGCACCCATCATCAGCTCCTCGCTTTGTCCGGCGCTCGGCGCCGGACGTCATTTTACCCGTACGAATCTTATTTGCATGCCAGTAATTCGATGGGCCAGCCGCACCGTGCGTCGGACAATATGTCCGCCGGCCTACATGCGAATCAGACATTCGATCATGGGCAACCCGGCAGGGGGGCCCAGAATCCGCATATTGTAGCCGGTTGCCGTGCAGTACCGCGAACCAAGCCGGCGAGGGGGCCTCATGAGCGAATCGAAAGATGCCGGACGCGAATCCCAGGACAGCACGAAGCCCCGGACGCGAGGAGGATCATCCCCATCGTCCGGGTCGAGCGCCGAGCCCGCGGGATCGAACGACCAAGCGATCGGACGACCGGGCCCCTGGCAGGAAGGACGTTATGAGCAGGATGGGGAGCCCGTCGATCAGTCCGTGATCACCCCCGGAGGCGATGCGGCGGCGTTCCGCGACGATGTGTCGACGCCGGTGACCCGCGAGGATTACGAGGGAAAGACCGGTGGGACGAAACCGCGCAGGACGCAGCGATGAGCAATGCCCAGCATCACGACGAGGACACCGTCAAGCACCTCGAGCGAATGGCGAACGACATCGGGAATTTCTTTGCCAGCGAGACCAATCGTGAGGACGCCATCAAAGGCATCTCGAATCACATTCGCAGCTACTGGACGCCGAAGATGCGGCAGAGGATATTCGACGATCTCGCACGTGGCGGCGGGGAATTGAACGAGCTGCCGCGGGCGGCGATCGAGCGGCTCATGAAGGCGCCGGCGGCGAAGCCGGATCAGCCGCCCGGAGGCGACGCCGGCTAGGAGCAGCAGGCGCATCATTACCGGGGCCTAAGCCGGCCGGGATCGCCCGCACGCCGGACCACGCCGACCGGGATCACCCAAAGGTGATGCTGGTATTGGCCCCGCAGAGCACCACGCCGACCCGCTCGTTCGGGCTCGGCCGGTACCGCCCATCGAGCAGCGCCGCGAAGGCGGCGGCGCCGCCCGGCTCCGAGACGATTCTGAGCGCGTTCCACAGCGTCTTCTGTGCCTGCAGAATGGCCTCGTCCGAGACCAGCAGAACCTGCTCGACGTGGCGTCTCGCGATCGGGAACATGATCTGGCCAACCTGCTTCGGCGCCAGCGAGTCCGCCGCGATGCCGCCGGCTTCCGCATCGACCGGCTTGCCCGCCTCGAGCGCGCGCGTAAGGGTGGGCGCGGTGGCCGGCTCGACGCCGATGACGCGCACACGGCCGCGATACCAGGCGGCGACTCCGCCGAGCAACCCGCCGCCGCCCACGGCGATCAACAGCGTGTCCAGCCGCGCCGACTGCTCATCCAGCTCGGCCGCAACTGTTCCCTGGCCGAGCAGGGTCTCGGCCTGATCATAGGCGTGAACCTCGAGCGCGCCCGAGGACATCGCCCAGCGCCGCGACTCGGCGAGCGCATCGGCGTAGCGATCGCCGCCGACCACCAGATCCGCGCCGTAATCGCGAATCTTCGCGATCTTGGCGGCCGCGGCGACGCTCGGCACGAAGATGCGCGCCGGCCGCCCGAGCCGCCGCGCCGCATACGCCACGGCGGCGCCGTGATTGCCTCCGGAGGCGGCCACCACGCCCGCCCGGGGCACGTCGCGCAGCAACAGGTTTGCAAACGCGCCGCGCGCCTTGAACGATCCGGTGTGCTGCATCAGCTCTATCTTGAATATCGCGCGAAACGTCGGCAGGCCGAGCTCGGCGGCGTCGATGTCGAGCACGGGGGTCCGGCGCACGAACGGCCCGATGATCTCGCGAGTCCTCAGGATGGCGGCGGGATCGATGGTGGGGTCGCTCATCGGCAAATATTCGCCGACGCGACCGCCGGACGCAATGATTCGCCGGGGCCGCTCGCAATAATCCGAGGGACCCTCCGGTCTATACTCCGACTAGCGGGAATTCCAACAAGGAGAGCAACGATGAGATTCCTGGTTCGGTGGACGATCGATTGGCCCGAGGGTGTTGCGCGCCACCTGGCCTGGCTGGCACCGCTGTTCGCTCGGATCACCGTGGGCTGGGTGTTCCTGCTGAGCGGCTGGGGCAAGCTGCAGAACCTTCCACAGGTCACCGAGAATTTCGCCGGGTGGGGAATTCCCTTCTCTTCGGTGCTTGCGCCGTTCGTGTCGGGCGTCGAGTTCTTCGGCGGCTTGTTCCTGCTCGTCGGCTTCATGACGCGAATCTCGGCCGGCGCGCTCGGTGTGACGATGATCGTCGCGATCGCAAGCGCCAAGTGGAGCGACGTCGATTCGCTGTCGACGCTGCTCGGGTTCGATGAGTTCGAGTATCTGGCGCTGTTCCTGTGGCTGGCGATCGCGGGTCCGGGGTTGATTGCAATCGACCCTTGGCTGCAGCGGCGCTTCGGCAGCGCGCGGCGTCCTTAGAGTCCGTCCGGGCGAGACGAACGTCACTTGATGCAGGCGTCCGCGGGCGGTAGCGTCAGCTTCCAGATCTGCGCGGGCCGCGCGTCCCGCGTCGCCCCGTACTCGCCGCCGTCCGCGACGCGGTCCCAGCCGCTGTTCGCGATGAAATAGAGCGTGTCGCCGATGATGATGCCGTGCGTCGGGTCTCCGAGCTCGGGCACGCGCGCGACGAGGACGCGCCAGCGCTCGATGCTGCGGCAGGCGGGATCGAGCGTGAGCTCGAGCACCCGCTCGGGCACCGTGCCGTTCTGGACGGCCACGAGAGTGCGCCCGTGTGCGTACAGTCCGTCGATCCCGAACAGGGCCAGCTCGCGCGGATGCGACACCCAGCGAAGATTACGCGAGGCCAGATCGAGCTCCGCGATCCCGCGCGAGTAATCCGGGATCAGCAGCCGGCGGCCGTTCAGCAGCGCGGGCGTCTGCGGCGAGATCAGCGATTGTGGGGCGACCAGAGGCTCGAGGTTCGGCTTGAGGCCCGGACGGATCGCATAGACGCCCCCGCCGCGGCCGTCCGCCACGTAGACAGTGCCGTCGCTATCGAGGGCGACGTCGCCGAAGCCGTGGGGCTTGCCGTCCGCGAGCTCCAGCCGCCCGATCAACGCGCCGTTCTTCGGATCGAGCTCGAGCACGGCGGAACGTCCGTCGTCGGCGGCCGAGTAGGGCGGCGACGAGGCGCCTGCCGAAGTGGTCGCCCAGAGCACGTTGCGGTGCGCGTCGAGCGCGAGCGCGAAGATTCCGCCCATCCAGCCTTTGACGATCTGCGGCCGCAAATCGCTGGTGCCGCCGCCCAAATCCAGACGGATGATCTTGCGCTCGTGCACGCTGCTCACCAGGAAGGAGCTCCTCGACGGGTCGTAGGTGATGTCCTCGGCGATGAGATCAGGGTCGGTGAGGGAATACGCGACCGAATAATCGCGGGAGGGTACGGCCAGCCGGCGCCGCAGGGCCTCGAGGCGCGCATGATCGGGCAGCCCGAGCGTCTCCGGCGCGCGCATCACCGCTTCGCTGTCCAGACCGGACGCGACGCACACCTCGAGGTCGTCACGGGCCGCGGCGGTGTGGTGCATGCGTGCCTCGACGCCCGCGAGACGGCAGGCCAGGTCCGGCCTCCCGTCGGTCAGGCTGCTCGCGAGGCGCAACGAGTCCCGGCACGGGCCCGGCGAAGGCTGCGCACACGCGGCGCGCGCACGGGTGAGGGCGGCGGAGTACTCGCTGGTCCAGCTGTCGGCCATGCCCCAGCGCGGCACGGCGAGCAGCAGCAGCGCGAGGGCGGCTCGTGCCCGGCAGGCCGACGGCGATGTTGCGAAGCTCATATCCATGGTCTCGAATGCCCCAACGGTGCGAGCCGCCGATCTCGGTTATAGTTCCGCTCCCCACGATAAGGTTGCGCGTGTGAGCAAGGTCGTCAAGATCATCTCCTTCAGGGAGACGGTACTGTTCAAGCGCGGAGTCGTCCTGAGCGTCCTGGCGCTGATCGCCTGCACCGCCACACCCGCATTCATCGGCGCTGCGGCCGCCTTCCTGCCCTCGCTGGCCGCAACGGGCGCGATGGCGGTGGTCTGCACCTACTTTCTCCATCGGACGCGCACCCTCGTGCTCGTCGACGAGGTCATGGACTGCGAGGACCACCTCAAGGTCCGGCGCGGGCGCCGGGAGATCGCGGTCTCGATGACGGGCATTCTGCGCGCGCAGATCTCGAGCGCGTCGGGGATCCACCGCGTCACGGTGCGCCTGCGCGCGCCGGGGGAGCTCGGCAGCACCCTTGAGTTCCTGCCGCAGGCGAGCCTCTGGTCGAACCGGCCCGCGTTGGATGCGATGGCCGGGGACCTGACCGCACGCGCGCGGCAGGCCAATCCCGAAGAGCTTGCGGATTGAGCGCCGGTCTCGACCGCGGCCTCGCGCTGGACTACGACGACGCACCGCTCGAGCCCTTTCACCTGCGCATTTGCGTCGCGAGCACCGGGGGCGTGTTCGCGGACGGATTCGGGCTCGGCATCATCGGGATTGCCCTGAGTCTCGCGGCCAGATCGCTCGCGCTCGATGCGGTCTGGCTGGGCATCATCGGCGGCGCGGCGCTGGCGGGCCTGTTCGCCGGCGCGCTGCTCACGGGAATTGCCGCGGACCGGTACGGGCGCAGGCGCATCTTCACCTGGAACATGGCCATCGCGGGCGTGCTGTCGGCGGCGCAGTTCGTCGTGAGCACGCGCGCGGAGCTCGCGATCGTGCGGCTCGCGATCGGGTTCATGCTCGGAACGGACTACGTCGTGAGCAAGGCGCTGCTCACGGAGTGCGTGCCTCGCCGCGTGCGCGGCCGCATCCTCGGCACGCTGTCCATCGCATGGGCCGGCGGATACGCCTGCGCCTACGGCGTCGGGTTCGCGCTGCGCGGCCTCGGCCCGGAATCCTGGCGCTGGATGCTGCTCGCGAGCGCGGCTCCCTGCTTTCTGATCGTGCCCCTGCGGCTGCGCATGCCGGAATCGCCGCTGTGGCTCGCAACCCACGGGCGGCTCGAGGAGGCCGCCGAGATCGTGCGCGCGAGATTCGGCGGCCGGGTGCGCCCGCCGGCCGGCGCGGGACGGGCGGGGGAGACCCGCGGGCGGTGGCACGAGCTCTTCTCACCCCGCTGGCGCGTCCGCACCTTCGTCGGCTGCGTGTTCTTCGCCTGTCAGGTCATTCCGTACTTCGCGCTCGGCACCTTCGTCACGCAGGTGCTGGCCGCGCTGCACTTGAAGGGGAGCGAGCTCGGCGGCCTGCTCTACAATCTCTCGCTCTTCATCGGGGCCATCGTCGGCCTCGCGATGGTCGACCGGCTGTCGCGGCGCGGATTCCTCGTCGGTAGCTTTGCCGCCGCAGCCGTCACCATGCTCATTCTCACCGTGTGGCCGGGCCTCGGGCCGACGCTTACCATCCTCCTGTTCGCGGTGTTCGCGGGCGTGCTGTCCGCGGCCTCGAACCTCGTCTACGTCTACCTGCCGGAGCTGTTCGCAACCGATCTGCGCGCATCCGGCATCGGTCTTTCCATCGCGGCGAGCCGGATTGCCTCGGCCGCCGGCACCTTCGTCCTGCCCGTGATGGTGCAGGCCTACGGCGTCAGGGCCGCCCTGGGTGCCTGCGTTGCAGTGCTCATGGTGGGCGGTGTCTGCTGCTACGTCTGGGCTCCCGAGACGCGCAACATCAGCTTGGAAGGCCTGGATCGCGCGAGCGGCGACCCGGCCGGGGCCTAGAAGTGTGGGCGCCAGGCAGGAGGCCCGGTTCCCTTCGACCGCCGCTCGGGCGTACCGTCCCGTTTGGGTAAGAGCTAGGCGGGCACTGCTACCCGTTACATGTTCCGACGTCCACCTTGGGGCCGCCTGATGAGCAGCGGTCTAGCCGCGGCCCAGAGACCCACCTACGGGTAGCAGTGCCCGACTAGCTCTTACCCAAACGGGGCGGTACGCCCGAGCGGAGGTCGGTCGAAGGGAACCGGGCCTCCTGCCTGGCGCCCACACTTCCAGGCCCCGGCCGGGTCGCCGCTCGCGCGATCCAGGGGACCCGGGCAGACGATTCGTTTGAATTACCGGCGGCGCTGCTGTAGCGTTACATTTTATAACGTTACAAGAGCGTAGGGACGAATGACCATGGCGGACTCCGACAGCCGCTCGGCGCGCCTGCTGGCGCGCAATCTCGCCCATATTCCCGGCGGCGTCAGCTCGACGAACCGCGTCATCGATCCCTCGCTCGTGTTCGTACGCGGCGAGGGGGCCTATATCTGGGACCTCGAGGGCAGGCGCTACATCGACTATCACGCGGCGTTCGCACCCCACTTCCTCGGGCACAATTTCGCGCCCGTCAACGCCGCCGTGATCGAGATGCTGAAGAGCGGCGAGAGCCTGTTCGGCGCCGGCACGACGGTGCCCGAGGGGGATCTCGCCGAGCTCGTGTGCACGCACGTTCCGGCCGCGGAAAAGGTCTGCCTGCTCAATACCGGCAGCGAGGCGACCGCGCTCGCGATCCGCATGGCGCGCGCCATCACCGGGCGGCAGCACTTCATCGTCGTGCAGGGGTCGTACAACGGCAATCAGGACGAGCTCGCGGTCAACGTGTTCAACACCCTGGCGGAGATCGGCCCGCGCGTCTCGCCCGGCGAATATCCGCTGCGCCCGCTCGGCGCGGGCACCGTGATCGAGGCCGCGCGCTTCGTTCATCCGGTGAATTTCAACGACCTCGACTCGGTGCGCTACGTCTGCAAGCGGTACCCGGTCGCGGCCATGATCACGGAGCCCGTGCTGCAGAACATCGGCGTGGTGCGGCCGCTCGACGGCTACCTGCAAGGGCTGCGCTCGCTCGCCGACGAGCTCGGGTTCCTGCTGGTGTTCGACGAGGTCAAGACCGGGTTCCGCCACGGCATCGGCGGCTACAGCGAGATCAGCGGGGTCAAGCCCGATCTCGTCACCTACGGCAAGGCGATCGCCAATGGCTATCCCCTCGCGCTCATCGCGGGCAAGCGCGGGTACATGGACACCCTTGCGCACCCGGATCCACAAAAGCGGCCGCTGATCGGCGGCACCTACAACGGCCACCCGGTCGCGGTGGCCGCGGCGCTCGGCACGCTCAACCATCTGGTCGCCAACCGGGTACGGGTATACGACCACATCGAGTCGCTCGGGCGGCAAATGCAGCAAGGCCTGGAGGATATCTTCGCGGCGCGGGGCATCACGGCCGCGGTGTCGCGGCAAGGCTCGGCCTTTGCCTACTACCTGATGCCGAAGGTGCCCGTCGATTTCCACGACATCCTCGCGCATCACGATTTCCAACGCGACGCGGCGCTGCGTCGCGAGCTGATCGGGCTCGGCATCTTCTTCGTGCCCATCGCCACCAAGCAATGCTCGATCTCCGCGGCGCACACGGCCGAGGACGTGAGCCACACGCTGGCGCAATTCGAGCGGGCGGTCGCGACGGTCTGGCGATGAGGCGAGGCGCGCCCTGCCGCGCCTTCGCGCGCGCCGCCGCGGTGTTGCGCCCAGGGTCGGAGGCTGACCGGGCGCGGGCGGAAGGGTAGAGTGACTGCCTTGAATGGGAGGAGAATTCGAATGTCGTTCAGAGTTTCGCGCGCAGGGGTCGCCTGCACGCTCGGTCTCCTGTTGATCTCGATCACGGCTCGCGCGGGCGGTGCCGATGCCCTGCCGGTCGCGGCGTTCGAAGCCGCACGCACGCTCGACGCGCCGGTCGCGAACTCAGCCTTTGCGCCCGATGAGGGCGCGCAACCGGCGCCGGCCTTCAGCGGCGTGCTCAAGATCAAGCCGGCGCGGATGCAGACCCAGCCCGTGCTCGACCACCCCATCATCGAGGGACGCGACACACGCATATTCCCGGGACTGCAGCTCGAGTTCTTCACAGTCGGCGACGTGCTCGTCCCCGTGCAGCGCGGCACCATGGTGCGCGAGACCGGCGGCGGCTCGACGGCGAGCTACTGGCGCGTGATACCGCAATTCGGGCGGATCTGGCGCGAGAAGGGCGATGGCGACTGGTCGCGGGCTGCCTTCCCGATCATGCTGGTCAACGACACCGAGAACCACGCGCACCAGGGGCTCGCGAGCTTCCTGTACCGCGACGGCCGCGTGAGCGGGCTGATGGTGCAGTTCATCCAGCAGACCGGCCCCTACATGATCAAGCAGTACTTCGTCGCCTGGGGCTACGCGGCGGCCGAGCTCGCGGCAGGCGATGCATCCAAGCTCGAGGCGCGACGCGCGGAGGCCAGGGCCGAGCTGGCGGACCGTCTGCCGGCCAGGCCGTTCGCGGACCTGACCAAGACGCTGCCGCCCGGAACGCTCGACGGGTTCGGCGGCCCCATCTACCCCAAGTGGCAGGTGGCCGTGGCGCTGGTGAGGGGCGGGACCCTCTATTACCAGGACCCCGTGACGCCGTACGGCTCCTATCCCTATCCGCTCGAGATGCGCTTCGGAGTTCGCTCGGTCACCAAGAGCGTGTTCGCGCCGCTGTCGCTGCTGCGGCTCGCGGAGGTGTACGGCCCCTGGGTGCTGACCCTCAAGGTGGGCGACTACGTGCCCGGCCTCGATCCGAAATGGCGCCGCGTGCGCTTCGTCGACGCGGCGAACATGGCCACCGGGTTCGGCGGCATGGGGACGACGAAGACGCATCCGAACGACATTTTCGACGGATACCTCGGCGGCAACTACGACGCCTGGTATACGGCCCCCTCGCTCTCCGACAAGCTCAAGCAGATCGACGCAAATCTGCGTCCGTACCCCTGGGAGCCGGGCACCGTGATGCGTTATCGCGACCAGGACTACTTCCTGCTCGGTGCCGCGATCGACGCGTTCCTGAAGTCGGTGCGCGGCCCGCAGGCGGATCTCGGCGAGTTCGTGCAGTCCGAAGTGCTCACGCCGATCGGCATCCACGAGGCGCCCGTGGTGCGCACGCGCGAGGCCGGCGGACGCGATGGGATCGTGTGGTGCAACGCCGGCTACTATCCGACCCTCGATGACCTCGCCAAGATCGCGATGCTGTATCAGTCGTACGGCGCGCACGACGGCAAGCAGATCCTGAATCGCGACATCACCCAGGAGATCATGGAAGGGCGCAACGCCATCGTGAAGAACGCCGACGCGGCACTCGGCCCCGTGGCGGGCCCGCTCCCGGGCGCGGCGGAAGATGGCCTCTACAATATGGGATTCCACTTCATGCGCTACGTCAATGCCGGCGGCAAGGTGGAGTACCTGCCGAGCATGCACGGATCGGGTGACAACGAGGTGATCCTGTACCCGAACCGCATGGTGTCGATCGTGATGGCGAAAGCGTCCCTCGAGGTGCTGGGTCCCGCCGAGAAGACCCGCTCGGACGAGGGTCCCGTCACCATCCGCGCGGTCGAGCGCGTCGCGCCCTTCTGATGCGCGCGCGCGGCGCGTGGATCGACTGGGCACTGCTCATTGCGTGCAACCTGATCTGGGCCAGCCAGTTCGTTCTCGCGAAGCTGGTGCAGGAGGAGATGGGGCCGATCTTCGCGACCTTCCTGCCCATGGCGCTTGCAACGGCGCTGCTGATACCGATGGTGCGGCACGAGCGGCGGTCACGGGCGCGAGCGGCCGGGTCGCATGGATCAGTCGGGCCGCCCTTGGGAAGCGAGGCGTCCAGCCCGGGCGCTGCCGCGAAAGCCGGTGGAGTGAGCGGCGGCGACGTGCTTCGATTCGCGGTCATCGGCATTCTCGGGCAGGTCGTCGCGCAGCTCGGCATCACCTGGGGTGTACGGTTCGCGCCCGCTTCGAACGCGGCGCTCTTGTCGCTGACGCTGCCCATCGCGACCGCCATCATGGCCTTCTTGCTGCTCGGCGAGCGCATGACCGCGGTGCGGTGGGCGAGCTTCGCGCTCGCGGTCGCGGGCGTTCTGCAATGCTCGGGCGTGGACTGGAACGATCTGCGCTTCGCGAGCAGCGGCGTGCTCACGGGCAACGTGCTCATCATGCTGGGGGTGCTCGGCAGCGCGTTCTACAACGTGTATGGCAAGAAGCTGCTGGAGCGCTTCTCGCCGCTCGAGGTGCTGCTCTACAGCTATTACGCGGTGCTGGCGGCGCTGCTGCCGCTCACGCTGTATCTCGAGCCGGGATCGTTTCACTCGATGCTGTCGTACGGATCCAGGGTGTGGCTCGGCATCCTGCTGCTGGCCGGTCTGCAGTATTTCCTGTCCATGATCCTCTTCCTGACGGTGCTGACGCGGCTCGATGCGGTACAGGCCGGCCTGTCGAACTACCTGATCCCGGTGTTCGGCGTGTTGATCGCAGGCGTTGCGCTCGGGGAGCGTCTCACGGCCCGGATGGTCATCGGCGGCCTGGTGGTGCTCGCGAGCACATTGCTGATCACCGTGTACGAAGAGCGCCGGGCCGCGCGTCCCGGCACCGCCGCGGCGACTTGAGGAGTATTCGATGAGCCAGACCCAAGGTTCGGAGGGCGCGAGCTTTTCGGGCAGACATGTGTTCGTCACGGGCGGCGCGCGCGGCATCGGCTTCGCCATCGCGGGGGCGTTCTGCCGTGCCGGCGCGGCGGTGTCGCTCGCCGACTGGAACGGCGAGAACCTGGAGCACGCGGTCGAGAGCCTCGCGCGCGGCGGCGCGCCGGTATACGGGCATCGGCTGGACGTGACCGACGCCGCGGCCGTGGCCGCGGCCACCGACGAAGCCGAGGGCCGCGCGCCCATCGACGTGCTGGTCAACAACGCGGGCATCGCGATGGAGACCGGCTTCCTCGACATCTCGCTGTCGGAGTGGCGCCAGGTGCTGGAGGTGAACCTGACGGGCATGTTCGTGGTGGGGCAGGCGGTCGCGAGGCGCATGGCGGCGCGCGGATGCGGCTGCATCCTCAACATGGCCAGCAAGAATGCCGTCGACGGCGAGGCGGGATACGCGCATTACAACGCCAGCAAGGGCGGGGTGCTCATGCTGACGCGGACCATGGCGCTCGAGCTCGCGCACCTCGGGGTGCGCGTCAATGCCGTCGCGCCCGGCTATCTGCAGACGCCGATGTCCGAGGCCATCGACAGCCCGGCGTTCGTCGCCGACTTCATCCAGCGCTACATTCCGGCGGGGCGCGCCGGGCGGGTGGAGGACGTGGCGCCGCTCTTTCTGTTTCTCGCGAGCGACGCGGCGTCGTTCATCACGGGGCAGGTGTTCTTCGTCGACGGCGGGCAGCTCGCGGGGCAGAAGGCTTCGGCGGAGCTGTTGAAGCGGTTGTACGAAGGTGGGACTTAGGCTAGCTCTGCATGCGCGTTCCGTCGGGGTCGAACAACGCCCGCCGCTGCAGCGTTGCGCCACGCCGCTGGCCCGAGATCTCGATCGACCAATCAGCGTCGTCGTCGGCGATCTCCTTCGGGACGTAGCCCATCGCCACCGACACCCGCGAGGCGTGGGCGTAGCCGCCGGAGGTGACCCAGCCGCGCACGCTCTCGCCGTGCCAGATGGGCTCATCGCCGATGACGTCGGCGTCATCGGCCTCGACGACGAAGCAGCGAAGGCGCAGGCGTCCGCCGCAGCCGTGCTCGGCCTTTGCCGCGGCCTTGCCGATGAAGTCGGCCGGCTTGTCGAGCGCGACGAAGCGATCGAGCCCGGCCTCGAGCGGCGAGTAGATGGGGCGGTATTCGCGTGCCCAGGATCCGTAGGCCTTCTCGAGACGCAGCGAGTTGAGCGCGCGCGAGGCGAACAAGCGGATGCCGAGCGGCTCACCCGCGCGCATGAGCACGTCGAAGAGGTGCGCCTGATTCGAGGGATCGCACCAGAGCTCGAATCCGAGGTCGCCGGTGTAGCTCACGCGCGCCACGAGGGCGGACGCCATGCCGACGCTGAGCCGCCGTACCTGCATGAACTTGAGCGCGGTCGCCGAGACGTCATCGTGCGTGACCGATGCGAGCAGCTCGCGCGAGCGCGGGCCGGCGATCGCGAGCCCGGCGATGGCGGCGCCGTGCGGCGTGATCTCGACGGAGCCGTCGGCGGGGACGTGCTCGAGGAACCAGCGCATGTGATAGTCCTCGGCGACACCCGAGCCGACCAGGAAGTAGCCCTCGGACCCCAGGTTGGCGAGGGTGAAGTCACCGATCAGCCGCCCATCATGCTTGAGCATCGGCGCGAGCGTCATGCGGCCGGTCACGGGCATGCGGCAGGCGAGCAGGCGGTCGAGCCAGCTCTGCGCCCCCGTGCCGCGGATGGCGTATTTCGCGAAGCTCGTGGTCTCGATGAGTCCTACGGCCTCGCGCACGGCACGCACCTCGGCGCCAACCGTGTCGAAGTCGCTCGAGCGCCGCCAGCTGAATTCGTCGGTGACCCCCGGCGGCGCATACCAGAGCGGAATCTCCAGGCCCGCCGCGGCGCCGAACTGCGCGCCCCGCGCGGCGAGCCGGTCGTAGATCGGCGAGGTCTTGAGCGGGCGGCCGGCGGGCAGCTCCTCGTTGGGGAATCGGATGGAGAACCGGCGCGAGTAGTTCTCGCGCACCTTTGCGTTGGTGTAGGCCTTGCTCGCCCAGCTCCCGAAGCGCGCCACGTCCATGGCCCACACGTCGAAGCCCGGGTCGCCGTGCACGATCCAGTTCGCGAGCGCGAGTCCGACGCCGCCGCCCTGGCTGAATCCCGCCATGACGCCGCACGCGCACCAGTAGCGCGCGAGCCCCGGCACCGGGCCGACCAGCGGATTGCCGTCGGGCGCGAAGGTGAACGGGCCGTTGATGATGTTCTTGATGCCGGCGCGCTGGAAGGCCGGGAAGTGCTTGAAACCGACCTCGAGCGAGGGCGCGATGCGGTCTATGTCGGGCGTCAGGAGCTCATGGCCGAAATTCCACGGCGTCTCGTGCTCGGACCAGGGCTTGCACGCCTTTTCGTAGGTGCCCATGAGCATGCCGCCGCGCTCCTGACGCAGATACAGCTCGCCGTCGAAGTCGACGGCATGCAGCACCTCTTTTCCGGTTGCCGCGTTGATCGCCGCGACTTCCGGCATGTCCTCGGTGATGAGATACATGTGCTCCATCGCCAGCACGGGGTGCTCGCGTCCGACCATGTGGCCGACCTCGCGCGCCCAGAGCCCGCCGGCATTCACCACGTGCTCCGCGTGCAGCTCGCCCTTGTTGGTGACGACCCGCCAGCTTCGGTCGGCGTTTTGGATCAAACGCTCGACCTTGGTGAACCGTTCCACGGACGCGCCGAGCTTGCGGGCCGCCTTGGCGTAAGCCTGGGTCGTGCCCGACGGGTCGAGATGCCCGTCGACCACGGTCTGCAGCGCGCCGACGAAGCAGGACGGATCGAGCAGCGGCATGAGCTCGTGGGCACGCTCCGGCGTGATGATCCGGGCCTCGATGCCGAGGTAGCGGCCCTTGGCGAGGATGCTCTTCAGCCAGTCGAAGCGCGCCTCGGTGGCGGCGAGCAGCACTCCGCCGGTCAGATGCAGCCCGGTCGGCTGCTCGGACAGCGACTCGATCTCCTTGTAGAGGTCGATGGTGTATTTCTGCAGCTTGGCGACGTTCGGATCGCCGTTGATGGTGTGCATGCCGCCGGCCGCGTGCCAGGTCGACCCGGAGGTGAGCTCGTCGCGCTCGAGCAGCACGATGTCGGTCCAACCTAGCTTCGCGAGATGGTAGAGGACGGAGCAGCCGACGACGCCTCCGCCGATGACCGCCGCGCGGACGTGGGATTTCATTCTCTCAAGGGTCTCCGTCGCCGATCTCTACCCGACGCTCGGCGACATAGTGGTCGAGCCGTTCCCGAATGGCGGGATCCATCTCGGGCTCCCGGTACTCCGCCAATGCCTGTTTCCAGATCCCGGTGGCGCGCTGGGTCGCGTCCTTGCCGCCGCCGAGCTGCCAATTCTCGTAGTTCTGCCAGTTGGAGACGAGCGGACGGTAGAAGGCGTGCTCGTAACGCTGCATGGTGTGCGGCTCGCCGAAGAAATGACCGCCGGTCGCGACGCCCTTGATCGCGTCGTAGCCGAGCTCCTGCTCGTCGACCGTGATGGGCTTCAGGAACTCGATCATCATCTGCAGCATCTCGACGTCGAGCACCAGCTTCTCGAAGGAGGCGGTGAGGCCGCCTTCCTGCCAGCCCGCCGCGTGATACACGAGGTTGCCGTGCCCCAGGATCGCGCCCCACAGGGACATCTGGGTCTCGTAGGCTCCCTGGGCATCGGCCGCGTTCGATGCGCTGGCATTGGAGGTGCGATAGGGCAGCCGGTAGCGGCGTGCGAGCTGCCCGCTCGCGACGTTCGCCTTGGCGTTCTCCGGCGTGCCGAAGGCGGGCGCGCCCGAGCGCATGTCGACATTCGAGGTGAATGCGCCGTACATCACCGGCGTCCCGGGCCGCACCGCCTGGGCCAGCACCACGCCGAACAGCGCCTCGGCGTTCTGCTGGGCGAGCGCGGCCGCGAGCGTCACGGGGGCCATCGCGCCCATGAGGGTGAACGGCGTGATCACCACGGGCTGCCCGTGCCGGGCCATGGCGATGAGCCCCTCGCTCATGGCCTCGTCGAAGCGCCGCGGACTGTTCACGGAGATGATGGTGATGACGCCCGGATTCACGGCCATCTCGTCGAGATCGATGCCCCGCGAAATCGCCATCATGCGGATGCCGTCGACGGCGCGGCCGGCGCCGATGGCGGTGCAATGGAACACCCGGTCGGAGAGCTGCAGGTTGGTGCGATAGGTATCGAGGTGGCGCGAGTTCGCCGGCAGCTCGACCGGCGCGCACACCTGGTTGCCGATGAGGTGTATGGCATTGAAATACTGCGCCAGACGCACGAAGTCCGAGTAGTCGGCGAGGTTGCCCGACCGCCGGCCGCGCTCGCAGTCGTGTACGTTGGGAGGTCCCGCGACCAGGCCGAAGTTGACGTGGTTGCCGCCGAGTGTGATGCGCCGCTCCGGATTGCGGGGCGTCAGCGTGAACGAGGCCGGCGCGGTCGCGAGCGCCTCCTGCACCAGCCCGCGGTCGACGCGCACGACCCGGGACGCACCGTCGACCTTCGCACCCGCGGCCCTCAGGATCCCGAGCGCGCCCTCCGACATGACCTCGATGCCGAGAGTCTCGAGGATGCGCAGCGACGTCTCGTGGATCGCCTCGACCTGGTCGGCCGAGAGCACTTCCATGGGCGCGAACGGATTCGTCACCTGCGTCCAGGGCAGCTGCGGCAGCCCGCTCTCCTGGCGGCGGCCCCGCCCCCCCTGTCGCCGCCGATGTGTCTCCAGGATCCTCTCCAGTGCCGGGGCCGCCCCGGGGTCGAGCTGGTATAGTCTTCGGATCGAGGCGCGGGCTCGTGCTCGAACACGACGTCGCGATGATGGACTGCGACATCGGGGGGCGGAGGACGCCGCGGTGAGACACCGCTCACGCCGCGCCCGCAGACCCGGCAGGGGTGCGCTTCGGCTTATGACAACGACGATCGCATTCCTGCTCGTTCCCCAGTTCTCGATGATGTCGTTCTCGGCGGCGCTCGAGCCGCTGCGCTCCGCCAACCGGGTCAGCGACCGCCGCCTGTTCGAATGGCTGCTCGTGTCCGTCGACGGCAAAGCGGTCGCGGCCAGCAACGGCATCGAGATCACGGTCGATCGGTCTCTGCCGGAGCTCGCGCGGGCCGACATCCTGGTCGTGTGCGCGGGTTTGGAGCCGGCGCAGTTCGCGCCGAGCCATCCCGTGCACCATCATCTGCGGCGCCTGGCGCGCCACGGCGCGAAGGTCGGCGCGATCAGCGCCGGATCGTTCATCCTGGCGGACGCGGGATTGCTCTCCGGGCGCCGTGCCACCGTGCACTGGGAGTATGCCGAAGCGTTCGCCGCGCGCCATCCGACCCTCACCCTCGGACGCGACCTCTACATCGTCGACCGCGGCGTCTTCACCTGCTCGGGCGGCACCGCCGCGCTCGATCTGATGCTGCACTTCATCAGCGAGATCGCCTCGCGCGACATCGCGGTCGCGGTCGCGGAACAATTCATCCATCCGCAGATCCGCCGCCAGGAGGATCATCAGCGCCTCGAGATGCACACGCGCTACGGGGTCGACAGCCCGAAGCTCGTGGAGATCATCGCGCTGATGGAAGCGGCCATCGACGACCCGCTCGACATCCGGCACATCGCCGGGCGTGCCGGAATCTCGGCGCGGCAGATCGAGCGGTTGTTCCGCGAGCAGCTGGGGACGTCGCCCAAGGCCTTCTATCTGGATTTGCGCCTCAAGCGGGCCCGTACCCTGCTGCGCCAGACCTTGCACCCGATCCTCACCGTCGCGCTGGAATGCGGATTCGGATCGACCTCGCATTTCAGCCACGCCTACAAGCGAGCCTTCGGCATCGCGCCGACGGACGAGCGCCACGCCACCACGCGCCGCCGCCGCTAGGAGTGTGGGCGCAAGGAAGGAGGCCCCGGTTCCCCTCGACTTCCGCCCGGGCGTACCGCCCCGTCCGGGTAAGAGCTACGCGGGCACTGCTACCCGTTACATGTTACGACGTCCACCTTGGGGCCGCCTGTTGAGCACCGGTCTAGCCGCGGCCTCGAGACCCACCTACGGGTAGCAGTGCCCGCGTAGCTCTTACCCGGACGGGGCGGTACGCCCGGGCGGCGGTCGAGGGGAACCGGGGCCTCCTTCCTGGCGTCCACACTCCTAGCGGCGTTCGGCTGGCCGGGTGCTAGCAGGGACGGCCGATTGCGACGCCGAACTCCGCTGCGCCCTCTGCGAGCGCGTGCCAGAAGCTTTCGGCGAGACTGCGAAACACGGCGATCTCGAACACCGCCGCACCGCCCGCATCGGGGAGACGCCAGAGGGTGACCCCCATGTGCGATGCCACCGTCGATGCCACGCTGCCGACCGCGAATTCGCGCGGGTGCAGGTCGATGGGGACCAGCTTCGCGAGCGCGGGCCGGACCATGGGGCCCGTCAGCCGCAGCACCGCATACCCGTCGGTCTGATCGGTGACCGAGGCGAGGCCGGCGGTCGACCGCGCGAGCGCGGCGGCGAAGGCGTTGCCGCCGTGATCGCGCATGGCGAGCCACGTTCCGGGCGCGGTGCCGGCGAACGCAACGTCGCCGTCGGCGGCGCGGCTCGGGCCGCGGGGAAGCTCGATGCGGAATTCCTCGCGGATGCGCTGCGACAGCGCGCTCCGCGACCCGTTGCGCTCGGCGAGGGTGGCGAGGCCCAGGCCGTCGCGATCGATCGCGGTCACGCCGCGGCCGTTGCCCACGGCGACCAGCAGGCACGAGAAGGCGGAGCGTGCGGTGAGGGCATCAGCCATGGAGGCGCGTCCCCTCGGGATCGAAGAATATCGGCGACACCACCTCGACCTCGGTGTCGCCGCCGCGCACCGGGCTGTGCGCCACCAAGCGCTCGCCGTGCCGCGACGGACCGCGCGCGAGCAGGCCGAGCCCGATCCAGCCTTCCAGCATGGGCGAATAGGCCACCGAGGTGACGTAGCCTTGATCGTTCTCGAGCGTCGTGGCAGCGCCGACCGCGAGAAAATGCGCTCCCGCGTAGAGGCGCGCCTTGCGGTCGACGGGACGTACGCCGACGAGCGTGGGGCGCTCCGGGTCGAGGAGCGCCGGCCGGCCCGCGAGCACGCGCCCGATGCAATCCTTCTTCTTCGACAGCATGCGCCCGAGCCCGAGGTCGGCCGCGGTGGTCGTGCCGTTCAGCTCGTTGCCCGCGACGTGGCCCTTCTCGATGCGCATCACGCCGAGGGCTTCGGTGCCGTAGGGGATGACCCCGAATTCCCGGCCCGCGGCCATGAGGGCGCGGATCAGGGCGTCGCCGTAGCGTGCCGGGATCGCGATTTCGAAAGCCATCTCCCCGGAGAAGGAGATGCGGAACAGCCGCAGCGGCACGCCTTGCCACTCGAGCTCCGCGCAGGCGAGGTAGGGGAAGGCGGCGTTGGCGAGGTCGATGACGCCGCCGAGCAGGCGCTCGAGCAGACGGCGCGAGTTGGGTCCGGCGATCGCGTACTGAGCCCATTGCTCGGTGACCGAGACGATCTGCACGTCGAGCTCCGGCCAGAGGACCTGGCGTGCGTGCTCGAGGTGCTGCATGACCTTGGCCGCGTTCGCGGTGGTGGTCGACATGACGTAGTGTGCATCGCCGAGGCGCGCGGTCGTGCCGTCGTCCATGACGAAGCCGTCCTCGCGCAACATGAGCCCGTAGCGCACCTTGCCCACCGGGACCGTCGAGAACGTGTTGATGTAGATCCGATCCAGGAACGCGCCGGCATCCGCTCCTTGAATGTCGATCTTGCCGAGGGTGGACACGTCGCAGACGCCGCCCGACGAGCGCACCGACTTCACCTCGCGCGACACCGATTCCAGCCAGTCCTGCTCACCCGGGCGCGGGAACCACTGCGCGCGCAGCCACTGTCCCGCCTCGACGAACACCTCGGTGTTCTGACGGGCCCATGCGTGTCCGGCGGTGAGCCGGGTCGGCTTGAATTCCTTGCCGCGGTGATGCCCGGCGAAGGCGCCGATCGCGACCGGCGTGTAAGGCGGCCGCGCGGTGGTGGTGCCGACCTCCGGAATGCTGCGTCCGGTCAGCGCGGCCATGATCGCGTGTCCGTTGAGGCTCGACGTCTTGCCCTGGTCGGTCGCCATCCCGAGCGTCGTGTAGCGCTTCAAGAGCTCGACCGACCGGTAGCCCTCGCGCTCGGCGAGCGCGATGTCACCGTCCGTGACGTCGTGCTGTAAGTCGACGAAGGCCTTCGAGGGGCAGCCGCTCACGTGCCAGAGCGCCCGGGACGAGACGGAATCCTCGGACGTGCGCCAGCGCGGGATCGGAACGTCCGCGAACCCCGCCGCGGCCGCGGCGGCGGCGCCGGCCGCGGCGCCTTCGCGCAACGCCGCGTCGAGCGCCAGCGATCCGCCGGCGGCCCCGGCCACGCTCATGCCCGCCGGCAGATCGCCCGGGACGAAGGCCGCGATCGCCTCCGACCAGCGCGGTCTGCCGCCGACGTGCGTGGTCAACGCCGCGCACGGATTCCAGCCGCCGGACATGGCAAGACCGTCGACGTCCAGGTGCTCGATGCGGCTGCCGGTGCGAACCGAGATGCGGTGGATCCCGTGCGATCCGCGCGCGTCCACCACGTGCGCTCCCGCGAATACGCGCGTGCCCAATCGCTGCGCCGCCGTCAGCAACGCGGGCGGAGGCTCGGCGCGCGCATCGATCACCGCGGCGACACCGATGCCGGCCGCCGCGAGGTCGGACACCGTCTTCCAGCCGTCGTCGCCGCCGGTGAACACGGCGGCCTGGCGTGCGGGCGCGACGCCGAAGCGGTTCACGTAGGTGCGCACCGACGCAGCGAGCATGACTCCGGGTCGGTCGTTGCCGCCGAACACGATCGGGCGCTCGACGGCGCCGGCCGCGAGGATGACCCGCGCGGCCACGATCTTCCAGAGCCGCTGCCGCGGCTGATGCGGAGCGGGCAGCCGCAGATGATCGGAGACCCTCTCCAGCGCCCCGAACGTGCGCGCGCCCGAGAGGCCCGCATCGTAGGCGCCGAACACGGTGGTGCGCCGCATGACGCGCACATCGGCGAGCGAGCGCAGCTCCGCCTCGGCCTGGCGCGCCCACTCGGCGCCGCCGGCCCCATCGATCTCGAGCCGCTCCGCGTTGAGGCGGCCGCCGACCACGAAGTCCTCGTCGCAGAGGATCACACGCGCGCCGGCGCGTCCGGCGGTGAGCGCGGCCGCGAGCCCCGCGGGCCCGGCGCCGATGATCAGCACGTCGCAGAAGGCATGCGCTTTCTCGTAGCGATCGGGATCGGCCTCGTGGCTCGCGATGCCGAGCCCGGCAGCCCGACGGATCAAAGGCTCGTACACCTTCTCCCAGAAGGCCGCCGGCCACATGAACGTCTTGTAGTAGAAGCCGGCCACGAAGATCGGCGACAGCAGCGAGTTCACGGCTCCCAGGTCGAAGGCGAGCGAGGGCCAGCGATTCTGGCTTTGGGACTCGAGCCCGTCGTAGAGCTCGGCCACCGTCGCGCGGGTATTGGGCTCGCGCCGCGCACCGGTGCGCAGCTCGACCAATGCATTCGGCTCCTCGGAGCCGGCGCATAGGATGCCGCGCGGCCGGTGGTACTTGAAGGAGCGTCCGACCACCTTCACGCCGGATCCGAGCAGGGCGGAGGCGAGCGTGTCACCTTCGAATCCGGAATAGGACTGTCCGTCGAACGTGAACGACAGCGGCTTGCGGCGATCGATCAGGCCGCCTTCCGTCAGGCGATGGGCGGACCCGCTCATGCGTCGGCGCCCTGGCGCCGCGCGGGCTCGACGCCCAAGATCTCGTGGGTGCGGGTATTGCGCCGGACCCTGAGCCATCCGCGGCACCCCGAGCCGTGATACCAGAGCTCCTCGAACGGGCCCGCCGGGTTGTCCCGCAGGTAGACGGCGTCGTAGAAGCGCTGTTGCGCATCGGCGGCATCCGGGTCAGGGCGCACGAACGAGGCGTCGCCGAGATAGGTGAACTCGCTCAGGTCGCGCTCGCCGCAAAATGGGCATCGGATGCGCATGGTCAGGTCTTCCCGCGGCTGCTCAATGGAGGTTGGGCTGCGCGCCCACGCCTTTCTCGTCGATCACCCGGCCGGTCGCGAAGCGGTCGAGGCGGTAGGCGCGCGCGACCTCGTGCGGCTCGTCGCGGGCGAGGAGGTGGGCGAAGCACCAGCCGGACGCGGGGGTCGCCTTGAAGCCGCCGTAACACCAGCCGGCGTTGAGATAGAGTCCCTGCATCGGAGCACGGTCGATGATGGGCGAGCCATCCATCGACATGTCCATGATGCCGCCCCAGGAGCGCAGCAGGCGGATTCTCCCGAGGGAGGGGAGTATCGCCATGCCGCCCTCGCACACGTCCTCCACGGTCGGCAGGTTGCCCCGCTGGGCGTAGGAGTTGTAGCCGTCGAGATCGCCTCCGAACACGAGGCTCCCCTTGTCCGACTGGCTGAGGTAGAAGTGTCCCGCGCCGAAGGTGACCACGCCCGGGAAGAAGGGCTTGATGGATTCGGAGACGAAGGCCTGCAGCACATGGCTTTCGATCGGCAGGCGCAGCCCGGCCATCGCGGCCACCCGCGAGGTGCTGCCGGCCACCGCCATGCCGATCTTGCCCGCGCGGATCGGGCCGCGAGTCGTCTCGACGCCGCGGATGCGGCCGCCCTCGCGGATCATGCCGGTCACTTCGCAGTTCTGGATGATGTCGACGCCGCGCGAGCTGGCCGCACGCGCGTAGCCCCACACCACCGCATCGTGCCGCGCGGTCCCGCCGCGCCGCTGCAACAGCCCTCCCTGGATCGGGAAGCGCGCGTTGGCAAAGTCGAGATACGGCAGCATCCCGCGGACGGCCGCGGCGTCGAGCAGCTCGGCGTCGACGCCGTGCATGCGCATGGCATTGCCGCGGCGGACGTAGGCGTCGCGCTGCGCATCCGAGTGGTACAGGTTGAGCACGCCGCGCTGGCTGACCATCGTGTTGTAGTTGAGGTCCTGCTCGAGGCCTTCCCAGAGCTTCATGGACAGCTCGTAGAACGGGTTGTTGCCGGGGAGAAGATAGTTGGAGCGGATGATGGTGGTGTTGCGGCCGGCATTGCCGGACCCGATCCAGCCTTTTTCGAGCACCGCGACATTGGTGATGCCATGGACCTTGGCGAGATAGTGCGCGGTCGCGAGACCGTGGCCGCCGCCGCCGATGACGATGACGTCGTAGGCCGGCTTGGGCGCGGGGTCTCGCCATGCGGGTCCCCAGTGGCGGTGACCGGAGAAGGCGGCGCCAATCAGGCTGAAGATCGAATAGTGAATCGGCTTTCCTCGCGCGCGGGGCGTGCAATCGAGGCCGTACCTTAGTCGACGCGGCCGGCGGTGATTGACATTGAGCGACAGCGGCAATACATTTTGCGACAACGCCAGGCCCTTCCCGTGCAACCTACCTCTCGTCCGAACACCTCCGGCCCTCTTCAGGCCGGGCACTCGACCCGCCGCATCGGGTTCCTGCTCATTCCGGGGTTTGCGCTGATGTCGTACGCATCGGCAGTCGAGCCCTTACGCGCGGCGAACTGGCTCGCCGGACGGATTCTGTACGAATGGCGCCATGCGGCGCCCGGCGATCAGCCGGCCGTGGCCTCGAGCGGCGCCGCCATCCTCCCGGATCTCACCTTCGATGACGAGGTGCGGGCGCTCGACCTCGTGCTGGTCATCGCCGGCGGAAATCCTGCGGCGTTCGATGATCGCCGCACGCTGTCCTGGCTGCGCAGGCTCGCGCGCCAGAAGGTCGCCGTGGGCGGAGTCTCCGCCGGCCCGTATCTGCTCGCGAAGGCGGGGCTGCTTGCGGGGCGCCGCTGCACGCTGCACTCGGAGCACATGCCGGCGTTTCAGGAGGCGTTTCCGCAGGCGAGGCTGACCCGCTCGCCGTTCGAGATCGACGGCGACCGCATCACGTGCTCCGGTGGAGTGGCGGCGCTCGACATGATGGTCTCGCTGATCGCGCGCGATCACGGCGCCGCCCTCGCGGCCGCGGTGAGCGACTGGTTCCTGCGTGGGCACGAGCGCGACGGCGGCGCCCCGCAGCGCATGGACCTCGGCTTCCGTGCCGGAATCCTCGACGCAGCGCTGCTCCGGGTGCTCAAGGCGATGGAGGAGAACATCGAGGAGCCCCTGCCGCGCGCGCGACTCGCCCAGCTCGGCGGCATCTCCCTGCGGCAGCTCGAGCGCTCCTTTCGCTCGCACGTCCGCCGCGGAGTGCACCAGCATTATCTCGCCTTGAGGCTCGATCGCGCGCGCCGGCTGCTGCAGGAAACCTCGCTGTCCGTCGTCGAGGTGGCGCTGGCGACGGGCTTCGGCTCGCCCAGCCAGTTCGCGC
The DNA here is from genome assembly GCA_036272295.1 of Steroidobacteraceae bacterium. Taxonomy (GTDB): domain Bacteria; phylum Pseudomonadota; class Gammaproteobacteria; order Steroidobacterales; family Steroidobacteraceae; genus Bog-1198. The sequence continues at coordinate 30,536 of DATAYZ010000068.1, forward strand.
GCGCCTTCCGGCGCGCCTTCGGCATCGCACCGCGCGAGGCCGCCTCGCGGCGCGCGCTCCTGCCGGAAGCCGTGCTGCGCAATGTGTGACGTTAAATCCGCCGCGGCCGGCCGAAGGCAGGCATAATGACCGCGAAGGAGACATCATGAAGGGAAACGGCGGATCGAGGTCCCGCAGGGAGCGGGCGCGCGCGACCTTGAGCGACGTGGCCAAGGCGGCGGGGGTCTCGGTCATGACCGTCTCGAACTTCGTTCACGCCAAGCCGGTAAGACAGCGGACCCGCAAGCTGGTCGAGGCCGCGATCGCCCGCCTCAACTACCGGCCGAACGTCAGCGCGCGCAGCCTGCGGCTCTCGCAGGAGAGCTCGGTCGGGATCGTGATCGCCGACGGCGACCCCGAGTACCTGAACGATCCGTTCACCTCGCGCCTGGTCAGCGGGCTGTCCAACTATCTGAGCAGCCTGGACTACACGCTCGACGTGCAGGGCGTCGCCCCCGAGCGCTTCGGGAGCGCGACCATCCTCAACAAGGTGGGCAACGAGGCGTTGTGCGCCGTCCTCTGCGGGCCGAAGGAGCTGCGCAAGGAGCACTTCGCGTATCTACACCGTCTCGGCCAGCCGATCGTGGTCTTCCGCGAGGTGTTCCGGCCGCTCGGGCCCAACATGGCGGTGGTGGGCCAGGACGATCTGTCGGGCGGCAGGCAGCTCGCGCGTCACTTGCTCGAGAGCCGGCCCAGGTCGGTGGCGTTCGTGCGGCCCGCGCTCGACTGGAATGCCGTCGAGCAGCGCGAGAAGGGCCTGCGGTCGGTCCTCGAGGCGGCATCGCCGCCGGTCCAGGTGCGGACGCTGACCTCGCCGTCGGAGCGCTTCGAGGACGTGCAGCAGGTGGTGCGCGACCTCCTCGTCGAGAAGGCGCCGGACGCGATCGCCGCCGCGACCGACTCCATGGCGGCCGCGGCGCTCAAAGCCTGCGAGAGTGTCGGCCTGCGCGTGCCCGGGGACATCAGGTTGACCGGGTTCAACGGCTTCGACGTATCGAAGCACACCTCGCCGACCCTCACGACGGTGCTCTCGCCGGCGTACGAGCTCGGGCGCGTCGCCGGCGAGCAGATCATCCGGCGCCTCAAGACCGGCAAGTTCGCCAGGCGCAGCATCGTGCTCCCGGTCTCGCTCGAGGTCGGGGGGTCGACGGGCTCCTAAGGACCTGCGAGGTAATTGATGGACACCGTGCCCGTCTTGGCGGTGCCCGAGTCGTTCACGTAGCTGTATCCGATCATCAGCGTGCCGCCATCGACCGCCGGCGGCGCATAGGTGAGCGAGAGCTGGCAGGTGTTGCCGGCGGCGAACGACGCACAGGCAAACGTCGCGGGTCCGCTCCAGCCGGCCGGCAGGGAGCTCAGTCCCGACGTCACGGTCAGATTGCTCGCGGGATTGCCGTCGTTGGTCGTGAACGCGACGGTCACGGGCGTGCTGCTGCCCGCCGAGACCGTGAGCGAGGATGGATTGGCGCTCGCGACCGCGTCGTCGTCGGTGGTCGCGCGGTAGTCGACGTTGAGCGATCCCGTCCTCGGCGCATCGGCGTTGTTCAGATAGGAATAGCTCAGCGACAAGGTCCCGCTCGCCGCCGCCGCCGGTTCGTACTCGAGGTCGAGCTCGCATGTGCTGCCGGCGGCCACCGCGCTGCAGGCGAAGGCGCCCGTCGAGCTGCTCCACCCGGGCGGCAGCGACGCGAGGCTGGTGGTGAGCTCGAGGGCGGTTGCCGTGCGTGCATCGTCGGTTGTGAACGTGACGGAAATATTCTGCGCGCCGGCGCCGACGATCGCGTCGATCTGTCCCGACGGCGCCGCCGTGGCCGCCACGTTGTCATCGGTGGTTGCGGTGTAAGCCAGGTTCAGGAGCCCGGTGCGGGAACCGCCGCCCGAGTCCGTGTAGGCGTAACGAAGCGCCAGCGTGCCGCTGCCGAGAGCGGTCGGCGCGTAGCGGAGCTCGAGCTGGCAGCCGTTGCCGGTGCCGACCATTGCGCACGTGAAGGTCTTCGACGCGGCGCTCCAGCCCGCGGGCATGCCGACCAGGCTCGAGGTCAGGAACAGATCCGATGCCGTGTGCCCGTCGTCGGTCGTGAACGTGACGGCGACGGGCTGGCCGCCGGTCTTCTGGATCGCGATGACCTCGCCCGAGGGAGCGGCGGAAGCCGACACCGTGCCGCGCGCCCGGCTCGAGTAGGGAATGTTCAGCGTGCCGGTCTTGGCGGCGCCGGCAGCGTCGTCATAGCCGTAGGCGAGCGTCAGCGTCCCGCCCGACGAGGCCGTGGGCTGGAATTGCAGCAGCAATTGACATCCGCTCCCCGTGCTGACGATCGCACAGGCGAGTGCAGGCGCCGCGGAGCTCCAGCCGGCGGGAAGCGCGGTCAGATCCGTGGTCACGGCGAGGCCGGTGGCCGCGTTGCCGTCGTCCGTGACGAAATTGACGCTCACGGAGCGGGCGCCCGCGCCGACGACCGCGTTCACCTGGCCCACCGGTGTCGCGGCGGCCACGACGTTGTTGCCCACGGTGGCCGAGTAGCCGAGCGTCAGGCACACGCCCGGCGTGGTCGGCATCGAGGCATTGTCGATGTAGACGCAATCGAGCGTCAGCGTACCGTTGCCTGCGACGGTGGGCGCGTACTCGAGATCGAGCACGCAGTTGCTGCCGGAGTCGACGGCCGCGCAGGTAAAGTTGGCCGGGGCGCTCCAGCCCGCCGGCAGGCCCGCGAGCGCGCTCGTGACCCCGAAGCCCGAGATCGGGCTGCCGTCGCTCGACGTGAAAGTCACGGCGATCGTGCGGCGCGCGCCGGCCGCCACGGCGATCGGACCGGACGAGGCGGTGGCGATGATGGTGTTCTGCGAGCCGCTCACGCCGCCGCCGGTTGCGATCGGATCCGGGTTGCCGCTCTGGCCCGATCCCGGAGGAGCGCCCTCGACGGCGGGGCTCGTGCCGCTCATGCTGCCCATCGAGCTGGAACCGCATGCGGCGAGCGTCAGCAATGCGGCGCACGTCAGCAAGACGGCGCGCGTCGGCAGAGCGGTGGTCGCCGGCAGAGCGGTGGGCTCGAGCAGCGTTGCGAGCGCCGCGCGGACACGGCGGAACCTGTGCGAAGCTTCCCTGAGAGTTGGCCGCATGATCGCTTCCCCCGAATGTCGTCTTTGTGCGCGGAGCCGACCGGCAGCAAACTTAATGTGCTCGAATCCATCGTCGTATGAACTGCGTCACGCAATGCGTCTCGCGCGTGACGCGGGCTCCGGGCCATGGATGCGAACGGCGACATGAACATAACGGGCTGTCGCGGCCGGCCGACGCGCGCGAACCCGGCTCGCGCTCGAAATTCCCGACACGTGAACTCCGACGTGGCACGCGCAGACGGCGCGCTCCTTGACATAAGAGATCACGAGCACGGGCGGGAGACCCGCATCACGGATTGATCGCGCGCGCTTCTCCATCATCCCGCGTGCGCATGCCCTCCGACCCATTGCAATTGAGCGCCGACGACCTGATGGCACCGCTGCCCGAAGAGCAGCGCCTCGGCGGCGCGGGCCCATTCGTCATCAATCTTTGCACCGCGCACACTCCGATGGACCTGCCGGCCCCGGAGGCTCTCGCCGCGAGCCAGGCCTTCGTGTACCGGGTTCAGCGCAGCGAGGATCGGCGGATTCGTCATCGTCTCAGGCTCGGTCCCTTTGCCACCGAGGATGATGCGATCGCCGCCCTCCAAGCCGTGCGGCGGGAATACCCCACGGCGTTGACTGCTACGGCCGACGGCGATGACCTGCGTGCGATTGCAGCTCTCGTGGCGAAGGCGGGCTCGCGTCCGGCCGTGCGGCCCGGCGCAGGGCCCGCCAAAGAGGCGCCCGCCAGGGACGCCGCCGCCAGGAATGCAGCGCCCGTGAAGGCGGGTGGCGGCGGGATTGTAGCGCCTGCCAAGGAGGCGCCCGCCAAGCGGGCGGCATCCGTCAAGCAGGGCGCGTCCGTCGCGGCGGCACCGGGCCGGGATGCGGTGGCCGCGCGTCCGAAGATGGCGGCTCCCAAGGTGGCGGCTCCCGCGGCGGCGGCCTCTGGAGCGACGACGGCGGTCGCCGTGCCGCCGACACTGCAAATGGTGGCGGCACCCGCCGCGGTGAAGTCGGCCGCACCGGCAGGCAACCCCGTCTCAGCGTCGGCGGCGTCGGTCATGGCGCCCGGCGTGCCGGCCTCTGCGCCGAGCACCCCGCTCGACGACAAAGCGCCGCGCTGGTATGCCATTCAACTGGCGGTGTCCGAGAAGCCCTTCGATCTCGAGGGCGTGCCGAAACTCGACATCCTCACCTTGTACCGTCTGTATTCCGTCGCGGGGCTCAACCAGGGGCGCACCGTGTACGCGCTGCGCCTCGGCTTTTTCAGCGAAGAGACCGCCGCCAAGGCGGTCGCGCAGTACCTCGCCGCGTACTACGGCAAGCCTACCGTCACCCGGGTGGCCGTCGCGGAGCGCGAGCACTTCGCGATCCAGCGTGTCCGCGCGGAACGAGAAGCCGCCGCGCCGGCGGGATCGACCGCCTATGGCTCGCTGCTGAAGAGCCGCTGACCGCGGCGACGCACGACCGCGCGTCGAGAGCCTCTCGGGCGGCTTCGGCTCCGCGCGCATTCCATCGTTCCGCTCGTGCGCGAGTGTCCGGTTTCGTCCGCGGACACTGTCCGTCGTGGGCGATCGCCTGCGATGCGTTGCGAATATCCAATGAACACAAGGGTTTGGCGCTCGTGCAGCGCCTGGCACGCAGCTTGCTTCGTTCCCATCGGAGGCCAAAATCGCGGCCGCAATCAACATCTTCGAGGAGACATTCAATGAGCACTCAACTTTCGACCAAGCTGGCGGCCATCGCCGTCGCTCTCGCGATGAACAGCATGATCCTCGGCAGCATGGCGCTGCTGTTCGACGACAGCGCGCGGCCCGCTCCCGCCGCGAGCGCGGCGATCGCGGCGCACACCGGCATATTGCCGGCGTGAGCTCAGCGGCCCGTGAGATCCTCGGCGCGGCGGATGCGTGCCAGCGCAGCCTGCGCGTCGGGGAGCTCCCGAAGCAGGTCGAGAGCGAGAGTCGCGAGCAGCAGCGGGGTCTTCGCGCCGCCCGCGCGCCCGATCGATTCGGCCAACGCCGTGTAGCTTTGCTCGAGGTCCGCCGTGGTCACGATTCTCTCCCGAGTATTCGCGCGATGACGCGCTCGATGGGATCGGAAAGGCACGCTGCGTCGCGCCAGCGTCCCATGACGTAGCCGTCGGGCCGGATGAGATACAGCGTGCCTTCGGCCGCATCGTACCGGCGCCACGCCTCGCCAAGCTCATCGAGCAGCGGTGCTGCGCCGCCGGCGGGTCCGCAATCGGCAGCGGCCGGCGCGACCCTCACCCATCGGACGGGCAGTGCGCTTCGAGCGGCATCGCGCCCGCCGGTCATCGCGGCCGTCGGCGGGTCCGCGCGCCCGCAGAAGTGCAGCGCGATGAAGCTCGAGCCGAACAATTGGGTCAGGTGGGTGATGCCCGAGCCCGACCGGACCTTGGCCTCGGGGGCCGGCATTCCCGCGCGCGCGCCGCCGCGGAACGCACCCTCGTCCGGCAGATTCAGCGGCGAGCCCGAATATTCGACGGGTGAGGTCTGCCGCGGGTTGAGCAGCGCGCGCACCTCGGGCACGTCGAGCGCGAGCCGCAGCGCCGCCTCGCGCATCAACGCGAAGCCCGCGTGCGGCGGGGCCATGAACTCGGTGGTCTTGGCGCCGTAGGCGATGTTCTCGCGCGCCGCCGCGACACGCTCGCTCGAGTAGCTGTCGAGCAGCGCGTCGCCGGCGGCCCCGCGATGCACGAGCGCGAGCTTCCAGGCGAGATTGCCGGCATCATCGAGGCCGGAGTTCAGGCCGCGTACGCCGAAGATGGGCACGAGATGCGCAGCGTCGCCGGCGAACAGGATCCGTCCGGACCGATAGCTCGGCAGCGTGAGGCACTTCGCGCCGTACATCGAGATCCAGAGCGGCTTCCAGGGTGCCCGCTCGCCGATCATGTCGAGATGTGCCTGGACGCGCGGCAGCACGTTCTCGGCCTTGACGGACTCGTCCGGGTCCTCATCCTCGCGGAGCTGATAGTCGATGCGCCAGATGCCGTCGGGCTGGCGGTGCATGAGAATGGTCGCCCCGGGATTCGACGGCGGATCGAACCAGGCGAGACGCTCGACCTTGCGCGAGGTCGGTTGCTCGATGTCCACGATGACGTAGCGGCCTTGGTACTGCGTGCCCTCGAGCTCGAGGCCGAGCAGCTCGCGCACCGTGCTTCGCCCCCCGTCGCAAGCCACCAGCCATTCGGCATGCACCGTCTCGGCACCATGCGCCGTGGCGATGTCGACCTCGACGCCGGCGGGCGTGGCGCGCACGCCGCCAACGCGCGCGGAGCGCAGCACGCGCACCCGGTCGGCCGGCAGCGATGCCTCGACCGCCTGCTCGACGTAGTACTGCTGGATGTTCAGCATCGGCGCGAAGCGCTCGGACGGCTCGCTCGGCATGCTGAACCCGAGAACCTCCGTGTTGCGGTAAAAGCTGCGCCCGCCGACCCACGGCAGCCCCTTCGCGAGGAGCGGGCGGTCCGCGCCGAGCCATCCCATGACTTCCAGGGAGCGGCGCGAGACGCAGATCGCGCGGCTGCCCTCGCACCAGCCGGCATCGGCCTCGACGACCAGGCAATCGATCCCGAGACGCGAGAGCAGCGCCGCCGCGGTCAGTCCGACCGGACCGCCCCCGGCGACCACGACCGATACGTGCCGAGCGCCGCGGATCAGGGTCTCGGCGCCGATGCCGCTGCGGGAGCCGGCGCGGGCGCGGGGACCGCTGCGGCTGCGGGGGCCGCTGCGGCTGCAGGGACCGCCGCGGTGGCGGTGGCTCCGGTGGCCGCGGACGTGGCGGCGTCGCGCATCAGCCGGGCGCGCAGCGCCCGAACCTGCGCCAGAGGATGATGCCGCAGCGCCCGGACTTCCGGCTCCGAGTAGTCGACGAACCCGGTGGGAGGAGCGACGTCGCTCAAGTTGTGCGCCATCCAGTTGAGCAGGGCGGCGGTGTCCGCATCGGACAGAGGCGATTGGGCGACCCCGGGAACGCGCAGGACGTAGCTCCGGCCGAGCGGCGTCGCGGAGAACGGTACGAGCGAGCGGCGTATCGAGGGCACGCGACCGGCCTGGCCGGAGCCGTCCGGAAGATGGCAGCCCATGCAGTTGAGCTGGAAATTGACCGACGGCTGGTAGCTCCAGGCGCCGCCCGCGAGGCTGAGCAGGCTGCAGACCGCCGCGGCAACGATGCGCGTCGCCCTCATACGTCTCCCTACTTGGCGGAACCCACGATGCGTGCGGTCGAGCAGTGATAGGGAATGTTGGCCTTGGCGTCGCCGGAGCACCAGTTGTAGTCGTTCGACTGGCCCGGCTGGAACAGCGAGGTGTCACGCTCGTTGCGATTGCAGAAACACCGGCCGCAGGAGCTCTTGCCGCAGCAGTCGTTGTACGAAATGACGTAGTCCTTGCCGTCGCCCGGATTGTGGCAGGTGCCGATCCAGGTCACCGGAGACATGTCCGTCCCCGGCGGGCATATCGACTGGGATCCGCCGCAGCAGCCGCACAGGAATCCGTCGATGGCGCAGTGGCGCCAATACTCGCACGACGACGGATCGCCGGGATCGGCCTTCCCCTGCGCGCCGGCCGGAGGCGATGCGGCGCCGCGCGCCACGGGCAGAAGCGGGAGAGCGGCGGCGCCGACGAGCAGCGCGCCGAGACCGCCGAGCGCGCTGCGTCGGGAAGATCGCCGGGCCAGTGCGCGCGCCGAGCGCTCGGAAATCGAATCCAGCCAGTTCATCGGTCGCTCCTCACCATGGGCTTACGGAGTCACCATGATCGTCGGCGTCGTACCCACGTGATCCACGGTGCGCAACAGCTTGCCGCTCGACGCGGCATAGACGTCGAGATCCCCGCCCTCGATGAAGATGCTGAACATGAGCGCCGCATCGCTCGACAGCTGGATGGACGAGGCCAGGCTCTTCAGCGTGAACTGCTGCGTGCGCCGCCCCGAGGCTGCGTCGTATACCCACACGTCCTTACCGGGGTCCTTGTGCGTCTCGAGGCCGCCCCGGTGCATGATCGCATACAAGCGGGATCCTGCCGGATCGATGGCGAGCTGCTGCAGGCCGCCGGACCGCCAGCCGGCCTTGCGCTCGGCATCGGTGGTCAGCCACCAGCTCGCGCCCATCTTCGCCCCATGAGCGCCCGCATGCAGAGGATAGATGCGCCCCGCGAACGACACGAAATACCAGGTGTCGCCGGAACGTACCGCCTTCTCCGTGACCGGATCCGCGGCGAGATCGAACACCGGGTCGGTGCGCTTCTGCTGCGCGGCGCCGCCCTCATCCAGATCGACGAGCAACAGCGAGCCGTCGCCGCAAACCGAGAAGAACGAGCGCGCTCCAGTCGGGAACGCGAGCGCACACCCGGGCGTCTCGACCTCGCGAACGAACTTGCGCGTCCTCGTATCCACCACGGTCACGCTCTGCGCGGGGTTGAAGTTGTAGATCAACAGGAAGCGCTCGTCGTCCGTGAGCACGGCGTTCGCCATCATCGGCATGTTGGAGGCGCGTTTCGGCGGAATGGGGATCTCGCCCACGGGCTTCAAGGTGGCGGGATCGTAGAGGGTCACGACGTCGGTGCGCGTCCCGCGGGTGCCGCGCGAGAAGTAGGTCTCGGGCGAGTAGATGATCCTGCCATCCCGCGGCAGCACGATCCGTGAAAAGCCGTAGCCCGTGCTCAGCGTTCCAAGATAGCGGCCCGAGTCGCCGTCGAGGAGATAGGCCATGCCGTCGGCCATGTGCGGGAACACGAAGTCGTTGACCCAGACCCAGTGCTTCGAGGGAGGTACCGCGAGGGTCGCCGAGCGGGGTCCGTTGCCGCTGTCGGCGGGCAGCTCCGCGTGGGCCGCCATCCCGAGCAACGCGGACGACAGGAGAGCGAGGTGTGGCAGACGCATGGCGAATCCCGAATCGTTCGGGGAAGTGTGACACAGCAGGGTGCGCTTTGCGACGCGGATTTATGGTTGAATCCGTGGCTTCCTTCGGCTCCACGGGTATGGATATGTCGCCTTCACAACGTATTGCTCCCTCCATGTCTCTGCGCATCGCCGCGGTCGCGCTCGGCGGTCTTCTCGCAATGGACGCCGCGCGCTCCGCGCCTGCCGAGATCGCGATCCCCGGTCAGCGGGTGTTCCCGGAAAGCATCACCTCCTCGGGCGGCCGCCTGTTCGTCGGCAGCATTGCGCACCGCGAGATTCTCGAGGTGGAGCCCGGCGCATCCACGGCGACGCCGTGGGTCGCGGCGGACGATGCGACCGGCGTCGGCGTCTATGGCGTCTTCGCCGATGATCGGTCGCGTACGCTGTGGGCCTGCTTCAGCGAGTTTCCGGGCGCGCACGGTGGGGGATCGTCGGCGCTGAAGGCGTTCGACCTCGCGAGCGGTGCCGTCAAGGCGCGCTACGTGCTTCCCGGCCACGACGCCTTCTGCAACGACATCGCGGTGGGTCCCGACGGGACCGTGTACGTGACCGATACCAACAACATGCAGATCGATCGCCTGCCCCGAGCGGCGGCGAGTCTCGAGGTCTGGGCCGGCAACGGCGCCTTCGGCCCGAGCGGCGGCATCCTCGACGGCATCTCCGTGCTCGAAGGCCGCGTGATCGTCAACACCCTCACGACGAGCAAGATCTTCGCGGTGCCCATCGGGCCGGGCGGCAACGCGGCCTCCATCTCCGAGGTCAAGCTCAATCGGCCGATCCTCGAGCCGGACGGCATGCGCGCCTTCGGCAAGGACAGTGTCTTGCTGGTGGAGAGCGGCGGTCCGGGGCGGCTGTCCAAGCTCACGATCCACGGAAACACGGGCGAGGTTGCGACGCTCAAGGACGGATACCCGCAGGGGCCCGTGTCGGTGACCGTGCTCGGAACCTCGGCATACGTGGTCGAGGGGCAGCTCAATCTGTTGTTCGACAAGGGCACCGAGAACCGGCCGACCCAGCCGTTTCACGCCACCGCGGTGGCCGTGGGGGCTCCGTGACCTCGAAGCCGGAGCGGTACCGGGAGCTCGGGCGGCAGCTCGAGGCGCTGTTCGAAGGCGAGCGCGACGGGCTTGCAAACTGCGCCAACATGAGCGCCCAGATCTTCGAGGCGCTCCCCGACGTCAACTGGGCGGGCTTCTACTTCATGAAGAAGGGCGAGCTGGTGCTCGGGCCGTTCCAGGGCCGGAGCGCCTGCGTGCGGATTGCCATGGGACGCGGCGTGTGCGGCACGGCGGCGTCGCGCCGCGAGACCGTGATCGTGCCGGACGTGCACGAGTTTCCGGGACACATCGCCTGCGATTCGGCATCGCGCTCCGAGATCGTGGTGCCCATCGTCGCGGGCGGCCGGTTGCTCGGCGTGCTGGACATCGACAGCCCGGAGCCCGCGACCTTCGGCGCGGAGGACGCCGAGGGCCTCGAGACCGCGGTGCGCCTGCTGCTGCGCTCGTCGGACATGACGGGGCTGTTCGGCGGCTAGGAGTGTGGGCGCCAGGAACGAGGCCCCCGGTTCCCTCCGCCCTCCGCCCGGGCGTACCGCCCCGTCCGGGTAAGAGCTACGCGGGCACTGCTACCCGTTACATGTTCCGACGTCCACCTGGGGGCCGACTGATGAGCAGCGGTCTAGCCGCGGCCTAGAGACCCACCTACGGGTAGCAGTGCCCGCGTAGCTCTTACCCGGACGGGGCGGTACGCCCGGGCGGAGGGCGGTCGAAGGGAACCGGGGGCCTCGTTCCTGGCGCCCACACTCCTAGCCGCCGAACCGGCTGGCCGCGGCTGGCGGGGCTCAGCCCGGCATCCGCGGCGGGTGATAGGTGAGCGTCGACCCGAGCGCCCAGAGCAGGAACAGCACCAGCGGCAGATTGACCACGAACTGCACGAACGTGTAGCCCATGAGGTCGCGGGCGCGCAACCGCAGGATCCCGAGCATGGGCAGCATCCAGAACGGGTTGATCAGGTTGGGCAGCGCTTCGGCCGTGTTGTAGACCTGCACCACCCAGCCGAGATGGTAGTGGAGCGCGTTGGCCGCCTGCATCACGTACGGCGCCTCGACGATCCACTTGCCGCCGCCGGAGGGTATGAAGAGCCCGAGTACCGCCGAGTACACGCCGATGATCGGCGCGAACGTCGCGTGGCTCGCAATGTGGGTGAACCCGTGGCTCATCACGCTCGCGAGCGACTCGCCCGCGCTGCTCCTCGCCCCGGTGAGAATCGCCGCGATCGCGCCGATGAACGGGAACTGGATGAGCACGCCGGCGACGCTCGGTACGCCGCGTGCCACCGATTCGAGGAAGCTGCGCGGGCGCCAGTGCAGGACGAGCGCCGCCATCAGGAACAGAAAGTTATAGGTGTTGAGGCTCGATATCGCGCCGACCGCGCCGTGCGCGGCGAATTCCTGCCAGAGCCAGGCGATTCCCAGCGCCGCGATGAACAGCGCGGGCAGCGGGCTGTACTCGAGCCACTCTCCCGGCCGGGTGCGCGGCGGCAGCGCGCGCTCGGTCAGCGCCAGGTCCACCTCGAGGTCGCGCGCGGTCCGCACGCGCGACTCCGCCGGCGCCGAGCGCCAGGCGATCCACGTGCCGACGAGCGTCAGGATGGCGGCGATCAGCATCGACTGCCAGAGGAAGATCGTCTCGCCGAACGGAATGATGCCCGTGACCGCGAGCAGCGAGGCCGGCATGCTGGCGGGATTCGCCTCGAGCTGTGCTGCCGAGGACGAGAGTCCCAGGGCCCAAACCGTGCCGAGGCCGAGACAGGCCGCGGCGCCGGCGGCCCGGTAGTCCATGCGCAGACCCGTGCGCTCGGCGAGCGCACGCACCAACAAGCTCGCCATCACGCCGCTCAAGCCCCAGTGCACCAGCGACAGGAGGATGCCGAAAATCGCGACGAGCGCGACCGCACCGCGGCCCGTGGTCGGGATCCCGGCGAGGCGCCGAACGAGCCGGGCAACCGGCGGCGAGTCGGCGACGACGTAGCCGCCGATGATGATGAAGCACATCTGCATGGTGAACGGGATGAGGCCCCAGAAGCCGGAGCCGAAGCTCGAAGCGACGGCAGCGGCCGGCGCACCGACCGCAAGCGCGCCCACTGCGACCACCGCGACCGCGAGAGCCGCGAAGGCAAACGCATCCGGAAACCAGCGCTCGGACCACGCGCAGGAGCGCGCCGCGAGCCGCGACAACAGGGGTATCGGTGTCTCGTTCATGGCGGAGGTATACTCCGCACACACCTTCCGCAGCAAACCCAAGGGGCCGCCATGTCCGAAGATCCGCTGTCCATCTCGCGCAGGGAATTCACCGCCATGTCCATTGCCGCGGGCGTGACCGCCGCTGCCGGCGCCGCCGGGCGGAGCGAGGCGGCGGCACGCAGCGTGACGGACTCGGACGTCGTCGTGAAGACCGCCGACGGCGAATGCGACGCGGCGCTGGTGCATCCGGACAGGGGTTCGTGGCCCGGCGTCATCCTGTTCACCGACGTATTCGGCTTGCGGCCGACCATGCGCGAGATGGCGAAGCGGCTGGCCGCCGACGGCTACACCGTCCTGGTGCCGAATCCGTTCTATCGGACCACGAAACCACCCGGGCTCTCGCTGAACATCGACTTCACCAATCCGGCGGACCGCGCCAAGATCGACGAGCTGCGCAAGCCGATGACCAGCGAGGCGGTGATGCGCGATGCAACCGCCTACGTGCAATTCCTGGATGCGCAGAAGTCCGTCAACAAGAAGGTCAAGATGGGTGCGTTCGGCTATTGCATGGGAGGACCCATGACGATGCAGGCAGCGGCCTCGAATCCGGAGCGCATCGGAGCGGGTGCATCGTTCCACGGGGGCGGCCTGGTCACCGACAAGCCGGACAGCCCGCATCGGCTGGTGCCGAAGATGAAGGCGCAGTTCTACTTCGGCATCGCGATGAACGACGACCAGCGTCAGCCGGAGGCGAAGACCGAGCTCAAGGCGGCATTCCAGGCGGCGGGCCTGCCCGCGAAGATCGAGGTGTACGACGGGTGCCTGCACGGCTGGTGCGTGAAGGACATGCCGCTCGCGAACGGCAAGCCCATCTACAACGAGCCCCAAGCCGAGCGCGCGTGGGGCGACCTCACCGACCTGCTCAAGCACACGCTGCATGTCTGAAGCTTTCATCTGCGATTTCGTGCGCACTCCGGTCGGGCGCTTCGAAGGTGCGCTCGCGCGCGTGCGCACCGACGATCTCGCGGCGACCGCCATCAGGCAGCTCGCGGCGCGCAACGGCGCGATCGCCGATGCGATCGAGGAAGTGTTCATGGGCTGTGCCAACCAGGCCGGCGAGGACAACCGCAACGTTGCGCGCATGGCGCTGCTGCTCGCCGGATTGCCGGTGCACGTGCCGGGGGTCACGCTCAACCGGCTGTGCGCCTCGGGTCTCGATGCGGTTGCCGCGGCCGCACGCGCCGTCCGCGCGGGCGACATCGATCTCGCCGTGGCCGGCGGCGTCGAGTCCATGACCCGTGCGCCGTTCGTCATGGGCAAGGCCGAGCGCGCCTTCCAGCGCACCGCGGAGATATACGACACCACCATCGGCTGGCGTTTCGTGAACCCGCTCATGAAGTCGCAGTACGGCGTCGATTCCATGCCCGAGACCGCCGAGAACGTCGCACGCGATTTCGACATCTCGCGCGCGGACCAGGATGCATTCGCGCTCCGATCGCAACAGCGCGCGGCGCGGGCGCAGGCCGCCGGCGTGCTCGCCGCGCAGATCGTCCCGGTGGCGATTCCGGCCGCCAAGGGTGCCGCCGCGCAGAGCTTCGAGCGCGACGAGCACCCCAGGCCGGACACCACGCGCGAGTCGCTGGCGAAATTGAAGCCGGTGGTGCGTGCTGACGGCACCGTGACGGCCGGCAATGCCTCGGGAATCAATGATGGCGCCGCGGCGCTGTTGATCGCCTCGGAGGCGGCAATCGCGAGGCACGGACTCAAGCCGCGCGCGCGGGTGCTCGGATTCGCATCGGCCGGCGTCGCTCCGCGCATCATGGGCATGGGTCCGGTTCCCGCCGTGGAGAGGCTGCTGGCAAAGCTCCAGATGCGGATCGGCGACTTCGATGCGATCGAGCTCAACGAGGCATTCGCCGCGCAGGCGCTGGCGTGCACGCGCGCGCTGGGATTGGCGGACGATGCCGAGCACGTGAACCCGAATGGCGGCGCGATCGCGCTCGGGCATCCGCTCGGCATGTCCGGGGCGCGGATCGCCGGTGCCGCCGTTCACGAGCTCGAGCGCCGCGGCGGGCGATTCGCGCTCGCCACCATGTGCGTCGGCGTGGGGCAGGGAGCGGCTCTCGCGATCGAGCGGACCTGAGCGGATTTTGCTAATTTTGACGGCCGAAATGCAACGCAGATCCGCAGAGCGGAATATGGAGAGGTTCATTCGATGAGCACACTGAGTCTCGAGACCCAGGGCAACCTGGCCGTTCTGCGCATGCAGAACCCGCCGGTCAACAGCCTGGGCGCCGAGCTCCGCCGCGCGCTGGTCGATGCCCTGTTGCGTGCGAACGCCGATGCTGCCGTCGAGGCCATCGTGCTCATCGGTTCCGCGACCGCGTTCTCCGGCGGCGCCGACATCCGCGAGTTCGGCACGCCCAAGGCGCTCGAGCATCCCGACCTGCGCGCGGTGCTGCAGGAGGTCGAGTCGAGCTCGAAGCCCGTCATTGCCGCCATCGGCGGCGTTTGCATGGGCGGCGGCCTCGAGCTCGCGCTCGCCTGCCACCATCGCGTCGGCGCGCCCGGCGGGCGCATCGCGCTGCCCGAGGTCAAGCTGGGATTGTTGCCTGGCGCCGGCGGTACGCAGCGGCTGCCGCGGCTCCTCGGCCTCGAGCCGGCCCTGAACATGATCGTGTCGGGCGCGACCGTGGCCTCGGAGAACCTTGCCGCAAGCCCGCTGTTCGACGACTTCGGCGAGGGGGACCTGGAGAGCCGGGCGCGGGCCTTCGCCGGCAAGGTCGTGAGCGACGGGCTCGGCCGAAAGCGCGTCCGCGACCTCGCCATCAAGATGCCGAACGCCGAAGCATTCCTCGGGTTCGCACGCAACGCCGTCAAGGCGGCCGCGGGACCGTATCCTGCGCCGCCAGCCTGCGTGGAAGCGGTGGCCGCCGCCGTCGACCGGCCGTTCGACGCGGGGATCCGGCGCGAGCGCGAGCTCTTCACGAACCTGATGCTCTCGCCCGAGTCGGCGGCGTTGCGGCACATCTTCCAGGCTGAGCGAGCCGCCGCCAAGATCGCCGGCGTACCCGAGGACACGCCGGTGCGCCCGATCGCGAAGGTCGCGGTCATCGGTGCGGGCACCATGGGCGGCGGCATCACGATGAGCCTGATCAACGCCGGACTGCCGGTGACGCTGCTCGAGTCGTCGCAGGAGGCGCTCGATCGCGGCCTTGCCACCATTCGCCGCAATTACCAGAGCGCGCTGCGCAAGGGATTGACCGAGGCCAAGCTCGCGGAGCGCCTGGCGCTAATCACGCCCACGCTCGACCATGGGGGGCTCGAGGACGCCGATCTCCTGATCGAGGCCGTGTTCGAGAGCATGGACGTGAAGCGCAAGGTGTTCGAGACCCTCGACCAGACTGCGCGGCCCGGGGCGATTCTCGCCTCGAATACGTCCGCGCTCGATCTGGATCGCATCGCCGAGATGACGCGGCGCCCCAAGGACGTGATCGGCCTGCACTTCTTCAGCCCCGCCAACGTGATGCGGCTGCTCGAGGTGGTGCGCGGCGCCAAGACCGCGGACGACGTGCTCGCGACCGCGATGCGCCTGGCGAAGGCGATCGGCAAGATTGCGGTGGTGTCCAGGGTTTGCGACGGCTTCATCGGCAACCGGATGCTGGCGCGCTATGGCGGCGCGGCGCACGACATGCTGCTCGCGGGCGCGACACCGTGGCAGATCGATGCGGCCCTGCAAGGCTTCGGCATGGCGATGGGGCCGTTCCGCGTCGGCGATCTCGCGGGCCTCGACATCTCATGGGCGTTGCGCAAGCGCCGCGCGCAGGAGCATCCGGATCGGGATTACGCGAACGTCGCCGATCTCCTGTGCGAGGCCGGGCGCTTCGGCCAGAAGACCGGCGCCGGCTGGTATCGATACGAAGCCGGGTCGCGCAATCCCATTGCGGATCCGGCCGCGCTCGAGCTGGTCGACAAATTCCGCCGGCAGCGCGGCATCACGCCCCGCAGCGTCGATGCCGATGAGATCGTCGAGCGCTGCATCTACGCCCTGGTGAACGAGGGCGCGCGCATCGTCGAGGACGGCACCGCGCAGCGCTCGTCGGACATCGACATCGTCTATCTGAACGGCTATGGTTTTCCCGCGTTTCGCGGCGGTCCGATGTTCTACGCGGATCAAACCGGCCTCGGCGAGGTGGCGCGGAGCCTCACGCGCATCGCCGCCCAGCCGGGCAGCGACCGATCTTTCTGGACTCCCGCGCCGCTGCTGACGCGGCTGGCCCGCGAGGGCCGCACGTTCAGCGCATACAAGGCATGAGCCGTCGGCGCATATGAAGGACAAGCTGTGACAGAAGCCGTGATCGTTTCCACCGCGCGTACCGCCCTTGCCAAGAGCTGGAAGGGCGCTTTCAACATGACCTACGGCGCGACGCTCGGCGCCCACTCCGTGAAGGCGGCGGTGGAGCGCGCGCGCATCGATCCGGGCGAGGTCGAGGATGTGATCGTCGGCTGCGCGTTTCCGGAAGGGACCACCGGCGGCAACATCGCACGCGCCATCGGGCTGGCCGCCGGGCTGCCGGTCACGACCGCAGGCCTCACGGTCAACCGCTTCTGCAGCTCGGGATTGCAGGCGATCGCGCTCGCGGCGCAGCGGATCATGACCGAGGGAGCCTCGGTCATGGTCGCCGGCGGCGTGGAGAGCATCTCCTGCGTGCAAAACGAGTCGAATGCGCACATGCGGCGCGATCCGTGGCTCATCGAGCACAAGCCGACGCTTTATTGGAGCATGCTTGAGACCGCAGAGCAGGTCGCGAAGCGCTATCACATCGGCAAGGATGCGCAGGACGAATACGGGGTGCGCAGCCAGCAACGCGCCGCCGCCGCGCAGGCGGCCGGCCGGTTCGCCGAGGAGATCGTGCCCATGACGACGGTGATGGGCATCGCCGACAAGGCCGGCGGCACCCTGGGCACGCGCGAGGTCACCATCGCGGCGGACGAAGGGATCAGGCCCGATACGACGCTCGCGGGCGTCGCGCAGATCAGGCCGGCGCTTCCCGGGGGCGTCATCACCGCGGGAAACGCCAGCCAGTTCTCCGACGGCAGCAGCTCGGTGGTGGTGATGGACGCGAAGGTGGCGGAGCGTCGCAACCTGAGCCCGCTGGGAATATTCCGCGGCTTTGCGATCGCAGGCTGCGAGCCCGACGAGATGGGCATCGGGCCGGTATTTGCCGTTCCACGGCTGCTCGAGCGCACCGGCCACAAGGTCGGCGACATCGACCTGTGGGAGCTGAACGAGGCGTTCGCCGTTCAAGTACTCTACTGCCGCGACAAGCTCGGCATTCCGGACGAGCGCCTGAACGTCAACGGCGGAGCGATCGCGCTCGGGCATCCATACGGCGTCAGCGGGGCGCGTCTCGCCGGGCACGCGCTGATCGAGGGCAAGCGGCGCGGCGCGAAACTCGTGGTGGTGACCATGTGCATCGGCGGCGGCCAGGGGGCCGCGGGATTGTTCGAGGTGGCCTGATGTCCGTGCGGGGGTTGTTCGAGCTCGACGGTCGGGTGGCGCTGGTCACCGGCGGCTCGCGCGGCCTGGGCTTGCAGATCGCGCAGGCGCTCGGCGAGATGGGTGCGCGCATCGCCATCAGCGCACGCAAGGCGCCGGAGCTCGAGGCGGCCCGCGCCGCGCTCGCCGAGCGTGACATCGACGCGATGTCCGTGGCCTCCGATCTCAGCCGCCCCGAGCTTGCACCGGATCTCGTCGACGCGGTGGTGGGGCGCTTCGGCGGCATCCACATCCTGGTGAACAACGCGGGCACGAGCTGGGGAGCCGCGGCGGAGCAGCATCCGCTCGCCGCCTGGAGCAAGGTGATGACCTTGAACGCGACCAGTGTGTTCGCGCTCAGCCAGGCCGTGGCCAACCGCTGCTTCCTGCCGAACGGATACGGCAACATCATCAATGTCGCGTCGGTTGCCGCGCTGCGCGTCGGCGAAGAGATGAAAGCCGCGGCGTACTACGCATCCAAGGCCGCGGCGTTGCAGCTCACCCGGGCGCTGGCCGTCGAGTGGGGCCCGCGCGGCATCCGCGTCAATGCCATCTGTCCGGGCTTCTTTCCCTCGAAGATGAGCGGCGAGCTCTTGAAGACCATCGGGGCTGCGGTGATCGAGCGCACGCCGCTGCGCAGGCTGGGCGGAGACTCGGATCTGATGGGAGCCGCGGTGTATCTGGCTTCGGACGCATCGCGGCACGTGACCGGCCAATACATCGCCGTCGACGGCGGCGCATCCTGCCTCTGAAGCCCGGCGTGACGCGCGTACGGGTCGCGGCGGGCCGAGGCCGGGTTCGATGACCGACCGGCATTGGCGGTTCTGGCCGCCGCACGCGCCCCGACACCTCGATGTCCCGGCGGTCAATCTGTACCGAAACCTCGAGGCGTCGGCCCGGCGCCATCCCGACAAGCCCTGCATCGTCTACTACGACACGCCGCTCACGTTCGGGGAGGTGCACGATGCGACGCTGCGCCTCGCGGGCTTCCTCGAGCAGCAATGCCGGGTGCGCGCGGGCGATCGAGTGCTGCTCTACATGCAGAACTGCCCGCAGTTCGTCATCGGCTACTACGCCATCCTGCGCGCGAACGCGGTGGTGGTGCCGGTCAATCCGATGAATCTGACCGCCGAGCTCGAGCGCTACGCGGAGGATTGCGGGGCCAGGACCCTCCTCGCCGCGCAAGAGATCTTTGCGCGAGCCGAGCCCCTGCTCGCGTCCGGAAAGCTCACGACGGCGGTCGTTGCGGCGTATTCCGATCACCTGAAAAGCCCGACGACGCTGACGGTGCCGGAGCCCGTCGCGGCGCCGCCGAGGGCGCCGTCGGGACGCGGCGTGTTCGCGTGGCGGGACGCGCTCGCGGAAGGCTTTCGGCCGGGCGCCTTGACGGCGGGCCCGGATGACCTCTGCGTGATGCCCTATACCTCGGGCACGACCGGAGCTCCGCGGGGCTGCATGCATACGCACCGCACCGCGATGCACACGGCCGTGTCCGGAATCCGCTGGTTCGACGTGCGGCCGGAATCGACGCTGCTGTCGGTGGCGCCGATGTTCCACGTCACGGGCATGCAAGGCGCGATGAACGCGCCGCTGTACGGCGGCAATACCGTGGTGATGCTGTCGCGCTGGGATCGGGACGCGGCCGCAGCCTGCGTGGAGCGCTACGGCGTCGTGAGCTTCACCGCCATTCCGACCATGGTGCAGGACTTCTTCGCGAATCCGCAGCTGCCGAAGTACGACCTCGGCTCGCTGCGGCGCCTGACCGGCGGAGGCGCCGCCATGCCCGCCGCGGTGGCGCAGCACCTGCTCGACCTCGGCATTCCCTACTGCGAGGGCTATGGGCTCACGGAGACCATCGGCGCCACCCACCAGAACCCGGAGGCGCGGCCGAAGAAACAGTGCCTCGGGCTGCCGTCGTTCGACGTGGACTCGCGCGTGGTCGCGCCGGGCGGCGACCTCGCGCTCGCGTCGGGAGAGGTCGGGGAGATCATCACCTGCGGACCGCAAGTGTTCCGCGGGTACTGGCGCAAGACCGAGGAGACGACGGCCGCATTCGTCGAGCTCGATGGGCGGCGCTTTTTGCGGACCGGGGATCTCGGCAACATCGATGAGGATGGCTACTTTTTCATGGTAGATCGGCTCAAACGCATGATCAATGCGTCGGGCTACAAGGTGTCGCCGAGCGAGGTCGAGTCGCTCATGTACCGCCATCCTGCGGTGCTCGAGGCGTGTGTCATCGGCGCGCAGGACGTCCATCGCGGCCAGACGGTCAAGGCGCTGGTCGTTCCGCGGCCCGAGTGGCGCGGGCGCCTCGCCGCCCGTGAGCTCATCGACTGGTGCCGCGAGAACATGGCGGTCTACAAATGCCCTCGCATCGTCGAGTTCGTCGACGCGCTGCCGAAGTCCGGCGCCGGAAAGATCCTGTGGCGCGAGCTCGAGGAGCGCGAGCGCGCCGCGGATGCCGGTGCGGCCGGGCGGGGCGAGCCGGCCGAGTGATCGACGTCCTGGCCGGGCGGGGGCGAGCCGGTGGGTGATGGCGTGCTGGCCGGGCGGGGCGAGCCGGTGGGTGATCGGCGTCAGGTGCGACCGAGCCTCGCCATGTCCTTGGCGACCGTGCGAGAGGCCGCGAACAGCGCGCCCGCGGCGAGCAGCGCGACCATCGGGACGATGTACATGGCGCTGTGCAGTCCCGCCGCCCGGAACGCCTCGGTCATGGTGCCCGCCCCCGCGGCGGCCATCGCGCGGTGCGCGAAGTGATCGCTCAAGAGGCCGGTGACGGTGGTGCCGAAGCTCGCGCCGAGCACGTACATGGCGCAAAAGTAGATTGCGACGGCCGTGCCGCGCAGGCGCGGCTCGATCACGTCTTGAATGGCGGCATAGACCGTCGAGTAGTAGACGAACATGTTCGTGCTGCCGAGCGCCATCAGGAGCGTGAATGAGATCGCGGCCCCTTTGGGCTGTTGGAGCGCGAAGAAGATGCACGGGGCGGCGAGGATCATGCAGCATGCCGCGAGCAGCAGGCGGCCGTCGCGGCGCCGGGTGCTCCATCGGTCCGCCAGCCAGCCGCCGCCGAGCAAGCCGATCGCGCCGACCGCCCCGAGCGAGAGGGCCGACACGTTGCTCGCCTCGCGCAAGCTCATGGCGTGGAAGCGCTGCAGGAACGGCGTCTGAAAGGTGTTGATGGCGTACATGTTGAAGTTGTGGAAGACGCCGGACAGGACGATCCACCACATCGTCGGAATCCTGAGCACCGTGAGACAGGCGGAAAGGCCTTGCTCTGCAGGCATGCGCTTCGCCGGGGGCTCCGACGCGCCGCGCTCGGGCTCGCGGATGCGCAGAGCCAGGAGCGCGAGCGCCAAGCCGGGCAGGCACGCGAGCAGGAGGGCGCTGCGCCAGCCGAGCGCCGCGCCGACCGCGCCCGCCGTGAGGTAAGCGAGGCACACGCCCGCGGGCAGCCCGAGCATGAAGGTCCCCATGGCCCGCGCCCGGCGTTGCGGCGGGAAGAAATCCCCCACCAGCGACTGGGCGGCCGGGGCGCACGTCGCCTCACCGATGCCGACGCCCATGCGTGTCACGAAGAGCTGGACGTAGGTCTGGGCGAGGCCCGAGGCGGCCGTGAGCACGCTCCAGGCCGCGGTGCCGAGCGCGACGAGGCGGGTGCGCCGGCGGCGATCGGTCGCGCGCCCGAACCCGATGCCCGCGACCGCGTAAACCAAGGTGAACACCGTCGCCAGGCCGCCAAGGGCGGTGTCGTTCAGGTGAAATTCGCGGCGGATCTGCTCGGCGAGGGAGCCGGGCAGCTGGCGGTCGAAAAAATTCAGCAGATTGATGGCGAAGAGCACGGCGAGCGCGTAGCGCGCGCCGGATGCGGCTTTTGACGGCTCCATACGATTTCTCAAGGATGCATGGATAGGACGCGCTTGGGAAGGCAGAATGGGTGCATGGAAGGCAGGATGGGCGCATGAGGAATCCCGATCGCTGGCAGCTTCCCGAGCGGCCGAGCGGGCCGGGGCGGCCGTCCGACGGCGCGCGACGCTTACCCGCGGGACCGGGCGCCTCCGACGGGCAGGGCCCCGCGGCCGATTCGCGCCGCGGCGCGCTGATCGGCCTCATCATCGTGCTGCTCCTGATCGCGGGGGGCCTCAAGCTTTCGGGCGTGCTCAAGGGAATGGCGGACCTGCAGG
Source organism: Steroidobacteraceae bacterium (assembly GCA_036272295.1). Lineage (GTDB taxonomy): Bacteria > Pseudomonadota > Gammaproteobacteria > Steroidobacterales > Steroidobacteraceae > Bog-1198. The sequence continues at coordinate 52,563 of DATAYZ010000068.1, forward strand.
ATTGCGCCTTGTCCGGCCGCTCCGGCTGCCAATGAGAACAATTTGCGGCGGCGCCTCAGTAACGACGCAGTCCGGCTGACCACTGTCACGCCCATGACACAGTGCACGGTCCCCGGGCGGGAAAATTTCCACCGGACATTTCGTAAATGCATGATTTCGCGGGGTTTCACCTTTGTTTGGATTTTCTTTTCGTATTTTGGCGACATGGCATAAGCATTGCTAATCAGTGAGGGCGGCCCAAGGCGGTGGTGCCTCTCGCTGTTTGCCATCTCGTTGGGGTCTGACCGGCCGCGGTGCTAGCGCGGCGGACAACATAGAACAGGGGTAAACATCGAGGAGGAGGGAGCTTTCGCCAGTAATCCACCGAGATCCGATTCAGAGCACGGTACCCAAAATATTGGGACTGTGCGCACGCCGCGTGCAGGGGCAACGGCGATTAAAAAAGATTACACGCAGCAGGAGACATAGAGATGAAATGGCTTACGTCAAAACGTCAGGTCCAGTTTATATATGCCGTCGCAGCGCTGGCAACGACCTGTGGTGCCGCGATGGCCGCTTCGGATTCCGAGCAGTTCCAGCGCTTCCAGGATCCCAATCAGTGGGGCGCGCCGGCGGGCAACCTGAATCAGACCCGCTACAGCTCGCTGAAAGAGATCAACACCGACAACGTCAAGCACCTCAACATGATCTGGTCGCAGTCCTCCGGAACCCTGCGAGGTCACGAGGGACAGCCGCTGGTCATCGAGGATGTTGCCGGCAAGCCGATGATGTTCATCGAGAGCGGCTGGCCCAACATCGTGCAAGCTTTGGATCTTTCCGATCCCGATCATCCGGTGCAGGTGTGGCACTACAACAAGACCAGCGGCCGTGACGAGTCGGCCGTGCCCCGGGCGTGTTGCGACACGGTGAATCGCGGCATGTCGTACGCCGAAGGCAAGCTGGTTTTCGGCACCCTCGACGGCTACGTCATCGCGCTGGATGCGGCGACCGGCAAGGAAGACTGGATCGTCAAGCACGCTCATCCGGCCGCCGGCGAGACCATCACGCCGGCCCCGATCATCGCCAACGACAAGGTCATCATCGGCTTCGGCGGCGACGAGTTCGCGGCCCGCGGTCGCGTGACGGCCTACAACCTGGCCGACGGCAAGAAGGTGTGGGAATGCCAATCCACCGGAACGGACGCCGACGTGTGCATGACCAAGGAGACCAATAAGAAGCATCCCGAATACGGCAAGTTCGGCAAGGATCTCGGGGTCCATACCTATCCCGGCGACGAGTGGAAGCGCGGCGGCGGCTCGGCCTGGGGCTGGTACGCCTATGATCCGGATCTGCACATGGTTTACTACGGCACGGGCAACCCGGGCCTGTGGTCGCCGCAGTTCCGTTGCGCCGAGCCGATCACGC
>DATAYZ010000069.1:0-12474 GCA_036272295.1 Steroidobacteraceae bacterium
ACGCGGGCACTGCTACCCGTAGTTGGGTCTCTAGGCCGCGGCTAGACCGCTGCTCATCAGGCGGCCCACAAGTGGACGTCGGAACATATTACGGGTAGCAGTGCCCGCGTAGCTCTGACCCAGACGGGGCGGGACGCCCGAGCGGAGCCCGAAAGGAGCCGGGGCCTCCTTCCTGGCGCCCACGCTCCTAGGCCGCGTCGACATTGCGCATCGACAGGCGCACGCGCCCCTGGCGATCGACTTCGAGCACCTTCACCCGGACCACGTCGCCTTCCTTCAGCTTGTCGCCGACGCGCTCCACGCGCTCATCGGAGATCTGCGAGATGTGCACCAGGCCGTCGCGGCCCGGAAGGATGGTCACGAACGCGCCGAAGTCCATCAGGCGCGCGACGCGGCCCTCGTAGATCCGGCCCACTTCGATGTCCGCCGTGATCAACTCGATGCGGCGCTGCGCCTCGCGGCCGGCCGCCCCCTGGACGGAGGCGATCTTCACGGTGCCGTCGTTCTCGATGTCGATCGACGTACCGGTCTCCTCGGTGATCTGACGGATGACCGCACCGCCCTTGCCGATGACGTCGCGGATCTTCTCCGGGTCGATCTTCAGGGTGATGATGGTCGGCGCCCACTCCGACATGGTCTCGCGCGGCTTCGACAAAACCTTGTTCATCTCGCCGAGGATGTGGAGGCGGCCGTCGCGGGCCTGATCCAGCGCGACCTTCATGATCTCGCGCGTGATGCTCGTGATCTTGATGTCCATCTGCAGCGCGGTGATGCCGTCCTTCGTTCCCGCCACCTTGAAGTCCATGTCGCCGAGGTGGTCCTCGTCACCGAGGATGTCGGTGAGCACCTGATATCGGTCGCCCTCCTTGACGAGACCCATCGCGACGCCCGCGACGGGCGCGGCGATCGGAACGCCGGCATCCATGAGCGCGAGACTCGTGCCGCAGACGCTCGCCATGGAGCTCGAGCCGTTGGATTCGAGGATTTCGGACACCACGCGAATCACGTACGGGAATCTCTCGATGCCCGGCATGACCGCCTTGACGCCGCGTTTGGCGAGATTGCCGTGGCCGATCTCGCGGCGCTTCGGCGAGCCCATCATGCCGGTCTCGCCGACGCTGAACGGCGGGAAATTGTAGTGCAGCATGAACGGCTCTTTGCGCTCGCCGGTCAGCCCGTCGATGATCTGGGCGTCGCGGCCGGTGCCGAGCGTCGTCACGACCAGCGCTTGAGTCTCGCCGCGGGTGAACAGCGCGGAGCCGTGCGTGCGGGCCAGCACGCCGGTGCGGACGTTGATGTTGCGCACGGTCTTGGTGTCGCGGCCGTCGATGCGCGGATGGCCGGCGAGGATGCGCTCGCGGACCAGACGATACTCGAGGTTGAAGAACTCGTTGCCGACCTGCTCTCCAGTGAACTTGGGCGCCTCGCCCTTGGCGAGGGCCTCGATCGTGGCCGTCTTGATCTCGCCGATCTTGGCGTAGCGCTGCTGCTTCTCGGTCAGCGTGTAAGCGGCCGCGAGGTTGCGCTCGGCGAACGAGCCCACCGCGTTCTTGAGCTCGGTGTTCGGCTCCGGAGCGACCCACTGCCACTTGGCCTTGCCGGCCTCCGCAGCGAGCTCGTTGATGACCTTGATGGCGGCCTGCATCTGCTCGTGTCCGAACGTCACCGCGCCGAGCATGGTCTGCTCATCGAGGCCGGAGGCCTCGGACTCGACCATCAACACGCCTTCGGCGGTGCCGGCAACCACGAGGTCGAGCTTCGATTGCGCGAGCTGGGTCGCGGTGGGATTCAAGACGTACTTGCCCTCGACGTAGCCGACGCGCGCGGCGCCGATCGGCCCGAGGAACGGCATTCCGGAGATCGCGAGCGCCGCCGATGCGCCGAGCAGCGCGGCGATGTCGGGATCCACCTCGGAATTGACCGACAGCACCGTCGCGACGACCTGTACGTCGTTGATGAAGCCCTCGGGGAACAGCGGGCGGATCGGACGGTCGATGAGGCGCGAGGTCAAGGTCTCCTTTTCGGTCGGACGGCCTTCGCGCTTGAAGAAGCCGCCGGGGATGCGCCCCGCGGCATAGGTCTTTTCCTGATAGTTCACCGTGAGGGGAAAGAAGTCGCGGCCCGGCGTCGCCTTCTTCGCGCCGACCGCGGTCACCAGGACCACCGTTTCGCTCATCGATACGAGCACCGCGCCGTCCGCTTGACGCGCCAGCTCCCCCGTCTCGATCGTTACCGTGTGATCCCCGTACTGAAAGCTCTTTTTGGTAGCGCTCACTCTCTAGCCCCTGTGCAAATTATGAATGAAGGCGCGAATTGCGCCGCGGCCGCGTCGACTAGCGACGCAGTCCCAGACGCTCGACCAACTGCGCATACTTGTCCGGGGTCGTGCTCTTCAAATAGTCGAGGAGCTTCCGGCGCTGGTTTACCATTTTCAGCAGCCCGCGCCGAGATGCGTGGTCGGCCTTGTGGGTGGTGAAATGCTGGCTCAAGCCATTGATGCGCTCGGACAACAGGGCGATCTGAACCTCGGGAGATCCGGTGTCCTGCGCATTGCGCTGAAACTTGCCGAGTAGCCCTTGCTTTTCTTCACGAGTGAGTGGCATTGAAATCAACCTCAATCAATAACTTAGACCTTTTAGGAAGGCGCGCATTGTACGCGCCGCGGCACTTGCTCTCAAGCCGGATTCGACGGAGGAGCTTCGGTGGAAATCAATCGTCGCGGAATCAGCCGGCCCGCGGCCTCGATCTCACCCAGCCCGAGAAATCCCAAGCCGTCTGCGTAGATACGCACGGTGCCCGGCTCCCGGTCGCCGCCGGCCCCGAGGGCGATCGCCTGGCCCTGCCGCAAGGCGGGCAGCGCCTCGGGAGATAAGTCGTATCGGCGCCATGCCGTCAACGCCGCATCCACCGGCAAAAGTGCCTCGCTACGGCGGCCTGCATCGAGGGCCGTGAGCTCCTCGAGCGTCCACTGGCGCGCCGAGCCGAATGGATCCACCGAGAGCCGCCGCAGCGCCGCGAGGTGACCGATGGTCCCCAGGCGGGCGGCCAGATCCTCGGCGAGCACACGAATATAGGTTCCTTTGCTGCAGGACACCTCGAAACGGAGGTCGGGCGGCGTCCAGTCGAGCAGCTCGAGCGCGTGGATGGTGAGGGTGCGGGCGGCGCGCTCGCGCGAGATCCCGGCGCGCGCGTACTCATAGAGGGGTTTCCCCCCTTGCTTGATCGCCGAATGCATCGGCGGAACCTGCTCATATTCGCGCGGAAACCCGCGCAACGCGCCGCGCAGCTCCTCCTGCGGGTACTCGGGCAGCGCGCGCCGCTCGATCACCTCGGACTCGCGATCGGCGCTCGGCGTGCGCTCGCCGAGCCGCACCGTCACGCGGTAGCTCTTGTCGGCATCGAGAAGCTGCGCGCCGAACTTGGTGGCCTCGCCGAGGCATACCGGGAGCAGCCCGGTCGCCAGCGGATCGAGCGAGCCCGTGTGGCCCGCCTTGCGGGCGCCGAAGAGCCATTTCACCCGACCCACGGCGGCGGCCGAGGAGAGCCCCAACGGCTTGTCGAGCAACAGGATGCCGTGGACGTCGGCGCGCATATCAGGGCCTCGCAATCAAGGAGCTAGTCCTCTGCGCCTTCGCCCTTGGCCGGCTTGTTGATCGAGTCGATGAGTTGCGTCAGCCGTACCCCCTGCTCGATCGAGGTGTCCAGCTCGAAGGTCAGATTCGGCGTATGGCGGATCATCAGGGACTTGGACAGGGCGTTGCGCAGGAAGCCCGCCGCGCTTTCCAGCCCCCGCTGCACCTTGGGGTCCGGGCCGTCCTTGCCGAACACGACGTAATAGACGCGCGCGGCATGCAGATCGGGGGTCACGTCCACCCCGGTGACGGTGACCTTGCCGACGCGCTCGTCCTTGACCTCACGGCGCAGCAGCTCCATCAGCTCGCGCTGGATCTGCTCTCCGAGTCTCTTTGCGCGCGGATTTTGTCTAGCGGCCAAAGGTCAAATCCGCGCGCGGCTTTCCGCCTTCAACAAATCAAGGACGGGGTCGCATCGACCCCGTTGAACCCGGCGCGCAGCGCCTTTAAAGGGTGCGCGCAACTTCTACCCGCGAGTAGCACTCGATCTGGTCGTTTTCCCGCACGTCATTGTAGTTCTTGACGCCGATGCCGCACTCGGTGCCGGCACGCACTTCATTGACGTCGTCCTTGAAGCGCTTGAGGGACTCGAGCGCGCCCTCGAAGATCACCACGTTGTCGCGCAGCACGCGGATCGGGAAGTTACGGCGCACGTAGCCGTCGATCACCATGCAGCCCGCGACCGTGCCGAACTTGCTGGAGCGGAACACGTTGCGGACCGCGGCAAGACCCACGATCTGCTCCTTGACCTCCGGCGCCAGGAGGCCGGTGAGCAATGCCCTCACGTCGTCGATGGCTTCGTAGATGATGCTGTAATAGCGCACGTCCACGCCGTCATCCTTGATCGCGGTGCGCGCAGCGGCATCGCCGCGCACGTTGAACGCGAGGATCAGTGCCTTGGAAGCCGCCGCGAGCGAAACGTCCGATTCGGTCAGGCCTCCCACTCCGGATGCGACGATGTTGACCGCCACCTCGGAGGTCGACAGCGCATTCAGCGCATCGCGCAGCGCTTCCGCGCTGCCCTGGACGTCCGCCTTCACCAGCAGTTGCACCACGTCGGCCTTCGCTTCGCCCATGGTGGAGAACACGTCCTGCAGGTTCGCGCTCTTCTGAGCCAGCTTCACGTCGCGGGACTTGGCCTGGCGGTGCAGGGCGACCTCGCGAGCCTTGCGCTCGCTCTCCACGACCAGGAGCTCGTCGCCCGCGTTCGGTGCGCCGGAGAGGCCCAGCACCACGACGGGAATCGACGGTCCCGCGCTCTCGACCGGCTTGCCGGCCTCGTCGAACAGCGCGCGCACGCGCCCGAACTCCTGGCCGATCAGGATCGGATCGCCGAGCTTCAACATTCCTCGCAGCACCAGCACCGTCGCGACGGCGCCGCGCCCCTTCTCGAGGCTCGACTCGATCACGTAGCCGGCGGCCAGGCCCTGAACGGGGGCCTTGAGCTCCAGCACCTCGGCCTGCAACAGCAGGCTCTCGAGCAACTGATCGATACCCTGGCCGGTGCGGGCGGAGACCGGCACGAAGATGTTCTCGCCGCCCCATTCCTCGGGAATGACACCGTACTTGGACAGCCCTTGCTTGACCTTCTCGGTGTCCGCCTCCGGCTTGTCGATCTTGGTGAGCGCCACCACGATCGGCACCTTGGCGGCCTGCGCGTGCTTGATCGCCTCGACGGTCTGCGGCATGACGCCGTCGTCGGAGGCCACCACCAGGATCACGATGTCCGTGACCTGGGCGCCGCGTGCGCGCATCGAGGTGAAGGCCGCGTGGCCCGGGGTGTCGAGGAAGGTGACCATCCCCTTGCTCGTCTCGACGTGATAGGCGCCGATGTGCTGGGTGATGCCGCCCGCCTCGCCCGCGGCGACCTTGGTGCGGCGGATGTAGTCGAGCAGCGAGGTCTTGCCGTGGTCGACGTGACCCATCACGGTCACCACCGGCGGGCGCGGCAGCACTTCGTGCTGCGTATCGGTGTCGCCCTGCAGATCCTCCTCGATGACGTTTTCCTTGCGCAGCACCGCCGTGTGGCCCATCTCCTCGACCACGAGCACCGCGGTGTCCTGCTCGATGGTCTGGTTGATGGTGGCCATCACGCCCATGTTCATCATGATCTTGATGACTTCGGTCGCCTTGACCGCCATCTTTTGCGCCAGCTCGCCCACTGTCATGGCCTCGCCGATCGCCACCTCGCGCACCACGCGCGCGGTCGGCATCTCGAAGCCATGTTTGGCGTCGGAGTCCGAGCCCATGGAGCGGCGGCGCCCGTCGCGGGATTTCTTCTTCTTGTGGCGCGAGCTCACGTCGCCGACGATGTGCAGCTCCTGGCGCCCGTAACGGGTCGATTTATCCTCGACCGTCTCGCGCACGGGCTTGCCCGGCTTGGCCGCGACGGTCTTGCGGTCGCGCTCGGCAGCTTCACGGGCTTGCGTCTCGGCGGCCCGCCGGGCGTCTTCCTCCGCGGTGCGCTTGCGCACCTCCTCGTCGGTGCGGCGCCGGCTTTCCTCCTCCTGGCGCTCGCGGTCGAGCCGCTCCTTCTCGGCGCGCTCCTTCTCGGCGCGCTCCGCCGCCGCCTTGGCCTGCTCCTCGCTCTCGCGCTGCCGGTCCAGCTCTTCCTGCTGATGCCGCGCCTGATCCTCCAGCACCTCGCGCTTGATGTAGGTGCGCTTGCTGCGCACCTCGACGTTGACGGTGCGCGCGCGCCCCTGCGAGCTCGCGAGCTTGAGCTCGGACTGGGACTTGCGCCTGAGCGTGATCTTGCGCGGCGCGGCGTCGGATTGCAGGTCGCCGTGACCATGGCTCCTGCGCAGGTGCGTCAGCAGCTCGTGCTTGGCGTCCTCGCTGATCATGTCCTCGGCGCCTTCCACCTTGATGCCGGCCTGATCGAGCTGCTGCAGCAGCCTGTCGACGGGCACTTTCAGCACCTCGGCGAATTGTGCGACGGTTACGTCTGCCATAGTTGCTCCTAGACCTTAGCCTCTTCCGCAAACCAGTGCTTGCGGGCATCCATGATCAGCTCCGCCGCTTTCTTGTCGTCCACGCCGCCCATCTCGACCAGCTCGTCGACCGCGAGATCGGCGAGGTCCTCGCGGGTGCGCACGCCCTTGCGGGCCAGCGCCTTCGCCAGCTCCTCGCCCGCGGTCTCGATGAGATCGGCCGCCGGCTCGGCGCCGTCCATCGACTCCTCGCTCGCGATCGCCTGCGTGAGCAGCACGTCGCGCGCGCGCGTGCGCAGCTCCTTGACGATCTCCTCGTCGAATTCCTCGATCGCGTTCAGCTCGCTGGCCGGAACGTAGGCGATCTCCTCGATGGTGGAGAACCCCTCCTGCACCAGGATGCTGGCCACGTCCGCGTCCACGTCCAGCTGCTTCATGAAGGTCTCGCGCAGCGCCAGGGACTCGGTCTCGCTCTTGGCCTCCGCCTGCGACTCGCTCATGACGTTGAGCTCCCATCCGGTCAGCTCGCTCGCGAGGCGGATGTTCTGTCCGCCGCGGCCGATGGCCTGCGACAGCTTGTCCTCGGACACCGCGATGTCCATGGAGTGCGAGTCCTCGTCCACCACGATGGAGGTGACCTCGGCCGGTGCCATTGCGTTGATGACGAATTGCGCGTTGTTGTCGTCGAAGGGAATGATGTCCACGCGCTCGCCGGCGATCTCGTTGGATACCGCCTGCACGCGCGAGCCCCGCATGCCCACGCAGGCGCCGACCGGATCGACGCGCGGATCGTTGCTGCGCACGGCGATCTTGGCGCGCACGCCGGCATCGCGCGCGGCGGCCAGAATGTTGATCAGGCCCTGCCCCACCTCGGGCACCTCGAGCTTGAACAGCTCGATCAGGAACTCGGGCGCGGTGCGCGACAGGAAGAGCTGCGGCCCGCGCGGCTCGGTGCGCACTTCCTTGAGGAAGGCCTTGATGCGGTCCTGCGAGCGCACGGGCTCGCGCGGAATCATCTCCTCGCGCGCGATGAAGCCTTCGGCGTTGGAGCCGAGGTCGACGTAGACGCCGTTGCGGTCGACCCGCTTGACGATTCCGGAGACGAGCGTGCCGGCCCGATCCGTATAGAGATCCACCACCTGCTTGCGCTCCGCCTCGCGCACCTTCTGCACGATGACCTGCTTGGCCGTCTGCGCAAGGATGCGGCCGAAGGGCACGGATTCCATCGGCTCCTCGACGAACCCGCCCGGCTCCACGTCCTTGTCGATATCCCGGGCGTCATCCAGCCGCAGCTCGCGCTCCGGCACCTCGAGCTCGGTGGAGTCGTCGGCGAACACCTTCCAGCGGCGGAACGTATCGTACGCCCCGGTCTTGCGGTTGATCGAGACGCGCACGTCGAGCTCCTCGCCGTGCTTCTTGCGGGTTGCGGACGCCAGCGCGGCCTCGAGCGCGTCGAAAATGATCTCCTTGTCCACGCCCTTCTCGTTGGACACGGCATCGACCGCCATCAAAATCTCTTTGTTCATGCTCTACTCCTTCACTCCGGCCGCAAGCGCGCCTTCTGAATCCGCTCGAGCGGCAAGCTGTGCGGCTTGCCGTCGACCTCAACCACAATCGTGTCGTCCACGACCGACTTCAATACCCCGGCGAAGCGCCTGCGCCCCTCGATCGGGAGCTTGAGCTCCACGAAGATGCGCTCACCGACGAACCGCTCGAAATGCTCGCGCGTGCGCAGGATCCGGTCGAATCCCGGCGAGGAGACTTCCAGGGTGTAATTCCCCTTGATCGGGTCATGCATCTCGAGGATCTGGCTGACCGCGTGGCTGACGCGCGCGCAGTCATCGACCGTGACCCCGGCTCCGGCATTCCCGGGACGGCGATCGATGTACAACCTCAAGACTCCGCCGCGCCCTTCCCGCGCAAACTCGACTTCCACCAATTCGTAGTCCAATGCCTCGACGGCAGGCTCCAGCAAGCGCATCAAGTCGTCGCGCATTCTTCTACGTTCCCCGGCGTGGGACCCGCCGCGGTATTCCCCGCGGAGCCCCGGTGCGATCCGTCCGATTCAGCGACCTCAAACGAAAAAGGGGACCATCGGCCCCCTTCACACGTCGACGCGGCCCCCTCTGGAGCCCTTGCCAGCGGTGCCATCCGGGAAAAAAGACCGGACTCGCGCCGCGGGGCGCGATTATAGGCAAAGCCGACTTTGGCGTAAACCCGCGGCTCGCGCCAGAAAACGCTCAAGGCCGCATCGCTGCGGCCTTGAGTGTTACTCGATGGTTCTTACCAGCGCTTCGGACCGCGTGGTCCGCCGCCGCCTCCGGTACGTTCCTGGGCCTCGTTCACCTTCAGCGCTCGCCCATTGACTTCGTGGCCGTTCAAGGCCTGCATGGCGCGCGCAGCATCCGCGCTCGCCATCTCAACGAAGCCAAATCCGCGGGGACGACCCGTGTCGCGATCGTTGATCAGCGCGACCGACTGCACGGCGCCATGCTTCTCGAAGAGCTCGCGAACCGCGGACTCGTCCATTGAGAACGGGAGATTGCCAACATACATTTTCGTCATTTAATAAATACCTACTGACAGAGAAACTATCGGCCTGGCCTTCTTTGCTACTGCGGCTGCAATGCGCAAAGGGGCTTGCCACCTGGGTCGAGGAAAGCTCTTCGTGGGTTATGGTCGAACCACCGACCGGCGGCGACCAGAAACGGACCAAGTACTATCACGAACCGGCGCACACGATACAGCAATCCACTGATAAATACCAAGTTTTCGCCATATGCAAGAAGTTTTCGTGGCATAAATTTCAAGGAGCCCACCCGCTGAGAACGGGCGGGGTCGGCCGATGGCGGCTCAAGACACCGCCCCCGTCCCGCCGTCCCACCGGCTTGAGCCCTGCGCTCCGGCACCAGGACATGGCCAGCGCGGCCTCCGCCGGACCATGATTCACCATGAAAAAAACGCCTCCCGCCCGCAGGTTATGCCCAATGCTCTCGAACAGGAGCCCGGGTGCCAGGAGGGACAGCGGCAGCCGCCACGCGAGGATGGCGGCCGGCGTGAGAAACGGAAACCAGGCGGTGATCACGTCCGCGGGCTGCCGCATCCGCGCGAAGTCGCCGACGACGAAGTCCGCGCCGGGGACATCCGCCACGTAGCCGCGCGCGTAGTCGATGCGCGCGTGGCCGTCGCGGAGCAGCCGATGACCCTCGACCTCGACGCCGATCATGCGTTGCGGCGAGAAGAACGCCGCGAGCACGGTCGCGTACCAGAAGCTCGCCGAGCCCACGTCCACCAAGGTGCCGCCGCCGCGGCGGTCGAGGCCGCAGTCCCGCCGCCCGAGGTCCAGGAGCTCCAGGTACTCATAGTTGTTGCGGCTCGTCGCCGCCGACAGCCGCGTCTCGAACCGCGCGCCATAGCGCTCGCGCAGCTCCTCCACGCGCGCGCCCTCCTCCGCCCCGAGATCGAGGCGGCCGGCGGCGCTCTCGCGGCGGATGCCGCGCGACCAGCGCAAGCGCTCGGACAGACGATAGGAGAATCCGTGACGCAACGAGCGCAGGCGCTGACCGAAGGAGTACATCGCGGGGCATGCTAAACGCCGGCGCGGGCGGGGTCGAGCGTCCGTTCGAGCTACAGCGAAACGCCGAGCTCTTCGCGATGCCTCGCCTTCAGCACCGCCCCGTACACCAATCCGACCGCCGCCCACACCAACCCCACCCGGGTCGCGAGCGCGCTCATCCCGGAGAACACCGCGAGCACGACGACGATGCCGCAGGCCGGCACCACGAAATGAGCGAGCCATGAGCGCGACCGGCGCCGCACGCCGAAGTACGTGATGACGGACACGTGCAGGAACAGGAATCCGGAGAGCGCGCCGAAATTCACGATCGAGGCCAGGTCGTCGAGCCGGTTCTTCATGTAGAGCGCGACGGCGAGCGATAGCGCCATCGTCGCGAGCATGCCCACGTAGGGCGTGCGATAACGGGGATGGACCTTGGCGAGCACGCGCGGGAGCTGCCGGTCGCGGCCCATGGCGAACACCACCCGCGCGACGCCCACCTGCATCGGCAGCGCGTTGGACAGGCCGACGATGATGGCGTACGACCAGGCGAGCACCGCCGCGCTCCAGGGGCCCGTGGCCCACGCGGCGAGCTCGTAGACCGCCGCCGCCTGGTCGTGCAGCGCGATGCCGGGCAGCAGGTTGCCGAGCACCCAGGTCAGGGCGACGAAGAAGATCGCGGACAGCACCAGCACCGCGATGATGGCGCGGCCCACGACGCGCCGGTCGCCGCCCTCGACCTCCTCGGACAGGGTCGACACCGCATCGAATCCCAGGAAGGACATGATGCAGATGGAGGTCGCCGTGAACACCTTGCCCGCGTCGAAGCGCGAGGCATCGAACACCGGTTTCAAGGTGAGCGCGCCGTTGCCCTTCCCGGCGTGGAGCGCGATCACGCAGAGCGCCACGAACCCGGCCAGGATGATCACCTGCAACCCCACCGCGATGAAATTCGCGCGCGAGGTCACGGTGATGCCGAACCAGTTGACCGTCGTGGTCGCCGTCACGAGCAGCACGATCCATACACCCCGGTCGATGCCGGGCAGCAGAGTCTCGAGCGCGACCGCGATCAGCACGTACACGAACGCCGGAATGAGCAGGTAATCGAGCAGGATCATCCATCCGGCGATGAAGCCCGCGAAGCTGCCCAGGGATTGGCGCGCGAACCCGTACACCGATCCTGCCGACGGGAGGGTCTCGGTCATGATGGCGTAGCTCTCGGCGGTGAAGTACATGCAGACCGCGCCGAGGAGGTAGGCGAGCACGATCAGCCCGTTGGACTCGGTCCACACGAAGCCGAGCGTGCTCAACGGCGCGAACGGCGCGATGTAGGCGAGACCGTAGAGCACGAGGTCCCAATACCCGAGCGAGCGCTTCAGGCCGGGACCGCCCGCGGCCCCGGCGTTCGCCGCGATGGCCCCGCCCTCAGCCGCCATTGGCCGCCGCCCGCACCTCGATGATGAGCACGGCGCGAGTGTACGGGATGCCCGGGAGCCTGAATACTGCCGCAGAGTGCCGGGTGCTTTGCGGCGCCAGCAGGTATATTGCCGCCATGAATTCGGCACAAATCACCTTCTACGTCGCCATGGGATTGGCCACCCTGGCGTTCGTCGTCGTGGGGGTGCGTGCCGCCCGTCGCAGCACCGCGGTGCGCGCGCCGACGCCCTTCGAGATCCTGGTGGGCTTCGTCACCGATTTCCTGGATACCCTGGGGATCGGATCCTTCGCGCCGACCACGGCGATCTACAAGCTGCGTCACATGGTGGCGGACGAGCTCATCCCCGGCACGCTCAACGTCGGCCACACGCCGGCCGCCATCGCCGAGTCGTTGATCTTCGTGACCGCCATCGTCATCGACCCGATGCTGCTGATCGCCACCATCGGCAGCTCCGCGGCCGGCGCGTGGCTGGGAGCGGACATCGTCGCGCGCCTGCCGCGGCGGGCCATCCAGATCACCATGGGCGTCGCGCTCCTGATCGCCGGCTGCGTGTTCGCCGCGTACAACCTCACGCTGCTGCCCGGCGGAGGCGTCGCCATGGGGTTGACGGGCTGGAAGTTCGGCCTCGCGGTCGGCATCAACTTCGTGCTGGGCGCGCTCATGAGCGCCGGCATCGGGCTGTATGCACCCTGCATGGTCACCCTCGCGCTGCTCGGCATGCATCCGATCGCGGCGTTCCCCATCATGATGGGGTCGTGCGCCCTGCTCCAGCCGGTCGCCAGCCTGCGCTTCTTCCAGACCGGCAAGTTCGCCTGGGGCCCGTCGATCGGCCTCGGCATCGGGGGCATCGCCGGGGTGCTCATCGCCGCCTATGTGGTGAAGTCGCTGCCGCTCATGTGGCTGCGCTGGCTCGTG
>DATAYZ010000070.1:0-54096 GCA_036272295.1 Steroidobacteraceae bacterium
TGCTGAAGGCGTGCCGCGAGGCCAAGATCAACACCTCGTGGCACGAGCCCAATGCCGCCTACGAGGAATCCGTGCGCAGCTTCATCGAGGGGATCTACCAGACGCCGGAGTTCCTGGGGAGCCTCGAGCGCTTCGTCGAGCCCCTGATCCTGCCGGGCCGGATCAACAGCCTGGCGCAGACCCTGCTCAAGATGGTGGTGCCCGGCGTGCCGGACTTCTACCAGGGGTCGGAGCTCTGGGACCTCTCCCTGGTGGACCCCGACAACCGGCGGCCGGTGGACTTCGCGTTGCGCTCGCGCCTGCTGGCGCGTGCCCGCGAGCTCGGCGCCGCGGACGCGCTGGCAGACTGGGATTCGGGATTGCCCAAACTCTGGATGGCGGCGCGGCTTCTGCATCTCAGGCGCGATCGTCCCGCCGATTTCGGCGACGGCAGCAAGTATCAACCGTTGGTCGCGCAGGGCGCGCACCTTTCCCGCCTGCTGGCGTTCCGGCGGGGCGACAATCTGATTGCGGTGGTGCCTCGCCTGGCTACGAGCCTGCGGGGCGACTGGGGCGACACGCGCTTGCCGCTGCCGGGCGGTGCGTGGCGCGACTGCTTCACGGCCGCGATCCTCGAGCGGGAGGCGAGCCCGGAGGGGCTGTTCGCAGGCTTCCCGGTCGCGCTACTGATCCGGGAGACGACGTGAGCCCGGCTCCCACCGTCGAGGTTTGGGCGCCCGAGGCGGAGACCGTCGAGGTCACCGCCGGCGGCGAGCGCATCCCGATGCACCCGGTCGCGCACGGATACTGGCGGGCCGAGGTGGCCGACCCGCTGTTGCGGCAGGGGTATCGTCTGTCCGTGAACGGCGGCGAGCCCCTGCCTGACCCGCGCTCGAGATGGCAGCCGCAGGGCGTGCACGGCGCCTCGTTTCCGGCGAGCGCGGATTTACCGGCCGCAGCGCACGCGGCGCGAGCGGACCGGCTCGGGAGCGGCGCTGCGGCGGGCGCCGCAGGACATGCCACGCCCCTGCGCGATGCCGTCATTTATGAGATGCACATCGGGACGTTCACGCCGCAGGGCACGTATGCGGCCGCGCGCGACAAGCTCACGCACCTGGTCGAGCTCGGCGTGACGCACATCGAGCTCATGCCGCTCGCGACCTTTCCCGGGCGCCGCGGTTGGGGCTACGACGGGGTCGATCTATACGCGCCGTTTCCGGCGTACGGCACGCCCGACGAGCTGGCCGGCTTCGTGCGCGCATGCCAGGTGCGCGGCCTCTCGGTGCTGCTCGACGTGGTCTACAACCACCTCGGGCCCGACGGCAACTATCTGGCGCGCTTCGGGCCCTACTTCACCGATCAATACCGGACGGGATGGGGCTCCGCGATGAACTTCGACGGGCCGCTCTCCGACGGCGTGCGGCGTTTCGTGATCGACAACGCGCTGATGTGGCTGCGCGACTACGGGTTCGACGGGCTGCGCCTCGATGCCGTGCACGCCATCTTCAGCTTCGGTGCCGTACACGTGCTCGAGGAGCTCGCGTGCGAGGTGAAGCGGCTGGGTCGCGAGCTCGATCGTGAATTCGTGCTCATCGCGGAGAGCGACCTCAACGATCCGCGCCTGGTCCGTCCGGTGCAGCGGGGCGGCCTCGGCCTCGACGCGCAGTGGTCGGACGACTTCCATCACGCCATCCATGCCTACTTCACACGCGAGACGGGCGGCTATTATCAGGACTTTCGCGGCGTCGCCGACATCGCGGCGGCGCTTGCGGAGGGTGTGGTGTACGACGGCCGGTACTCGGTGTTTCGCCGGCGCCGCCACGGCCGCGCGCCGATCGGGGTCGGCGTGGACCAGCTGGTGGTGTTCTCGCAGAATCACGATCAGATCGGCAACCGCGCTCAAGGCGAGCGCCTCAGCATGCTGCTCGGCGTTCCTGCGCTCAAGGCGGTCGCGGCGCTGACGTTGTTGTCGCCGTTCGTCCCGCTGTTGTTCCAGGGCGAGGAGTGGGGCGCGAAGACGCCGTTCCTGTATTTCACCGACCACCAGGACGCCGAGCTCGGGCGCCTGGTCAGCGAGGGTCGTGCCCGCGAATTCCAGGCCTTCCGCTGGCAGGGCGACGTACCGAACCCTCAAGCGCCCGAGACGTTCGAGCGCTCCCGCCTCGATTGGTCCGAGCCCGCACGGGCGCCGCACGACGAGCTGCTCATGTGGTACCGCCGCCTGATCGGGCTGCGGCGCACCCGCGCGACGGGCGCGCTCGACGGCGGCGCGCGCGGCGGCAGGGCCACCGTCAGGTTCAACGAGAAGGCGCAGTGGCTCTGGTTCACGTGCGGCGGGTTGCTCGTGCAGCTCAATCTATCGGACCGGGCGCAGCGGGTGCCGACGCCGAAAGGGGAGTGGAAATTGCTGCTCGACTCCGAGGCGGGAGCGGGAGCGTCGGCCGCACGCGGCGGCGAGCACACCCAAGCGATGCCCGCCGCGGCGACGCGGATCTTCGCGCGGCAATGATGATTCGTGCTCGTCGGCGTCATCCGATGCCCGGGGCTGCGGCGTCTCACCAGCGGTTGACGGAGTCCGGCGTCGGCAGCGACGCGTCGTTGGGCGCCGACATCGAGTAGACCTCGAGGCCGGTGAGCTCGTCGTCCGTGGCCCACACCATCACGCCGACGGTATTGCCCGCCGTGGTCTTCGCCAGCGCGTCCGCGACCACGTGGGCCCGGGGAGTTCCGGGCGAAGCCGCGAATTTGACGCTGGCGCAGCCGCACTCGCACCGCGCCACGATGCGCAAGCCCGATATCTGTCTCTTGAGGCGCGCTAGGTTCGCGGAGCCGGCCGACGCCGCCTCCAGGGCGCGCTTGATGACGCCCTGCTCGTCCGAGGACGCGGGCCGTGAAGCGATTGGAATCATGGAAAGGCCTCCTGCGAGCCGGTTACACGCATGCGCCGATCGGAGTGGGCACGGCGCGCAAAGGTGTCACGACTGCCACGCCCGCGCCCGAGGACGGTCCGCCGGACAGATCTCGAGACAGATCGCGCCACCAGGCCGCCGTCAGGAGCTCCGCATGATGTTCCTTGAACGTCGCCTCGAGGGCCGGAGGGATCGACAGGAACGGCAGCCATTGCTCGGGAAAGACATCGCGCGGCCCGCAGTGAAACCAGGGCTCGGCGCTCATTTCCTCCTCGAGCGACGTGGGCTGCGGCAGGTCGCGGAACACGCAATCGGTGACCAGGCCGATCTCGTCGTAGTCGTAGAAGATGACGCGGCCATGGCTGGTCACGCCGAAGTTCTTGAGCAACAGATCGCCGGGGAACACGTTGCTCGCGGCCAGGTCGCGCAACGCCCGGCCGTAGTCGATCATCGCGGTCTCGGCCGCCGCCGGATCCGCCTCGCGCAGGAACAGGTTCAACGGCCGCAGGCGCCGCTCGACGTAGCAGTGCTCGATGATGAGATCGTCGCCCTCGATGCGGCAGGTCTCGCCGGCCTCACCGAGGAGCTCGTCCGCCAGCACCGGCATGAAGCGCGCCCGCGGCAGGCGCAGCCGCTTGAATTCCTGCGCGTCGACCAGCCGCCCGGCGCGATCGTGGCGAAACACGAAGTGGTACCGGTCGATCACGTCCTCGCGCGTCGAGGTCTTGGGTGCGCCGAAGCGGTCGCGGATCACCTTGAACACGAGATCGTGCGAGGGCAGCGTGAAGACGATCATGACCAGGCCGCGCTCGCCCGGCGCATGCACGAAGCTGTCGATCGATTTGTCGAGGTGCCGCTGCAGCGAGAAGTAGCGTTCGGTCTTGCCCTGCTTCGCGCGGCCGAGCACGGTGTACAGCTCGTCGATGGACTTGCGGGGCATGAAGGAGCGCAGCAGCGTGATCGCCGCGCTGACCACCGGCAGGTCGACGTGGAAATAGGAGCGCGAATACCCGAACAGCGACCCGACCTCCGCCCGCGACAGCATGACCGCGTCGACCTGAACGCCTTTGGCGGAATTGCTGAACGAGATGAGCAGCGGAGTGATCGAGCTGTCCCCGATCAGGCGTCCGACGACGAACGCGCTCATTCCCCGGTAGAACAGCGGCTCGATCAGCTCGATGGATTCCGGCTGGCCGCCCACGCGGCCGGTCTGGAAAAAGCGGCCGATCTCCGCGCTGATGCGGTGCACCGCCCCGTCGATATCCCCGAGCGCGGCGCCGAAGGGAAGGTCCGTGAGCACCTCCCGTACCGCGGTGGGGAGCGACCCGCCGATGCGGTACACGCGGATCGGCACGGCGCCCGAGGCGCGGCCGACGTTGGTCGCGCAGAACTCGACTTCCGGATTCACGCCGACGGTGCCGAACAGATCGCGGGTGACCGAGTTGAAGAACGTGCGATAGAAGTCGCTGTCGGGACGCCGCGCGACGATCATCTCGTAAGAGCGCTTGATGTTCGTCCACAGAGGCACGTCCGTGCGGCGCGTCTCGAGCTGGCAGGCCATGAGCGCCACGCAGCGCGCGACCCGCTCCTCGTAGAGCTCGATGCGCGCAACCGCATCGAGCTGAGCCTGGTGCCAGTCCTCGGCGAGGAAATTGAGCGCCGCGCGCCGCGTGATCCGGCCGAACTCCTCGTTGTAGACCCGGAAGTGCTCGGCGATCACCGCGGCGTGATCCTTGGCGGTGATCCCGTCCTTCGCGAGGGGCTGGACGGCGGCGCTCACGGTCAGCTCACGCGGATTTCACCGCGCGGGGCTTCGCCGCGCCGGTGAACTGCTCCGTCTCCGTGCTGCCGGCCATTGCGCCGGTCGAGTGTGCGGAGCTGATCGCGGTCTGCACGGCATCGAAGTACGCCGTACCGACGAAGGCTTGATGCTTGGCCGCGCGATATCCGGCGCTTTCCTGCGCGAACTCGCGCTGCTGGAGCTGCGAATAGCCGAGCATGCCGTCCTTGCCGTACGCCGTGGCCAGCTCGAACATCGAGAGGTTGAGGGCGTGCCAGCCGGCGAGGGTGATGAACTGGAACTTGTAGCCCATCGCCGCCAGGCTCTCGCGCCATTGCTTCATGGCGGCCGCGTCCAGCTTCGCCTGCCAGTTGAAGGAAGGCGAGCAGTTGTACGCGAGCGGCTTGCCCGGGAACTTGGCGTGAATGGCCTCGGCGAAGTGCCGCGCCTCGGCCATGTCGGGCCTGGAGGTCTCGCACCAGATGAGGTCTGCATACGGCGCATACGCGAGGCCGCGGTCGACCGCCTGCTCGATGCCCGGCTTCACGTAGAAGAAGCCCTCGCTCGAGCGCTGTCCCGTGCAGAAGCGCTTGTCGCGCGCATCGTGGTCACTCAGCAGGAGGTCCGCGGCGTCGGCGTCCGTGCGCGCGATGATCACGGTCGGCACATCCATCACGTCCGCCGCGAGCCGCGCGGCGACGAGCTTGTTGATCGCCTCGGCGGTGGAGACGAGCACCTTGCCGCCGAGGTGGCCGCACTTCTTTGCCGAGGACAACTGGTCCTCGAAATGCACCGATGCGGCGCCCGCACGAATCAGCGCCTTGGTGAGCTCGAATGCGTTCAGGTTGCCGCCGAATCCGGCCTCCGCGTCGGCGACGATGGGCAGCATCCAGTCGGTGCCCGCCTTGCCTTCGAGGTGATGGATCTGATCCGTGCGCAGCAGCGCATTGTTGATGCGCTCGACCATCTTCGGCACCGAGTCGACCGGGTACAGGCTCTGGTCGGGATAGACCTCACCTGCCGTGTTCGCATCTCCCGCGACCTGCCATCCGGAGCAGTAGATCGCCTTCAGGCCGGCCTGCGCGCACTGGATCGCCTGATTGCCGGTCATGCACCCGAGTCCCGAGACCACGGGCTCACTGTGGAGCTGGCGCCAGAATTTCTCGGCGCCGAGCCGGGCCAGCGAGTACTCGATACGCACGGAGCCGCGCAGCCGCGCGACATCGGCATCGGTGTAGGGACGTTCGATACCGGACCAGCGGTCGGGGGACTTGGCGCTCACGGAAACTCTCCTTAAACCCGGTGAAAGCGGGCGAACTTGCCACTTGGAAGACCCCAGTTTAGAGTGCGGGAAAGGCGGATTTACACATCAGAAATTTGACAGTGTGAATTTAACTCCCCGGGCCAGCAGGGGTGCGGACCAGCAAAGCGCGAGCGCGGAGCGGAGGAGGGGCGATGGCAGGGCTGATCCGGCAGGGGCATTTTCTCGGCACCAAGCTGCGCTCGCTGCGCAAGCGCAATGGCCTGACGCTGGACGAGCTGTCGGCGCGCTGCGTGCAAATCGACGCCGCGAGCGCGCCGTCGGTGTCGTACCTCAGCATGGTGGAGACCGGCAAGCGCATGCCGTCGCCCGACATGCTGGAGATGCTCGCGAGCATATTCAGCAAGGACGCGCGTTGGTTCCTGGACGTGAATACCGAGGTCGAGTCGATTCCCGCGCCGCGCGAGCGCGGCGGTCTGCAGGCCATGCCGCTCGAGCCGGCGTTCCTGTTCTCGAACGATCTGCTGCAGATCGCGCTGCCCGAGCTCCTGTCGCAGACCGGCACGACCGGGCGGCAGTTCGCCCAGCTCCTGATCCGGATGTGGCAGGAGACACGGCACAACAATTTTCCCGATATCGAGCGCGCGGCGGAGGAGTGCGGCGGGCGCCGGATGCCGCTCGGCCTCGACGACCTCATGTCGATCTGCGGGGAGCACAATCTCACCGTGCGCTGGTTCGACGACGAGCGCGCGAAGCCCGGGTCGCCGCTGATCCGCTCGCAATTCCGCGCGCCGGGGTCCATCGAGATCAACGAGCGGCTGCGCAACCAGGAGGAGCGTCTCAAGTACGAGCTCGCATTCTTCGTCGGGCACAAGGTCCTGCACAACGGCGACGGCGCGATCTCGCCGCACACGGCCAGCCACAATGCCGAGGCCGAGCTCGCGGGATCCGCGGCCGGGATGGGCGCGCAGGACGTGCTGTACGCGTGGCGCGACTTCGAGTGCAGCTTCTTCGCCGGCGCGCTGCTTTGTCCGCGCGCGCCGTTCCGGCGGTTTCTGATTCGCGAGGCGCACAGCGTCAACGCGTGCGGCAAGCTCGGCGTCACTCCCGCTCTGGTGATGCGCCGCATGACCGCCGTGTCGCCCTACCGTCATTGGCACTTCTTCGATGCCTACGCGCCGGGGTACCTGCGCGCCGTGTATCGCGGCAACGGCATTCCGCTGCCGTGGGGCAACATGAGCCTGGTATCCGATCCCTGTCCCCGCTGGGCCGTCTTCCGGCTGCTCCGCCAACGGCCCACGACGGCCTCGCAGAAGCCCAAGTCGCAGATCTCGGTGATGCAGGACGGCAAGCGCGCGCGGCTCTATTGCTGTCACTCGCTGCTGACCCGCGATGCGATCGACGAGATGCACGTGCTGTCCGTCGGAGTCGATCTCCTGCCCGCGCTCGACGCTCAGGGATTCGACGGCGAGGAGATCGTCGATGCGGTCGCGCGCCGCTGCCGCACGGGCGGCGGCGACGGCGTGATTCCCGAGGAGGCGGCGACCGCCATCCGCGCGGTATCCCAGGTGCTCAATATTGCATGGATCGCGGAGGCGCTCGATTCCAACGCAAGCGTGATCTGTCCGCGCAGCGGAGCGTGCCCGCGAGAGCCGAAGGGATGCGGGTGACCATGAAGCGCGAAGCCGGCAATGTCCAAGGCAAATGGCACGTGACCATCGAGACGCCGGCCGGCGCGAGATCCGGCGTGCTCGAGTTGTCCAGCGACGGCCGCTCGCTCACCGGCTTCATGTCGGACGGTGAGCGGCGCGTGCCGATCGCGGACGGCCGCGTCGATGGAAACGAGCTGCAATGGACCGCGAAGATCACCAAACCCATGAGTCTCAACCTGAAGTTCACGGCGAAGGTCGAGAGCGATGAGATCAACGGCGTCGCGAGGCATTTTCTCGGGACGGCGAGCTTTCGGGGCAGGCGGGCCTGAGCGGTTCGGCCGGAGGCTAGAGCGGAGCCGCGGGGCCCGCCCGGGGCGCCGTCCGGGCGCCGACTGCTGCACAAAAAATCGCCGCAGATATTGATCGGCGTCGCAGTTCTTCCGGCGCTTGCTAGGGGGCCGGGACCATAGGAATTACCCTACAGACTCGGCTCCGAGAGCCGAACCGTCATCCTTTGGACCCATGGACACATGAAACGCCTGATCGGACGCATCGACGGTCCGCGCCTGCACGGCCTGCTAGCGGGCTGCGCCATCATGGTGATTTCCTCCCTCGGGCTCTTTTATATCTGGCATTGCGCGCGGGAGGCGCAGCTCGACGCCGTGCGCACCGAGCTCAAGCAGCTTGCGCGCGTCGCGGCCACGCTCGTCGACGGTGATCGCCACGAGCTGATCCGCTCGCAGGCGCAGGCCGGCTCGCCGGAGCACCTGCGCCTGCTCGCACCGCTGGTCAAATTCCACAAGGCGACGTCGGACATCATCTACGTCTACACCGCGATCCTGCGGGACGGCCGCATCTACTATGTGCTCGGCACCGACTATCTTTATCGGGTCGACGGCGACACCGAGAAGCCGGACCCGATCATGCTGCCGCACGACACGCTGGACCCGACGCTGCGCCGCGCGCTCGAGCGCCACGAGGTGGCAGTCAACGAGGAGCCGGTGCAGGAGGCGGTGCGCAGCTACATGAGCGCCTACGCGCCGTTCTACGATTCGCGCGGCGCTTTCGTCGGCGTGCTCGGCGTGGACATGTGGGTGCGCGACTTCGACGCGCGCATCGCGGCGATCCGCAACGCGGGCATCGGCGCGTTCGCCGCGGTCGCGCTGCTGTCCCTGCTCGCGGGCGTGGGCGTGTTCCGGCTGAGCCGTACCGCGCGGCTGGCGCGCGATCACGACCGCATCGTGCAGGAGCGGCTGGCCGATGCCAAGCGCCAGGCCGAGGTCCAGGCGCAGCGCGCCGAGGCGGCGTCGAAGGCGAAGAGCGACTTCCTGGCCATGATGAGCCACGAGATCCGCACCCCCATGAACGGCGTACTGGGCTTCGCGAACCTGCTGCTCGAGACGCCGCTCAACCCCGAGCAGCGCGAATTCGTGCAGACCGTGAAGCGCTCGGGGGACGCGCTGCTGACGCTCATCAACGACGTGCTCGATTACTCGAAGATCGAGGCGGGGCGCATGACAATCGAGCGGATCGACTTCGATCTGCGCACGGTGTGCGAGGAAGTGCTCAAGATCCTCCAGGCGCAGGCGGCGAAGCAGGGCATCGCCATGACGCTCTCCTACGATCCGTCCGTGCCGCGCGCCATCAAGGGCGACCCGGTGCGCCTGCGCCAGATCCTGCTCAATCTCGCCGGCAACGCGATCAAGTTCACCGAGCGCGGGTCCGTGCGGATCGAGGTCGCGCGCTCCGGCGAGGCCGAGATCAAGATCAGCGTGGCGGACAGCGGCATCGGCATCTCGGCGGAGCAGCTCGGCGGCCTGTTCCAGCGCTTCACGCAGGCGGACTCATCGACCACGCGCCGCTACGGCGGCACGGGCCTCGGGCTCGCCATCAGCAAGACCCTGACCGAGCTCATGGGCGGCGCCATCGGCGTCCACAGCGACCCCGGACGAGGGTCGACGTTCTGGGTCACGCTGCCGCTGGTCGCGGCCGACCACGCGGCGACGCAGACCGTGCCTGCGGGCGCTCAACCGCCCTTGCTGGTCGATGCGGTCTCGGCGTCCTCCGGAGGGGCGATCGCGAGCGCGCCGGCGCCGATCTGCGGGCGCGTCCTTCTGGTCGAGGACAACTTCGTCAATCAGCGCGTCGCCGTCTACATGCTCGGGAAGCTCGGACACCAGGTGGACGTGGCAAAGCACGGGCGCGAAGCGATCGAGATGCTGACCCGCTGCGCCTATGACCTCGTGCTGATGGATTGCCAGATGCCGGAGATGGACGGCTTCGAGGCCACGCGCATCATCCGCGACCGGGCTTCGGGCGTGCTCGATCACGAGGTCGCGATCGTCGCGATGACGGCCAACGCGTTTCCCGAGGACCGTGCGCATGCCATCGCGTCCGGCATGAACGACTTCCTCGCAAAGCCCGTCGAGCGCAGCGTGCTGGCCGCCACGCTCGCGAAGTGGCTGAAACCCTCGCCTCGCGAGCTCCCTCGCGCCAAGGCCGGCTAGGAGTGGAAGGAGGCCTCGTTTTCCGTCGACCGCCGCTGCGGCGTCCCGCCCCGTCTGGGTCAGAGCTACGCGGGCACTGCTACCCGTAGGTGGGTCGCTAGGCCGCGGCTAGACCGGTGCTCATCAGGCGGCCACCCAGGTGGACGTCGGAACATATTACGGGTAGCAGTGCCCGAGTAGCTCTGACCCAGACGGGGCGGGACGCCGCAGCGGCAGTCGACGGGAAGCCCGCTAGCCTTCCGATTGCTCCCCGACCGCGCTCTGCACGTAGTTTTGCAGCCCCATCTTGTCGATCAGGCCGATCTGCTCCTCGATGAAATCGATGTGCTCTTCCTCGCTTTTCTGGATGTGCACCAGGAGCTCGCGCGTGACGAAATCCCGCACCGATTCGCAGTGGGCGATCGCTTCGTCATAGAGCGGATGCGCCGCCATCTCGCGCTTGAGATCGCAGAGCAGGATCTCCTTCACGTCCTCGCCGATGTAGAGCTTGCCGAGATCCTGGAGGTTCGGCAGGCCTTCGAGGAACAGGATGCGCTTGACCAGCCGGTCCGCATGCTTCATCTCGTCGATCGACTCGTCGTATTCGATCTTGCCGAGGCGCTTCATGCCCCAGTTGTCGAGCATGCGCGCGTGCAGGAAGTACTGATTGATCGAAGTGAGCTCGTTCTTCAGCGCGAGATTCAAGAATTCCAGGACTTTCGCATCGCCTTGCACGGTGTTTCCCCTTGTTGCGCTCGGAAGCAGTCATCGATATTAAGCCCGAACGCAGGATGGCCGCGCGGGCGGGGGCGGAGAGGCCCGGGGCCGCCGGCCGCGGCGCGGCCGCCCGGTCGAGAGCGGCGGCGCGTGCGCGCAGGTTGAGGGAGGCCAGGCCGCCCGGGCTCAGGCGGTCGCGGCGGCGAGCAGGTAGTCGCCCGAGGCGGCGTCGAGCGACGCGTTGAGGACGCTGCGCGCCTCCGGGACGCACTTGCCGCAGCAGGTGCCGACGCCGAGCTCGCGCGTGAGGTCGCGCAGGCAGCTGGCGCCGTCCTTCACGGCGGCGCGGATATGACGGTCAGAGACGGCCTTGCAGACGCAAACGATCATGGCCGTATTGTGAACGCGAATGCGAATGATTGTCAATGACGTTCCTCAAGGGTCGCGTTGGGGCTCGAAATCGGGGCGGCTGCTCAGATTATGTCAAATATCGGAGACGATCACGCCCCGCCTTCAGGACCTTCGAGCAGCTCCACGAATCGGATGAGATTGCCGAACGGATCGATCACGCCGGTCTCGAGCGTGTTCCAGGGTGTCGTCTCCAGGCCGGGGCGCATGTAGCGGTAGTGCTTGGCGGTCAGCTCTTCGTGGAAGGCTTTGACGCCGCGCATGGTCACTCGGAGCCGCACTCCCGGGCTGCCGTCGCCGTGATGCTCGCTGAGGTGAAAGATCAACTGGTCACGCGAGACTTGCCGGTAGAGGGGAGCATCGTCGTCGAACCGGTGATTCCAGTCCACGTGGAAACCGAGGTAATCCAGATAGAACTCATCTGCCTTCGCCACATCGAAAATGCGGAGGATCGGGATCACCCGCCCAAACGAGATCGTCGCGCTCATGGTGCCTCCAGGGGGTCACGCGCAGGATACCCGCGCCGGTGGACCCCGATCCACTTCGGGGCCCGCACCATGCATAATGCCGCCTCCCATGAAGCTCTTTTCCTGGAACGTCAACGGCATCCGTGCCGTCATCAAGAAGAACCTGTTCCAGCCGTTTCTCGACCGGTACGCGCCGGATGTCCTCTGCCTGCAGGAGACCAAGGCCGAGCGCGGCCAGTTCGAGATCGACCTGCCGGGCTACCGTGAATACTGGAACTCGGCGGTCAAGAAGGGCTACTCGGGCACCGCGATCTTCTCGAAGACCGAGCCGCTCTCGGTCGTCAACGGTTTCCCGACGGACTTCGCCAAGCGCTACAGCTTCGCCGACGAGCTGCGCCGCGACAGCGCCGAGGAGGGCCGGGTGATGACGGCGGAATATCCGGGCCACTACGTGGTCACGGTGTATACGCCGAACGCCAAGGACGACCTGAGCCGGCTGGGTCTGCGCTTCAAGCACTGGGACCCCGCATTCCTCGCCTACGTGCGCCAGCTCGAGCAGACGAAGCCGGTGATCTTCTGCGGCGATCTCAACGTCGCCCACACCGAGCTCGATCTCGCCAATCCCAAGCCCAACCGCGGCAAGAAGGGTTTCACGGACGAGGAGCGCAAGGGATTCCAGAACATGCTGGATGCGGGGTTCGTGGATACCTTCCGTCTGTTCACGCAAGGCAACGGGCACTACTCGTGGTGGAGCCACTTCGCCAACTCCCGGGCACGCAACGTGGGATGGAGGATCGACTATGTGTTGGTGTCGGCCGGGTTGAAGAGCGCCGTGAAGAAGGCGGAGATCCATGCGGCGGTGATGGGCAGCGACCACTGCCCCGTGAGCGTTACCCTGAATGCGTGAGGCATGGCGCGGCCGCGCGCTCGCGGCGCTCCTGTTCGATCTCGACGGGACGCTCCTCGATACCGTGCGCGACATCGCGCTCGCGCTGAATCGAACCCTCGAAGAGCGGAGCATCGAGCCGCTGTCGGAGGAGGCCGTGCGCCGCATGATCGGCCGCGGCTCGCCCATGCTGATCGAGCGCGCGGCGGCCTCGAGCGGGCGGGTGCTCGACGCCGCCGCGCACGCGGCGATGCTCGAGCGCTTCTTTCACCATTACGACGAGGTCGAGCAGTCGGAGGCGGGCAGTGCGCGCCCCTTTGCCGGTGCCGCAGAGGCGCTGCGCGCGCTGCACGGAGCGGGGTTCCGCACCGCCGTGGTGACCAACAAGCACCATCGCTTCGCGGCCGGGCTGCTCGGCCGGCTCGGGCTTGCGCCGTTCGTCGACGTGGTGATCGGCGGCGACAGTTGCCCGCGGCGCAAGCCTGACCCGCTGCCGCTGCTCGTGGCCTGCGAGCGGCTCGGCGTCGGCCCGTCCGCGGCGCTCATGGTGGGCGACTCGGTGAACGACGTCGACGCGGCGCGCGCGGCCGGCATGCCGATCGCGTGCGTCTCCTATGGCTACAACGAAGGACGCGATCCGCGCACGCTGGACTGCGACGTGCTGCTCGACTCGCTGGCCGATCTGCCGCCGCTGCTTCGGCCCGTGTCCGAGAGCCCGCGCACCTGAGATATCCGGGGGATTTCCATGCGATCACCGTTCCTGCTGCCGTTGCTGCTGATGATGTCGAGCCCGATGGTGCCCGCGGCGGAGCCGCCGAGCCGGTTCGGGGTCGATGCGCCCGAGCTCGCGCGGCTCGGCCCCGAGACGGTTGGTGTGAAGACGCTGCACCTCGTCGAGCACGGCCAGGTCGACGTGCTGGCGTTCGACCCGGCCAAGGGATCGGCGCCGCTCGCCGACCGCGACCTGACCGTCGACCTCTGGTATCCCGCACATGCGGCCAAGGATGCACCGCGGGTCACTTATACGGCCGCCTTTCCCTCGGAGCCGCCCGCGCCGCCCGCGGCCTTCTCCGTACCCGGCCTCGCGGTGCGCGACGCGCCGCCCTCGGGGACACGCTGGCCGCTCGTGATCGTCTCGCACGGCTACAGCAACGATCCGGCGGCCATGACCTGGCTGACGGAGAACCTGGCGTCCAAAGGATATGTGGTCGCCGCGATCCATCACGACGACCCGCCGATCACGGATCGCGCGCGCTTCATC
This sequence comes from Steroidobacteraceae bacterium, assembly GCA_036272295.1. GTDB lineage: Bacteria > Pseudomonadota > Gammaproteobacteria > Steroidobacterales > Steroidobacteraceae > Bog-1198. The sequence goes on from DATAYZ010000070.1 coordinate 13,807, forward strand.
GGGCCGCTCATGCGCCGGCCCCTCGACATAGCGTTCGTCGCGGAGACGCTGCAAAAAACGCTCGCCGCCGGCCAGCTGGTCGATCCCACGCGGACGGGGCTCGTCGGGTACTCCATGGGCGGGTACGGCGTGCTCACCGCGGCGGGCGCCACGCTCGATCCCGCCGGGCGCGCCGCGACCATGATTCCGGGCGGCCTCATGCGCCCGTACCTGCGCGGCGGCGCGAAGAGTGCGGCGCTCGTCGTCAAGAATCTGCGCGCGGTGGTCGCCATCTCCCCGGCCGGCGCGGGATCGCTCGGCAGCTGGGGCGAGGAGGGCGTGCGCGGCATCACCGCGCCGCTGCTGCTGATCCAGGGTGACAAGGACCGGACGGTCGATTATCAGACCGGCGCGCACGCGCTGTTCGAGCAGGCGGTGAACGCGCACCGCTACCTGCTCACCTTCAAGGAGGGCGGGCACTCGATCGGATTGAGCCCCGCGCCCGAGGCCATGCGCGGCCTGCTATGGAATCAGGACTGGTTCGAGGATCCGGTGTGGCGCAAGGAGCGGGTCAATGCCATCAACGCGCACTTCATCACCGCGTTCTTCGATCGCTACCTCAAGGACGATGCGAGCCGCGACGCGTATCTCGACGTGCCGCAAACCGAGTCCGATGCCGGCGCGTGGCCCGCGACCGCGAACCTTCCCTACGCCGCGTACAGCCCGGCGAGCAGCGAGATCAAAGTGTGGAAAGGCTTCCAGCGCAATCACGCCGCCGGCCTCGAGCTCCGGCAGGCGGGCGCCCGATGACCGACGGCGCCACGCCGGACGACGGTGCGGCGGCGTTGACTCCGGCCGCTCCGGAGGAGATCGGACTCTCCTCCGATCGGCTCGCGCGTCTGGGCCGCGTGCTGCGCGAGGAGGCGGCGCGCGGGCGTGTTCCGGGCGGAGTGGCCCTCGTCGCACGCGGCGGCCGGCTCGGCTATCTCGACGCCTTTGGCCGGCGCGACCCCGCGTCCGATGCGCCCATGACCGCGGATGCGATCTTTCGCATCTACTCGATGACCAAGCCGATCGCTTCGGTGGCGGCGATGATGCTGTGGGAGGAGGGCAGGTTCCTGCTGAGCGATCCGATCGGCAAGTACCTGCCGGCGCTCGCCGACCTCACGGTGGGCGTGCTCGAGGGGGGCGAGTTCAAGCGCGTTCCGCCCGCGCGGCCGGTGACGATCCAGGACCTGCTGCGTCATACTTCCGGCCTGACCTACGAGTTCCGCGGCTCCGGCCCGGTGCATAAGATGTACGGCGCGGCGAAGCTCCAGCGCCGATCCCAGACGAACGCCGAGCACGTCGAGACCTTGGGCAAGATGCCGCTGCTGCATCAACCCGGGACGCGATGGGAATATGGGCGCTCCACCGACGTGATCGGCCGGCTGATCGAGGTGCTGAGCGGCGAGCGGCTCGGCGAGCATCTCGAGCGCCGCATCCTCGCGCCGCTCGGCATGACGGACACAGGCTTCCACGTGCCGCCGGCGCAGCACGGGCGCATCGCCGAGAGCTTCGGCCGCGATCCCGACAGCGGCGGTGCCGTGCAGCTGCTCGACGTGCGTACGCCGCCGGCATTCGAGTCGGCCGGCGGCGGCCTGGCGGGCACCATCGGCGACTATGCGAGATTCCTCGAGATGCTGCTCGATGGCGGCGTGGCCGGCGGGACGCGCTATCTCAGCCGCAAGACCGTCGAGCTGATGACCGCCGATCACCTCGGCGAGGTGACCGGCGCACCGGATCTCCTGCTGCCCGGTCACGGCTTCGGGCTCGGCTTCTCGATCCGCCTGCGGGCAGGCGTTGCGCACGTCCCGGGGTCGGTCGGTCAGTACTTCTGGGGGGGCCTCGCCGGGACGACCTTCTGGGTGGACCCTGCCGAGGAGCTGTTTGCCATCCTCATGATCCAGGCGCCCGGGCAGCGCGACTATTACCGCACGCTGTTTCGCGACATGGTGTACGCCGCGATCGACGACTGAGCGCTTTGACGCATGTCGCATTCGCGCGGGGCCGCGGGGACCCGCGTCACATTCTGATCGCCGGGCATTAGGGAAATCCCATCGCGATTTCTGGGGAAATGACCTTCATCACGTCACTTTTTTCCGGAACATGTCAAAACTGCATCCATGTGGTGCTGCACTGCGGTTTGAGCATGGCAGGGATGCGTAAGAAAAACATTCTCGCACCGACCGCAGCGCTATTGCTGTGGGCTGCGATCGCGCGCGCGACGCCCGCGGCCTCGTACCCGGATCAGCTCGAGATGCTGGAATGGGCCGACCCCGAGCGCGCGGTCCAGATCATCGACGCGGCGCCGCCGCTCGCGCCGCGCGGCGACGCGGCCGAGATCAACATGCTCGAGATCCGCGGCATGATCTTCGCCGACTCGAGCCGCGATGAGGACGTAGACCGGATCCTGCGCCGGTTGGACAACATCGGCCAGGGCGGCGACGCTTCGGCGGTGCGTGCCGCCCACTTCGTGCGCGCCTATCTGGCGAGACAGCACACGCAATTCGCCGAAGCCGAGACCGAGCTGAAGCGCATCGACATGAAACCGCCGATGGCGGACGCCGAGCGCTACCGCCTCGTCACGCTGCGCGGTCTCGTGCTGCGCATCCTGGGACAGGACGAAGCCTCGCTCCCGTTCCTGGAGCAGGCGTTGGATCTGGCCAACAAGATGCACGACGATACGCGCACGCTGCACGCGATGCTCGCGTTGGCGCGCATCTACACGGACAGCGGCAACTTCGACCGCGCCATGGTGCAGCTCGAGTCGGCGCGCGCCCTCGCGACCACCCTTGGCGATGAGACCGGGCTGGTCGAGACGGAGGAGCGGGTCGCGGACATCGCCGATCGCCGCAACGACCGCGTCACCGAGCGGCACGCCTCGCTCGCGGGGCTGGAGCACGCACAGCGCTCGGGCAGCAGCAAATGGCTGCAGCTCGCCCTCCTGAATCTCGGCGACTCGTATCTCAAGACGCGGGACTTCGCCGAATCGCTCAAATACTCCAAGCAGGCGATGCCGATCATCCTGCGCACCAACCAGCGCGACGATGAGCAGACCACGCTGTTCAACGAGGGTCTGGCGTACATCGGCCTCGGCAGCATCAAGGCGGGGCAGAAGCTGGCCGAGGGTGCGATCGCGAATGCGCTCGCGGGCAGCGATCTGCTCGATGCGAAAGAGCTGTTGCGCGAATACGCCGACGCGCTCGAGCACGCGGGCTACCTGATGATGGCCATCCAGGTGTACCACCGCTACGATGAGATCAGCGAGAAGTTCATGACCAACACCCGGCAGCGGGCCTTTCTCGAGCTGTCGGCGCAGTTCGACGATGAGCGCAAGGCGCGCGAGCTCGAGCTCCTGCGGCGTGATAATCAGCTCAAGGCCTCGGAAATGCGCGGCCAGCGGCTGCAGCAGCAGCTCATCATCGCCGGCGCGCTGTTCATCGCGCTGATCTGCGCGGCGCTGCTGTGGGCCATCGCGCGCGTCAAGCGGGTGAATGCCAAGCTTCAATTCAGCAGCGAGCATGATCCGCTCACCGGCCTGTCGAATCGGCGCTATTTCAACGAGCGCGTCCTCGCCGTCGACGGCGGGCGCCCGGCGGGCGGGTGCATCCTGCTCGCCGACCTCGACCACTTCAAGCGCATCAACGATACCTTCGGCCATCCCGCGGGCGATGCCGTGCTCGCGGCGATGAGCCAGCGGCTGGCCGCGGCGCTGCGTGAGAACGACAAGCTGGTGCGCTGGGGAGGCGAGGAGTTCCTGGCCGTGCTCGGGCCCATGGCGCCATTTCAGGCCGACCAGATGGCCGAGCGGCTGTTGCAGACGGTGCGCTCGGAGCCCGTGCAATGGAACGGACACCTGATCCACTGCACCATCTCGATCGGGTATGCCTGCTTCCCGATGCCGGGCACGGCGACCCACATCACGCTCGAGAGCGGGATCAGCCTGGTCGACAAGGCGCTCTACGAGGCGAAGCGGCGCGGACGCGATCGCGCGTGCGTCATCAAGGTCGTGACCGCGACCACCGAGATGGACCTGAGCTCCATCAGCGCCGAATTCGAGACGGCGACGATCGACCGGCGCGTGCATATCGTGGAGATCCTGGGCGCCGCCGCCTGATCGCGCCCGCCCGTCCCGGACGCCGCAGGCGGATGCAGTCGCGGCCGCGCTCAGGGATTGTTGCCGAAGAACTCCTTCACCGCGGCGAAGCAGAACGGCGCCACGAGCTCGGCGTGATACGCCTCGTCCACCGCGAGCGCGCCGCCATCGGTGGCGCCCTGCGCCACGGCGGAGGCGGCAACTGCCGCCTTGGCCACCGCGAAGTCGGTCTTGAGAGTCGCGTAGGGATCGCCCGACGCCGGCGCCGCCTCGAGGTCGAGCACGCCGATCGCCGCCGCAGCGGGCGCGTTGACGGCCCAGTAGCTCTGCATGAGCGAGGTATTCATCCAGAACACCAGCGGATCCTGATCGCCGCCGCACAGCAGCGTGGGCGCGGTCGGCACCCAGTCGCGCAGGTCGTTGTTCTTGAGCGCCTGCCGCATCGCGAGCCCGGGTGAAGCCGCCGTCACGCCGGTGGTGAGGCTCGGGAATCCGCCATCGGGATTGGCCACGGCATCCTGCAGATAGGCGAGCCGATAGCTGTTGTTGATCAGATTGCCGCTGCCGAAGCCGAGCGCGAACACCGCCGCGAGACCTGCGGGAGCCGTGGGCGGCGTGTCGGCGGCAAATGCCGGCGACGGCGGCGTCGGGCTGAACAGGGCGTATTCCGGCAGCTCGTTCTCGGAGTAGAGCTGGCTGCGCGGCGTCGAGGTCGGCAGCAGGTCCTCGATGGTCGCCGCATAGGGGCTTGCGAACACCACGCTCGGCGATGAATAGACGTTGCCGTAGGATTTCTGATAGGCAGGGAACAGGAGCGCGGACGAGATGGTGGCATCGCCGTTCACCCGTCCGTAGAAGATGGCGTCGACGAATGCGGCGAGCGCATACGGCCCCGACATCGGCGCCGCGGCGGTGACCGGCATGCCGGCCTGCTGCATCGCGCGGTGCGTGGCCATTGCGACGAAGCCGCCCTGCGAGTACCCCGTGATGTAGAGCTGCCCGCTGTCGCTCGCCAGCGTCGCCGATGCGACCGGAAGGGCGGTGCGCGCGGCCGTCAACGCATCGATCATGTCCTTCGACTGCTGATCGGCGACCAGGTAAGGGTGGTACGGCAAGGTCGAGCTGTCGTAGCCGGCGTAATTCGGAGCGACGACGATGTAGCCCTTGGTCGCGAACAGCGCCGCAAGCGTCATCGTCTCGGTGTTGCTGAAGCTCGCCATGGTGAACGCGCTGTCGGTGGTGGTGCCGTGCGCATAGAGCAGCATGGGGCGCCGGCCGGTGCACGCGGAGCCCAGCCCGGTGGGGACGAGCAGCGCGGCGGACGCGGTGGTCGGCTCGCCGGCGCCGCCCACGGTCTCGTACTCGATGTCGTACATCAGGATGTCGCAGATCGGGCCCCCGGCGAGCGCGAGGATCTGCGCATTGGAGGCGAGACTCAGCTCGGTCAGGAGATCGGAGGCCTTCAGGGTGCTGAGAAGGCTGGGAGGAGACTCCAGCAGGGTGCCGCGCGCCGGTGTGGACGCGGGCGGCGGCGACCCGCCGATGGTGGTACCGGACCCTCCGCCGCCTCCGCATGCCGCGAGAAGGACCGAGAGCAACGCCGTCGAGAGGAGGGGCGAGCGCATCATGCCTTCGACCCCGGCACGAGCGGGCGGTTCCACGCATGCGGCCCGTTCGAGCTGTTTCACGACGGGCACGACGGCCCGGGCGGGGTATTACGGCGGCTTCTCAAGCGGCGTCGTGAAAGATGAGGCCGAGCGTGCGGCGCAGGCCGCGCCGCACCACAGACACGCCGTGGCGCATCTGGACCCGCGCGGCGCCCCGCGCGGTCTCGATCGGGCGCTCCTTGACCGGCACGATTGCGAATGCTCCTTGCGCGATCGGCACCACCATGGGTCTGGACTGGCGGCGCGGGCGCTGCTCTACCAGGATCAGCTCGCCGCCGTCGAAGTCGGCGCCGGGTCGATCGAGCAACAGAATGGCCTGCAGCGGGAAATGAATCGCGCCGTACAAGTCCTGATGCAGACAGTTGTAGTCACCGGGTCCGTAGCGCAGCAGCAGCGGAGTCGGCCGGGTCTGGCCCGCGGCGGCGCACCGCGCGACCAGCGCGTCGTGGCCCGGAGGCCAGGGATCGCGAGGGTGCGGCGGGCGCGCCAGCCTCGCGGCCCACGCATTGGCGACCGGCGCCAGCGCGGCGTACACCTCGCGCCGCAGCGCCGCGACCGCTGCCGGCAGCGGCCGGGCGAAGTACCGGTATTCGCCTCTGCCATAGCCGTGCCGCGCCATGATGACCGTGGAGCGAAAGGTCTCGCCGCCGGCATCGTAGAGCGACGCAAGCTCCGCGCACGTCGCCCCGTCGATCAGGGGCGGAGTCACCGCGTAGCCGTCGCGATCGAGGGCCTCCCGCAGAGCCGCAGTGCCGAGCGCCGACGTGAGCCCTGCGGTGTCGAGGGTACCCGCGCGGCTTTCGCCGGCCGGCGGCGCCGTATCAAGGGCACCCGCGGGGCTTTCGCCGGCGGGTGCAGCCGCGGCCTGCCCGGCATCGAGGCGCACGTTGAGCGGGCCGCCGTTCACGATGCCCGCCGTGTGCGCTCTTGCTCGATGAGCACGCGTTTGCGGTCCAGGCCCCAGCGGTAGCCGCCGAGGCCGCCGTCGCCGCGCAACACCCGGTGGCAAGGGACCAGGACCGCGACGCGATTGGCCGCGCAGGCCGATGCCGCGGCGCGTACCGCCGCCGGTGCGCCGACCCCGCGAGCGAGCTCGCCATAGCTGACCACGCTGCCTGCGGGGATGCCCAGCAAAAAGCGCCAGACCCGGATCTGGAATGCGGTGCCGCGCAGATCCAGGGGGAGGTCGGGTCGCGGCGCGCCGCCCGCGAGATGTGCCTCGAGCGCTCGCATCCAGGCGTCGAGGTCGGCGGTGCTCGTCATGGCCGTGGGGGTGAGCGATGCCTGTGGGAACTCGCGCTGCAACTGTGCGACCAGGGCCGCTGCGCTCTCGCCGAACTGCGCGAAGCATACGCCGCGCTCGGTGGCCGCCATGAGCAAGGGTCCGAGAGCCGTGCGCCGATAGGCATAGGTGACGTGCTCGCCCGCGCCGCCGGCGCGATAAGCCGACGGCGTCATGCCGAGGCTGCGCGGCGCATGCCCGTAGACGCGGCTCGTCGATTCGAAGCCGGCCTCGGTGATGGCATCCAGCACGCTCTTGCCGGATTTGAGGCCGGTCTTGAGCTGCTTCAAGCGCGCGGCGTCCTGGTAGGCCTTGGGCGAGACGCCGATGATCGACTTGAAGGTGCGCTGCAGGTGCGTCGGTGAGAGATGCGCGCGCTTGGCGAGCTCTGCCAGGGTGAGTGTCTCGGCGGCGTGCGCGTCGATGTAATGGGCGAGCGCCTGCATGCGCTGAACGATGCGGGCGGCTTCGGGCTTGCGATGGGACGGGGTCATGGCTGCGCTCCGGTGAATGCGTGAGACCAGGCTAGACCTCGAGCGTTGCCGCGGCACTCCGGTTCTTGCTCACGTCCTGGCACGCGGCGCGTTCCGTCAGAACGTGGATGGAATCAGGCAGCTTTGGGTTTCGCGGAGCTTCGCCGCAGCAGCGTCAGGGCCAGCACCGCCGATGCGATCATCAGGAACAGGCTGACGGCGTTCAGCACCGGCGTCGCGCCTTCCCGCATGCGGCCGTACATCATGACCGTGAGGGGCGCGTCGGCGCCGACGAGCATCAGGGTGGTGTTGAAATCCGCGAACGACATCAGGAATGAGATCGCCCCGGATCCGACCAGGGCGGGGCGCAGGTACGGCAGCAGGATGGTGCGGAATACCGCCGCCCTCGATGCGCCGAGATTGAGCGCGGCTTCCTCGAGCGTGCGGTCGAAGCGGCGCAGCCGCGCGCTGATCGTGAGCGTCGCGATGGTCGCGATGTACGAGCATTGCCCGAGCACCACGAGCGGCAGGCCGGGCCTCAGGAAGTCCAGCTCGAGTCCGAACGTGTCGTCGGCGAAGTCGGCCACGCGGCTGGCGAAGGCCAGGATCGAGATGCCGAGGATCACCCCCGGGATCACCAGCGGCGCGAGCATCATGATCGACAGGGCTTGCTTGCCCGGAAAGCGGCCGCGCTCGATCAGGAAGGCGTTCGTGGTTCCGACCAAAGCCGAGAGCAGCGTGACGCAGAGGGCGACGATGCAGCTCGTGCCGATGCTGCCGAGCAGCTCGCTGTCGGCGAACAGGCCGGTGCGCCCCGCCGCCGGGTTGCCGAGAAACCAGTCGAGCGTGAAGCCGTGCCACGGCGGGGCCGGGTAGGGCGCGTCGTTGAACGCGAACACGGCGACCACGGCCAGCGGCAGGAACAGAAAGGCGAGGAACGCGGCCACATAGCCGACGGTGGCGGCGCGCAGCCAGAAGGGTCTCGGCAGCGAGGGAATCACGCGCCGGCCCCCGCCGCGGCATCGAGGGACGCAGGTCGCGGCCGCGCCGTGCGCCGCGTGTGCCGCGCGCGCCTCAAGTACCTCACGTGCTTCTCATCACGTCGCCGAAGCGCTGGCCGCTCAAGCGCAGGCCGACGATGACGAGCGCCGTCGACAAGCCGAGCAGCAGGAAGCCGAAGGCCGCACCCTGTTCCCAGTTGAAGCGGGTGATGAACTGGTTGTAGATCTGCTCGGTGAACCACTGCGAGTTCTTGCCGCCGAGCAGGGTCGGCGTCAGATAGTTGCCGAGCGTCAGCATGAACACCACGATGCAGCCGGCGGTGATGCCCGGCGCCGCGTGCGGGATCACGATGGTACGGAGGACGGACATGCCGCCTGCGCCGAGATCATACGCGGCCTCGATCAGAGAGTTGTCGAGGCTCTCGAGACTCGATACCAGCGGCACGACCATGAACAGGAGCGACGTGTAGACCAGGCCGACCATGATGGTGGAGTCGCGATATAGGAGCTCGACCGGCACGGAGGTGATGCCGAGCTTCACCAGGATCGCGGGCAGGACGCCCGACTCGCGCAGCAGGATCATCCAGCCGAGCGTACGCACCGTCTCGCTGACCCAGAACGGTATCAGGCAAACTATGAACAGCAGGGAGCCGGCGCGCCCGCGCGCGATCTTGGCGATGACCCAGGCGATGGGAAAGGCGAGCAGCAGGGTCAGGAAGGTGGCGAGCACCGACATCACCGCGGTACGAAGGAACACGTGCCAGTAGAGGGGCTCGGTGAAGAACGTCTTGTATTGCGCCAGGCTGGGCGCGTACTGCCGGGGGCCGACGCGCTCGCGGAAGGAAAGAATGGCGAGATCGACGTGCGGCAGGATGATCAGGGCGAGCAGCCAGATGAGCGCGGGCGCGAGCAGGAGCCCGAGGGTCAGGCGCGCCTGCCAGCCTGCGCTACGCACTTTGCTCCGCTGCATCGGCGCGCGCGGGAAAACACACCGCCCGCGACGGGTCGAAGCTGAACACGATCTTCTCCTGCGGCTTCAGATCGGAGAGGCGGCCTGTCTGCGGCAGCGCGATCCGGAACTCGCGCCGTGTGCGCGCCTCGGCGAGGAGCACGGCGGAGTTCGCGCCGTCGAACAGCACGCTCTGCACCTCGCCCTCATGGCGCGGCTGATCCGGCGGCAGCTCGGCGGCGCTGCGCGCGAGATTGGCGACCTCCGGACGCACGAACGCCTCGACCGCATCGCCCGGCGCGATGGCGCCCTGGCGCCGCGCCCGCACGGTCCAGCCGTCGGAGGTGGCGATCTCGGCCAGCTCGCCGTCCTGGCGCGAGACGCGGCCGACGATGCGGTTGTTCGCGCCGACGAAGCCCGCGACGAACGGAGTTCCGGGACGATAGTAGAGGTCCTGGGGTGTCCCTAGCTGCTCGAATTTTCCGCGGCTCATCACGCCGACGTGATCCGAAAGCACGAGCGCCTCCGACTGATCGTGCGTGATGTACACGAAGGTCGTGCCGAACGACGCCTGCAGCTGCTTGAGCTCGATCTTCATGTGCTCGCGAAGCTTGAGGTCGAGCGCGCCGAGCGGCTCATCGAGCAGCAGCAGGGTGGGCTCGAGCACGAGGCTCCGCGCGATCGCGACGCGCTGGCGCTGGCCTCCCGAGAGCTCGTCGACCCGCTTGTCGGCCGCGCCGGCCAAACCGACGCGCTCGAGCATCGCAAGGCTCCGTTGGGTCCGTACGGCGCGGCTCATGCCGCGGCGGGCGAGCCCGAAGGCGACGTTCTCGCCCACCGACATCATCGGAAAGAGCGCGAGCTGCTGGAAAACCATGTTCACCGGCCGGCGGTTCGGCGCCACGCCGCGCATGCTGTTGCCGCCGATCGATATGTCGCCGCCATCCGGCGCGATGAATCCCGCGATCATGCGCAGCAAGGTGGTCTTGCCGCAGCCCGAGGGGCCGAGGATGGAGAAAAAGCTTCCGCGCGCGACCTGAAAGGACACCGAGTCGACCGCGACGTGAGCGCCGAAGCGCTTTACGACGGCGTCCGCCGCGAGGTCAGGCGTGCTCAATTGGCGGCCTTCACGCGGTCGAGAACCCGACCCTCCAGCTCCTCGAGACCCGGCGGAATGGCCGGGTACCAATGGATCGCCTTGAGATCGCCGTTCGGGAACGCGGCGTTGAATTGCGCCTTCAGGCGCGGATCGATCAGGGCGTCGGTACCCTTGGCGGCGGAGAAGCTTCCGACCGACCTGATCACCCGCGCGGCGTTTTCCGGCCGCATGGTGAAATTGATCCAGGCATAGACCGCGGCGTCGTTGCGCCCGCGGGCGGGAAGCGCGAAGGTGTCGAGCCAGCCGAGGGCACCGGAACGCGGCACGATGAACTGGATGTCCGGATTGGTGCGGCTCAAGGTCCAGCCGCCCGTGTCCCACATCATCGCGGCCACCACCTCGCCGGAGCGGATGCCGTTCAGGAGCTGATCCTTGTTGTCGTAGAAGAACTTGATGTTCGCCTTGCACGCGGCGAGCGTCGCGCCCACCTGCTCCATGAGCGCGCCGTAGGCCTTGGGGTCGCCGTAGAGCGCGAATGGATCCTTGCCGGAGGCAAAAGCGAAGGCCATCAGCGTCGGGCGCTTCAGGCGCATCGCGGTCTTGCCCTTGAGGTCGGGGCGGCAAAGATCGGGATAGTCCGCCACCTTGGCGCGCTTCACGTTGGCGACCAGGCCGTCCGTGCCCCAGAGGTACGGCAGCCCGTACACCTTGCCGTCGAGGGTCGTGTTCTTGCGCACGATGTCCACAAATTGCGGCTGGAACTCGTCGAGCTTCACCTTGCTGAGGTCGAGCGGCTTGTAGATGCCGAACTCGCGCACCGCGGCCAGGATCCGATCCTGCGAAGGCTGCGCGAGATCGAACCCGGCGCCGCCGGTCGCGCGCAGCTTGGAGATCATCTCCTCGTTGTTCGAGAGCGTCACCTCGACATCGATGCCGGTCTCCTTCTTGAAGGCGGCAATGAGGTCGGCGGGCACGTAGTCCGCCCAACTGATGATGCGCAGCTTATCGGCGTGGGCCGTGCCGACCAGGGTCAGCATCAGCGTGAGCGCGGCAATTCGGGCGTATTTCATTCGTGCTCCCCTTGTCCCCGACGCATCTTACCGAATCCGCGGCGCTCCGGGTCGGGGTCCCGGTATAGTCGCGCGGATGGGAGATCCAGAGGGCGGAGTGTCCTGTGCGCCTGCCGGCGCCGGGCAGGGCGACGCCCCGGCCGTCCAGCAAGGCGGCGATGCCGCCGCGGCCGAGGCTTCCGCCCTGCGCAAGGTCGGCACGCGCCTCCTGCCGTACCTCGCGTTGCTCTACTTCGCCGCCTTCATCGACCGCGTGAACGTAGGGTTCGCGGCGCTCCAGATGCACCGCGATCTCGGATTCTCGGACCGCGTATATGGGCTCGGCGCAGGCATCTTCTTCGTCGGCTACTGCCTGTTCGAGGTGCCGAGCAATCTCATCCTGCACCGTGTGGGCGGCCGGCGCTGGCTCGCGCGCATCATGATCAGCTGGAGCCTGATCGCGGGCGCGATGGTGTTCGTCCGGGGCGAGCACGGCTTCTATGCGCTCCGGTGCCTGCTCGGGGTGGCGGAGGCCGGCTTTTTCCCCGGGGTCATCTACTATTTGACTTATTGGGTGCCGGCACGGGAGCGCGCGCGGCTGGTGGGCCGGTTCATCGTCGCCGTGCCGGTGAGCACCGCGCTCGGCGGCCCCATCTCGAGCGCGATCCTGCGGCTGGACGGCGTGCACGGCCTCGCCGGCTGGCAATGGCTGTTCGTGCTCGAGACCGTGCCGTCGCTGGCGCTCGGCATCCTCACCTGGCGGTACCTTCCGGATGCGCCCGGCGATGCACGCTGGCTCAGCCCCCGGGAACGCGAGGTGCTGACGCGCAAGCTCGACGCCGAGCGCGCCGGTGCCGCGCTCCTTCATGGCGGCAATGCCCTGCGCGCGGTGCTCGGATCGCGCGTCCTGGCGCTCGCGCTCTGCTACTTCGGGGTGGAGCTCGGCATGTATGGCGTCATCTTCTGGGTTCCCCAGATCTTCGCGCACGCCGGGGTGGCGCCCGAGCACATCGGCTACGCCGTCGCCGCGCCGTACGCGCTCGCGGCGGCCGCCATGATCGCCTGGAGCCGCCGCTCCGACCGGCGCATGGAGCGCGCGGGGCACATCGCGGCCGCGTCGGTGGTCGGCTGCCTCGGTCTCGTGGCGAGCGCCTGCTGGGCCGACTGCCCCGCATGGGCGCTTGTCGCGATCTCGATCGGCGCGGCGGGCACGTTTTCCGTCCTGCCGATATTCTGGACGCTGCCTGCGGCCAGCTTTCGCGGTGCGTCGGCCGCGGGCGCCATCGCGTTGATCAATGCCATCGGCAACCTCGGCGGATTCGCGGGTCCCTTCGTGATCGGTTGGATCAAGGGCTCGACCGGCAGCTTCACCGGCGGGCTGCTCGCCGCCGCCGCCGGGGTGCTCGCGACCGGCGTGATGGCGTGGCTGATCGAGCGCGGGACTGACAAGCCGCGCGCCGGCGCGGCATAATGGAGCCACTCATGGACATTGCAGAGCTGGAATTCTCCTATACGCCGACGACCGGCGTGCGGCGCGCACACGAGACGCCCATCGTCGTCGCGAGCGACGCGACGCTCGAGGGGTACGGCTGTCTGGTCGATGACCCGAAGAGCTTCCCGATCGAGATCGTGCGCTGGCCGGCCCAGGGATGGCGCTCCATCGACCTGAATTCGGGGAACCAGGGCGGCGTCACCGAGGGCCTGTTCGAGTTCTGGTGGAAGGGCGAGACGCTTTACGCACGCAACAATGCCGTCGGCGGCAGCTATCTGTTCGGCTGGAGCAACTGGCCCGAGGAGGCGGTCGCCGACATGACCGGCCGCACCCGCGAGCGCGCGCTCATCTGGCGCGCCAACTATCATCCCGACGGCGGACAGCTCTTCTACCCGCTCAAGGGCCAGAGCTTCGTGGTTCCGCTCGCGCTGCCGGGGGATGACGTGACGCCGGACAAGTTCACCACCTTCTGGTGCGAGGGCACGCGGGCGCTCTACATCCACCCGAACATCTGGCACGGCGCCATCGTGCCGATCGACGACGAGGCGGAGTTCCTGGACCGCCAGGGCCGCGTGCACGCGCGGGTATCGGTCGATTTCGCCAAGGAGTTCGGCTGCTATCTCGCCTCGCCCATGCGGCGCCCGGCATCGAGCGCATGACGCGCAGGAAGACCGCCTTTCTCTTCGACCTCGACGGTACGCTGGTCGACAGCGTCTACCAGCACGTGCTCGCCTGGAAGTCCTCGCTCGATCAGGAGGGCATTCCCCTCTCGGTATGGCGCATTCATCGCAAGATCGGCATGAGCGGCGGACTGTTCGCGAACGTGCTGCTGCGTGAGACCGGCTTCGACAACACCCCCGAGCGGCTCAACCGGTTGCGCACGCGCCACGCCGAGGCGTATCGAAAGCTTTCCGACAGCGTGCAGCCGCTCCCCGGAGCGCGCGAGCTGCTCGAGCACCTGACCGCCCACGGCACGCCGTGGGCCATCGCCACCAGCGGCCGCATGGAGACGGCGGGCCACAACATCGCCGCGCTCGGCGTGGATCCGGCGAAGGTGCCCGTGGTCACGCGAGACCAGGTCAAGTATGCAAAGCCCGATCCCGATCTGTTCCTGACCGCAGCCGAGCGTCTGGGCGTCGACATCCACGATTCGCTGGTGCTCGGCGACAGCATCTGGGACATGATCGCCGCGCAACGGGCCCGCGCGCTCGGGGTGGGACTGCTCTCGGGCGGCTACGGAGAGGAGGAGCTGGCGCGCGCGGGTGCCTTCCGCGTCTACGCCGATCCCGCCGATCTGCTCGAGCACATCGACGAGGTCGCGGCGCGCGCCTGAAGCGGCGGAATCGCAATACCCGGGCGTGACCGCGGACGGCGCAGCAGCCGGGCTGAGCGGCCGGCGCCGCTACGGCACCACCCTGCCGCTACGGCACCACCGTCGTGAACAGGTACACCACGAAGATCACGAGCAGCGCGATGCCGTGCAGGATGATGGTGCGGCCGGTGCGCAGCGCCAGCGACACCACGAACAGCGACAAGAGCAGCAGCACCATCGACCTCGAGTCGATGCCGAGCATCAGGTGCGAGCCCATGTAGAGCGACAGGAAGCTCACGGCGGGTATGGTGAGCCCGATGCTCGCGAGCGCCGATCCGAGCGCGAGATTCAAGCTGGTCTGCAGGCGGTTGGAGCGCGCCGCCCTGATCGCGGCGGTGGCCTCGGGCAACAGCACGATCCCCGCGATGATGACGCCGACCACCGCATTCGGCGCGCCGAGCCTCTGCACCAGCGTCTCCAGGCTCGGCGCCAGCTTCTTGGCGAGCAGCACCACGCCCGCGAGACACATGAGCAGCAGCAACGAGGCCCAGGCCGTGGTTGCGTCGTCGGGCAGCGGACCGTGTGATTCGCCGCTGGAGCCTTCATCGTGGAGGAACAATCCGCGATGGCCGACGGTCTGCGTGAAGATGAAGGCGCCGTACACGACGACGGTCACCACGGCGACCAGCATGAGCTGGCCGGGCGAGTAGAAGGGTCCCGGCGCCGTGGTGGTGTAGTTCGGAAAGACCAGCGTCATGACCACGATGGTGCCGAGCGCCACCAGCGATGCGCTCACGCCGTCCAGGCCGAAGCTCTGCTCGCGGTGCCGCAGCCCGCCCAAGAGCAGGCACAGGCCGATGATTCCGTTCAGGATGATCATGACCGCGGCGAACACGGTGTCGCGCGCGAGCCCGACGGCTTCTTCGCCGCCGGCGGTCATCAGCGACACGATCAGCGCGACCTCGATCAACGTCACCGCCAGCGCCAGCACCAGCGTGCCGAACGGCTCGCCGATCCGATGCGCCACCAGCTCCGCGTGGTGTACCGCGGCGAACACGCTGGCGGCGACGCCGACTGCGATGAGGAGCACGAACACTCCGGCGTGCGCCACGGCCGGCGCCAGTGCGGCGATCGTGATCAGGGCGCCCGCAAGGATGGGTGCGGCGATGGTCCAGACGGGAATGCTCGGGCGCGGCATGGGTTTGGCCCATTCTCGCAGGTATACTGACCGGATCAAACCGGGGGGAATGATGAAAGTTTTCGCAATTCGATCGATGGTTGCGGCCGTGATCGCCGTGGTTGCGGGCGTCCTGGCGATGGGTGCAATGCCCGCCACGAGCGCGGCCGCAGCGCCGCCGCCTGCGATACCGCAGAGCGTGCGCACCCAGGCACGCGAGATCCTCGCCGCGATCGTCGGCATCGAGAGCTCGATCGGCAAGGGCAACGTTCCCAAGGTGGCGTCCTATCTCGCCGACAAGTTCAAGGCGGGCGGCTTCCCCGCGGCCGACATCCACATCCTGCCGCTCGGCGAGACCGCCTCGCTGGTGGTCCGCTATCGCGGCAACGGCAAGGGCGGCCGCCCGATCGCGTTCATGG
This sequence comes from Steroidobacteraceae bacterium, assembly GCA_036272295.1. GTDB lineage: Bacteria > Pseudomonadota > Gammaproteobacteria > Steroidobacterales > Steroidobacteraceae > Bog-1198. Next base: position 29,844 of record DATAYZ010000070.1, read on the forward strand.
CCCACATGGACGTGGTGACCGCCAACCGCAGCGACTGGCAGCGCGATCCCTACAAGCTGATCGAGGAGAACGGCTTCTTCTATGGGCGCGGCACCTCGGACGTGAAGCAGGAGGTGGCGCTGTTGACGGCGACCTTCCTGCACCTCAAGGCGGAGGGCTTCGTCCCGTCGCGCGATCTGATCATCACCTTCAGCGGCGACGAGGAGACCGAGCAGGCGACCGCGCGGGATCTCGCCACCAAGCATCGCGACATCGTCGATCCGGAATTTGCGATCAACGGCGACGGCGGCGGCGGCGTGCTCGCCGAGGGCACCGCGAAGCCCGAGATCTTCTACGTGCAGGGCGCGGAGAAGAGCTCGATGGAGTTCCTGATCTCGACGCACAACCCGGGAGGCCACAGCTCGCAGCCGCGCGCGGACAATGCGATCTACGAGCTGGCCGACGCTCTCAAGGCCATCCAGCACTACCAGTTTCCGGTCATGTGGAACGAATGGACGATCGGCGACTTCAAGAACGCGAGCGCCGTGACCAAGGGGCCGATCGGCGAGGCGATGGCCAAGTTCGCCGCGCATCCCGGCGATCCCGCGGCGGCGGCGGAGCTGTCCCAGGATCCCTCCTTCGTCGGCCGGGTCCGCACCACCTGCGTCGCCACCATGCTGGCGGGCGGCCATGCCGAGAATGCGCTGCCCCAATCGGCGACCGCCACCATCAACTGCCGCGTGTTTCCCGGCATGAGCGCAGCGCAGGTGCAAAAGACCCTGCAGAAGCTGGCGGGGCCGAAGGCCGAGGTGAAGCTGGGCTACGAGCCGCTGGTGTCGCCCGCTTCTCCCATGCGCGATGACGTGATGAGCGCCGTCGCCAAGGCCATCGCCGCCTCGGAGCCGGGCGTGCCGGTGAGCCCGACGCAGGCATCCTATGCCACCGACGGCGCGGTGTTTCGCCAGGCCGGCATCCCGACCTACGGCGCCGGCGCCGTGTTCATCATGGGCAGCGAGGAGTTCGCGCACGGACTCAACGAGCGAATCCGGGTGAGCGAGTTCTACAAGGGCCTGACGTTCTGGGACACGCTGATCAGGGCGCTGGCGGGCTGAGCCGAGGCGAAGCCTCGCGGCGTCAAAGGGCCCGCATCGGGCCAAGGTGGCATCGGTGACCGAGCTCATCAAGCCGGACTGGCGTCTGCAGGGTGTCAAGGTCATCCGCAGTGATCAGCTCGACGGCAACACCGCGCAGACACCCGGCATGCAGCGCGCCGCCGCGATCAATCTCGCGCGCGGCGCGCAGAAGATCTGGGCGGGCACGGTGGTCATACATCCGAACGCCAAGACCGGCGCGCACCACCACGGGACGCTCGAGAGCGTCATCTACGTCGTGCGCGGCATGGCGCGCATGCGCTGGGGTGAGCGGCTCGAGTTCATGGCCGAGGCGGACGCCGGCGACTTCATCTTCGTGCCGCCGTACGTACCCCATCAGGAGATCAACCGCTCGACCGACACCCCGCTCGAATGCGTGCTCGTGCGCAGCGACAACGAGTCGGTGGTCGTCAACCTCAGCATCGATGCCGCGGAGCGGGTGGAGGAGGTCTACTGGATCGACCCCATCCACCGCAGGCCCTAAAGCGTACGCAAGTCCGAAGTCTCGCTCTTCAGCTCCTTCAGGAACCGCTCGAGCTCGGACTTGCGTTCCGGCACCAGGGCCTTGCCCGCGGGTGACAGAACGCGGCCCGGCGTATCGCGCAGATTGTCCTCGAGCATCTTCACGGCCTTGGGGCCATCGGGTGCGCCGCCCTTGGGGTCGACCAGGCCGATGATGCGCGCGACGCCGATCGCACCCAGCCAATCGAGCGCATCGGCATCGTGCAGATACAGCGCTTCGGGACCGGACGGGTCGCGGTAGTACATGTGAGTGCGGATCGCGCCGCGCACGGCGTCGATCTTGTCCATCGGAAAGCCGGTTCCCTCGAGCACGGTGTGGACGGTGTCCGCGGCGACGTCGGAGTGATCGACCTTGGGCTTCTCCCAGGGCGGGAACGCCGCCATGTCGTGCAGGTACGCGGCGGCGAACAGCACGTCGTCATCGAGCTTGACGTGGTCGGCGGCGGCGAGCTCGCGCGCCAGCTCGTAGTCGCGCACGTCGTGCGAGTAGCCCCACGCCGGGTTCTTGAAATGCTCCCTGGCGAGCCCGCGGACCTTCTCGTGCCAGTCGGAGGACGCGGCGGCCGTCGTGGACGCGCCGGCGGCGCCGGGCGAGGCGGCGGCAGCGAGCGAGGCCGCCGCAGCGAGCGATGCGGCGGCGGTGAATGAGGCGATGGCAGCCGGGGCTGCCGACGGTGTCGCTGCGCCCGCACTCGCGGCGAACGCCGCGGCGATGGCCGCCAGGGCGCCGCGGGACGAGAGCGGGCGCGCGGGCGCGGCACCGAGTCTTCGATCAGTCGTCATGAATATCCCCGTGAATCGATTATTGGATGGAAGGTAAATTTCGCAGGTGGCCCGCTGTCCGTTATCCGGCGCGCGCGGAGCCCGGGGCGGCGCCGCTCTCGGCGGCGATGGCCTTGTCGATCAGCGCGCGAAAGCTCGCGAGCGCCGTATCCATGCGCATCGCCAGCATGGGCGAATCGGGCGCCAGGTCGAGAATGCGCTGCTGCGCGAGGATGATGTCGCGGTCCTCGTCGAATCCGGCGAGCACGCTCCTGGTGAGGCTCTCGGTCACCGACGGGTCGTCGAGCGCGAACGAGTGGGACTGCTGGAAGAAGTAGTGCGTGGTTCTCTCGGTCTCGGGCGTGACCGCCTGACAACCGAAGAACTCGGCGGCATCGACGCGGTTGCCCTCGGGCGCGCCGGTGCCGGCGGGCGCGCTGCCCGAGTCCATCAGGAGCACTCCGGGCAGCACCACATCGTAGATGTTCCATCGATCGACGTTGCCCGGCCAGGTCTTCAGATTGCCGAGAAATGGAGCAGGCTCCTCGTCCAGCAGCCAGCGCTCGACCCGGACCCCGCGCTCGCCGCGGGTCACCTTGGGTCGAATCCCGGCGTAGCTCGACTTGCCGCCGAGCGTGGTCTCGTGAACGTACGACAGGTGCGAGAAATCCAGGAGATTGTCGGTGATCAGCAGGTAGTTGGCGTCGTAGTGCATGTAGCCCGGCTTGCCGCGCCAGCCGGGGTCGTCGAGAACGTGCGTGTCGGGGATCAGCGCGGGATCGGCCCGATCCGCGTCACCCATCCAGATCCAGATCCACTTGGAGCGCTCGACCACGGGATACGCACGCACCTTCGCCGCGGGCGGAATGAAATCCTGGGACGGAATCTCGATGCACTTGCCGCTCGGGTCGAACAGCAGACCGTGATACATGCAGCGCACGTTGTCGCCCTCGCGGCGGCCCTTGGAGAGCGGCGCGGCGCGATGACAGCAGCGATCCTCCAGGGCGACCACGCGCCCCGCGCCGTCGCGCCAGAGGAGCAGCGGAACGCGGGTGATGGTGCGGGCGAGCATGCCATCCGCCGCAACCTCGTGGGACCACGCGGCCACGTACCAGGTGTTCTTGAGAAATTGACGAGCGGCGGCGGCGGTCATGCGAGCGTCTCCAGGGTGGTGGATTCCTCGGCGGATATTGTAGGCCCTCGCGATGCCGCCAGGGCCTCGATCATGCGATCCAGGGTGTCGAAGAGCTGCACGGTGAACTCTGCGCCGATCGCAGCCTCGATGTCGCGGTAGGTGGCCTCGATCCGGGGCGCCATCCGCGCCGCGAGCGCGCGGCTGCGCGGCGCCAGCGACACGCGCACGCGCCGCTGATCGTGATCGAGCCGCTTGCGCTTGATGTAACCGAGCTCTTCCATGCGTGCGAGCACGCCGGCGAGGCTCGGGCTCGAGATCCGGCAGAGCTCGCCGATCTCGCGCGGCTCGAGCGGTCCGGTCTCCATGAGCGCCCGCACGATGCGCCACTGCTGCTCGGTGATGCCATGGGCGTTCAGCATCGGGCGGAAGCGGGCGATCACCTCCTCGCGCGCCTGCAACAGCAGCAGCGGCAGGTTGCGGCGACGCAGCTTGAACGAGTCCGCATTCACTTGCAGGTCCCCCGGGGCGTGAGCCGACGGCCATGAGCACGGGCGCACGGTCTGCGGCTTGACACCGTGAGCGCCGGATCCCTATATTACTAACATATTAGTAAATTGCCAGAGCGAGTGACGTCGAGGATGAGCCGCATGCCCGCTGGCGCCGTTGTCCCGATACCCTGCGACGTACCGCCCTACCGGTTGAGCGGCGCGGTCTATGGCGCGCTGCTCAATCACCGCTCCGCATTGGCGCTGCTCGGGCAGGCCGTGCACGCGCCTCCCTACCGCGCGCCTCCGCAGGCGCCGGTGCTCTGCGTGAAGCCGCGCAACACTCTCGCCGGGCCGGACACCGTGGTGCGGATCCCGGCCGATGCCGAGGAGGTCGAGGTGGGCGCCAACGTCGGCCTCGTCATCGGGCGCGCGGCCTGCCGGGTGCCGGAATCCCGCGCCCTGGATTTCGTGGCGGGCTATCTGATCGTGGCCGACGTGAGCCTGCCGCTGGCGAGTCACTTCCGGCCGGGCGTGCGCCTCAAGGCGCGCGACGGATTCTGTCCGCTGGGGCCGGCGGTTGCGGACCCGCACGGCATCGACTCCGACGCGCTGACGGTCGAGGTTTTTCTCGACGGAGCGCGCGTGCAGTCGGCGACGACGACGGACCTGATCCGGCCCACGGCCCGGCTGCTCGCGGACGTGACCGAATTCATGACCTTGAGCGCGGGCGATGTGCTCGCGCTCGGTGCAGCCGCGCCGGCGCCGCGGGCGCGGCCGGGACAAATCCTGCGCATCGAGGTCCCCGGCATCGGCGTCTTGAGCTGCCGGTTCGAGCGGGAGGCCGCGTGAAGCGCGCCCGCGTGGCCCATGCAGGCGCCGTTCACGATGCGGTTGCGGCGAGCCCGGCGTGCGGAGCGGCCCGTGAAGCGGACGGAACCGGCGGCGAGCACGCGCAGCTTGCGGATGAAGGCGGCGGCGAGCATGTGCGGCTTGCGGACGGGGCCGGCGGTGAGCACGTGCAGCTCGCGGACGGCAGGATCGTCAGCGAGGATGCGGTGGTGTGGTTGCCGCCCTTCGAGGTCGGAACGGTGATCGCGCTCGGGCTCAACTACCGCGATCATGCCCGGGAGCTGCAGCTCGATTCGCAGGAGGAGCCGCTGGTGTTCCTCAAGGGGCCCGGCAGCCTGCTGGGCCACCGCGGCAGGACGCGGCGCCCGGCCGATGCGGCCTTCATGCACTACGAGTGCGAGCTCGCGGTGGTCATCGGACGGCCCGCGCGCCGCGTCGCGCGCGAGCGGGCGCTCGAGCACGTGGCGGGCTATTGCATCGCGAACGACTACGCGGTGCGCGACTACCTGGAGAACTGGTATCGTCCCAACCTCAGGGTCAAGAACCGCGACGGCTGCACGGTGCTCGGCCCGTGGCTCGTCGACGCCGCGGACGTTCCGGACCCCGGTGCGCTCGGGCTGCGCACCTTCGTCAACGGCAAGCTGACGCAGCAGGGCAACACCCGCGACCTGATCTTCGGCATTCCGGTGCTGATCGAATACCTGAGCTCGTTCATGACCTTGAGTCCCGGCGACGTGATACTCACCGGCACTCCGGAAGGGGTCGGCAACGTCATGCCGGGCGATGTCGTCACCTGTGAGATCGACGGCCTCGGCCGCCAGATCAATTCGCTCGCCGCGGATGCGGAGTTCGGGCGCGGCAAACACGAGGTCCCATGCGAATCCAGCATCTGATCGACGGCGCGGCGTTCCCGAGCCGCGAGCACTTCGAGACCGTGAATCCCGCGACACAGGAGGTGCTCGCAGAGGTCGCCAGGGGCGGCGAGGCCGAGGTCGGCGCGGCGGTGGCCGCGGCGAAGAAGGCGTTTCCGGCGTGGGCCGCGCGCCCGGCGGTCGAGCGCGCGGCGCTCTTGCGCAAGCTCGGTACGCTGATCACGAAGCACGTGGATGAGATCGCGAGGACCGAGACCAACGACACCGGGCAGGTGGTCGCGCAGACGCAGAAGCAGCTCGTGCCGCGCGCGGCGGACAACTTCCATTACTTCGCCGAGATGTGCGTTCGTGTCGACGGCCATACCTATCCGACGCCGACCCATCTCAACTACACGCTGTTCCAGCCGGTCGGCGTTTGCGCGCTGATCTCGCCCTGGAACGTGCCGTTCATGACCTCGACGTGGAAGGTCGCACCGGCGCTCGCGTTCGGCAACACGGCCGTGCTCAAGATGAGCGAGCTTGCGCCGCTCACCGCCGCGCGGCTGGGGGAGCTCGCGCTCGAGGCCGGCGTTCCGCCGGGGGTGCTCAACGTCGTGCATGGCTACGGCGCGGAGGCGGGCGAGGCGCTCTGCCGGCATCCCGACGTCCGCGCGATCTCCTTCACGGGCTCGACCGTCACGGGCAACCGCATCGTGCGCGCGGCGGGCCTGAAGAAATATTCCATGGAGCTCGGCGGCAAGAGCCCGTTCGTGGTGTTCGACGACGCGCATTTCGAGCGCGCGCTCGACGCCGCGGTGTTCATGATCTTCTCTAACAACGGCGAGCGCTGCACGGCGGGATCGCGCATCCTGATTCAGGACACGGTTTATGCGCGCTTCACGGCGGCATTCGCCGAGCGCGCGCGCCGCATCACGGTCGGGGATCCGCTCAACGAGCGCACGATCATCGGCCCGATGATCAGCCCGGCCCACCTGGACAAGGTGCGGCGCTGCATCGAGCTCGGGGCGAAGGAGGGCGCGAAGATGCTGTGCGGCGGGGTGGGCCCGCCGGCGGTCGAGGACCGGCTGAAAAAGGGCAACTTCGTCAGCGCGACGGTTTTTTCGGAGGTGCACAACCGCATGCGCATCGCCCAGGAGGAGATCTTCGGTCCGGTCGCGTGCCTGATCCCGTTCAAGGACGAGGCCGACGCGGTCGCCCAGTCGAACGACATCGCCTACGGATTGAGCAGCTACGTGTGGAGCGAGAACCTCGGCCGGGCGCATCGCGTCGCGGCGGCGATCGAGGCAGGCATGTGCTTCGTCAACAGTCAGAACGTGCGTGACCTGCGGCAGCCGTTCGGCGGAACCAAGGCCTCGGGTACCGGCCGCGAAGGAGGCACCTGGAGCTACGAGGTGTTCCTCGAGGCGAAGAACGTATGCGTCAGTCTCGGGAGCCATCCGATCCCGCGTTGGGGCGCACCGTGAGCCTCTACCAGGTGCAGAAGCTCCTGTTCGAGATCAATCGCGAGCCCGACCTGCAGGTGCGCTTCCGCGAGGATCGCGGCGCCGTGCTCGCCCGCTATGAGCTCGACGCGGAGGAGCGCCGCGCCGTCGAGACGGGGGACATCGGCCTGCTCTACGTGCTCGGCGCCAACGGCCAGCTGCTGATGCATTTCGCAGCCTTGCTCGGCATGCCGTGGGCCGACTACCTCGCGGCGATGCGCGCCGGCATCGCGCGGCACGGGCCGGTGCGCGCCGGCGTGTATGCGATGACCACGGGCCTCGACGAGAAGGTCGCGGACGTATGAGCGCCGCGAGACGGATGCCCGGGCGACGCTGGGCGGTGGGCGCATGAGCCTGGTGTTCGCGGGCATCTGCAGCCACGCGCCGGGCATCGTCGGCCGGGCGCACATGGCCGACCCTGCGGTGAGGGATGAGCTTTACCGCGCTTACGGGCTGCTGGAAGAGTCGCTGCGCGCCGCAAGGCCCGATGCGCTGGTCGTGGTCGCGGCTGAGCACTTCGCGAACTTCTTCATGGGCAACATGCCGGCCTTCGCGGTGGGGATGGCGCAGAGCTACGAGGGACCGATCGAGGATCCCGCCTGGCTCGGCGTCGCGCGCACCACCGTTCCCGGCAATGCGGATCTTTCGCGGCGGCTGATCGGGGAGATGATGCAGAGCGTGGATCTGGCCTACGCGGAAGAGTGGAAGCTGGACCACGGCATCATGATTCCGCTGCACTTTCTGACCCCGCGCTACGATCTGCCGCTGGTGCCGATGAACGTCAATTGCCAGGGTCCGCCGCTCGCCCCGCTGCATCGTGCCTGGGCGCTCGGCGAGGCGCTGCGCCGCGCCGCGGACGCGGTCCCGGAGCGCATCGCCGTGGTCGGCACCGGCGGCATCTCGCATTGGCCCGCGACCCCGGATTCCGGCAAGATCAACGAGGCCTGGGACCGGGAGTTCCTGCGCCGCTGGCAGGCGAACGACAAGGCGGGCATGCTGGCTTACACGGACGAATCGACCTACCGGGACGCCGGCCAGGGCGGCTTCGAGATCCGCACCTTCATCAGCGTCGCGGCGGCGGCGGGCGGCCGCGGCACGCTGCACTACTACCGCCCCATCCCGATCTTCGCGGTGGGATGCACCGTCGGGACCATGCAATGTCGCATCTGACCCTCGAGTACAGCGAGAATCTTCGCGCCGGCGGCGACTTCGCGGGCCTGTGCCGCAAGCTGTCCACGTTCATGTGCGAGCTGCGCATCGACGGTGCCGCGGTATTTCCGCCGGGCGGCGTGCGCGTGCGCGCGATTTCCTGCGAGGACTTCTGCATCGCCGACGGCTCCGTGCCCGACGCGGGCTTCGTGCACGCGATCCTCAAGATCGGCGCCGGCCGGAGCGAGCCGGCCAGGCGCGCGACCTGCGAGGGCCTGTTCGAGCTCATGAAGGCGCATTTCGCGGCGCAGTTCGCCCGGCATGGCCTGGCGCTGTCGCTCGAGCTGAGCGAGTTCAGCGAATCCGGCACGCTCAAGCACAACAACCTGCATGCCCGCTTCAAGCGATCCTGAGCGATGGCGAAGGTCCGCAATGATTTGACCACGGCGGAGGCCTGATGCTTTCCAAGGACATCGTCACCAACTTGGCGCGCCGATTGTACGACGCCCGCAAGACCCGCACGCAGCTGCGGCACTTCTCGGCCGAGCATCGCGCCATGACCGTCGAGGACGGCTACGCCATCCAGCGCGAGTGGGTCGGCCTCGAGCTCGCGGACGGCAGGACCATCAAGGGGCGCAAGATCGGCCTCACCTCGCGCGCCATGCAACAGGCGTCGCAGATCACCGAGCCCGACTACGCGCCGCTGATGGACGACATGTTCTTCGCGACGGGAGGCGACATCGAGATCGACCGCTTCATCGCACCGCGCGTCGAGGTCGAGCTCGCCTTCGTGCTCGATGCGCCCCTGCAGGGTCCGGGCATCACGATGTTCGACGTGCTGCGGGCCACGGAATACGTGACCCCGGCGCTCGAGATCATCGATGCGCGCATCGAGCAGTTCGATCGCGAGACGCGCGCCCCGCGCAAGGTGTTCGACACGATCGCGGACTTTGCCGCCAACGCCGGCGTGGTCCTCGGCGGCTCGCCCGTGCGGCCGGATGCCGTGGACCTGCGCTGGGTGGGGGCGCTGCTCCACAAGAACTCGGTGATCGAGGAGACGGGACTCGCCGCCGCCGTGCTCAACCATCCGGCGACCGGCGTGGCATGGCTTGCCAACAAGATCGCGCCCTACGGCGAGCGGCTCGCCGCCGGCGACGTGGTCCTCGGCGGCTCGTTCACCCGGCCGACGCCCGCTGCGCGCGGCGACGTGCTGCACGCCGACTTCGGGAAGCTCGGCGGAATCTCGATTCGCTTCGTTTGAGGAACATCGCATGGACATACCCAAGAACGGCTTCAAGCAGGCACTGCTCCAGGGCAGGCGCCAGATCGGTCTCTGGATGGGTCTCGCCGACCCCTACGTGGCGGAGCTGCTGGCGACCACGGGATTCGATTGCCTGGTCATCGACGCCGAGCATTCGCCGAACGACCCGCGCAGCGTGCTGCCGCAGCTCCAGGCGCTGGCGGCGTATCCGGTGCATCCCATCGTGCGCCCGGTGGTGGGCTCGACGGAGCTGATCAAACAGTATCTCGACCTCGGCGCACAATCCCTGATCATTCCGATGGTCGAGACGGCCGAGCAGGCCGGCCGGATGGTTGCGGCAACGCGTTACCCGACGCGCGGCGTGCGCGGCGTCGGCAGCACGCTCGCCCGTGCCTCACGCTGGAATCAGGTGGACGATTACCTCAAGCGCAGCGACGATGAGATCTGCGTGCTCGTGCAGGTGGAATCGGTCAAGGCGCTCGCCAATCTCGACTCCATCGCCGCCGTGGACGGCGTCGACGGCATCTTCTTCGGCCCTTCGGACCTCGCGGCGTCCATGGGACTCCTCGGCAAGCCGGCGGATCCGGCGGTGCGCACCGCCATCCTTCAGGGGATCGATGCGGTGAGGCGCGCCGGCAAGGCTGCCGCGACGCTGACGCCGGATCGGAAGCTGGCGCACGAGTACCTCGATCGCGGCGCCGCCTTCGTCGCGGTCGGCGCGGATGGCACCCTGCTGCTGCGCGCGGCCAAGGAGCTGGCGGCGGAGTTCAAGAAATCCGGGCCGTGATTCGCGCCGGGCGTCGGCGCGAGGTCAGACCAGCGCCTCGTGCACCAGCCGGATCTGGCGCTCGGCCTCGCTCAGGATGGCCGGGGCGATCGGCGCGGTGATGCCGCACGTCGCGTAGACGCCGACGCCGTCGGTCGCGAGGTGCCGCGGCTCCGGCGTGCTCAGCGCCTCGTTCAGCATGAGGCTCGCGATCAGGACGTCCGACAGTCCGGCCTCGTGCTTCCAGCGGCGCTCCCGGTCGTTCTGCTCGCCCACCGCCTCGAACATCTCCTCGGCGAAGCCCCAGCTCTCCAGCACCGCCTTGCCGATCGGCGCCTGCCAGCCGAGGAGCAGGTCCATCCACGAGCGTTGATCCGCGAGACCTCCGCCGTGGATGGCGGCGCGCGCCATGATGTACAAATGGCCGATCCCGTGCAGCAGGCCGGTGAGGAACGCCTCGTCGGGGCTCATCTTCGTGCGCCGCGCGACGACGCGGCAGATGGTCCCGACGGCGATGCTCCTGCTCCAGAGCTCGTTGAGCGGCTGGGCGATGGCGCGCAATACCGACTCGTTCTTCATCTGCACCATGGCGTAGGACATCGCCGTGCCGTGAACCATGCGGTGGCCCAGGCGCGTGATCGCGGATTTGAGGTCGGTCAGAGGCTTGCCCGAGGTGTTGAACGCTGCGGAGTTCGCGACCTGCAGGATGCGCGCCGCGAGCCGCGGCTCGGTGCCGACGATGGCGGCGACCTGCTCCACCGTCGTGTTCGCATCGGCAAGCGCCGTGCTGATGCGCACGACCACGTTCGGAAAGCACGGCAGATCGATCGACCCGTCGGAAACCTCGCCTGCCAGCTTCTGCAGGAACGCGAGCGCCGCGGCGCGCTCCTCGGCGGACAGGGTGGAGCCCGTCGTCGATCCCGTGGAGCGCGTCGTGGGCGGTAGCTGGCTCATGGCGGCTGGAAGGAGTAGCCCACTGACACGATCAGTGCCTGCGGGCCGAAGCTGATGTGCGTGGTGCGGATGGCTCGAACATTGACGTCCCTCCTTCGCTCATCGAGTGTACGCCACGGCATATCGATAGGCATCAGCCGCGGGCACCGGCAAATTCCATGCCTGGTTCCGCGACGCGCCCCGCGAGCCACGCGTGGATCTCGCCGACGATGGCGATCGCAATTCCTTCCGGCGTGACCGCGCCGATGTCCAAGCCGACCGGTCCGTGGACTCTGCGCTTGAAAGTCTCGTCCGCCGGGCCGAGCTCGCCCACGAGCCGCGCGCGGCGCGCTCCGGGTCCCAGCAACCCTACGTAGGCCGGCCGGCCGTGCTCGGCGAGTACGTGCAGGTAGGCAGCATCGGAAGGCAGATGGTGGCTCATGACCACGGCGGCGTGGCAGAGCTCCAAGTCGACGGCGCCGTCGAGGCGGCGCGGGTCGCTCAAGCGCACGGCGGCTCCCGGAAAATTCTCCGGCAGCGCGTAAGGCGGGCGGTGATCGACGACGGTCACGCGCCAGCCGAGGCCGCGCGCGGCCGCGACCACGGGCCGTGCATCGGGGCCGGCGCCGCAGACCAGGAGATGGGGTACCGGCGCAAGGAATTGCACCAGCGCGCGCGTGCGCGCATCGCCGTCGGCCACATCGACGCTCACGGATCTGCATTCCAGCAGGGACTCGCGGGCCGCCCGGTCGAGCGCCGGCGGGAGCGGGTCGATGTCCGCACGGGTGCCGAGCGGCAGCTTGCGCGAGTCGTGCACGCAGAAGAGCACGGCCGCCCGGCCCGCGCGGGTCACGTGCTCCGCAGCCTCGAGCGCCATGAATGCCGCTTGTCCCGCGGCCGCGGGCTCGAGCAGCACACGCATCGCGCCTTCGCAACCCGTGCCGATCCCGAACAGCACGTCGTCGGGCCCGCGCATGTCGTATTCGACGGCGCGCGCGGTGCCGCTCTCCATGACCTCGCGCGCGTGCAGGATGAGATCCGATTCGAGACATCCGCCGCTCAAGAGGCCCACGTAGCTACCGTCCTGCATGATGAGCATGCGCGCCCCGGCCTTGCGGTACGTCGAGCCGGCCGTCGCGACCACCGTTGCGAGCACCCGGGCGCCCGGGGAGGCGGGCGCGCGCTCGACCAGCGTCTCGAGGCTGGTATCGAGACGCACGTTCACCCGGGTTGCAGACATGACGGCTCATGGTACGTGCTCGGCGCGCGGGATCTTTGCCAAGCTTTATCGGCCCGTCGGCCGGTTTCTTGACCTTTCGGCCCGGGCCGGGAGGAAGGTCGCGAGTTTCTACCCCGGACTGTGTTCCGCATATCGGTCGCCACCTGCGATATGAAAGATACTCGCTGAAATTTACGGGATTTTGCGCTCATTATGTCGAATTCTCGGATTCGGACCTGGCTCGCCGGTGCCCTGTTGGGGCACGTCGAGTCCGCCGACGGGCCGTTCAAGGCCATCATCGACCAGTCCAACGACGGCACCGTCATCGCCGATGCGGAGACCCGGGCCATCCTATACGCGAATCCGGCGTTTTCGGCCGCGGTCGGGCATACCCACGCGGAGCTGCGCTCGATGACGCTGCAGGACGTGTTCGCGGACGGCAGCGCATCGGCGGACACCGTGATCGTCCGGCTGCGCGATGCCACGTCCCAGGTCGCGACGACCATGCAGCAGCGCTGCAAGAACGGCGCACTGGTGGAGGTCGAAGTGCGCTGCAACTCGCTCGAGATCGAGGGGCGCGACGTGCTCGCCTACGTGACGCAGGACGTCTCGCTGCGCAAGAAGGTCCAGCAGCAGCTCATCGACAACCAGACCCGGCTCGACCGGATGGCCCATCACGACCAGTTGACCGGGCTGCCCAATCGGCACTATCTGACCTCGTTCCTGCCGCAGGCGATCGCGGAGGCGCGGGCTGCGAACACCATGCTGGGTGTCGTATTCCTCGACCTGGACCGCTTCAAGCACGTCAATGACACGCGCGGACATGAGACCGGCGACAAGCTGCTGCAGGAAGTCGCCAAGCGGCTGCGGCAGGTGGTGCGGGATTCGGACGTGGTGATCCGCATGGGCGGCGATGAGTTCGTGGTCGTGTTCCAGAGCGTGAAGTCGTACGACGAGGTCACGCAGGGCTCGACCCGCATCATCGAGATCCTGAATCAGCCCATCGTGATCGACGGTCAGCCGCTGCAAACGACTGGCAGCGTCGGGGTCAGCATGTTCCCGCGCGACGGCGCGGACATGGTGGAGCTGCTCAAGCACTCGGACACCGCCATGTACCAGGCCAAGGATCGCGGCCGCAACAACGTGCAGATGTTCAGCCAGGTCATGAACCGCAAGTTGAAGCATCGCGTTGCCGTGGAGGCCTCGCTGCGGGAGGCGCTGCGGCTCGGGCAGCTCGACGTGCATTACCAGCCGTTCATCAATCTGCAGACACGCAAGGTGGTCGGGCTCGAGGCGTTGATGCGCTGGCGCCACCCGGCCCACGGCATGATTCCCGCCGACCAGTTCATCCCCGTGGCCGAGGAGACCGGGCTGATCGTGCCGATGGGCAACTTCGTGCTGAATCGCACCTTCAAGGACATGAGCGCGTGGCGCGCCGCCGGCGTGCCGCTCGTGCCGATGTCGCTCAACATCGCACCCGCGCAGCTGCAGCGCGGCGATCTGCTGGCCACGATCGCGGGCCTGCTGAAGAGCGGGGAGATTCGCCCCGACATGCTGCAGCTCGAGATGACCGAGCGCGCGATGTTCGACTCCCGCAACCCGAACGGCGAGAACCGGCAGGACACCATGGCACGCCTGCGCGACGTGGGCATCAAGATCGCCATCGACGACTTCGGCACCGGCTACTCCAGCCTGAGCTACTTGAAGCACTGGCGCGTCGATGCGCTAAAGATCGATCGCAGCTTCGTGCGCGACCTGGTCACCGATTCGAACGATCTGGCCATCGTCAGCGCCATCGTGGCCATCGCACGGCACCTCAACATCCAGGTCATCGCCGAGGGCATCGAAGGCTATCAGCAGGCCGAGATCCTGCGGCGGGTCGGCTGCACCGTGGGGCAGGGCTACCTGTTCGCCCGACCGATGGCCGCCGAGCAATGCATCGAGCTGCTCGGCGACAACGCCGAGACCGACCGCAACGGGGAGACCGACATGCTCGCGGCATTCAGCGCGGGGCGCTGAGCAGCGTGCTCCTCCGCGAGACTGCCCGCGAGGGGCAGGTCGGGCGCATTCTGCGGCGAATCGCACACCAGGCGTGACCGCGGCGGCAACGGCTGGTCGGTCAGCATGGCGAGCAGGCTTGCATTGGTCGCCTGCACCGAATCGAACGGGGTGCCGTGCCGGGAGCCCCGGATCACCACGAGATCGGCAGCGAGCCTGCGCGCGAGCTCGCGCTTCTCGGCGAGCGGCGTGAAGTCGTTCTCGGCCGCGATCAGCAGAATGCGGCTGGTGAGCCGATCGAGACGGTCGAGAATCGCCCAGCGCGCGAGCGCGAGGCCGGCGCCGAGGTAGCAGCTCGCCGAAACCGCGCCGACGGCCGCGGCGGCCTGCCTGCGGATCGCGCGTTGCCACGGCTCGGGGAACAGGCGCAGCGCCATGAGACGCGCCGTGCGCCGCATCCCGAGCAGCCGCACCAACGCCGCCGCGACGTACGCTTCGATCCACTTGTGCCAATCGGTCGTGCGATAGGTTGCGAGACTGTTGATCAGCCCGAGACGCGGGACGCAGTCGGGACGCACAACCGCCATCTCGAAGGCGACCGCGCCGCCGAGCGAAAAGCCCACGAGATTGATCCGAGTGATCTTCAGGTGATCGAGCAGCTCCCAGAGCGATGCTGCGAAACCGGCGATGGAGTAGCCGTCCTGCGGAGGAGCGCTCAGGCCGCTGCCCGGCAGGTCCGGAACGATGAGTTTGAAGCGCTTCTCCAGCGCCGCGGCCTGGAAGGCCCATGCAGCGCCGCTGCATCCCAGGCCGTGAATCAACATCAAGGGCTCTCCCTGTCCTCGCACCAGATAATGCAGCGATCCGCCGCTGCTCTCGAAAAACGCCATGACACTCTTCTCCAAACTCTTCTTGCTTTTGAGGAGGGTAACGGCCGCCCGCGCGCGGCGCCGCCGGAGTGCGGCGCCGATCCGGCGTGATCATCGGCCGATTGCCCTGTACTCGTCCGCCGATCGGCGTGTAGGTCCGGCCGGCGATCCCTGGTAGGATGGCTCCGATCGAATCCAAGGATTTTTCCGGGCGTGAGTTTTAGAGCTTGGGGGGCGTTTGCTGCGCTCGGCATCATCTGGGGCTTGCCCTATTTCCTGGTCAAGATATCGGTGCAGGAGCTGTCGCCCGTGCTCGTCGCCTTCGGGCGAACCGTGCTCGGCGCGGCGATCCTCCTGCCGATCGCCTGGCGGCGCGGCGCGCTGCGCCTTCCGCAGGGGCTCAAGCCGGCGATCATCGGGTTCTCTCTGGCCGAGTTCGTGGTCCCCTTCTGTCTGATATCGCTCGGCGAGCGCTGGATCAGCTCCTCGGTGGCCGGCATCCTGATCGCGATGGTTCCGTTCTGGGTGGCGCTCATCCAGCGCTGCTTCGGCGTGCACGAGCCGCTCGGCGCGATGCGGACGCTCGGCCTCGGGATGGGGTTCGTCGGCGTCGCCGCACTGCTTGGGCTCGGCACGATCTCCTGGCCGCTCGGCTGGCTGGGCGTCGCTTGCATTCTGGTCGCGGCGCTCGGCTACGCGATCGGGCCGCTGATCATCCAGCGCCACATGCGCAAGCTCGACTCCGTCGGCCCGCTCGCGATGAGCCTTGCGGTCGCGAGCGCGGTGCTCGCAATTCCCGCGCTGTTGTCGCTGCCGCCGCATCTCCCATCGCCCCCGGTGCTGGCATCGATGGCTGCGCTCGGAATCGTCTGCACGGCGATCGCGATGCTGCTGATGTTCTATCTCGTCTCGCACGCGGGCGCATCGCGCGCCGCGGTCATCACCTACATCAATCCCGCCATCGCCACGCTGCTCGGCGTCGCGCTCCTCCATGAGCGGCTGGGCGCCGGTGGAGTGCTCGCCTTCGTGATGATCCTGCTCGGCTCGTGGCTGGCGACGCGCGGAGCGCCGGCGCGCCCGGTGCCGGTGGAGGCCTAGCGGCATGGCCGAACCGATCTCGGCGTTGCCGTGGTGGATGGATCGGGAGGTGTGGCGGGCCGAAGCGAGCGCGGACGGGCAGGACGGCGGGCGGACGGAGCTGCCCGCGGACGCCGATGTGCTCGTGGTCGGCGCCGGATACACGGGCCTCGCCGCCGCGCGCGAGACGGCGTCGGCCGGGCGGTCCACGCTGGTGCTCGATGCCGGCACTCTCGGCTCCGGGTGCTCCAGCCGCAACGGAGGCCAGGTCGCCTACAGCATCAAGCCGTCCTTCGAGACGCTCGCCGCGAAATTCGGCGCCGATCGTGCATTCGGAATCTGCCGCGAGGGGCTCTGCGCGGTCGAGTACCTGCGCTCGCTGGCGAGCAGCGGGATCGACTGCGGCTGGCGCGGCGAAGGGTGTTTCTTCGGAGCCCACACGCGCCGCCATTTCGAGCGCATGGTCAAGGATGCGGGCAGCCAGCCGCGCGGCCTGGAGCAGCGCATCGAGGTGGTGCCGAAGGCGCGCCAGCACGAGGAGATCGCGAGCGATTTCTATCACGGCGGCTGCGTCTACCCCGACGATGCGTCGGTCGACCCGGCGCGCCTCCTGCTGAGATTGCTCGAGCGCGCGCGCGGCGCCGGGGCGAGGGTCGTCGAGCGCTGCGGGGTAAGCGCGATTCGGCCGACGGGCGAGGGCTTCGAGGTGCGCACCGATCACGGGATCGTGCGCGCCCGGCAGGTGCTGCTCGCGACCAACGGCCACTCGGGGCCGCTCTCTGCGTGGCATCGGCGCCGGGTCATTCCGATCGGCAGCTATCAGATCGCCACGGCGCCGCTCGGGCGGGAGCATGTGCGCGCGCTCATTCCGCGCGGGCGCAACATCGTCGACTCCCGGCGGGTGGTCGTGTACTTCCGCCCGTCGGCGGACGGCGAGCGCATCATTTTCGGCGGCCGTGCCGCACTCGCGGAACGGGATCCCCTGGCCTGTGTCGGCCGCCTGCGGACGATGGCCGAGCGCATCCTGCCGCAGCTCCGGGACGTGGAGGTGACCCACGCGTGGGTCGGCTGGGTGGCGTATACGTTCGACACGCTGCCGCACCTCGGACGCCACGACGGCGTCTGGTATTGCATGGGGTATTGCGGTCAGGGCGTGCCCGTCGCACCGTATCTCGGCATGCGCGTCGGACAGCAGATGGTGGGTCACCCGGATGGGCGAACCGCGCTCGACGGCTTGCCGTTTCCGTCGCGGCCTTATTACTTCGGCGCACCGTGGTTCCTGGCGCCGTCGGTGTTCGCCTACCGGGTGGCGGATGCGCTCGGCTGGTAAGTGCGTGCAGCTCGACGGCCTGCACCCGGCCGCCTACGGCGCATTGCCCGAGCGCTTCTACGCGAGGCTCGATCCGGCGCCGGCCGCCAACCCGCGGCTCATCAAGCTGAACGAGGCGCTCGCGCGCGAGCTCGGGCTGGGCACGGATGCGCTGAGCGCCGAAGAGCAGGCGCGCCTGTTCTCCGGCAGCGCGGTGCCCTGCGGCGTGCAGCCGCTCGCCGCCGCGTATGCCGGGCATCAATTCGGCGGCTTCGTGCCCCAGCTCGGCGACGGCCGGGCCATTCTCCTCGGCGATGCGCTGGGGGGCGGCGGCCGGCCGTACGACGTGCAGCTGAAGGGCAGCGGCCGGACGCCGTACTCGCGCGGCGGGGACGGGCGCGCGGCGGTCGGCCCGGTGCTCCGGGAATTCCTGGTGAGCGAAGCCATGCACGCGCTCGGCATCCCCTCGACCCGCACGCTCGCCGCGGTCACGACGGGCGAAAGCGTGTACCGGGAGGTCCCGCTGCCCGGTGCGGTGCTCACGCGCGTGGCGGCCAGCCACGTGCGTGTCGGCACCTTCCAGTACTTCGCCGCGCGAGGCGACGTGGACGGGGTGCGAACGCTGGCCGACTATGCGATCGCCCGGCATTACCCCGAGATCCAGGGGGCGGCGCGGCCCCAGCTCGAGTTGCTTCGTGCCGTCACGCGCGCGCAGGCCGGGCTGATCGCGCGCTGGATGCGCGTGGGCTTCATCCACGGCGTGATGAACACGGACAACATGGCCGTCAGCGGCGAGACCATCGACTTCGGTCCTTGCGCCTTCATGGATGAGTTCGACCCGCTCAAGGTGTTCAGCAGCATCGACAGCCACGGCCGCTATGCCTATGCGAATCAGCCGCACGTCGCAGCGTGGAACCTGACCCGCTTCGCCGAGACGCTGCTGCCGCTGATCGATGCGGACACGGACCGGGCCGTCGCGCTCGCGAGCGAGGTGCTCGAGGAGTTCGGGCCGCGATACTCGGAGCTGCTGGTCGAGGGCATGCGCGCGAAGATCGGGTTGGCGGGATCGCGCGAGGATGAGGATGGCGCCCTGATCGAAGCGTTGCTCGACGCCATGCATGCGGGCGAGGCGGACTTCACGCTGACGTTCCGGGGGTTGAGCGAGCTCGGGGTGGGCGCGGGGATCGGCGGCCTGTTTGCGAATGCCGCGGGGTTCGAGGCCTGGTTGGAGCGCTGGCGCGCCCGGCTGGCACGCGACCCGACATCGCCTGCGGAGCGCGCCGACCGCATGCGGGCCGTCAATCCCGTCTACATCCCGCGCAATCATCGAATCGAGCAGGTCATCACCGCGGCCGTCGAGCATGGCGATTTCGCGCCGTTCGAGGCGATGGCAGCGGCGCTGGCGAGACCGTACGAAGAGCGTGCCGGGTTGGAGAAGTACGCGCAGCCGCCGTCGCGTGCCGAGAGGGTCACGAAAACCTTTTGCGGAACGTGATACTGCGCTTGCCGATTGAGCGCGGGCACGTGGGCCGGAGCACAATCACCATGAAGGCGATGCGGGCGGCGAATGCGCGACTCTCGTCGCTCCCCTACGGGCCGGCGTCCCTCAACCGTAGCTTGATCCTCGCCTCCGCGGAGCTCAATACCCTGACCCCCAGGAGCTCGATGATGGTGCGCGCGCGCTCGACGAGTTGCGCGTTGGTGGCGAGCACGCCCTTGTCGAGATACAGGTTGTCCTCGAGACCGACGCGCACGTTGCCGCCGAGCAGCACGGCTTGCGCGGCCATGGGCATCTGGAGCTTGCCGAGACCGAAGGCGGACCAGAGCGATCCCGCGGGGAGGGCGTCGCGCATGGCCTTCATCGCCTCCGCCGTGGCCGGCGCGCCGTACTTGATGCCGAGGCAGAGCTGGAACAGCGCAGGCTGACCGATCAGGCCCTCGGCGAGCAGCTGCCTGGCGATCTCGATGTGCCCGAGCTCGAAGACCTCGAGCTCCGGTCGCACGCCTTTCTGCTGATAAGCGCGGGCCATGGTGCGCAGGATGCTGGGGGTCGTGGCGTAGAGCAATTCGTCGAAGTTGAGCGATCCGCAGTCCAGGCTCCCGATCTCGGGTCCGAGCTCGACGATGTGCGCCATGCGCGCGGCGGATCCGACGAGATCCGTGCCGGCGCGGAACTCGAGCGGCGCATTCTCGGGCCCGAGCATGAGATCGCCGCCCATGCCGCCGGTCAGGTTCAGGATCACATCGGAGTCGTGTGCGCGGACCCGCTCGACCACCTCGCGGAACAGCGCGGGATCGCGGCTCGCGAGGCCCGTTTGCGGATCACGCACGTGCAGGTGAACAATGGCCGCTCCGGCGGCATGCGCATCGAGCGCGGACGCGGCGATTTGCGCCGGCGTGACCGGAACGTGCGGATTCTTGCGTACCGAATCGGCGGAGCCGGTGACGGCACAGGTGATGAAGGCTTCGGCAGCCAGCATGAGGTAATCTTTCGGGGTTCGCCCCGGTCTACTCGGCAGGAGAGCGTACAACAGATGACCCTGGTCCTATTGGTGTTTTTCGGCGGTGTGCTCACCATCCTGAGCCCCTGTATCCTGCCGGTCCTGCCGTTCGTGTTCGCGCGCTCGGACCGCGGCTTCCTCTCGAACGGTCTGCCGATGCTGGCGGGCATGGCCGTGACCTTCGCGGGCATCGCGACGCTGGCCGCCGTCGGGGGCGCGTGGGCCGTCGGCCTCAACCAGTACGGCCGCATGCTGGCGCTGCTGCTCATGGCGCTGTTCGCACTGACGCTCCTGTCGCGGCGTCTTTCGGACTGGGTGGCGCGTCCCTTCGTCGCCCTCGGGAATCGCCTGACCGCGGCCGGCGGCGGCGGCGCGGACCTCGGGCCGTTGCAGTCGGTGTTGCTCGGGGTTGCCACGGGACTGCTCTGGGCGCCGTGCGCGGGACCCATCCTGGGGCTCGTGCTCACGGGCGCCGCGATCTCGGGGCCGAACGCGCGGACCTCGCTGCTGCTTCTCACCTATGCGGCCGGCGCGGCGGCCTCGCTCGCGGTGGCGATTCTCGCGGGCGGGCGCGTGTTCGCGGCGCTCAAGCGCTCGCTCGGCGCCGGCGAATGGGTGCGCCGCGGGCTCGGGGTGGCCGTGCTCCTCGCGGTGGCCGCCATCGTGCTCGGCTGGGACTCGACGGTGCTCACGCGGCTCTCGCTCGCGGGCACGAATCGCATCGAGCAATCGCTGATCACCACGGCGACCGCTTCCGCGGCCGACGGCAGATCAGGCGGGGCTGCGATGGCGGCCGCGGCCGCGTCGGGCGCCGGGCGCTCCGCGGGCTCGCCCGACGCGGCGGATGCCGCGGGCGCGAAGCTCGGGGTCGAGGGCGAGTTGCCTCCGCTCGGCGGCGCGACCGCCTGGCTCAACTCGCCGCCGCTCACCATACAGAGCCTGCGCGGCAAGGTGGTGGTGGTCGACTTCTGGACCTACTCCTGCATCAATTGCCTGCGCGCCCTGCCGTACGTCTCCGGCTGGTACGCGAAGTACAAGGATCACGGCCTGGTCGTCCTCGGCGTGCACGCGCCGGAGTTCGCCTTCGAGAAGGATCTCGGCAACGTGCGGCGCGCGGTTGCGGATCTCGGCATTCGCTATCCGGTGGCGCTCGACGACAACTATGCGATCTGGCAGGGATTCAACAATCAGTACTGGCCGGCGCACTATTTCATCGACGCCCAAGGGCGCATCCGTGCGCACCACTTCGGCGAGGGCGGTTACGCGGAGTCCGAGCAGATCATACGCACGCTGCTCATCGCGGCGGGGCACACCGACCTGCCGCCCGCGGGCGTGGAGGCGGCGCCGTCCACCGGCGTCAAGGCGGCCGCCGACATGGCGCACATAGGCTCGCCCGAGACCTACATCGGGTACCAGCGCGCCGAGAATTTCAGCTCCGCGGGCGGATTCGCCGCGGATCGGGCCAAGACCTACGAGGCGCCGGGTTCGCTCGCGCTGAATCACTGGGCGCTCGCCGGCAGTTGGGCGGTGGACCCGGAAAAAGCGGTCCTGCGCGCGGCGCCGGGCAGGATCGAGTTCCGGTTCCTCGCGCGCGACCTGCATCTCGTGCTCGGGCCCGGGAGCGACGGGAAGCCGATCCGTTACCGGGTGCTGCTCGATGGTGCGGCGCCCGGTGCGAGCCATGGTGCCGATACCGATGCCGACGGCGGCGGCGTCGTCACCGAGCAGCGCCTGTACCAGCTGATCCGTCAATCGGGCGATGTCAGCGAGCACACGTTCTCGATCGAGTTCCTGGATCCGGGCGTACAGGGTTATTCATTCACCTTCGGATGAGGGCGCAGCCATGTCCATCAATCGACGCGAAATTCTTCTAGGCTTGAGCACTCTCGCGCTCACGGCATGCGGCAAGCTGCCGCGCGCGGTGGCCGCGGAGGCGCCCGCGCCGGCAGGCGGCGAGGTGCCGATCGAGCAGTTCTCGGCCGCCGGCAAGAGCGAGGGCGTGGCCAAGGTGGTGAAGGTCGTGCACACCGAGGCCGAGTGGCGCGCGCAGCTCACGCCCCTGTCCTACGACGTGACCCGCCGCGCCGGCACCGAGGTCGCGTTCACCGGCGAGTACGACGGCAATCATGCGGACGGGATCTATCATTGCGTGTGCTGCGGCACGGCGCTGTACGACTCGCACACGAAGTTCGACTCGGGCACGGGGTGGCCGAGCTTCTGGAAGCCCATCTCGCGCTACAACGTCGCGCAGAGCGAGGATCGCACCCTGGGAATGGACCGCGACGCCGTGTCATGCCGTCGCTGCGACGCCCATCTGGGCCATGTCTTCGACGACGGTCCGCGTCCGACGGGCTTGCGCTATTGCATGAATTCGGCGGCGCTGCATTTCGTCGCCCGCACCTGATCCATGCACCGCTCATCATCGCCAGGAGTCCTCATGTCATCATCCAGTGCCCACCGATATTCCACCTGGATCGCCGCGATCACGGCGGCGTCGTTCGCGGCCTTCGCCTGGCATGGCCACCTCCTCGGCGCAGAAGCGCCGGTGAGCATTCCGGCGCCGACGGTCGACAACCCCGTGGCCGCGGGCCCAGAGCAGACGGCGGTGCTTTCCGCGGGCTGCTTCTGGGGAGTGCAAGGCGTCTATGAGCACGTCCGCGGCGTACGCAAGGTGATCGCCGGGTATGCGGGCGGCGATCGCTCGACCGCGGACTATGAGCGGGTGAGCTCGGGCACGACGGGGCACGCCGAGTCGGTGAAGATCACCTTCGATCCGGCCGAGATCTCCTACGGCCAGATCCTGCAGATCGCCTTCTCCGTCGCGCACGATCCGACCCAGTTCAACCGTCAGGGCCCCGACATCGGCAGCCAGTATCGATCCGAGGTGTTCTACGGCGACGAGGGACAGAAGCGCATCGCGCAGGCCTACATCGCGCAGCTGGACGGTGCCCACGTTTTTGCGCGGCCCATCACGACGCATGTCGATCCCTTGAAAGGCTTCTATGCCGCGGAGGACTACCATCAGGATTACCTGACGCGCCATCCGGAGGTCCCCTACATCGCCTACTACGACCTGCCGAAGCTAGAAAACCTCAAGCGGACCTTTCCGGAGCTTTACAATGGACATCCTGTATCGGCGCAAAACTAGGACGGTCCTCCATGAAGAAGATCACCCGCAGGTGGCTTTGCTGCTGGATGGTGCTGGCGCTGCCCGCGTTCGGAGCAGACGGCGAGCGTGCGCCGGTGACCGTGTTCGCCGCAGCCTCACTGACCAACGCGCTGCAGGACCTGGGTGACGGGTTCGAGAAGGACACCAACATCCGCATCAAGTTCTCGTTCGCGGCGAGCTCCGCTCTGGCCCGGCAGATCGAGAGCGGCGCTCCCGCCGACATCTTCTTCTCCGCCGACCAGGAATGGATGGACTACCTCGAGAAGCGCAATCTGATACAGGCGGCCTCGCGGCACGACGTTCTCGGCAATCGTCTGGTCCTGATCGCGCCGGCCGACAGCATGATCAAGCTGCACATCGAGCCCAAGTTTCCGATCGCCGTCGCGCTCGGCAACGGCCGGCTGGCCACGGGTGATCCCAATTCCGTGCCGGCCGGCAAGTACGCCAAGGAAGCCCTGACCTCGCTCGGTGTCTGGACCCAGGTGGCCGATCACATCGTGCCGGCCGACAGCGTCCGCTCGGCACTCGCCTTCGTCGACCGCGGCGAGTCGCCGCTCGGCATCGTCTACGAGACCGACGCGCTCATCGACAAGCACGTACGTGTGGTGGACGCGTTTCCGGCCAACACGCACAAGCCGATCGTCTATCCCATCGCTCTCACGGGCGCCCGCAAGGACGAGGCCCTCAAGGCGAACGCCGCCAAGTTCGTCGCCTACCTACGTGGGCCGGCAGGCGACCAAGCCTTCACTTCCTACGGTTTTAG
>DATAYZ010000071.1:0-88349 GCA_036272295.1 Steroidobacteraceae bacterium
TACCGGTAAGGGGTCCGACGGGCATAACCGGCCGCCTAATGACGATGGATCCATCCGCGGTTGTACGGCCATTTACCGGTAGCAGTCACCGAATAGCTCTTACAGCCACGGGCGGGTCGGCCGGAGGGGGGCCCCCGAGACGGTGGCGGCGATCAGATGGTGGGGACGATCGCTACTGACCAGGGGCTGGTGCCCGCCTTGATGCGGGTGAGCTCCTTGTCGGTTTGCAAATCGACTGCCGAGACATCGTTGGAGGGGCCGTTGGCGACATAGGCGCGCTTGCCGTCGGGCGTCAGCGCCATGCCCCACGGCCGAGTTCCCACCGTGATGGCCGTGATGAGATCATAGGTGTGCGCGTCGAGCACGTCGATGGTGGCGCCGCGCCCCGTGCTCACGTACACGCGCTTGCCGTCGTGCGACACCTTCACGCTCATGGGCCGCGCGCCTTCCGGCAGCTTGATCACCTTGGTGATGCTCAGAGTCGCGGTGTCGATCACGTTGAGCTCGGCGGTCGATTCCGACGGGATGAACGCGATGTTCGAATGCGGCAGGAAGCCGACGCTCCTCGGGCGGACGTTCACCTTGAAATGGCCGATGACCGAGTATTTCGCGGCGTCGATGGCATAAACCTCACCGCCCGCCTCGCAGGTCACGTAGAAGCGCTTGCCGTCCGGGGACGTGGCGACGCCCTCGGGCTCGAGGCCGACCGGGATGATGTGCTCGACCTTGCCCGAGGCGATGTCGATGACGCTCGCGGTCTTCACGTCCTCGTTCGACACGTACAGCTGCTTGCCGTCCTTGCTGAGCGAGAATTCCTCGGGATCCGAGCCGCCGGAGATCTTGCCGATCAGCTTGCGTTGCGCCACGTCGATGACGCCGATCGCATCCGCCGATTTGTCGGACTTGGCCTCATCCTCGTCGTCGTCGTCCTTGCCGCCGCGCTTGAAGATCGGATTGCCCTTGGCGTCGAGCTTGGGCGGAGCCACGATCGGGGTGCCGCTCAGCGCGACGTAGACCTTCCTGCCATCCGGGCTCGCATGGATGCCCCGCGGACGCTTGCCCACCGGAATGGTCGCGATCGCCTGGTTGGTGGCACCGTCGATCACCGTGATGTCGTCCGAGCGCTCGTTCGAGACCCAGATCTGGTACCCGGCGGCGTGCGCCCAGCCCGCGCCCATGAGGAGCGCCGCGATCGTGACTTGCTTGAGACTCATTGCCGGCTCCCGCATCGATGAGGATTTCAGTATAGACCGATCCGGCGCGGGCGCGCAGGTTCAAGATTTCTGCTTGCCCGCGGCGCTCGCGCGCTCGAGAGTCCGCTCGACGTCGCCCTGCACCAGCGAGTACGCGATGTAGTACTTGTAAATATTACTCACGTACTGCACCGTCTCGCGGCCGATGCGCTCGGCGGCCACGCGCTCCACGTTGTCGAACCACACGTTCGGGTCGAGCTTGCGCGCGGCCGCCTCCCTGCGCAGGGCGCGGATCCGCTCCGGCCCCGCGTTATAGGATGCGAACGCGAACAGCGTCTTGTCGAGCTCGGTCATCGGCTCGTTCTTGTAGTACGCGTCGACCATGTAGCGCACGTACTTCACTCCGCCGTGGATGTTGGCCTCGAGCTGCGTGATGTCGCCGACGTGCATCTCGCGCCCCGTCTCCGGCATGAGCTGCATCACCCCGATGGCGCCCACGGCGCTGCGCCGGGTCTGATCGAGCTGGGACTCCTGATAGCCTTGTGCGGCCATCAGCAGCCAGTTGATGCGGTATTGCTCGCCGTAGCGCCGGAACAGGGTCACCAGCGTGTCGAACTTCTTCAGCTCCTCCGCGGACACGGCATTGCTGGCCCAGCGCGTCTGCTGCAGGTACTTCTGCAGCGTGACGTTGCCGAACAGCGTGCCCTGCCGGTGGGTGGCGGTGAAAGCGTCGAGCTCGGCCTTGAGCTTCGGGCTGTCCTTGCGTACCGCGAAGGCGATGTCGCCCTCCGTGCGCACCGCGAGGTCGTCGTGCACGTCCAGATCCGGGTAGATGCGCCGCCAGAAGTGGGCCAGGTAATCGTCCGCGATCACGATCGGCACCAGTCCGCCGTTGACCATCTCCAGCATGTCCTCGGTCTCGAAGTGCGCGGGAGCTTCGCGCAGACGCACCTGCGCAAGATTGCGCCCGCGGAGGCGCTCGTTCAGCTCGAGCAGGCTCTGGAAGTAGCTGGTATCGCGGCGCACGTAGATGGACGTGCCGGCAAGATCGTCGAGCGAGCGCAGCGGCCCGCCGCCCGACCGCGTCACCACGAGCTCGCGCACGCCGGTCGCGACCGGCGCCACGAACTCGACGAGCCGCGAGCGCTCGGGAGTCACCGTCATGTTCGCCGCAATGACATCACCCTGCCCCGCAAGCAGCATCGGAATCAGGTGATCGCGCGACACCGGGATGAACACCGCGTGGATCTTGAGCTCGTCACGGCCCAGCTTCTTGTTGAGCGCCTCCTCGAAGGCGCGCATGAAATCGTAGCAGGCACCGCGCTGCACGCCGCCGAGATCGACGAAGTACAGCGTCTTGCTGTAGGGGACGAGCACGCGGATGGCGCGTTTCTTCGCCATCACGTCGAGATCGCCGATCCAGGCGGCCGACTCGAGCTCGATCGACAGCGGCGCATCGTGGGCGACAGCGGAATCCTCGTCCGGCCGGCCCGAAGCCGCCGCTGCCGAGGCCGCCGCCGGAGCCGCGCAAACGGCTGACGAGAGCAGCGCGACGGCCGCGAGCGCCGCCACCCACCCGATCGCCGCGACCCGCGCCCGCGTCCCGATCCGCGCTTCCGCCGTCATACGCACGTCCCTCATGCCGCGCATGGATCATAGCACCGGGCCACTTGGCAACCGGCGGGGTTTGCGGCTAAATTGCGTATCCTCTCCCGACATCCGCGCAGACCTTCTCCACAGTGCCCCTCAACGCCTTCGAAAAGGGCAAGCTCAAGATTGCCGCACACGTGCGCGAGGAGCTCGAGCGGGCGGCCATCGCCTTCGTTGACATTCGCTGCCAGTCCGGCGGCCTGCACACCCCTCGCGACACGACCCGGGTTTCCGTCACCCTCGCCGGCGAGTCGAAGCACGTCGATCTCAAGGCCGGCGAGGTCGAGGAGTGCGAGTCGATCGTGGTCGGCGAAGTGTGGTACAAGATCGCCGGCTTCATCGAGCAACTCAAATGAGCGCGTTTCCCGCTGCGGAGAGTCCATGACCCAGCCCGTCACCGGCGGCTGCGATTGCGGCGGCGTCCGTTACGAGGTCGCCGGCAAGCTCCGCGACGTGATCGCCTGCCACTGCGAGCAGTGCCGGCGTACCAGCGGCCACTTCGTCTGCGCCACCGCCTGCCGGCGGCCGTTCTTCCGGCTGGTGAGATCCGACACGTTGAAGTGGTATCGCCCGGTCGCGGGATACCGGCGCGGATTCTGCACGGAATGCGGATCGAGCCTGTTCTTCGAGCAGGAAGGAGGCGAGCGCGTCTCCATCGCCGCGGGCTCGCTCGACGCACCGCAGGGGCTCAAGATCGTCGCCCACATTTTTGCCGCCGAGGCCGGCGACTATTATCCGATCGACGACTCGGTACCGGTGTCCCTGGACGGCCGGCACGACATCGCCCTGCCCTGAAGTCCGCCGGCGTCTTGCGCGGCGGTACGCCCGGCCGCCGCCGACCGCGCTACTCCGCCTGAGCGTCCGATTCCTCGCCCGAGCCGGAGGCAGGCTGCGCGCCGTGCGCATCCCCGGCCGATCGGTGCTCCGCGGCTTTGCGGACGGGCCGGTCGCCGCCCTTTTCCCCGCCCTTCTCGCCGCCCTTGAAGTCCTCGGGATGCAGCCGGTAGCGCGCGAGCAGGTTGTAGAAGTCGGTGCGATTCCGCTTGGCGAGACGCGCCGCCTGGGTCACGTTCCCGGCGGTCTGCTGCATGTTCTTTACCAGGTACTCGCGTGAGAACGAATCGCGCGCCTCCTCGTAGGTGGGAATCTGCGCGCTGTCGCCGTCCAGGAATTTCTGGACGAATTCCCTGGTCATGATCCGGCCATGCGAGAGGGCGACGTTCTGCTTGACCAGCTCGAACAGCTGACGGACGTTGCCCGGCCAGTCGTGCGTCGCGAGCAGCTCGATCGCCTTCGCCGAATAGATCTTCTTCCGGTCGCCGGGCTCGGTTGCCTGCTGGAGGAAGTGCGACACCAGCAGCGGAATGTCCTCCCGGCGCCGGCCGAGCGGCGGAATCTCGATCGGCATGATGTTGATCTGATAATAGAGCCGGCTCAGGAATTGGCCGCCGTCGCTCAGCGACCTGAGGTCCACCGACGTGGTGCATATCAGCCGCACGCCGACCCGCGCCGCGCTCGAGGCGTGGATCGACGGGTCCGGCTCGATGGCCCTGGCGAGCGCGACCTGCAGCTTCATGGGCAGCTCGCCCACTTCCTCGAGCAACAGCGTGCCGCCGCGGGCGATGGCGACCCCGAACCCGCCGGCGGGACCGAACAAGGCCGCGCGCAAATCCTCCTCGGCCGCGTTCCGGCAGCTCACGGTCACGAACGGCTTGTCGCGCCGCACGCTCGCCGCGTGAATCGCCCGCGCCAGGAGCTCCTTGCCGGTGCCGTTCTCGCCGGTCAACAGCACCGGCTCATCGCTCCCGGCGGCCCGATTGGCGAGGCCGAGCCGCTCCTCCATGAGCTGATTGCGCGAGGCAAAATGCACGCGCCAGTTGTCGTCGGTGAGCGCAAAGGTCGACATTTCCGTCGCGCGCTCCACGTGCCCGAGGAACTCCTCCTTCTCCACGGGCTCGACCAGATAGCTGAAGGCGCCGTGCTGGGTCGCCTGCACCGCCTCCGCGATGGTGCCATGGGCCGTGATGATGACGACGACGAGCTGCGGCCAGCGGCTCTTCAGCTCCTTGAGGAAGGCGAGACCGTCCATGTCGCCCAGGCGCAGCTCGCTGATCACGAGATTGGGCCGCGCGCGCACGCAGGCATCGAGAGCCGCATGCGCGCCGTCGGCCGCCTCGACGGCGTAGGTCGACGGGCTCAGCCGGTCGCTCATCGACTGCCGCAGCGTGGAGTCGCTGCCGACGATCAGAACCTTGACTTTGCGGGTCGACTCGGCCGCGCTTCCTGTACGGAGCGACTCCTTCGGCTTACCCATGATGCCGAAGCCGAGCGAGGTGGTTGGAATCGGGGCTTTTGGTTTCATTCGGCAGGGATATGGTCGGGCCGAATGCCCGGAAAAACCGTGCGCCCGATCACGTCATTCGACATAAGTGCGCCGCCGGCGCGATTTTCGCCGTTCGGCCGACATCGGGTATAGTGGCGCACAAACCGATAAGGGACTGTGCGAAGGGCCGGATGCGATACTCAGCGCATCGGATGACGACGACTCGATGGATGTTGCTGGCCTTTTTCATGGGTCTGGTCATCGTCCTCGGCGTTTACTATTTGAGCCCCCCCGGCGACAAGCTCGCGACGGCTCTGCGCGCCACCGCACGCTACTCCCTTCTCTGGTTCACCCTCGCCACCACCGGCAGCGCGCTGAACACGCTCTTCGGCGGCCGTTTCGAATGGCTTGCACAGCGCGGCCGTGACCTCGGGCTCTCCTTCGCGTCCGCACACCTCAACCACGTGGCGCTCGTGGCCTGGTATCTCGGCACGTCCGGCCAGCCGTATTCCGCCGAGCCGCTGATTTTCTTCGGTTTCGGACTCGTGTGCGTCTACTTGCTCGCGCTCCTCTCGTTGAGCGGCACCCTGAGGTCGATGCTGAGCGCGCGCTGGTGGCGGATCGTCCGCACCGTCGGCGTGGAATACATCGCCCTGGTCTTTCTGTCCGAGCTCGCGGGCCGCACCTTCGGCAAGGGGCTCGCAAACTTTTTGCTGTACCTGCCCTTCCTCATCCTCAGTGCCGCAGGACCGCTGCTGCGGATCGCCGCGCTGATCAAGCGTTGGCGCCTGGCGATGGCCGCCACGGCCTTGAAGCCGGGACACGCCGCCTGAGGATGAAGACGACGCGACTCACCGCGGCGCTGGGCGCCCTCGTCGAGGACATCGATCTCGCCGCAGAGCTGCCGCAGACGTCGGTCGATCGGCTGAACGAGCTCCTGGTCGAGCATCAGATCCTGTTCTTCCACAACCAGCCTCTCACGCCGCAGCAGCAGGTCCGCTTCGCGGCGCACTTTGGCAGCCTGCACATCCATCCCATCTACCCGGTTCTCCCGGAGCTGCCGGAGATCCTGGTGCTCGATACGCACGGCGACTTCCTGCCGGACAACGACAACTGGCACACGGATGTCACCTTCAGCACGACGCCCCCGCTCGCCGGCATTCTCTCGGCCAAGCAGCTTCCGAGCGTCGGCGGCGACACGCTCTGGTCCTCGAACCTCGCGGCCTACGAGGCGCTGTCGGCGCCCATCAAGCGGATGTTGGACGGCCTGACCGCCGAGCACTCGGTGGTGAAGTCATTCCCGGTCGGCCGCTGGGGGGCGGATCCGAAGTTCAAGGAGCGCTACGACCGGGCGGTCGCAAAGCATCCGCCGGTCACCCACCCGGTGGTGCGCACGCACCCGGTCTCGGGACGCAAGAGCCTGTTCGTGAATCAGGGGTTCACGACGCACATCCACGAGCTGAGCCCGGGGGAGAGCGATGCGGTGCTCGCCTTTCTATATGCGCACTGCGCGCGCCCCGAGTTCACGCTGCGCTGGCGCTGGAGCGTGGATGACCTGGCCTTCTGGGACAACCGCAACACCCACCACTATGCCGTGGCGGACTACCTGCCCGACCGGCGCGTCATGCACCGGGCGACGGTGATCGGGGATCGGCCGTACTGACCGGCCCGAATCGCACCCGCAGCGCAAACCCGATCAACAGCACTCCGAGACTGATCAGGCCGAACAAGAGCGGCGTGCGCTGCTCCGGAATCAGCGCCATGGCGAGCACGATCGCGAGCATGCCGGCGATCGCCGCGTAGGTGAGCCAGGGAAACGCCCAAACCCGCACGGCCAGCTTGCCGTGCCCCTCGCGCTCGAGCCGGGATCGAAGCCGCAGCTGCGAGACTGCGATCGAGACGTACACGAAGATCGCCACCGTCCCGTAGGAGTTCACCAGAAAGGCGAAGACGGTGTCCGGCGCCACGTACGACGTGATCACCGCGCCGTAGCCGAACAAGGTGCCGAGCAGGATGGCCCGCTTCGGCACGCCGTTCCGGCTGAGCTTGGCGAACGCGCGCGGCGCATCGCCCCGCCGGGTCAGCGCGAAGAGCATGCGCGAGGAGGCATACAGCCCGGAATTGAGCGCGGACAGCACCGCCGTGAGCACGACCGCGTTCATGACGTGCGCCGCACCCGGGATGTGCAGCGCCTCGAGCGCGCTGACGTACGGCCGGGCGATGGCGGGCGAGTTCCAAGGCACCAGGCACACGACGAGCAGCACCGAGCCGACATAGAACAGCAACGCGCGGGTGATCACCGAGTTGGTGGCGCGCGCCACCGCCTTCGCCGGCTCGGCCGCTTCGGCCGCGGCGATGGTGACGATCTCGGCGCCGAAGTAGAACCCCGTCGCCGCCACCGCTCCGGTGAAGATCGGCAGCACGCCGTTGGGGGCGAAGCCGCCGTGCATGGTGAGATTGCCGAGGCCCGGGTGGGCACCCGGCCACAGCCCGAGCACGGCGACGGCCGCGACCGCCAGGAACACCACGATGGCCAGGACCTTGATGGAGGCAAACCAGAACTCGAATTCCCCGTACGAGCGCACCGAGACCAGATTCGAGACGGTGAGGCATACCATGATCGCGAGGCTCACCAGCCAGCCGGGCGCATCGGGCCACCAGAAGCGGATGAGATCGGCGCCCGCCACCGCTTCCAACGCGACGACGATCACCCAGAAATACCAGTACATCCAGCCGGTGAGGAACGCGGCCAACGCCGCCGTCAGCGGCCGGTCCTCCCAGGCCGCGCGCGCGTACTCGTAGAACGAGCCCACCGCGGGCCGCGCAACCGCCATCTCCGCCAGCATCCGCATCACGATCACCACCAGCATGCCGGTGATCACGAACGACAATACGGCCGCGGGACCCGTCTGCCGGATCACGACTCCGCTGCCCACGAAAAGGCCCGCACCGATCACGCCGCCGAACGCGATCATGGTCATGTGCCGCTGGCGCAGCGTGTGGCGCAGGCCGCCGCCCGCTTCGGATTCCCGGTCCATCGTCACTTCTTGAGCAGCTCCAGCTCGTCCAAGGTCCGCGGCCAGTCGGCGCCCAGCAGGCGCGACAGGCCGCGGTCGGCCAACAACCTGCCGCCGGTCTGGCAGCGCGCGCAATAGTTGGTCTCGTTGTCCGCGTAGCGAATGCGCTGGATGGGCTCCCCGCAGCGGGGGCAAGGCTTGCCATGGCGTCCGTGCGCTGCCATATCGGGACGAAATGCAGTGACCTTCTCGGGAAAGCTCTTGTCGGCCTCCGCCGCGAGCCGCTGCATCCACATCTCCAGGGTCCGGCGTGTCGCAGTATACAAGCGGCCCCACTCCTCGGGGCGAAGCTTCTGCGTGAGCGCCAGCGGCGACAGCTGCGCGGCATGCAGGATCTCGTCCGAATAGGCGTTGCCGATGCCGGAGAGGACGCGCGGGTCCGTGAGCGCGCGCTTCAGGGTGCGATTCTCCGCCGTCATCGCCGCGCGAAACTCCTCGGCGCCGCTCGCGAGCACGTCGATGCCGCCGGGGTCCATGGCCTCGAGCGCCGCTTCCCCCTCGACGACGTGAATCGACGCGCGCCGCTTGGTGCCCGCCTCCGTCAACACCAGCGAGCCGCCGGCAAAATCGAATGCGGCGAGGTGGTTGCGCCCCGAGAGCTTCGCGCCCGCGGGCCGCCAGTGCAGGCGCCCGGCGATCATGAGGTGGATCACCACCCACGAGCCGTCTGCGAGACCGATCACCACCCGCTTGCCGATCCGGCGCAGCTCGCGCACGCGCTGGCCCTCGACCTGCCCGATGGGCGGTTGGGCGGTTCGCAGCACGAACGGTGACCCGATGCGCACGCGCTCGAGCGTCCGGCCGACGATGCGCGGCTCGAGCGCATGCAGATAGGCGTTGATGTCCGGAAGCTCTGGCATCGGCGGGCTCGTCAGGCCGGCTTGAAAAGGTGTGCGTGCGCCGTGCTGACCGGCAGCACCTCGGCGCGATCCTTGAGCTTGACCTCGAGCGTGCCGCGGAAGGTGCGGTAGATCGTGTCGATGGCGCCGACGTTGACGATGATGCCGCGGTGGATCTGCCAGAACATCGCCGGATCGAGCTTCTCCGTCATCTCCTTGAGCGCAGAATTGAGGAGATACGTCGCGGAGCGCGTCGCGAGCGCGGTGTACTTCTGATCGGATCGCAGATAACAGACCTCGTCCACGGTGACGATGCGCAGATCGGCCCCCTGCGGCACCGACAGCCACTTGACGTATTGCCGTTGGCCGGCGCCCGCGTCGCGCAGCAGCTCGAGCAGGTCATGCAGGTCCGCCGGCGGCTGGCGCAGCCGCTCGCGCAGCCGGCTCACCGTGAGCTCGAGCCGCGCCATGGACAGCGGCTTCAGTATGTAGTCGAACGCACCGCGCTCGAACGCGGCGAGCGCGTGCTGATCGAACGCGCTGATGAACACGACGTGCGCCCTGCCGCTCACGTGCGCCGCCACGTCGAGGCCGGTCGCGCCGGGCATCTGGATGTCGAGGAACACGATGTCGGGAGCCAGCCTGTCGATCGCCTGGATGGCCTCGAGCCCGTCCGCCGCTTCCGCGCCGATGTCGAGCTCCGGCCAGACCGCCCGGAGAGTCTCGCGAATCTCCGTGCGCAGCAGCGGCTCGTCCTCGGCGATGATGGCCGTCGGCTGCGTCATGGGGTGGGCTCACGCACCCGCAGCGCCGCCGCGGCCCCCATCACCGAGGTCCGCAGGCTCGCGATCAACGAATCGAGTGCGGCGTCCGCGTCCTCAATGCCCCGCCCATAGAGCTCGCGCACCTGCTCGAGGTCGGTGAGCAGGCGATCGGGATCGATCTGCGCCCGCGCCGTCGCGAGGCGCGACTCGGTGATCTGGCGCTCGATGCGCAAGCGCCGCAGCTCGGCGCCGCGCACGCCCTCCATGATGCGCTGCGCGCTGCGGTAATTCAGGTAGGCGAGCATCGCGAAGCCGCCGTAGATGATGACGTCGAAGGCCACCATGATGTTCTGCGTGAGCTGCAGGATGAGCGGAATATCCGGGCGCGTCATCACGGTATAGAGGTGCAGCCAGCGCCGGATGTACCACTGGCCCGCCGTCGCGACGAGCGCCGCCGACAGCAGCAACGCGAAGTACGTCGGATAGAACCGCGCGCCGCGGCGGATCGCCTCGTCGGCCGCAAGCGCGGCGAGGAGCACCGACAGGGCTCCGAGATTCGTGATGATCAGGCCGGACCAGGGCATGCTGGGCGGAGCGACCCGCCAATACTGTGCCAGGCGCAGAAGGTTCAGCACGAGACCGAGTCCGAGGGCCGTCAACAGCGCCCGCCAGGTCAACGCGTCCGCGACGGCGCGGGCGAATCCCGTGCGCCGCAGGCCCGTCTCGTCGGCGGTGTCGGCGTCCGAGCTCATGCGGTGGCGCGCAGTGGCAGCGCGATGGCAGCCACGACCCCGCGAGGCACCCCATGTGCCAGGGTCAGGGTCGCCGCTTCTCCATACTGCATCAGCAAGCGCAAGCGGACGTTGGCGAGGCCGGTGCCCGTACCCTCGCGCGGGTGGTCGGCCATGCCGTGCCCGGAGTCGGCCACCTCCAGCACGAGCGATGACCCCGAGCGCGACGCGCCCACCCGGATGAAGCCGCCTTCGACGGCGGGGTTGATGCCGTGCTTCAAGGCATTCTCGACGAGCGTCAGGAGCATCATGGTCGGAATCCGCTGATCGGCGAGCTCCGGGGCCATGCTCACTTCGTAGGAGAGGCGTGTGCCCATGCGGACGCGGAAAATTCCGAGGTAGGAATCCACCAGCCGCATCTCGTCGCCGAGGGTCGAGCCGCCCTCGCGCAGCCTGGGCAGCGCGGCGGCGAGATAGCGCATGAGATTGTCCAGCATCCCGACCGCCGAGGTTCGGTCGATGCGCGCGAGCGTGCGGACGTTCGCGAGCGTATTAAACAGGAAGTGCGGCTCGATCTGCGAGCGCAGCATCTGCAGGCGGGCGCGCTCGAGCTCGCCGCCGAGCGTCGCGCCCTCGATCTGCGTCCCCATCAAGGCCCCGGTCGCACCGCGCATCGCGCTC
The DNA here is from genome assembly GCA_036272295.1 of Steroidobacteraceae bacterium. GTDB lineage: Bacteria > Pseudomonadota > Gammaproteobacteria > Steroidobacterales > Steroidobacteraceae > Bog-1198. Next base: position 11,259 of record DATAYZ010000071.1, read on the forward strand.
TGATACCAGCACACGGCGGCGAGCAGCCCCGCCGTCAGCAGGCGGTCCGCGAAATATCCGCCCCAGACCGGATCATCCGTCGGCAACATGTAGCAGGAGCTCCACGCCGCCATGGCGAACACCGGCAGGAGCAGCCACGCCGCCCGCTTGAGCGGGGCACGCGGGGCGAGGTTCAGGGTGAGGATCAGCAGCGGCAAGGGCGGCAGGATGGCCACCGCGTATTGCAGGGTCGTGAGGGCGATGTACCGCAGCGCCTCGGCGCTCCCGTACCGCGGCAGATTGTTCGCCTGCGACTGGATCGCCCACGACACCACCAGCGCGAGCGCGAGCGCCAGCGCGTAGCCGAGGCCGCCGAACAGGCCGCGCAAGCGTGCACGCCAGTAGAGCGAGCCGCTCCCGGACACCTCACCCACGCCGATGCTCATTCCCCGAGGAACCTCGTTATGGTGTCATCCGATACTAGCGAAGCCCGCGGCCGTCCGCACAAATCCGACGGACGCGGGATTTCGCCGGACGAAGGGCGGAATCGGGCGATGGGCCGGGCGCGCCCAGGGGCAACGAGCGTGTCGCCGGCAGTACGGCGCTGGCGCTACCTCAACAGGATGCTGTAAGTTACTGACCGACATGAGCACAGAGCGACGGATCATGCTTCGGGAGGACGCGAGAGGCGGCGGCGGACGCGGCGAGCCCCGCAACGTGCTCGGCGAGCGGCTCGAGATCTGCTCGATCAGGCCGATGACGGGATTCTTCCGCGACGGTTGCTGCGACACCAGCCGTGAGGACGTGGGCAGCCATACCGTCTGTGCCGTCATGAGCGATGCATTCCTGGAATTCTCACGGTCGCGCGGCAACGACCTGTCGACGCCGGTGCCCGAGGCCGGCTTTTCCGGCCTCGCGGCCGGCGACCGCTGGTGCCTCTGCGCCCCGCGCTGGCAAGAGGCGCTCGAGGCCGGCCGCGCGCCCCGGGTCGTGCTGCGCGCCACTCACGAGGGTGCCCTGCTCCACTGCTCGCTGGCCGAGCTCAAGCGCTTCGCAGTCGACCTGGACTGAGGCACCCCGCGATCGCGATCCGGAGATTTCCATAGTGGATCTATCGTAATATGCTGCCGAAATAACGATGGCGGATCATCCATGACACTGAATCTCTCTGCACGCTTCCGTTGGACCCGGCTTGCCGGGCTGCTCGGGTTGACCCTGCTGCAGGCGGGCCTCGCATGGGGCGCGGGCGGCACGTCCACCTTCCGGGTCAGCAGCCCCGACTTGCCCACCGTCAAGAACCCCACGGATGCGTTCCGCGAGGAGCTCATGGCCAACGAGTTCGGCTGCAAGGGCGGCAACGTCTCCCCCGCGCTCGAGTGGCACGGCGCGCCCGCCGGCACCAAGAGCTTCGCCATCACCATGTTCGATTCCTACAAGCCGCCGGTCTCCGGCTGGTGGCACTGGATCGTCTACGATCTTCCCGCCTCGACCACCGGACTTCCGCACGGCGCGGGCAGCGTCGGGGGCTCGGGCATGCCGGCCGGCGCCAAGCAGGGGTTGCCGGACGGCGATGCCCCTCAGCATCACTACTACGGGCCCTGCCCCGACATCGGCGACGCGCCGCACCACTACGTCATCACGATCTACGCGCTCAGCGTCGATCACCTGGAGGTGCCGGCGAACGGCACCGCCGCCGACATCGATTTTCTGATCGAGAGCAAGGCCATCGCGCACACGTCGATCGAGCGGCACTTTCAGCGCACGCACTGACCCGGGCAGCGCCGCTCTCAGGCATCCGGCGCTTTGGGCGTTACCGCGCGCTTCGGTGATTCATCGACCGAGAGCGAGAACACGTCCGGCCGCGCGTAATGGCCGGCGACATCGAAATCGAATTTCGCCCGCGGCAGCGCGTCGAGGTCGAGCTCCGCGGTCAGCAACCCCTCCTCGTCGAACACCGGACCGGCCAGCACGTGGCCGAGCGGGTCGATGATCGCCGAGCCGCCGCGCATGATCAGCGCTTCCGGGTCGGTGGCGATCGAGCAGCGATAGTCGCCCGGGTAGTCGCGCAGCCTCATCACCTGGCAGGCCGTCAACACGAAGCAGCGCCCCTCCAGGGCGACGTGGCGCATGGTCGGCAGCCAGGTCTCGCGATCGTCCGCGGTCGGAGCGCAATACAGCGAGATCCCCTTGGCGTACATCGCCATCCGCAGCATGGGCATGTAATTCTCCCAGCAGATCACGGCACCGATGTGGCCGATCGGCGTCGCGAACACGGGCATCGTCGAGCCGTCGCCGAATCCCCATGCAAAGCGCTCGCCCGCCGTCGGCATGAGCTTGCGATGCTTGCCGAGCAGCACGCCGTCCGGACCCAGGAAAAGTGCCGTGCAGTAGAGCGTGCCCAGCTCGCGCTCCATCACACCGATGACTACGTGGCAACCCGCCGCGCGCGCGGCCTCGCCCAACCGCTGCGTCTCGGGGCCGGGCACCGCGATCGCACCCGCGAAATAGCGGGCGAACTCCGCACGCCCGCGCTCGGTCCTGCGGCCCACCGAGATGTCGAAGTCCAGTCCCTTCGGATACCCGGAGACGAGCGCTTCGGGAAACACGACGATGCGGCATCCCGCGGCTCCCGCCCGGGCGATCCAGTTCTCGGTCTTGTCGATGGTGCCCGCAACGTCGAAGGGCACCGCGCCCACCTGCGCCACTCCTGCACGTACCCGCATCGCCGCTCCTCCCATTCCCGGCCGGTCACGCGCGGATATTACGGGGTTTTGCTAGAAGTCGTACGAAGCGCTCACCCCGACAACCCTCGGCCAGGGCCGATAGGCGAGATTGGTCACCTCGACGAGCGGTTGCTGAATGATCTTCTGCTCGCTCGCGAGGTTCTTCACGAATACGCTCATCAGCAGATGTCCGAACGACACTCCGGCGCCGGCGTTGCCGATCGAATAGGAAGGACGGTCGTAGTCCGGCTCGTCGGTGAAGAACGTCCCATGGCTCGGCCCGGTGAAATACCAGGAGCCGTTGACGAAGGCGTGTGCGCCACCGGCGAGGGGCCAGCGATACTCCGCGGAGACGCTGCTGCTCCAGGTCGGAACCCCGGGAACCGGGGACCCGGGACCAATGCCCGCGACCAGCGTGGTGGTCGATATCTGCGCATGCGTGAAGTTGCCCGCGAGGCCGAGCGTGAGGTTGTCGGTGGGCTTGGCGTGGATGTCGAGCTCCGCGCCGTAGACCTTCGCAGATCCCGTATTGGTGAAGAAGGTGTACCCACCGGGCAGCGGAACCGACTGCTGCAGCCGGCTCCAGTCCATGTAGAAGAGCGCAGTGTCGACCGACAGGCGTCGATCGAGCAGCCGTGCCTTGTCGCCGATCTCGTAGTTCCAGAGGCTGTCGGGGCTGTATGAGTTGGGAACCGACGAGAGTCCCAGGCTCTGCAGGCTGCCCGGGCAGGTGCTGACGACGCAAGGCGTGAGGGGAATCGGGCGGTTGGCATTGCCCTCGCGAAACCCCTTCGCAACGTTGAGGTAGAGATCGTTGTCCGTGGTCACGTCCCAACCGATCGCAAATCGCGGCGTCAGCGCGTGCGAGCGGTTCGCGGCCTGGAAGGCATCGTCCACGACGCCCGTCCAGTAGCCGCCCTGCGCGCGCGCGAAGTCCTGATCGATGAGCGTGTACCGCAGCCCGGCGGTGAGCCGGACCGAGGGCACGACGTAGTAGTTCAGTTCCCCGAATGCACCATATTGCTTGTCGTCATAGCTCTGACTGCTGAAGTAGTTCGTGCTTGCGGGAAACGGCGGGCCCGCGTTGCCCCAGCCGACCAGCGCGTCGACCTGCGATGGGGAATAGCCGTAAGAGGCGAACGCCTGGTTGATGCCGGGGGTGATCTCGTCGTCGAAGAAACCGGCGATCTCGTGCGCAAAATACAGGCCGCCGAGCCAGGTGACGGGCGGCCCAGACGTCGGATCATAGGGCTTGGACGCGAGACGCAGCTCCTCGGACGTCTTGCGCGTCGTCGTGTCGAAGATTGCGAGGGAGGGCAGCCGGCTGAAGGTGTCGAACAGGGCCTGGCAGCCCGCCCCGTTCGGCGGCGCCGGCGAGCAGGCCGCGGGGTCGATGACGTCGTTTGCGAGACCGAGCGTGTCGGATACCGTCGCATCGGAATTGCGGTGAAAATCCCGCCAGAAATACGCCGTCGTCGAGGTGAGGTCCGCGGCCCCGAAGTCGTAGTCCACGGTGAGGCTCGGCACGATCATTCGGTCGCGGCCCGGCTCTCGCTCGAGCTTGGCGGAAACGTTCGGGGGCAGCGCAAGGTTGCTGCCATCCGAGGCCGCGGGCCCGAGCGGCGCCGGCGGATACGTCAGATAGCTCACGTCGATGTCGTTGCTTTGAATGTCCTGCAGGAACGCGGCACCCTTGACGACCAGACGGTCGCCCACGTTCCAGGTGAGAGCGAGCTTGCCCACGTAGAAATCCGTGCCGTTGATGTTGGAATCCTCGCGCCCACCGGTGGTCGGATCCACGAGGTCGATGTAGCCGCCCCGCCGTCCCACCTGCACGCCCGCGCGAAGCGCCGCAGCTCCGCCGCCGAGCGGGATGTTCACGACGCCGGTTCCCACGTAGTCCATGCCCCCGGCCTCGTTGCGGGCGATCTCGCTCGAGACGTTGCCGCTGAAGGCGCGGGGATCGGGCTGATTGCTGACGAACTTGATGGTGCCGCCCATGGAGCTCGCGCCATAGAGCGTGCCCTGGGGTCCGCGCAGCACCTCGACCCGGTCGAGGTCGAAAAAGCGCGGCTCAGGCACGCCCTGCGTCGCAAGGTTCACCGTCGTCAGCGACACGTCGTCGAGGTATATGCCGACCGTGGCCGCACCGGCCTGCGAGCTGATGCCGCGGATCTCGAGGTTGTTGAGCCCTGCCCCGGCGCCGTTGCCCGAGGCCGAGAACGACAGGTTCGGGATCGCGCGCGTGAGATCGGCGATGTCGACCAGATGCTCCGACTCGAGCGTCCCGCCGCTCAGCGTAGAAAGGCTGAGCGGAACCTGTTGAGCGCTCTCCACGCGCTTTTGGGCGGTCACGGTCACTTCCGGCAAGGCTTCGCTCGCGTCCGACGAGACGGCTGCGGACTGCGCGCCCGCGGCGGCTGCGGTCAGCGCGAGCGCTGCGAGCGTCGACAGCCGGAAGATCGGCGACGTTATTCTGGGGTGCATGATCCTACCTCGCGGTTCTTGCGCATCGAGCGCGCGGTTATGCCCCGGGGGGCTTTGTTATCCGAATGGCCTCGGCCACCTCGATGCCCGAATGGATCGGCAGGTAGGCGCGCACGATCGAGGCGATGAAGGCGGGGCCCACCGGGGAGACCAGCTCTTCGAGGACTTCGCCGTACGGGCTCAGGATGCGAGCGATGCGTTGTCCCGCCTCGACCACCTCCCCGGCCCGGACCAGCGGCTCGAAGTAGCCGCCGCGCCGGTTGACGACGAATGCGCAGCCATCGATCACACGCGGATCGCGCGCCCGAGCGGCGGCGGTGCCGGGCCCGGCAGCGCTCGGCCTCGCGGCGTTTCCCGCTACGGCAGGGGGCGGCAGGATCTCGAGGCTTCGCGCGATACCTTCGAGGGCATTCGCAAAATTGTCGACGTGCTCCTCGAGAACCGGTCCGCCTCCCCCGCACTCGATCAGCACGGACGGCTTGCCTCGTTTCACCACGCTGGCGAAGAGCGCACCCTCCAGCCACGAGTCGCGGCACGCCCAGACCGTCGCCGCGCCCGTTGCGACGGCGAGCGTGCGCGATGCCTCGGCGGCGGCGCTGCCATCGTCCCGATAGATGGTGTAGAACGGCACGATCGCCTCGTTGCCGCCCGAGTGCAGATCGATGACCGCATCCGCCGCCTCGCAGGCAGTATCGATCAGAACGCTCGCCGCTGCGCGCGTATGCCCGCCGCCGCGATCTCCGGGGAAGCAGCGGTTCATGTTTTCGCCGTCGAAGGGCGTGAGACGCGCCTGTGCACGAAACGCCGGCTGATTGGCGACCATCAGCGCGGCGATCGAGCCGCTCATCCGCGTCGGATCGCAGCGGTGCAGGAATCTCAAGATTCCGATCGCTCCGCCCGCCTCGTCCCCGTGAACGGCGTTCTGAACCCAGAGCACTTTGCCCGGCCTCGCGCCGCAAAGCAGATTCACGGGCGACTCGATGGCGCCGTCCGCATACTCGCCGAGCGTGAGGCGTCCTTTGGTCCAGCGACCCGGCTCGCCGCGCGCGGTACCGACGTTCAGTTGACGTTCCGGCATGGAATTCGGCCGCGCCGCGCTAGTGCGGAACGCGAAAGCGCCGGCTGAGGTCCTCGGCACAGCGCACGAGGTCCCCAACCATGCGGGTGCGACACGCGGCATCGACCGAGGTCTGCGGGAACGAGAGGCTCAAGGCAACCGGCTTGGTCTTCGTGTCATCGGGAACGACCGCGACCGCGATGGCGCCGATCTGACCCTCATAATGGGAGGCCTCCGCCCACCCGCGCGCCCGCATCGCGTCGAGCAGCTTGAGCCATTCCTTGGAGCGCACGCGCTTGCCATCCTCGCCCTCGCACACCGGAGGCACCAGGTCCTTGAGCACGGAGTCGTCCATGCGCGCGAGCAGTGCGCGGCCCGCGGCGGTGTTGAATGCGGGCTCGCAAGAGCCTGGCTCGGAGACGATGGTCCGGAGCGGCGTCGATCCGTGACGCATCCGCATGACGATGATGTTGGTGCGGTCGAGCAGCGACACGTAGCCGGTGACCGCGTAGCGCTCCGCCAGATCGCCCACGGCCTGATCCGCAAGATCGACCAGCGACGCGTGCGACTGGTAGAGGCTGCCGAGCCTGAACGCCAGGAATCCCGGCCGGTAACGCCGCGTCTTCTCCTCCACCTCCAGGAGACCCTGGCGAGCCATCGCGGCCATCAGGCGCGACGCACTGCTCTTCGGAATATTGAGATGCCGCGCCGCCTCGGTGACGCCGAGCTCCGCGGTACGCGAGCAATACAGATCGAGGATGGCCAAACCCTTATTGAGTGAGCTCATTTATGATGTTCCATATACAGCAACATACTTGCCATATACGGTACCGTGTATCACCCTTGAACTCAAATCGGGAGAGCTCGAATGTCGGTACGAGCGTCGTGAGCCGCATGAACAGCCGTACGCAACAGCACTCGTTGATGGGCCATCCGCGCGGTCTCGTGTGGTTGAGCTCGGCCGAGTTCTGGGAGCGCTTCTCGTATTACGGGATGCAGTCGCTGCTCGTGCTCTACATGACGCGGCGTCTGCTGCTGCCCGGCGAGCTCGAGCACATCGCCGGATTCCGCGTGTTCCGTAGTGCCGTCGAGTCGCTCTACGGAACGCTGACCCCGCAAGCTCTGGCGTCGATCATCTTCGGCATGTACGCCGGGGGCGTGTTCCTCACGCCGATTCTCGGCGGCTACGTCGCCGACCGGCTCATCGGCCGCACCCGTACGGTGGTGCTCGGCGCATTGCTCATGGCGGCCGGGCACTTCCTGATGGCGTTCGCGGCCACCTTCCTGCTCGCACTTCTCTGCCTGCTCGCGGGCTCCGGCTTTTTCAAGGGAAACATCGCCGCCCAGGTCGGCGAGCTCTATGAGCCCGGAGATCCGCGCGCATCCACCGGCTTTCAGATCTACTTCATGGCCATCAGCCTGGCGATCGTCGCGGCGCCTCTGGTGTGCGGAACGCTCGGCGAGAGATACGGCTATCACTGGGGTTTCGGCGCCGCCGGCGCCGGGATGCTGATTGCGCTGACCATCTATCTTCGTGGCCGCGCGGCGCTGCCCCCCGATCGCACCCGCACGGACGCGAAATTCAATCGGCGCACGCTCGCTCCGGGAGAAGGACGCAAGCTCGCCCTTATGCTCGCGCTGCTGCCGATCTTCGGTGCGGCGCAGGTCGCCGACTATCAAGCCTACAACGCGTACATCGTCTGGGCCGCCGACACCTATGAGTTCCACGTCCTCGGCATGAGCATGCCTGTCACCTGGCTCTTCTCGTTCGGTTCGGTCGTCGCGGTGCTGATGATCGGGGGCTCGGTGGTGTTCTGGCGCCGCTGGACGCGCCGCCGCCTCGAGCCCGACGAGATCACCAAGATGACGCTTGCCACCCTGATCCTCTCGTTGGCGCCGCTGGTGCCCGCGCTCGGGTCGCATCTTGCCGCCGTATCGGGACACAGGATCGGCCTCGGCTGGGCGGTGCTGTTCGAAACCTTGAACGACATCGGCTACGCGAACTTCGTCCCGGTCGGCCTTGCTCTGTATGCGCGCGTGGGGCCGCGCGCGCTCAGCGGCATGATGGCCGGCATCTACTACCTGCACCTGTTCGCGGCCAACATGCTGGCGGGCTGGCTCGGCAGTTTCCTGGAGCGGATGTCGGGCGAGCGCTTCTGGCTGATGCACACGGCCATCGTCCTCGGCGCGGGGATCAGCCTCGCGCTGCTGCGGAAGGTCGTGGCGCGGGTGCTGGTGCCCTCATCGTGAGCCGCAATCCATCGGACGATGGAATTCGCTCCATCACGCCCGGCGGCCGTGCTCGACCCGCCGGCGCGAGCCCACTCAACCGACCGGCATGGGCGCGCTCGACTGGCCGGCGTGCTTCGCGTAGCTCTTCGAGCTTCCGGTCCTCGGATTGATGACCTCGAACGAGCCGTCCGCGTGCGCCACCAGCTTGATCCAATGATCGGTGGTCTCGTCCAGATTGGCGATGTGATCGGCGGCGAAGTTGGCATCGCCCGCGTCGCCGGACGCGTGCAGCTGCCAGACATCCTCGAGACCCGCCACCTCATGCAGCAACTGATAGGTCGCGCGCGAGCCGCCCTTCTTGAGGCCGTTGTTCATGACGGCCACCCGCGGCTTGAACGCGGCGAAGGTCGCGGGATCGGCGATGTCCGGCCCCCCGTGATGGGCGACCAGGTAGACATCGACCGGGCCGATGAGATCCTTGGGACAGGCGAGATCATGGAGCGGCGGCCCGCTGAGGTCGCCCAGGTCCAGGAAGCGGAACCGGTCGAACCGCAGCACGATGCCGGTGGAGCGGGGATTCTCGAAAGGATCGCCCGGCGGTATCGCCGGGACCTTGCAGGCGTCGTTCGTCAAACCCGCACGCGGCAACGGCATGTCCAGCGTTTCTCCGGCGGAGGTCACGACGATCGCCTCGGCGTCCCGCAGCGGCAGGCGATCACCCGGGCGCGGCTCGAGATGCTTGCCGTCCTTGCGCACGGCCTCGTAGGCCTCGAACGCGTTCTTGGTATCGACGCTCGAGCTCACGGCCCCGGGGCTCGGGGCGCCATGGTCGACGAAGGTGCGAATCGGCATGAGCCTGGCGAGCTCCGCGACGCCGCCGTCGTGATCGTCGTGAAAATGCGTGATCAGCAGATAATCGATCTGCTCGATGCCGGCGTCGTGCGCCGCCGCCACGATGCGATTGGCATCGCGTGCCCGATGAGGATCGCCGGGCCGATAGCCGACGCCGTCCCCCGCCCATCCCGTGTCGATCAACAGCGATCGGTGATCCGGAGTCACGATCAACGTGGATTGACCGCCCTCCACGTCGATGAAATAAATCTGCAGCGTCTTCGCCGCCGCGTACGCCGAGCCCGGCCCGGCGAAAAGCCCGACGGCGGCGAGTGCCAGGGCGCCAGGCAGCGCGAGCCGCGCCGCCCGCGGGCGGGACGGTGCAGGGACGGGGGTCGTGGGTGTCGACATGCGAGAGGCGCCTTCCTGGTGAATTGACGACGATCGCGGCAGAGTATCACTCCCGGAACCGGCCCAGAGGATGACGACATGCGATTGATCGGCTTGATCGGCGGCATGAGCTGGGAGTCCACCGTTCCGTACTACCGGATCATCAACGAGACCGTGCGCGAGCGCCTCGGCCCGCTGCGCTCCGCGGAAATCCTGCTTTACAGCGTGGACTTCGGCCCCATCGAGCGCCTCCAGCACGAAGGTCGCTGGGACGAGGCGGGCTCGACCCTCGGCGCGGCGGCGCGGCGGCTTGCAAGCGCCGGTGCCGAATGTCTCGTCCTGTGCACGAACACCATGCACAAGGTCGCGCCTCAAATCGCCGCGCACGCAGAAATCCCGCTGCTCCACATCGCCGACCCGACCGGAGCCGCAGCCACGAGCCGGGGAGCTCGCACGGTCGGGCTGCTCGGGACCCGCTTCACGATGGAGGAGGATTTCTACCGCCGGCGGCTCGAGCAGCGGCACGGACTCGAGGTGCTCGTTCCCGAGAGCGGCGAGCGGGACGAGATCCATCGCATCATTTACGAGGAGCTCTGTGCCGGCCGGCTCGACGAGCGGTCCCGCAACGTCTTCCGCGCCGTCATGACGCGGCTCGCGCAGCGCGGAGCGCAGGCCATCATCCTCGGCTGCACCGAGATCACGCTGCTCGTGGGGGACGGCGATTCGCCGGTCCCCATTCTCGACACGACGCGGCTTCATGCGCTCGCCGCGGCCGACTTCGCCCTGCAGCCCGATTCACGCGGCGCGTAGCGCCGTCGGACCTTCCCGCGCCGCCTTTCGCGCCGCTATTTCTTGATCTCGATCAGGATCGATTCCACGTCCGTGAGCGCCTCGTCCGCGTGCGTCACCGGCGGGCGGATCATGGCCTCGCCCGTTTTGAGCTCCCCCTCCTTCGTGGTGCCGTCGGGGAAGGTGTATCGCACCTTGCCGCCCTTGACCACGTACACCACGGTCTCCGGATGGGAGTGCATCGGGGTGTTGTCGCCCGCGTGCGGCGCATAGCGGAGCACCCGCACCTTGTCGTCCTCGGCGAGCACGGTGAGATGCTTGAGGTGATACCGGATCGCATCCTGCGCGAGCGCGACGGTGCCCGTGAGGAACATGAGGCCGCCGAAGATCGTGGATTTGCTCATCATGCGCGCGTCTCCCCTTGAATTGGTGTCTATCAAGGACTCGAAGTCCTCACCGCTTATATCCGGCGAAGATCGCCAAGGCAACGCTCGGCTCGGCTAGGAGTCAGGACGGTAGGAAGGAGACCCCGGTTCCCTTCGACTTCCGCTCGGGCGTACCGCCCCGTCTGGGTAAGAGCTAGGCGGGCACTGCTACCCGTTAGATGTTCCGACGTCCACCTTGGGGCCGCCTGATGAGCACCGGTCTAGCTGCGGCCTCGAGACCCATCTACGGGTAGCAGTGCCCGACTAGCTCTTACCCAGACGGGACGGTACGCCCGAGTGGAGGTCGGTCGAAGGGCACCGGGGCCTCCCTCCTGCCGCCCAGACTCCCAGCCACGAGCGTCAGTAGCTCGCGATCCCGCCGAGCGCCACGAATGTCGCTCCGCCGTCGGATACCGCGCAGGCGCTGAGCGCGCCCGTGAGGGTATTCACCGCACAGTGCTCCACGTCGGTCGAGGCGACGCTGTAGGCATTCTCTCCGAACACCGCCGTGCCGACCGAGCCGCCCGTTCCGGCGCCCGTCACGGTCGATGACGAACAGGCGCCGAGCATGCCGTTGCCGAGGATCGAGCACGTCTTCACGGCGTTCGATCCCCACGGCGTGAGGAAGGCGAAGTTTCCGTCCACGGTCAGCGCGCCGCCGTCCGCAATGCCGGAATCGACGCAGGGCGTGAGATCGCCGCCCGCGCTGACGGCGCAAACCTGGACGTTGCCGGAGAGAGGCGACACGTACGCCAACCCGGCGCTCGAATAGATCCCGAACGAATATTCGGTCACCCCGCCGGTGACGTTGCTGCAGCTCCCGAGCGCCCCGTTGGCCCCGATGGGGCAGTACTGCGCGGAACTGTTTTCGATGTAGAGGTAGGCGCTGGAAGCGAACACGGAATAGCCGTAACTCGCGCCGCCCGTGAACGCGAACGTCGTGCAGCCGGTGAGGGTCCCGTCGGACGGCGTCACCGCGCAGATCGACACGCTCGCGTCGGGGTACTGATTGACGTACGCGTAATCGCCGGAGAACGCGATGCCATAGGCGCCCTGGAGCGGATTGCTGCTCGAATCCACCCGGTTGAGCGCCGTGAGCGTGCACCCGGAGAGCGCCCCGCCGCTCACGATCGAGCATACATAGACGCCGCTCGCGTCCGTGACGTACACGTGCTTGACGGCGTACGGCACGCTCACGGTGCCGGTCTTCGCCGTCCCCGCGCTGTCGACATAGCTGAATCCCAGCGTCACGGTGCCGCTGGCGGTCGCCAGCGGCGCAAACGTCAGGCTGAGCTGGCAGCCCGTGCCCGTGCTGACGGCGGCGCAGCTCAGGCTGCCGGGCCCGGTCCAATAGGCCGGCAGGGAGCCCAAGCCCGACGTGACGTGGAACGCGGTGGCCACGTTGCCGTCGTCGGTCGTGAAGGTCACGGCGACGGCCTGGCTGGCGTCGACGGCGACCCGGACCGTGCCGGCGATCGAGGCGGCTCCGACGATGTTGTCGTGGGTGGTCGAGGTGTAGGCGACGCTGACGGTGCCGGTCTTCGCCGTCCCCGCATTGTCCAGGTAGCCGTACGCGAGCTGCAGGGTCCCCGTGGCGCCGATCGCTGCCGTGAAGCTGAGCGGCAGACGGCAGCCGGTCCCGGTGCTCACCGTGCCGCAGGTGAAGCTGCTCGCGGTGCTGCTCCAGCCCGCGGGCAACCCGGTCAGGCTCGAGGTCACGACCAGATGGGTGGCGGGATTGCCGTCATCGGTCGTGAACGTCACCGGAACGGAAACCGGTCCGCTGCCGACGGGGCTGTACACCGGCGACGCCGACGCCGTGCCGACCACGTTGTCGTGTACCGTCGCCGCATACGGGATGTGCAGCACGCCGGTCTTCGCGGTACCGAAATCGTTGGCGTATTCATAGCTCAGGGTCAGGGTGCCCGAGCCGACCGCCTTCGGCTCGAAGCTGAGCGGCAATCGGCAGGCGCTGCCGGTGCTGACGCTGGCACAGGTCAAGGTGTGCGCGCTGCTCGCCCACCCCGAAGGCAGGGAGAGAAGATTGGTGGTCACGGTCAGCGCGGTCGCCGGATTGCCGTCGTCCGTCGTGAACGTCACCGCCATCGGCTGCGCGCCGCCGCCGACCATCGCGACGACCTGGCCCGACGGCGCGGGGGTCGCCACGACGTTGTTGTTGGTCGTGCCTGCATAGTCGATGGTCGCCGAGCTGCTCTGCGTGACGCCGCTGCCGTCGGTAAAGCTGTATTTGATGACCAGCGCGCCCTTGGCGACCGCGGTCGGCGTGTAGGTGAGATCGAGCACGCAGCCGCTGCCGGTGCCCACCGAGGCGCAGCTGAACGTCGAGGGTCCGCTCCACCCGGCGGGCAGCGACGAGAGCCCCGCCGTGACCGTGAGATTGGCGGCCGGCGCGGATTCGCTCGCGTTGAACGTCAAGGAGGCCGTCACCGCGCCGCTGTTGACGATGGCGTCGACCGAATCGACGGAGGTGACGACCATTGAATTGGAGCCGGTGTCCGCGAGACCGGTCGAGGAGCCGCTGCTCGAGCTGTGGCAGGCCGAGAAGCATGCCGCGGTCACGAGGGTGAGCGCGGCGCGAAGCCAGTGTGGGTTCATGACCCACGCCATCGGCAGCTGCCACGCACTCTTGAGCGCGTTGTCCGGGGAACCACTACACGCGGCCGGGACCGCTCATCCAATTGCTACCGGGGCGGCCCTTGGGTGTGGCCTACTTCGTCAACGTGGCGCCGGTCAGCCGCCCGATGGCGCCGAGCGTCGTCTGTGCCGCGTTCAAGCCGAGGCGGAAGTCGTCATCGGAATAAGTCGCATAGACGTCGCTCGGCTGATGCCATTGCGGGTCCCAGCCGGCGCCGATCTCCCGTCCCCGCTCGTTCTCGCGCACGCTGATCGCGGGCACGAGATCCATGAACGGCGTGCTGTCGGTGTTGGTCATGTGCGGTCCGACGGCTGCGGGATAGTTGGTCGCGTAGGCCTCGTTCGCCGCATACAGCTCCCACGCCAGTTTCTGCGCGCCCTCGGCCTGCTTGGAGCGCGACTGGAATTCGACGTTCACGTCCGCCTCGGGCCGCTGCTTCGGCGCCATCGTGCCGTCGGGCCGCGGCATGCCGTGATCGAACATCATCATGTCGTGCTGGATCATGCCGAGCCAGCGGGGCTCGGGATACTTCCCGGACCCGGGAGGCTCCTCCTTGCCCTGCAGGCCGGCCCGCTGATCCACATACGCATACGCACCGTCGAGGCCGGTCTCCTCGTTGTTCCACAACGCAAAGCGGATCGAGCGCTCGGTCTTCACATCGCGCGAGGAGAGAACGCGGGCGAGCTCCATCACCAGGGCGGTGCCGGAGCCGTCGTCGTTGGCCGCCTCACCCCAGCCGTGGCCGTCCATGTGCCCTCCCACGATGTACATCTCCTCGGGATGGGTCGAGCCCACCTTGGTGCAGTACACCTCCTCGCGCTCGCCGGGCCGGGTCGGCTGGGAATTCAACGCGCGCAGCTTCTCGTCCGGCTGCAACAGCGGATCGGTGTTCACGCCGGTCGGCGTGACGACCCCGCGGTAGCGGGCGCCGCCCACCGGCGTGCCCTTGGCGACATGAGGCCCCGACGCGCGGCGCGGGCCGTCCGGCGTGTACTGGTACTTGATGCGCGCGATGCCGGCGCAACCGTAGCTCTTGAGCTGCGCCTCGATCCAGTCGACGGCGGCGCGATTGCGGTCGGTGCCCTGGCGTCGGTCGCCGAACTTCGTCAGGCCCTTGATCGTCGCCTTGTACCTCTCGAGGTCCAGCCGTCCGACCAGCACGCTGACCGGGTCCTGGGCGCCCTTGTCCGTTTCGTCCGTGACCGGCGCGGACAGCGCCGGCATCGTCGCCGTGAGAATGAAGGCGACCGCAGTCGGCAATACCCGTCGGATCATGAATGGCTCCCTTGCTGGCTCGGCGTAGTTTACACGCTGCCTCAGCCTGCGCCGAAGGCCCCGCGAAGGAAGCCGGCATCCAGATCCCGCGCTCCCGGGCAGCCGAGCAACGCCAGGCATCGATCGAGCTCGGACGCCAGGATCTCGAGCGCACGGGCGGCGCCCTGCTCGCCTCCCGCCGCCACGCCGTATAGCGTCGCCCGCCCGACCATGACGGCGGTCGCACCGAGCGCCAGCGCCTTGGCAATGTCGCCGCCGCGGCGCACGCCGCCGTCGACCAGGATTTCGGCGCGCGCGCCGATCGCGCTCCGAACGGCGCTCAGCATGCTGAGCCCGGAGGGCGCGTAGTCGAGCTGGCGGCCGCCGTGATTCGACAGCACGATCGCATCGAACCCGGATTGCACCGCCCGCACGGCGTCCTCCGGCCGCAACACTCCCTTGAGCACCAGGCGCCGCGGCCATTGATCACGCAGCCACCCCACGTCCGTCCAGTTGAGTGCGGCGTCCAGCCGTCCCGACGCGGTGCCCGCGTGCGATTCTTTGCCGTCCAGTGCGAGATGGCGCAGTCGCGGGAAACCATGGCGCAGTACCTGCGCGCAAAAATGCGGACGGCGCAAGATATCCCACGCGAGGCCGGGAGTCGGCCGGACCGGCACCGCGACCCCGTTGTTGAGATCGCGAAGGCGTTTGCCGCCGACCGGCACGTCTACCGTCAGCACCAGCGCCTCGCAGCCGTTCGCCGCCGCCCGGGCAATGAGCGAGCGTACCGCGGCTCGATCCTTGACCACGTACAATTGGAACCACAACCGCGCTTGCGGCGCCGCGTTCCGTACATCCTCGATGCTCGTGCTTGCCATGGTGCTGACCGTGAAGGGCACGCCTGCGGCCGAGGCCGCTCGAACGAGTGCGAGGTCGGCGTTGGGCCACGCCAGCGCCGCCATCCCCGTCGGCGCGATGACCAACGGCAGCGCCGCCGCTTCTCCGAGGATGGGCACCGACGAGTCGCGCCGCGACACGTCGACGAGAACCCGCGGCATGAATGTGAGCGCCGCGAAGTCCGCGGTGTTTCGCCTCATCGCGGTCTCGGTCTCCGCAGCGCCGTCGATATAATCGAAGATGGCCTTGGGCAGCCGCCGTCCCGCCAGCGCCCGCAGATCCGCGATGGTGAAGGCGTTCTCGAGCTTGCCCGGCCTGCCCACGGCTCTATCCGTCAGCCATCCCGGAGAAGGCCGTTTCCTGCGAGGTGATGAACTCCAACAGCGCGGGAACTCCTCTTCGTGTCTGCTCGATTCCGCGCCGCAGCGCCGGCACGATCTCGGATGGCTGGACGACCCGCTCCGCGTACGCACCCAACGCACGGGCGATCGCGGTGTAGTCGCCGCCCACGTTCGTGGTCCCATATTTCCCGGTCGACAGTTGCATCATCGGGAGCTCGGTCGCCATCGAGGAGTTGTTGAACAACACGGAGAGCACGGGAATCCCCTCGCGCACCGCCGTCTCCAGCTCGAGTCCCGTGAAACCGAAGGCAGCGTCTCCCCACACGTTGATACAGAGCTTCTCCGGATGCACGGTTTTTGCGCCCATCGCCAGACCGAGGCCATAGCCCAGTTGCGTGGTCTTGCCCCAGCCGAGATACGAGAGCGGCGCCTTGGAGACCCAGAACGCGGCGAGCTGGTCGCGGGGACAACCGGCATCGTGAGTGATGATGGTATCGGCGGCATCGACCGTGTGTATGAGGTCCCAGATCACGCGATACGGATTGAGCGGGGTCGCCTCGGCCATGAGCCTGGGCTTCCATGCCGCGAGCCACTCGGCCCGGACGGAGGCGATCTCATGCGCGACAGTCTCGTGCGGGCGGCGTTCCGTGGCACGGCTGTCGATGTCGGCCAGGATCGCGCTCAGGGTGAGGCCTGCATCGCCGATCAGGCCGATGGTCGCCCCGATATCCTTGTGCAGGTGGCGCGGATCCAGCGTCGAGTGAATGATGGTGCGCCCCCGCGGCATCGGCACCGCGTAGCTGCTCTCGGTGAAGCTGCAACCGATGCCGAGAATCAGATCCGCGCGCTCGAGGAAGTGCGACACCGTCTTCGGCACCGCCCTGCCGCCGGCGCCGAGCGCCAGCGGATGGTCCTCCGGGAAGGCGCTCTTGCCCTCGAGACTCGTCATGACGGGCAGCGCCAATCGTTCGGCCAGCGCCTTCAGCTCCGGCCAAGCGCGCGCGTAATGCACCCCCTGCCCTGCGTACAGCACCGGTCGTTTGGCGGCAAGCAGCAGATCGACCGCCCGCTCCACGTCCGCAGGGTCAGGGCCATAGCGGGTGCCCGATACGGGGGCATAACCCTCGAGCTCGGTCTCCTCCTGCCAGAGGTCGAGCGGAATCTCCACCACGACCGGGCCGCCGCGGCCGTTGCGCAGGTGGGAGAAAGCGCGCCGAAACACATGCGGTACATCCGCGGCACGAATCAGAGGCTCGACGGATTTCGTCACCGAACGAAGGCTTGCCGCCGAATTGAAATTGGGCTCGATGTGTGCGTGACGGCGCGCGTAACCCATGGGGAGCACGAGAATCGGTACCGATTCGCTGTAGGCCTGCGCGATCGCCCCGAAGGCATTTTCGATTCCCGGGCCGTGCTGCGTGAAAAATACCCCGATCCTGCCGCCGCTCGTCACGCGCGCCACGGCGTCGGCCATGTGCGCCGCGGTGCGCTCGGCGCGGGTTACGATCGGCCGCAAGCCCGCGGCAGCACCGAACTCCGTGATCGCGTTCAGCGGATAGCCGAACATCTGCTCGACGCCTTCTCTCTTCAGGATCTCGACGATCGCTGCCCCGACTTTCATCGCATGCTCCCCAGGTTACCGCGTATCCGATATCGACTTGTTGGCCTGCTATTTCTGTTAGGATAACATTTCTCCATAATGAAATAACGCCCATCGTGCAGCCGCGGGGGGAGCATCAATGCCTCGGATCAATCGATTGTGGGCAGGCCTGCTCGGCGCCGTCCTCGCGACGGGCGCGAATGGCGGATCTGCAAGCGGCGCAACCCCGCCCAGCAGGTTGGACGCGGACGCGGTTCGCAGCTTCCTGGCAGACACGATTCCCCCTGCGATGAGCAAGGCCTCCATCGAGGGTGTCGCGGTGATCGTGGTGCAATCGGGACACGTGGTCGCTGCCGAGGGGTTCGGCAAGAGTCATGGCGGGTCCCCGGAAGTCATCCATGCGGCCGCCAGCGTCTTTCGAGCCGGCTCGCTTTCGAAGCCCATCACCGCTGCGCTCGTGCTGCAACTCGTCGAGGAGGGCAAGGTCGATCTCGATCGCGACGTGAGTGGCTACGTCGGCTTCGAGGTTCCCTCACGGAACGGCCGTGCGGTGACGCTGCGCGACATCCTCACGCAGTCGTCGGGCTTCTCCGATACCTATCGGCTGCTCTTTGCGACCGACCCTGCGGACCTCCACTCGTTGGGGGACTACGCACGCAACCGGCTCCCGCCTCTGCTCTTCGTTCCGGGCACTCAACCCGCATACTCGAACTACGCGTTCGGTCTCGCCGGCTATCTGGTCGAGCGGCTGCGCGGCAAGCCGTTCGCGGCGGTTGCGCGAGAACGGATCTTCACTCCGCTCAAGATGTCCAGTGCGACGTTCAGCCAGCCGCCGGAGCCCGCGATTGCGGCTCGCCTGGTTACGGGCTATCGGCGCGGGGGCTCCCGATCCGGGCCGTTCGAATACGTCTCGCCCGAATCGGCCGGCGGGCTCTCCATCTCCGCCGCCGACTACGCCCGGTTTGCCGGGGCGCTCATCGAGGGCGGGGCCCTCGATGGCGGGCGCATCCTTCGCAGCGACACGGCGGCAAGCATGCTGACCCTGAATGCCGGCCCTGAAGGCGCCTCCCGGACCGAGGTAGGCATGGGGCTCGGCGTTACGGTCGATCGCACGCGGCCGGGAATGACGGCGATCGGGCACAGCGGCGATACCGTCCAGTACCACAGCATCTTTCGCGCCTATCCCGAGCAGGACCTGGTGATCGTGGCCATGCAAAATACCGAGGGACCTCCTCTCATCCGCACGATCGTCAGGACATTCGAGGAGCGCTTCGGCCTGACGCCGCCTGTGCTCCCGTCGGCGCCGGATGCCGCAGAAGATCAGGAAGTCGCCGGCGTGTATGCGACCGGACGGTACTCGAGCCACTCGTTCCTGCGGATCGGGCACCTGTTTCAACTGCTGACGATCCAGACCGTGCCGGGCGGCGGAATTCGACTCGGCGGCGCGCCGGAGCCGCTGCGGCGCGTCGGGCCGTCCTTGTACCAGGATCCGACCCGCACGGAGCGCCGTGCCCTGTTTCTGCGGGCGGATCACGGTCGGGTAACGGGCGTACGGGTCGAGCCCTATCAGACGATGCTGCGTGTACCGCCGTGGGAGCGGCCTTCGCTCGTGATCTCCCTGATCGGCGCCGGTACCGTAATCGCGATCCTGACCGTGCTCGGTCTCGCCTGGAATATGGTTCGTGCGCGAGCAGCCCCGCCGCTCGCATGGCGGCTGGCCGGGCTCGCTTCGCTCGCGCTCGTCGCGTGCGTTTGCGGGTTCTACACCACGGTCACGACCATGCGGGATGATTTCTACTCCATGACCCCTGCTTTCGATCCATGGATCCGCGCATTCGAGGGCGCCGGAATCGTCGGTGCAATCGCGCTGATCGGCTTTGCGCTGGCGATGCCCGGTCGTTGGCGCATGGCGCGGCTTCCGGAGCGGATGGGCGCGATCGCCTTCGTGGCCGGGCTGGGCGTCACGCTTCTCGTGCTTGCCGATTATCGCGTTCTAACCTCGACCTTGAACTACTGAGCCGGCGCCGCTTCCTCCCGGCATGCCGCCGGCTGCGATGCTGCTTGCGCGATGAGCGGCCCTCCCGGGGTCACGGGCTGCCTTTTCCCGCCACGGTCGCCTCGGATGCGGGCCGCTGCGTGCGCAGCCGCGCCGCGACCTGCTCGACCGAAGCCATCACGCGCAGCACGTTCTCCCCCGCCACTTTCGCAACGTCCGCGTCGGTCCAGCCGCGGCGCATGAGCTCCGCGATGAGCGCCGGAAAATGAGCCACGCCTTCGAGGCCGCGCGGCAAGTCCGGGATGCCGTCGAAATCCGAGCCGAGACCCACATGGTCCACGCCCGCCACGCGCCGGATGTGCTCGATGTGATCGGCCACCTGCCCGACCGTCACGACCGGCTTCGGATGCGCCGCCTCCCACGCGCTGAGCGCCGCCTGGGCACGCTCCGGCTGTCCGATGTAGAGGCCGCCGAACGGCGGCGTGTCGTAGCGCGCCTGTTCCGCGGCGCGGTCCGCGTCCCAGTGGTCATGCGCGTCGGATACGTAGCCGGGGTTGAAATTCACCATGACGACGCCGCCATTTGCCGCGACCAGCCTCAGGACGTCGTCGGAAACGTTGCGCGGGTGATCGACGATCGCCCGCGCCGATGAGTGGGAGAAGATCACCGGTGCAACGCTGACTCTGAGCGCGGCCGTCATTACCTCGGGCGACACGTGGCTCAGGTCGACCATCATGCCGATCCGGTTCATCTCGCGCACCACCTCCTCCCCGAACGGCGTCAAGCCGTGATGCACCGGGGTATCCGTCGCCGAGTCGGCCCAATCGTTGTTCCGGGAGTGCGTCAGCGTCATGTAGCGCGCGCCGAGCTCGTACATCTGCCGCAGTGCTGCGAGCGAATCGTTGATTTGATTGCCGCCCTCGATGCCGATGAGCGACGCGATCCTTCCCGCCTTGTGAATTCTCCGAACGTCGGCGGCCGTATAGGCCATCTCCAGATCCGCAGGATGGAGCGCGGCCATGCGCTTCACGAGATCGATCTGCTCGATGGTGGTCTGGACGGCCTCGTAGCCCTTGATGTCGCCCGGAACGAACACGGACCAGAACTGGGCGCCGACATGCCCGGCGCGCAATCGTGGAATATCCGTCACGAGGTTGGGCCATCCAGGCTGCGTTTTGATGCTGGACGTGTCCGCGGCCAGATCGATCGACTCCAATCGGCCCTTGGTCAGCTCGTGAAGCGCCCAGGGAAGGTCGTTGTGGCCGTCGATCAGGGGCGTGGCCGAGAGCACCCGCTCGACCCGCGAGTCGAGCTCATCGGCCGGTGCGTGGCCTGCGGCCAGCACGCCGGACAATGGAGCCCAAAGACAAAACGCCAACACGCTGCGGCGGACTCGACTCATCATTTGAACCTCCAATTGATCTGCGAACGCTTTCCCTTCAGTCGATTTGCTGCTTCCCGGAAGCAAATACCAGGAATACCACCGCCCCGGCCAGCGAGACGCCGGCGGTCACGAAAAATGGCGCGGCGAAGCTGCCCGTCCGATCGACCAGCCAACCGGTCAGGAACACACCCGCAATGCCGGGAAGGGTGGCAAACGTGTTGCTGATTCCGTAGATCACGTCGGCATGGCGCGGCGCAATGTCCAAGCCGTTCGGCGCGAAGCCGGCGGTCGTGATGGAGACGGAGACGGCCGCGCAGCAGAGAAGGACGAGCGCCGAGGTGGTCGACTCCGCCCCCGTGAGCAGGAGCAGGAACAGGGCGCCGGCGCCAAGTCCGATCGTCTGCATGGCCTTTCGCACCGATGTCGCGCTGCATCCGCGGCTCAACAATCGATCGGCGGCAAAGCCGGCCGCATTCGCCGCCGCGAAAGAGCAAAGGGAGGGCGCGGCAGACAACAGTCCGGCGCTCGCAATGCTCACGCCAAATGTACGCGAGAGATACGTCGGCAGCCACGCGCTGGTCACGTACAACATCCAATTGGAGGAGAAATGCCCGGCCACGATGGCCCACACCGCGGGTAGCCGGAGCAGCACGCCCCACGGGATCGGCCCGCGCGCAGGTGCCGTCGACGGCTCGGTTGGTGATTGCGGGCGAATCCAGGCGAACCAGACCCCCGTCCACAGCAGTCCGACGGCGCCGAACGCATAGAAGGGAACCGGCCACCCGTAGGTCTGTACCAGCCAGCCCGTCGACGGCAGCGCAAACAGGGTGCCGATGTGCAGCGAGCTGATGAGCAGAGCCACGGCACGGGAGCGCTGGGATGCCGGCATCGAGCTTCCGATGAGATTGATGGACGCGGGGAAAACGGCCGCCTCTCCGAGGCCGAGAGCGATTCGCGCCGCTACCAGGAGCGGCAGTGAGCCGGATGCGGCGATCGGCGTGAGCATCGTGAATACCGACCACCAGGCCACCGCGGCGCCGAGCACGATTCTTCCGCCGAGGCGGTTGGCAAGGCCCGCGCTGGGCAGCATCAGCGCGATGTAGCCGATGTAGAAGGCGGAGAGAACGAGTCCCTTCTGCGTCTCGCTCCAGCCGAACGCCCGGCGCATGGCGACCGCCGCAACGGAGATGTTGGTGCGATCGATGTAGGAAATGAAGACCGCTGCGCAGATCAGCAGCAAGGCAGTGCCGCGCGTGGGCGAACGTCTCAGCACCTGCCCAACGTGGATGCGGCGTGCGGCAACCCAGCCTCCCCCGCGCCCGGTCTCAGAAGTGCGTGCTCGCGCCCACGCCGAGAGTGCGGGGCGCCAGCACCGAATACCCTCCGTCGGCGATGCTGCCCGTGTAGGTCGCGAACTTGTTGGCCAGATTGCGGCCGAACAGGTAGACCTCCCAGCTGTCCTTCTCCACCCCGAGCCGGGCATTGATCAGGCCGTAGGATTCGAGCTCGGGCGCCGTGTTGAAGATGTCGTTGTAGCGGGCGCCGATATAGGTGTAATCCGCGCGTCCGTGGAACTGGAAGCCGCGGCCCAGCCCGTAACGGGCGTCGGCGTACATGGATCCCGTCCATTTCGGGTTTCCCCCGATCTCATTGCCCTGCAGCGCCGGGTCGACCACGTAGTCGAGGATTTTCGACTCCGAAAAAGCGGCCGATCCGCCGATCTGCCAGTGCTCGTCCACGGCGAAGCGAGTCTCGACTTCCACGCCTTCGGTGCGTGCTTTTCCGGCATTCGTGATCTCCTGCATCCATGGTGCGTCGAAGCTCAACGGGATCTGCATGTTGGTCCAATCGTTGTAGTACACCGAAGCCGCGAGGAACAGCCGCTTGTCGAACGCGGACCCCTTGATGCCCACCTCATCGGTCAACACGGTCTCGGCGCCGAACGTGCTGTTGCCGCCGGTGTAGAAGTTCTTGACGCCCGGGCCGCGGAATCCCTTGGAGACGGTGGCATAGATATTCCAGTCATCGGTGAGACGGAATATGACCGAGCCCTTGGGCGTGAAGATGTTGTAGCTGGTCGAGCCGATGTCGGTGTAGGTCGGGAACCCGAATATGAACGAAGCCAGATCCTCTTGCGCCGTGACGTAGTCGCTTTGCTGATGAGTCCAGCGCCCGCCGACCACCACCGTGAATCGCTTGGAGACGTCGTATTCCGCTTCTCCGTACGTCGCGTATTCCTTGTCCTTGCGTATGTCGTCGATCGTGAAAAACGGCAGGACCGGAGTCGCCCCCGAGGTGTCCACGAGGTTGAGCGGAAGGCCGGTATTTCGACCGCGATCCTTGTAGAACGCACCCAACACCCAGCGGAAGGGTCCTTTCGCCTCCGAGACGGCGCGAAACTCCTGCACGAAGTTGTGAATCGACTCGTTCTGAGTCTGAGTCTGAACCTCGGGCGGCCCCGCAGGCGCCGCATAGAATACGAAATCCGTCTGATCGAGATAGTTGGACGAGCTGGTGAGAGTCGCGGCCGGCAGGTGCCAGTTGAGCGTCAGATTGTAGAGATTCCACTCGACCCAGCTCGAGTTCTCCAGGCCCGCCATCTTGGTGCCGTCCGGGGAGACTCCCTGATTGCTCTCGGCCACGATCTGCTTCTGATGAAGGTAGCTCAAGTTTGCGTCGAAGTCCTCCGTCGCCTGCCACTTCAGCAGGAGTCGCACGTCCGCCGTGTTGGAGGAGTTGGCATCCTTGATGACAGTGGACAACGTTGGCCCCACCAGATCATTGAAGAACCCGCCGTCCTTCCGGTAGTCCACGACCAGCCGCACGGCGAGCTTTCCATCCACGAGCGGCGCATTCAGCATCAGGTTGCCGTTGTAGCTGTCCGCGCCGCCCTTGTAGCTGAAGCGCTGCGCTGCGACGGCGCCCGCGAAGTTGTGCAGGTCCGGCTGATTGGTGATGTAGCGGATGACGCCGCCCGGAGCGCCTTCACCGAAAAGGGTGCCCTGAGGTCCGCGCAGCACCTCGACCCGCTGCAGGTCGAACAGGGGAACGTCCCCCGCCCCTTCCGGATTCTCCGACAAGGGCATGTCGTTGAGGTAATAGCCGACGGTCGTCGCCTGATAGCTCGAGATCTGGGTCGCATTCGCGTTGATGCCGCGGATCGTGATGTCATTCTGCCCGGCGCCTCTGTTCACCAGGACGACTCCGGGCACCTCCTGAATGAAGTCGGCGATGTTGTCCGCACCCCTTTCTTCCAGCTCCGCACCGCTGATCGAGCTGACGCTGATCGGCACGTCTTTGATCGCTTCAGCGCGCCGCGTCGCGGTAACGACTATTTCGGTCAAGCTCGTCGAGCCGGGCGATCCTGCGTCGGCCTGTGAAGCGACGGCGGTCTGTGCGCCGGCCGGACGAAGCCAGGCGGTTGCAAGCACCGCGGCGACCGCGGCGGCTCGCGCATGACATTTGCGGCGTGTCATATCATTCATCCCCTGCAGATGGCGGTTCATCGCGGATTTCTCCGTTCTTCGTATATTTTTCCAATTCGACACATCATGTATAATGGGAAACGGCGCAAAATGCAACGTGGATTTTTGCGCCGCGCGGCTGTTCATGGACCCCTGGCCCGCACAGGCAGCGGCAGGGATCTGCGGACTGCGAACAAGGCAGCCGACGACAGGAACCCGCATGCAGCCATGACGGCGAAATACACGGGTTTCGGCGTCTGGCCCCAAAACGTTCCCGCGAAGCCTGCCAGGTAGCTGCCCAGGAACAGCGACATATACCAGACACCGAGCATGGTCGACGCAAGCCCGCTCGGGGACAGCTCGTTGAACAACGACAGGCACGTGGGTGAGAGATACAGCTCTCCGAAAGTGAGCACTGAAAAATAAGCGCACAGCCAAAGCCAGCTCACGGGGCCGCTCGTGCCCTCGTGCATGGCTGCGACGGCCATCAGCACGTAGGCGAGCCCGCCGATGGCGGCCCCGATGCCCATCTTCACGATGGTCTCCGGCTCGCGCCGCCGCGACGACTGATGCCGCCAGATGGCGAGCACGATGGGCGTCAACGTCACGATGAAAAGGCCGTTC
This sequence comes from Steroidobacteraceae bacterium, assembly GCA_036272295.1. Taxonomy (GTDB): domain Bacteria; phylum Pseudomonadota; class Gammaproteobacteria; order Steroidobacterales; family Steroidobacteraceae; genus Bog-1198. The sequence continues at coordinate 36,388 of DATAYZ010000071.1, forward strand.
AAGGACTGAAACCAGCTCGCTGGAATCGTCATGGCGTGACCGCCCAGTCGAATCACACGGTCCGTATAGGTATCCGCCCACAGCGCGATCGTGTTCCCTTGCTGCTCGAAAATCATCCAGAAGAGAGCCGCGCCGAGCGAAATGACCGTCAAAGTCGCAATGCGTCGCGCGTCATTGACGGATGACGTCCGGGCCGGTGCGGCCTGATCCAACCTCCGGTATCTCCGGTCCGGAGGGAGCCACCGGCGCCCATAGATGTACGTGCCGAGCGCGGCAAGCATGCCGACCCCCGCCAGCCCAAAGCCCCAATGCCAGCCAAACAGCTCGCCCACGGTCCCGCAGCCGAGCGGCGCGAGAAACGCGCCGAAGTTGATCCCCACGTAAAAGAGGCTGTAGCCTCGATCCTTGCGGGGGTCGTCGGCCGCATATAGATCGCCCACCTGCGTCGACACGTTGGGTTTGAACAATCCGTTGCCGATGGCGATCGCGGCCAGTGCCGGAAAGAACAGGGATTCGAACGCCATCATGAAATGTCCCGCGGCCATCAAGCTTCCGCCGAACAGGACGGCGCGATGCTGTCCGATCAACCGATCGGCGATGATGCCTCCGAATAGCGGCGTCATCCAAACGGCGGCCGTGTATGCCCCATAGATCGACGAGGCGTGCGCTTGAGAGAATTGCAGGTGCTTGATCATGTAGAAGACCAGGAGCGCGCGCATTCCATAGTAGGAAAAGCGTTCCCACACCTCCGTTATGGCCAATATGGCCACGCCCGGCGGATGACCCGCGAGACGAGCGTCGGGCGGGCTCGTTTCCATTGCTGCCTGATATATTTCCATATGGATAAACAGTATCATAAAAGAAATGCGACAGGATCGGCTTGTAACCCTGTGATGGAAACGATTCGATGACAAAACTGCTGCTGACCGGGATGATCGGATTGTGCTTGAGCGCCGTTCAGGTTGGGTTCGCCGCTGCTCAGCCACGGAAGGAGCTGCCCGCCTATGCCCTGCGGCCGGGGCAAATGATCGATGTCGGCGGTTACCGTCTCAACCTATATTGCTTCGGCAGCGGCCGGCCCACCGTGGTGTTCCTGTCCGGCGGCGCTTGGGGCGCGGTGGCGTGGGCCGGAGTCCAGCCCGGAATTTCGCAGCACACGCGTACCTGCAGCTATGACCGTGCGGCAATGAACTTCAGCGACGTTGGACCGGTGCGGCCAACCCCGGATCAGGATTTCCGGGACCTCGCTGCATTGCTGGAGCGCGCCTCCGTCAGCCCGCCGTACGTGCTGGTCGGCTGGTCCGCCGGGGGCATGCTGGCCCGCTGGTACGCCGATCGGCATCCCGACGAGGTCGTCGGCTTGGTGACCGTCGATGGATCCGATTTCGACTTTTGGGAGTCGCCGGAGGAAACGACGTGGCTTGCGCCTGCGCTCGAAGCGTTCCGCCGCTGCGCCGACGCGGCCCGGAAGGGCCTTCTCGATTCCGACCGCGCCCTCTTCGACAAATGCAGCGGCTATGGGAACCCCCTGCCGCACATGCCGGAGCTGCGGCGAGCGCTCGAGCCCTCGCTGCACAACCCGGATCTGTACGCCCGCTGGCTACACGAGCTGGAGAACGTGAGCGAAGGCGCCGCGACGCTCCGCGGGCTGCGGCGGAGCTTCGGCGCCCTGCCGATGCGAGTCATCGTGGCAGGGAGTCACATGGGCAATGCCGCCGCCGACGCCGCTTTCGTTCAGCACTCCTTCCAGATCGCTTCGCTGTCGACCGGGAGCCGCATGATCGTTTTGCCCGGCACGACGCACGCCATTCACCTCGACCGCCCGGATGATGTCAACGACATCATCGAGGAGGTCGTGACCCTGGTCCGGCGGCAGCCGCCGGTGCGGGCGAACTGACGCACGTCAAGCGTCCAACGCTCGTTGCTCGTGCAACGCTCCTAGGCGTCCAGGAGGTCGACGATGCGTGCGACGCCATCGAGTATGGGGTCGCAACAGGGCAGCTCGGTGCGCTCCTCTATTGCCGCCATCACGGCGCTCCGCTCGTGCGGCGGAAGCTTGGAGGAGTTCAGGCACACCCCGACGAAGCGAGCTGCGGGGTTCGTGAGCCGCGCCACATCGAGGAGCCTGGGAATGGCCGTCTCGACGGAAACTATCGGATAATCGGCGAAGCCGTTGATGAAGCGTCGAGCCCCATCGTGACAAAGGACCAGGGCATCGGCCTGGCTGCCGTGGATCAGGCCGAGAGTGACGCCTGCATAGGCGGGATGAAACAGCGATCCCTGCCCTTCGATGATGTCCCAGTGCGCATGGTCATTGTCCGGCGAGAGCGCCTCGGCCGCCCCCGAGATGAAATCCGCCACCACCGCGTCGATGGCTATTCCCTCGCCCGCGATCATGATTCCCGTTTGTCCCGTCGCGCGAAAATTCGCGGCCTTGCCGCGGGCGCGCATCTCCGTGGCGATTGCCAGTGCCGCGTATTTCTTTCCCACCGCGCAATCGGTGCCCACGGTGAGCAGGCGCTTGCCGGTGCGCCTGCGGCCGGTCGCCACCGAGAATCGCCGGCGGGGATGACGCACGTCGTGCAGCGCTCGCCCGCAGCGCGCGGCCGCATCGCGCACCTCGGGGATCTCAGTGAGCCGCACGTGCAAGCCGCTCACTAGGTCGAGACCGCTCTCGAGCGCCGTCACCAGGCTGTCGCGCCAGTGAGGCGGAATGTCCCCGCCGATGGGCGCAACCGCGACCACCATCGACTTCGCCCCTGCGGCCGCGGCCTCCCGCGGGCTCATCTCGGGAAGCGGCAGCCGCACGCCGACATCGGGTAGATTCCATTGAGCCACGCAGTCGTCCGGGCACCAGTCGGCGAGACCGAAAGCGGTCTTGGCGAAGGCTTCCTCTTTGACATCGCCGAGAAACAGCAGATACGGTTTGCGAATGTCAGAGAGCACGCTGGTACACCGTCGTTGGGTTGAGCTTGATCATGGAATATCGAATGAATACGATCTATCGGATTAGAGACATGATATCCTAATGGAAACATATTGAGAATCTCCGTGCAGAAGTCTGCCCCATTGACGACCTTGGCTGAGCGGGCCGCGCGCGCTCATCGCGAGGCCATCATCTGGGACAACCACGTGTGCCTGCCCTTGCGGCCCCCGGGCCAATGGCTGGATTGCCTGAGCCGTCATCGCGCGGCCGGGGCGACGTTCATTTCGCTGAATCTGGGCGACGCCAAGGTCCCCCTCGAGCTCATGATACGAATGGCGGCCCATTTCCGGGCGTGGATCGGCCAGCACTCCGATGAATATGTCATGGCCGGGACGGCCGCCGATGTTCGCCTGGCCAAAGCTCAAGGCCGCACGGCCGTTGCGTTCGACATCGAGGGCCTGCGCGCAATCGGCGAGCAGACCAGCATGATCGAGCTCTTGTACGTGCTGGGCGTGCGCTGGATGCTCTTCGTGTACAACCGCGCGAACCTCGCCGGGTCGGGTTGTCATGACCCGGAGGACGGTGGGTTGACGGCGCTCGGGCGGCGGATGCTGGCGGAATTCGAGCGCGTGGGAATGGTCCCCTGCTGCTCGCACACTGGTCATCGCACCGCGCGGGACATACTGGAGCACGCCGCCGGACCGGTGATCTTTTCGCATTCGAATGCGCGGGCGCTGCAGGAGCACCCGCGCAACATCGCCGATGATCTCATCAAAGCCTGCGCAGCCACCGGCGGCGTCGTCGGAATCAACGGGCTCAGCATATTCCTGGGTCGAAGCGACGACATGCTGGGTCGATTCGTGGCGCACATCGATCATGTCGCCCAGCTCGTGGGACCGCGCCACGTCGGCATCGGGCTCGACTATGTCTATGACCAACAGGCGTTGAACGACGACCTTGCCGCCTCCGACGACATCTGGCCGCCGGGCTTCGGTTACGGCCCGGACGTTGCATTTCTCGCGCCGGAGAATTTACCTCGCATCACCGAGGCGCTGCTGCGGCGGGGCTATGCGTCCAGCGATGTGGAAGGGATACTCGGAGGCAATTTCCTGCGCGTCGCCACAGAGGTGTGGAAGTGATCGGCCGACGTGACTGACGCATCCGCCAGGTCGATATTTCGGCGCAAGCCCTTGGGTGCGGACCGCGGCGGCGGTTTGCGCCGCTACCTCGGCGTCACCCATCTCACGCTGATGGGCATCGGGGGGACGATCGGCGCCGGCATTTTCGTGCTGTCCGGAACGGTCGCCTCCGAGCACGCCGGCCCCGCTGTTGCAATATCGTTCGCGCTGGCCGGAATCGGCTGCCTGTGCGCCGCTCTCTGTTATGCCGAGTTTGCGTCGCTCGCGCCGAGCGCCGGCAGCGCCTATGCATACGCCTATGCCACCTTGGGCGAGTTTCCCGCGTGGCTCATCGGCTGGACGCTGGTGCTCGAATATCTGTTCTCGGCCGCCACGGTTGCGGTTGGATGGTCCGGCTACTTCGGCGGTGTCGCCGCACGCTTCGGTGCGGGCCTGCCGGCCGCGATCGCCTCGGCGCCCCTCGCGTATATGCCAGGCGAGGGATTCGCCGCCAGCGGGTCCCTGCTCAACCTGCCGGCGCTCGCCATCACGGTGGGTCTCGGCCTGCTGCTCGCTCGAGGGATCGGCGCCTCGGCGGCCGCCAACAATCTGATGGTTCTCACCAAGGTTGGCATCGTCGTGCTGGTCATCGGCGCAGGCGCCCTGTTCATCCGGCCGGCGAACTGGGTGCCTTTCATCCCGGCCAATCGCGGATCGTTCGGACACTTCGGCTGGAGCGGCATATTCAGGGGAGCCGGAATCGTCTTTTTTTCGTACGTCGGCTTCGACATGGTATCCACCAGCGCTCTGGAGGCACGCAATCCGCAGCGCGATCTGCCGATCAGCCTCATCGCCTCGCTCGCCATCTGCACCATCTTGTACATCTCGATGTCGCTCGTGATCACCGGATTGGCGCCCTTCCGGACCCTCGACGTACCGCAGCCGCTGCTGGTCGCGCTCGGCGCCGCGGGCAGGCGCCTCGACTGGCTCAGCCCGCTGGTCGGCGTCGGCGCCCTGATCGGGCTTGCGTCGGCGATGTTGGTCTCGCTCTACGGGCAGATACGTATCTTCTACTCGATGTCCGCCGATGGGCTGCTGCCGAAAATGTTCTCGACCGTGGATCCGCGCGCACGCGTACCGCTCTTCGGCACGCTCGTGGTCGTCGCGGCGGCGGGGGGAGTCGCGGCCCTCTTCCCCATTCAATTGCTCGGTGAGCTTGCCTCCATCGGCACGCTGCTGGCGTTTGCCATCGTGTGCATCGGAGTGCTGGTGTTGCGCAGGTCGGCTCCGGATCTTCCCCGGCCCTTTCGAGTCCCGGCGTCCCCCTACGTCCCGCTGCTCGGGATCGTCAGCTGCGTCCTGTTGATGCTGACGCTTCCGCTCGCAACCTGGATCCGGCTGATCGTGTGGACCTTGATCGGCATTGCGATCTATTTTGGATACGGCAGAGCCCGGGCGAGCCGGATCGGCCACCGTTAGCGACGGGTAGATGCCGCCGGGGTGTACAAAGCGGCGGCGATCGCAGCGTATTCGCGCGCGCGATACCCATACTGCTCATGGACGCCGTCGGCGGTGATCACGAGCGTATTGTCATTGCCGGCGGCGTACGGCGACCAGGAGCCGCGGGCTCCGCACTCCGGATGGCCAAGCTCGGCGAACGTGACCCAGCATGAATGGACCAGCGTTGCCATCGCGCGGTCCTCCTCGGTCGGCGGCGACCACCAGTTCGACAGGGTGTCGAAGACGTAGGGAACCTCGCTCACGTGCGCGGCGCCCGGGCGCTTGCCGCGGAGCGACGCGGTCAGGTAGTCGAATTGATAGAGAAATGTCGGTTCGGAAACGGCATTCGAGGCGGCGATGCGCCGTGCCGACGCCCCGAAAATGGCGTCGCCGAACAGCCGGCGCCCGAATGCGGCGTCGTCCGAGCCAAGCTCTCCGTAGGCCGCGCGCACCTGCGCCGCCTGATCTCCCATGGCGGCCAATATCTCGGGAACCGCCCGCGAGTAAAGGCCTGCGATGGACCCTTCATCCGAATTGCTGCCGATCATGAGCGGCACCCGCCGTGCCGTGCCGTGCTCGAACACGGCGAGCGGAAATTGCCGTACGAGCCGGCCGTCCATGAAGGGGCCGGCGGCATAGAAGTCGCCAAACAGTTTCTCCGGCGCGAGCGCGCGAAGTTGCGCGGCGGTGCCCGACTCCGGTACGCCGGCGGATGCCGCGAGCCGGATGTCCTGCGCTTCCTCTTCCGCCTGTGTCTTCGGCTTGCGGTATCCGGGACCCGACTCGGCGATCGCCTGTTGAAACGGGGCCGGTGCGGCGACGGTCAACAGGAACAGCACCGAATCGCCGCCCGCCGACTCGCCGAACACGGTCACGCGGCGCGGATCTCCGCCGAACGCCGCGATATTGCGCTTCACCCACTCGAGCGCCGCGATCTGGTCCATGAGCCCGAAGTTGCCGCCGCCGTGCAGAGCCGGGTGCGAGAAGAACCCCATTGCACCGAGACGGTAGTTGATGGTGACCAGCACCACCCCGTCCCGGGCGAATCTCGAGCCGTCATAAAGGCTCTGAGATCCTGCGCCGGCGACGAAGCCGCCGCCATGGATCCAAACCATGACCGGCAATCCGGCACGTGCGGCGTTGGCCGGAGTCCAGATATTCAGGTAAAGGCAGTCCTCCGATTGCGGCCTCGGGTTGCCGCCGAGCTTGGGGTCCTGGGGGCAGGCGGCGCCGAAGCCCGATGCTTCGCGGATGCCGCGCCAGTGCACCGGACGCTGCGGTGCCCGCCAGCGCAGCTCTCCGACGGGAGGCGCGGCATAAGGAATCCCCTTGAACGTCCAGACGGGACCGCTCGTGTCGCCGGCGAGCGCTCCGGATTCGACATGGATCGTCCGGCCCGCGGCAGTCGCCGCGAGCGGCGCACACAGCGCTCCCAGCAATGCCATCGCCGCCCCGCGCAATCGGCCGCTCATGGCCGATAATATATCGGATCTGACACAATTGTGCTGAATAGAAAAATGCTCTAGTCTTTAGCTGACGTCACCGCGCGCCCACGAATGCGCCGCTCACCGGCATCGACGCCCGCGGCCGATCCAAGGAAACTGGCATATGCTCGGATTTCTGCTGCTGCCGATCGCACCCTTCCTGATCGCCGCGGTCGTGTTGACGTTGGGCTTGTGGGCATGGCGGGCTCGGGTCCGCCGCGCGGGCTCCATGCGCATCGTGCTCCAGACCCTGGGGATGTTTACCGTCGTCCTGGCGATGCTGCTGCTGCTTGGCGCCACGATCACGGTCTATGAGCAGGCGAAGACGCGCCGGGCGTATCCCGCTCCGGGAAAGATGGTCGACTTCCGCGGCAGCAGCCTGCACGTTTGGTGCGAGGGCCCGGCTTCCGCGCCCACGGTTCTGTTGATCGGAGGCGGTCACTCGCAGGCGCTGTGGATGCGGCCGATGCTCGTGGGATTGAGCGACCGCTGGCGGGCGTGCGCGGTCGACCGCGCCGGGCTCGGCTGGTCGGGCGGAGGCCGCGTCCCGGTCACGCTCGACGACGAGATCGACCAGATGCACGGAGCATTGGCGGCGGCCGGCGAACACTTCGCGGTCGCTGCGATCGGCCACTCGGGCGGCGGCGAATTTGCGATGAACTACGCCGGCGCCTATCCCGACGAGGTGAAGGCGCTGGTATTGCTCGATCCGAGCTCGCCCGCGTACTCGCTAGTCGACTGGCGAGGCAGCGGACTCAAGGTTCGGCTGGACGACTGCCGCCTCGTGTTCTCGACGATGTTCGGATTGGCATACATCGATGCCCTCAATCCGCTGCATCAGCCCGACATGGCTTGGCTGCACGACGTGTTCGGCAAATACTGGCAGGCGGGGGTGACCTGGGAAGCGCGGCCCGCCTCGATCATCGAGGGCATCAGCGCCCACAAGCCGCCGGGCTCGGAGCCCTTTTCCATCGTTCGAACGCCCGGCGCGCTCGACGCCCAATCCATCTTGCTGATCACCCAGGTACCCGACCCGCCGCGGCCGTGGCCCGGTCTGAGCAAACGCGAGGCGAAGAACTTCGTCAATCTGCTCAACTATGCGCGGATCGAGCCGCTCTATCTGTCGCCGCACCACTCGCAGCTCGTTTACGCGCCGCCGAATTCGACGCACTACTTTCTCTATACCCAGGCCGCTTTCACGCTCGAGCACGTCACGCAGTTCCTGCAGCGCGAGGTGCCGCCGCCCGCGCAAAAATAGCCGGGCCGCCGTCGGCCGGCGGCGAGCTGCGGCATGTCAGGACTGATACATCGCCGACACGATCATGGTCTCGCCGTCGCCGGCGTTCAGATACGCATGACCCATGCGGCTGTCGAGGTAGACTCCCTCGCCCGCATCGAGGTGCTCCGGCGCATAGAATTCCGTGTGGACCTCGATCGCGCCCTTGATGACGAATACGAATTCCTCGCCCGCATGCTTCAACAGCGGACCGAACTCCTTGAGCGAGCGCGCCTTGACTCTCGACAACGTCGGCACGATTTGCTTGCTGCGCAGGCCAACGCACAGATACTCGTATAGATATCCCGGAGTGTCGACTTTCTCTCCCGATCCGCGGCGAGCAAGGACGAATCGCGCCGTCGGCCCCTCGCGCGGCGCAGCTTCCGGGCCGGCCATGAATTCCGACAAGGTGAGACCGAAGGCCTGGGCGATCGAGCAGAGCCGATCGTAGGTGAGCGATAGGGAGTTGTTCTCGATCTTGGAGAGGGTCGAGGTGGCAATACCCGAGCGCTTGCTGAGGAAGGCGAGACTCCAGCCTCGAGCGCGGCGTAACTCCCTTATGCTGGCCGCCAGCGCGCGAGCACCTTCGCGGCGCGCCTGCACGGTCGCCTGCAACGGCTGATCCTGTGCGGGCGCTGCTTTCCGAGTCTTTTTTCGATCCCCTTTAGCCATGAAGCTGCCTCCGTGTCGTTTCCCGCCGAACGGCAGGCGGCGCTAATTTAGCGGTTTTTACCGGCCTCGTCGAACGAGCGCCGCGCTCCTTTCCGTTCACTCTTTCCTGTAATTCAGCGTATCCCATGCGTTTCGCCCGTGTGCTCACAAAAGATGGAAAAAGCCGCCGATCGCGGCCACCGTGACGCTTGCGGCACCGACCGCGGCCAGATGCGCATCCACGAGCCGCCCAAGGCCGGTCTGCCCACGTGCACCGATCGCGCGGATTCCCGCCGCGGTCGCCGCGAGGCCCGCCAGCAGCAGCAGCCACACCGCCGCGGTTGCCAATCGCCACCTCCACCCGATGCCGTTGAACGACTCGATGTCGAGGTCCACTCCGATCAGTTGCGGCAAGACGATGGCGTAAGCGCAGACTGCCGCCGCTCCCCCGCACAGCACTCCCAGCCATCGTGCCCTTTGCCGGCCAAGGACTTGCACGAGGCCCGTCAAGGCGAGGAGCAGCAAGGGCAGGGAAACAAAAATCAAGGTGCGCGGATCGCCGAGCCCCGAGACGCGGACGCCATACATCTTGTTGGCCAGCAGCCGTCCGGTTTCGAAGCCGTATAGATTCGGACGCCGGCCATTGCGCATCGGCCCCTGGTACAGTCCGGGCGCGACCTCGATGAACTCTTCCTTTTGCGTCCCGGGTGCGCCAATGAGCAGCCCTCCGTCCGGGGCGGCGGCGACATCCACGAGCCGGTCGGCGCCGAGCAGACTCTCCGGGGTCATGTGAGCGCGAAGCTCCAGCCAATATCGTCCTGCGAAGGCGGCCGGATCCGACGTGCGCTTCGGCGGCAGCGGCCGCACCGCGCCGAGGATTTCGCGCAGCAAGGCGTCGGTCGCGGCGCCCGGGTCGCCCGGTCCCTCGTTGAAGGCGTCGTGGCCCCCGGCGAACACGACGAACACGCCCACGTCGCGGTCCGGCAGGATCTGCAGGTTCGACCGAAAACCGGCGATCAACCCCCCGTGTCCGACCACGGTCACACCGTTCCACTGGTCGAGAAACACACCCAGGCCGACCGGGCTCAGACCCGGAAAGTTCACGGCGCGTGGGGCCCGCTCCGCCTGGAGCACTGCGCCGGACAGCGCCTCGGGCGCGTGTCCCAGCAGCGCGTTCAAGTAGCGCGCCATGTCGCCGGGCGTGGTCTGGATCGACCCCGCGGGCGCGGTGAGCGGGTCGTTGATCATGCGCATTGCGTAGCTGATGGGACCGTGCCCGGTGATGCCCGCGTAGACCAGCCGTGCGCCGCCGGTCGGATCGTAGGACAGCGCGGTGTCTCGCAGCCCGAGAGGCTCGAGCACTTGCTGCGACATCAGCCGATCGAATCTCTCTCCCGTGATGTCCTCGGACAGAGCGCCGAGGATCGGCGGCCCGTAATTCGCGTAGACCACCTTGAACCCCGGCGGACGAACGATCTTCGGCAGCCATTGCCGCAGCTCCTCCGGAGTCGCCGGTATCCCGCGCTGCTCGCCGCTCGACAGGCGGTAGCCGGGCGAGTCGAGTCCCGCGCTGTGGGTTGCGAGCTGCGCGATGGTCACGTCGCCGCCGAGCTTGCCGGGCAGCCGATAGCGCCGCAAGTAGCGGTTCGCAGGGTCGTCCAGCGACCGGATTCGACCTTCCTCGGCGAGCTTCGCGATCACCAGCGAGACGAAGCTCTTGGTGATCGAGCCGATGAGGAACTGGTCGTGCGCGTCGATGGGAATTCGCCGCACCGGATCGAACCAGCCATAGGACCTTGCGACGAGAACCTTGCCGCCGGACACGACGACGGCACCTGCGGCCGTGACGTCTCCGGAGCTCACGAATCTGCCGACTTCCCGGTCGGCCCACCTCGACGCGCCCTCTTGAGTGAGCGACTCGAGGGTCTGTGCCGCGGCTCCCGCCGAGCCCGACGGTGCCGCGATCGCGGCGCCCGCGAGCGCGCACGCAAGCCCAACGATCAGCGCACGCATATGCTTTCCTCAGTAATAATGGAATCCCAGCAAATTCCAGTAGCCGAGCATCCAGATTTGCAGCAGCGCGGCGACGCACCAGAGCGCACGCAGCCCGCAGTCCATGCGCCGCAGGTTCCCCTTGGCGGCCGACCATGCCACGGCGAGAACCGCGCCCACTGTCAGCACGCCTAGCGCGGTGGTGCCTGCGAGATACCAGCGCAGCGGCCAGGACACGAAGCTCGAATCCTGCTCGACGGCGGCCAGCGTTCTCGGTGAGACGAACAGCACCGCAAAAAATCCCGCGGCGGTCACTGCGGCCAGCAGACGAGCTGCCAGCTCCGTCGAGCCGCCCGGTCGCCTGCGGATGCTCGCGATCGACACCGCCAGCAATGCACCCGCCATGCCGACGCCGATCAACGCCAGCAGAGTCAAACCGACTCGCGGCGTGCGGGCGGCGGCTCTCACCCGCTGCATGCAGCTGGTGGCCCGATTCTCGGGGGAATATCCCGCGATCGCGCCGGTCGAGTCGCGAAAGAATACCGCATCGCCAAACATGGGGTCCGCGGCCTTGGGGCGAAACCGATCGGTGCCCGACGGCACGAACTCCTCCACGCGGCCATTGCGCTCGATGCGCAGCAACCCGGGGACCGTGCTCACCTTCGCCATCTCCAAGAGGCTCTTCCACGCCGCGAACGTCGTGATCGGCGTGCCGCTCGAGCGATAGTATCCTTCATACTCCGCGAGAGCATGCGGCCGCGGAGGAGGAGGCCCCGGGGACGCCGGCGCCGGCAGATACCGGTTCATGATATCCAGCGTCACGTTGTCGATGAGGTCGGCTCCCCAATCGGAGTTCACGGCGATGAAGATGCCCATTCGGGCGTCGGGAATGAGCGATAGCCGGGCGTAGGAGTAGTAGAGCGCTCCCGTGTGCCAGAGAACGTCATGCCCCCGGTAGGTCATGTGCGGGAAGCCATATCCCATGCCGCCGGCGTCGGGAGCATAGGCAAAATGCACGGCGTGCATCTTGCGCGCCGTATCCTCAGCGAGGATACGATGCCCCTCGAGGCTGCCCAAGTTCAAGTGGGCGAGCATGAAGCGCGCCATGTCGTCGCCGGTCGAGCTCACCGCCCCGCCGCCGGCCGCAAGAACCGTCTCGAACGCGTGCGGCACCAACCGGCCCTGTGTCCATTCGTATTCGGTCACGACGTCCGGGGCAAGATCGTCGGGCAACGGTTGAGCGAATGTCGTATGGGCCATGCCCAGCGGTCGAAAGACGTTCGCCTGGAGGTACTCGCCGAACGGCATGCCGGTCGTTCGCTCCGCGACGTAGGCGAGCAACGTGAATCCGTGGTTCGAGTAGGAGCTGAGGGTTCCGGGCGGCCGTACCTGGGTGGGGATCGTCTCCTCGAGCACCGCGCGCAGCGGCGGCATGTGCTGCGTCCGCTCCGTCAACACGCCGAACAGTCCGCTCTCGAATCCTCCTCGATGCGTCAATAGATCGGCGATGCTGATCGGGCGATCCGAGGTCAACCGCAGTGGGAAATCGATCACGCGGCGGGCGTCGGTATCGAGACTCAGCTTCCCGCGCTCCACGAGCTGCATGATCGCGGTCGCCGTGATGGTCTTGGTGACCGACGCGATGCGGAACAGCGACTTGCTCGCAATGACGGGCCGGCCGGAGGCGATGTCGGCAACCCCGAAGCCCTTCGAGAGAATCACGGCGCCGTCTTTGACGACGGCAACGACGGCGCCCGGTACGTGCCCCTCCGCCATCTCGCAGGCGACCACGGGCGACAGCCAGGCCTCGAGCTCGGCCTTGTCCTCGAGCCGCAGGGGACGCTCCCCCGCGCCGCCGGCGCCGCACGGCGCCGGATCCGCGGCATGCGCAGCGCCGCTGAACATCATGCCGGCGCTCAGCGCCGCCAGGATCAGCCTCGGCCGGCCGGCAACGCGAAGGGTCACGGAAGCTCCCGCCCGTTCTGCAGATTGCGGCGGAAGTACCGCTGAATGACCGCCACGGCGTACATCTCGCGGTCTCTGCCGCAACAATTCAAGCGATGGTTCGACTCCGGGAGGATGACGAGATCGACATCCTTCCTGGCTGCGATCATGGCATCGACCAGCTTCATGCTGGGAGTGAATCCGGCATTCACATCGAGCGGGCCGGCCATGACGAGCACCGGACCCAGGATTGCGCCGACGCGAGCAAGGTTCGACCCCGCCTCATATGCGCCTGGGTTCCGGATGGGCAGGCCCAGGAACGGCTCGATATAGGTGGAGTGATCGACGAAATCGGCCGGACCGGCATGTGCCGCGGCCACCTTGTAGAGGTCCGGCGCGTCGATCATGGCGCGCACGGCCATGTATGCCCCCCAGCTGTGGCCATAGAGCCCAACCCGGCGCAAATCCATCCACGGTCGCATCGCGGCCGCCTCCCGTATCCAATGCGCGTGGTTTGCAATCACGGTCTGAGGCCAGATGCCGTAGGTTGCATCCTGAAATACGCGCCCGCGGCCGGGCGTGCCGGGCGCGTCCATCGAGACGACGACGAAGCCGGCGTCGGTCAAGCTGTGGAGTATTGCCGCCGAGCCCATGCTCTTCGCGTAGAAATCGTACGGCGTGTCGACGGACTGCATGCCGCCATAGATGATTTCGACGACCGGGTACTTTGCCAGAGGGTCGAAATGCGACGGTTTGGCCACGATGCCGTGCATGTCGAAACGGCCGTCGAGCGACTTGGTGTCGAAGCGATCCGTGCCGGAGTAGCCGAGCGCGGCAAGCCCGTCGATGCGGGCCTGCGACAGCACTCGCACCAGCCGGCCGTTCGCCGCGCGCAGCTCCACGGCCGGCGCGGACTCCGGTGCCGAGCGCTCGGTCAAGAACCAACGCCCCGAAGGCGACATGGTGACATCGTTCAGGCCCGTGCCGTCCGTCAAGAGCTGAGATCGACCCCCGGAGAGCGCCACCCGATAGAGCTGCAGATCGTACGGAGCCTTGGGATCCTGGCCGGCAAGGAAATAGACGTAGCCGTCGCGCTCATCGACGGTCACGACCTTCTCGACGGGCCAGCTCCCGGAGGTGAGGCGGCGGATGAGCCGCCCGGCCGCGTCGTACAGATAGAGATGCCGCCAGCCATCGCGGTCGGACAGATAGACGAATCCGTTCTGCCGGTCCAGCGGGAATACGAACCGGATACCCAGGGTCATCGGCGTATCCACGTAGGTGTCGCGGGTCTCGCGCAATACGACGGTGGAGCGCCCCGTTGCCGCATCGGCCGTCAGCAGCGTGATCCCCTTCAGCTCACGGTCGACGATCTGGTAGTACACCGCCCCGCCATCGGCTCGCCAGCCGACGATGTCGACATAGTGGTCTTTCGTATCGCCGGTATCGAGCCTGACCCGAGCCCCCGTATCGGTGTCGATCACCCAAAGCCGGAAGCCGTGCATGGGCTCCCCGGCGCGCGGGTAGGCGACGTACTCGCTCCACGGGTGCGCGCTCAGCCAATGAGGCAGCGGCTCGTACCAAACATCGCGCGTGTCCAACTGGATCGCGGCAACGTGTCGCGAGTCCGGTGCCCAGTACACATTGAAGGACTGTGCCGACTCCTGGGTGTTGAGCCACGTGAGGCGCTCCGATCCGTCGGTCGTGAGCGGCGTCGTGCTCTCCTCGCCGGCGCGCCGCAGCGCGAGGTTGTGGTCGTGCACGGTCACGAAGCGCCGGCCGTCCGGCGAGCGCGCTTCCACCAGGTCGCCGAACGTGGTCGGAAATTGGTGGTTGATGACGCGCGGCTCGGTCCTGCGGTTGGCGGCGTCCCGATCAGGCGCCGCCTGCGCGGAGCGGCAGCTCCGGTCCACCGCGAAAGTCCGGCCGTCGATGGCGTAATACAGGGCGAGATCCGCGTCGCGAAGACCCGCAAGCCGAGGCGTGATGCCGCCGGGCGAGCCGCCGGTCGCGGCCGCAAGCGCGCCGCGCACCTGCACATCGTCGCACAACCGCCGTACCGAGCCGCTCGCGGGATCGACCAGGACCGCCGCCGGATTTCCCGGCCCTTCGTCCGCATATACGAAGCGGCTGCCGTCCGTGAGCCACAGCGGCGAAACGTGACCCCCGACGATCGCCGCGCTCTCGCGCGCCAAGGAGCTCTCGATGGTCACAATCGTCTCGGCAATGGGTTCCGATCGAGCGGCTGTCGCCATCACCGTCGCGATGACTGCTACTCCGGAGAGACGGACGATGCCGCTTCGATGCAGGGCTCAACTCCCGATGACCGGGCCATGCGCTCCATGGGCGGCCACGTACACTGTATTTCTTTTATGATAGCATCATTTCCATATGGAAACATCGCGGGATGCCCTTGAATCTCGCTCGGAAACGCGATGGGCTCGTCGCGCGGCTTTCCGCCATCCGGACGCCGATCGCTTCGCTGCTACGAGCTACGCGGCGCCTCGGCTTTTCCCTGGCGCTGGTAGCACCGCTCGACGATCTCCCGGGCGCGGCGCAGACTTCGGGCCGGGGAGTCCGCCGGCAAGAACTCCATCGCGATGGCGCCCGGGTAGCCGAGCTGCGCCAGGCGGCGAAAGATCTCCTCGTAGTTGATCTCGCCGGTGCCGATATCGTGCCTGCCGGGAACGTCCGCGACGTGCACGAGGCCGACGAGATCGATGTTGTCGGTCAGCTTCTTGATCAGGTTTCCGCCGGCGATTTGCTCGTGGTAGAAATCGTAGACCATCCGCACGTGGGGATTTCCCACGGCTCGGACGATCTCGAACCCCGCCGACACCGAGTTCAGGAAGCAGTGCGGCGCTTCCTCCGGATCCAGGCTCTCGAGCAGCAATCGGCAGCCGCGCTTGGCGGCGAGGTCGCCGCCGCGCTTCAGCACATCGATGGCGGCGCTGCGCTGTCCTGCGATACCGACGTCCGGGAGTTGCGGTCCGGACAGGACGATGATGTCGTGGCACGACAGTGCCGCGGCGGTCTGCATTCGATTTTCCAAGCCTTGCAGGAACTCGGCCGCGGTCGCCGGGTTCGCGACTCCGGGGCGATCCAGGCAGATGGCGTCGACGGAAATGCCGAGCTTGTCGCGCGTGGCACGGAAGCGCTCGTAGTCCTCCCGCGACCACTGCTCGAACTCGTCGTCGAGCTCGACCGAGCGGTACCCGGCCTCTGCGACCACGCCGATCCGGCGCTCGAACGGCTCCTTCGGAAGGATCGTCCAGAGCATCACGGAGACGGTCGGCCCCGCCCCATCCCGGTCTTCCGAGGACGGCAGCGCCCGGGCCCCGTCGAGCAGGGCGCTCCCGTCCAGCATCGAGCCCGCCGCCGCCGCCGCCACCGAGCGCCCGAACTGTCGTCGATTCATTTCCGCCCCCTCATAGGTTGTTCCGTTTCAGCTCGTTGACCGCGTGATCGCATGCCCGCGCCGTCAGCGCCATGTAGGTGATCGACGGATTCTGGTTGCCGCCCGATGTCATGCACGCACCGTCCGTGACGAACAGGTTCGGCAGATCGTGCGCTTGGTTGTAGGCATTGAGCACGGAGGTGGCCGGATCCCGTCCCATGCGCGCGCCCCCCATCTCGTGGATCACCAAGCCCGGCACGTCGGGCTCGTTGAACACCTTGATGTCCTTGGCGCCCGCGGCCTCGAGCATCTCCCCGGCGCAAACGGCCATATCCGCGCGCATTCTCGTCTCGTTTTCCCGATAACTGACGGCGAAGTGCAGCACCGGCACGCCCCACGCATCCTTCACCTCGCGATTCAACCGCACGCAATTGTCCGCGTAGGGCAGGCATTCACCATTCCCGGACAGCCAGAAGGTCCAGGGACCCATCTCTTTCAGCACGCTCTTGAGATCGGCTCCCAATCCGACCTGCGCGATGCCCCGCTTCCATCCGACGCGCGAGCCGCCCCCGTCGAGGTGGTACCCGCGTAGAAACGGCTGATCGGCCGCTCGCAAATTGCGAAAGCGCGGCACGATCACGCCGCATGGCCGAAACCCGTTGCTGTAGCCGGGCTCGGTGGGCAAATCGGGAAACGTCGCCGAGGCGCCGCCGCCCCAGTGATGGTCCATGATGTGGGTGCCGAGCGTGCCGCTCGAATTGGCCAGGCCTGTGCCGAATTCCGGCGTGGCCGAGTTCAGGAGCAGGCGCACCGACTCCAGCGCCGATGCGCACAGGAACACGACCCGCGTCCGGTATTCGCTCGTGGCGCGGGTATGTGCGTCGATGACGCGGACGCCGGCGACGCGACGGCGGCGCGGGTCGTAAATGATCGAGTGCACGATCGCATCCGTACGAATCGTCAGCCGGCCGGTGGCACGCGCGGCCGGCAGTGTTGCGCTCAAGCTGCTGAAGTACGAGCCGGTGGAGCAGCCCCGCTCACAGGGGCCGCAAAAATGACAGGCGCTGCGGCCGTTGTGATCGCGGGTCAGGGTGGCCGTACGGCTGGCGGTCAAGCGGCGGTCGGGGAAACTCTTGGCGATGGCGTCCGCAACGCGCAGCTCCGCGACGTTCATCGGCATCGGCGGCAGGAAGATGCCGTCCGGCAGCTGTGCCAGCCCCTCGGCTTTGCCGCTGATCCCGACGAAACGCTCGACGTGGTCGTACCACGGGGCGATGTCGGCATAGCGAATCGGCCAGTCGACGGCGATGCCCTCGCGCGAATTCGCCGTGAAGTCGAGGTCGCTCCACCGATAGCACTGGCGATACCACGTCAGAGAGCGTCCGCCGAGCTGGTGGCCGCGTATCCAGGAGAATGGCTTGTCGACGTCGTGGGTATAGGGATTGAGCCGATCGTCGACGTAGAAGCGCGCCGAAGCCTCGTGATAGCTGCCGCCGGTTCTTTGGATCGGCTGCTCGCGCTGCTCGCGGCGGCGGTCTCCCAATCCGCGAAACGGAAATGCGTGATCCGGAAGGTGCTCCGTCACATAGCCCGCGCCGTGCTCGACATTGCGCCCGCGCTCCAGCACGAGCGTGCGAAGGCCTTTCTCCGTCAGCTCCTTCGCGGCCCATCCGCCGGTGATCCCCGAGCCAACCACGATCGCATCGAAGAGGTTTTGCCTCATGGCGCCGGATCAGTTCCAGATGCGGCTGCAGATGGGACCCTGCGGTCCGATTCGCGCGCCGACGGGTCCCAGGTAACCGATGGCGGCGGCACCGGCCTCGGAGGTGTAGTAACCCACCAGAGTCAGCTCCTTGAGCGTCGCGAAGAACGGCAGCGGCACGAGCTTGCGAGCCCGCGCCTCGGCCGCTCCGCGATCCAGCGGCGCGAGATACGCCGTCCGCGACGCCGCCGACAACGCCGCGAAAGGCCCCCCCGTCGAAGCGGCGCAACTCGTGGCGAATGCATCCAGGTCCGCGAGAAACCGCGCCCGCTCCGGCGCACCGAACCAAGCCGTGAGGACATGGGCGATGAAATCATCGACCCGCGCCGTCGTCGCTCCGGCGGTTTCCGTCTCGGGGAGTATCGTTTCGGCCAGATCGACGATGAGCGCGTGCTGCTCCGGCGACCACACCGTCGCCGGGTCCGCATGCCGCCGTTCCGTGCCCGCCTCGCCCCGCGCCATGGCGAGAAGCGGCGCCGACAGGAGTCCGCCCACCACGCCCGCGGCACATTCCAGCAGCCTCCGCCGGTTGAGCAATTCCCCATCGTCCATCACAGCCCCAGCCCCCGCACATAGGCATAGCTCGCCGCCAGGCTGTCGACCGGGTCGCCGGCCGAGAAATCCTGCTCGACGAACACGTGCCGAACCCCCGCCCCACGTGCGGCCAGGAGGATGCCGCGGATATCGAGCGTCCCCCGGCCCACCTCCGCGACGATGCGACGCTCGTCGTTCTGCGCGAGCTCGGCGAGTGCCGAAGGGGCAATGGCGGCGGTTCGGTCCTTGAGGTGGATCGCGGGCACCCTTCCCCGCAGCTGGCTGATCAGCGCCGCCGGGTCGCGTCCCCCCTGCGCCGCCCAGCACACGTCCACCTCGAAGCCGACGTGATCCGGATCGGTGGCCGCGGCAAGCACGTCGAAGTACGTCCGTCCTCCGATCGCGGCGAATTCCCGCCGGTGGTTGTGGTACACGAAAGACACGCCGGCGGCCCGGCATCGAGCTCCGATACGATCGAGCAGGCGCGCATACGCGCGGTAGCTTTCCTCATCGACATAGGCCTCGACCGGCGCGCCGGACGCATAGCCGAGCAAGGTCAATCCGTGGGTCCGGGCGATGAGGAGGATCTCCTGCAGATCGAGTCCCGGCGGTATGGTCGACTCGCCGGCGGACCGCCAGTCCGGCCACGCGCGTGGCGTCGGGAAGAGGTCGGGAACGTGAGATCCGATGACCCTCACGCCGTGCGCCGCTGCGAGCGGCGCGAGGATGGACGCGCTCTCGGGCTGGTAAAGCTCCACTTCCCGGTAGCCGATCGCCGCCACGCGCCGCAAGGTCTCCTCGGGCGCCTCTTGCAGCTGCGCGCGCACGGTATATGCCTGAAAGCCCAGGTGCGCCGAGTAGCGAGTGCGTGCGGCATCGCGCGCGAAGGCGTCGGACAAGATGGCGGCGGCCGAAAGACCGACGAATGCACGACGAGACAGCCGTCCGGTCACTGAAATCCGTCCCCTGAGCTGAATGAAGCTGCGGATCGCGCCGCCGGCGCTGACGGGCAAGGTCTCCCCCTCAGCTCGGCACGCCCATTTCCGATATGATAATATATTTTCTTATGGGAAACGAGAGGTCGAGCATCGGGATCGGCTTGCCGTGCCGCCTCGCGACAGCGAACGGCCCGCGCTCAGCCTTGCAGAATCAGCGCCGCGACCAGCAGATTGTAGGTTGCGTGGACCACGAAGCTCGGGCGCAGGGACCCGCATCGAATCGCAAAGATCGATGCGCCGACACCCAGCATGAGCGTGTCGGTGAAGCGAACCACCGCGAGGACGCCGCCGTGAAAATAGCTGGCGTGGGCGATGGCAAACAGCAGGCTGGACACGCCGCCGGCGGCCCATTTCGACATCCACCGCTTCAGCCAGTCGATCAGCATCCCTCGGAAGATGAGCTCCTCCACGAAGGGCGCGAGCAGCACGGCGACGGGCACGACCGCGAGAAGCTGGCCGTCCGCTCTCGAGAACTGGCTGGGCGCCGACGACCGCGGGATCCCGTGCGGCGTCAGCAGCCGGAAAAAAAGGTAATGCATGCCGACGACGCAGGCCGCGCAAACCACGGCCGCCAGAATGGCCGTCGCGCTCACCGGCGAGAAGCGATCCGTCAGTGTCGGCCAGCGTCGGCTGCGGCCCATTCGCCGGTAGCCCAGCAGAAAGCAGATACAGAAAGCGCTCTCGGAGATCAGCACGAGAGGCAGATGCGCGAGCCGGAGCACCGAGCAGATGAATGCGCTCACGGTCGTCGCGAGAATCGCGAGGACGAGCAGGACGATGAAATCCTTCGCGTTGATGCGTGTATCCAATGTATTGCTCCGCTTGCTCAGCTCTGAGTATGCCGTATCTATAAATTATCGAGAATAACTTTATAAACCACTATTTACCTTACATTTTTCTTATCCGTACAGTGACGACGAAAAGCGCGAGCTGGATGGACGCAACCAGGCGTGGGGTTCCAGAATCGTGCGAATGCGGCGCGAGCTCCACATCGAAAAGCTCAACGATGAGTTCGGCCAGTTCCGTCTCGCTCTGAAATGCGGCGCCTGCGGCCACGAGCGGCTGGCAGCGCCGTCGACCCTCGCAAAGATCTGCGGGTGGGACGCCAATCTCGCCGACGTTGCCAAGCGCATGCGGTGCTCCCATTGCGGCAAGCGGGACTGCACGGTACGCGCGGTGGAGGATGCGAAGCCGCGGGGATGGCAGGATCCGAGGCGCTAGGGGTGCTGAAGATGCGGCGAGCCGTCGTCAACCGGGCAGACTGTGACCGCACCACCGGAGGGATACAATAGGTCATGCCGTTGTTCGACACACTAGGATTTCGCTGGGACCGAGACTCCATGCCTCGGAAAAATGCACCAAATCAAAAGGAAGACCTGAAGGCTGGGAGAGACGAGGGTTTGGACTTCGATGCAGACTAGCGTCACCGAGGCTCTCGGGAAGGATCACGTTTCCATGTTCAAGGCACCACTCTCATCGCGCGTCGTTCGAGCGCGCCTCACCGGCCTGGCGCTCGTGCTGACCGCCTCCCTGGCACACGCCCAGCACTTCAGCATCGAGCAGGTGCTGAGCGCGCCCTTCGCCTCCTCGCTCGCCGCCTCCCCCGACGCGCAGATCTTCGCCTGGGCCAGCAACCGCGCCGGTGAGCGCAACGTCTGGGTCGCGCGCGCCGACGGCGGCACCTTCAAGAGCACCGCGGTGACGCACTACACCGCCGATGACGGTCAGGAGTTGAGCGACATCACCTTCGTTCCGGGCTCGCACGCGCTGCTCTATGTTCGCGGCGGCGATGTGGAATACCCGGACAAGCCGGCACCGAATCCCGCGGAGTTGCAGCCCGGCGTGACCGAGGAGATCTGGCGCACGGATCTCGACGGCGGCACGCCCGAACGTCTCGGCGAAGGACACGCCCCGAGAGTCTCTCCCGACGGGAAGCTCATCGTGTTCCTCCACGCCGGGGGGATCTATCGGGTGAGCGCGGACAAGAATGCCAAGGCCGAAACGCTGTTCAAGGTGCGCGGCGCGGTCACCGACATGAGCTTCTCGCCCGCGGGCGATGCGCTGGCCTTCGTGAGCGACCGCGGCGACCATAGTTTCATCGGCATCTACCGCTTCGCCGACAAATCCATTCGCTGGCTGGACCCCGGCATTGCGATGGACATGGAGCCGCGTTGGTCCCCGGACGGACGCCGCATCGCCTATCTGCGCCTGCCCTCGATGCCGGACGAGGTGCAAATCGTGTCGCATCGGGTCGGGCCGCCCTGGTCGATCCGCGTCGCCTCCGTGGCCGACGCTTCCGCGGCCGACGCCCCCGCGCACGAGGTCTATCGCGCGCCGCAGGGCGCGGGGAGCGTTTTCCGCTCCTTGAGCTCCGACGTGCAGCTCATGTGGTGCGGCGGGACGCTGGTCTTCCCCGCCGAGAACGACGGCTGGCTGCATCTCTATGCGGTTTCGGCCGACGGCGGCCCGGCGCACTTGCTGACGCCGGGTGAATTCGAGATCGAGTTCGCCTCAGCCGCCAAGGACGGACACAGCATCGTCTATTCGTCGAATGCCGGCGACACCGATCGACGGCACCTGACCCGCCTCGATCCGATCACCGGCAAGCTGCAGGCGATCACGCAGGGCACCGGCATCGAGACGCAGCCGGCGCTCCTGTCCGACGGCACGACGGTCGCATTCATCCGCGCCGACGCCAGAATGCCGTCGCATGCCGCCGTGGTGAAGCCCGGCTCGAAACCGCTGGAATTCTTCGCGCAAGGCGTACCCGGGGATTTCCCCGCGGGGATGCTCACGGAGCCGCAGTCGGTACGCTTGCCGGAGCGCGCCGGCATCGCTGCGCACGCGATCTTGTTCCTGCCGCCGCACGCGGGCCGTCGCCGCCCGGCGCTCGTGTTCATGCACGGCGGCCCGGTTCGCCAGATGCTGCTGGGCTGGCACTACATGGACTACTACAGCAACGCCTACGGCATGAACCAGTACCTGGCCAACGCCGGATACGTGGTGCTGTCGCTCAACTATCGCGCCGGCATCGGCTACGGCCTGAATTTTCGCGAGGCGGACGGGACCGGCGCCGCCGGCGCTGCCGAGTACAACGACGTGCTCGCAGCGGCGGAGTATCTGCGATCGCGGCCGGATGTCGACGCAGGGCGGATCGGCCTCTGGGGCGGCAGCTACGGCGGGTATCTGACGGCGCTCGGGCTCGCCCGCAATTCGGATGTCTTCAAGGCGGGCGTCGACCTGCACGGCGTGCACGACTGGTACCACTGGACGCTGGCGCAGCGTGATTTTCACCCGTTCTATCCGGCGGACGCCACGCCCTCGCAGATCGCCACGTCGATCGCGGCATCCCCGATCGCTTCGCTCGACACCTGGCGCTCGCCCGTGCTGATCATTCAGGGCGACGATGACCACAACGTCGACTTCTCCGAGTCGGTGCGCCTCGCCGAAGGACTGCGCGCCCGCGGGGTCGACTATTCGGAGCTGGTTTTCCCCGACGAGATCCACGGCTTCCTGCGCCACCAGTCGTGGCTTCGCGCCTATGGCGCCACGGCCAAGTTCCTCGACGCCCACCTGAACGCGGCCAAATAGGTCAGACGAGGCGCCTCGAAAGCATCCTGCCGCAAGCCTCGAGCACCTCGTCGATCGCGCGGCGGCGGTAGTCCCACATCGGGTCCGGGCTCGGCGGGAACACCACCATGGTGGCGTTCGCCTCGAACAACAGGACCGAGCCGTCGGGGCCGACCGCGAAATCGATACCGGCGTATTCGAGATCCAGCGTCGCGCAGACCCGCCGCAACGCCGCCATCGCGGGTGCGCCGAGCGTGCCCGCGGTGTCCGCGAGAAAGGCCCGCTCTTCCTCCCGGAACGCGGCGTTTTGCGCCATGGCAGACGAGAAATAGTGCACCTTCCAGTCGGCGGAGACCGCCAGATGCAAGGGATACATGACGCCGTCGACGAACATCACCCGGTACTTGCGCGACATTCCATCGGGGCCGCGGGCATCGAGATACGTGATCAGCATCAGCTCATCCGCGGCCGACAGGGAATCGACCGCCGCCGCAAGCTCATCCGGTCCCGCGACATGGACGAAATGCTCGCCGGTGTGAAACCCGGGCCGTCGCAGCAGCAGCGGAAACCGCAGGCTGCCGTCCTCGAGGATGGCTCTCGGATGCACCCTGTCGATCCTGGGTACGATGACCCCCGGAACCGCGCCGAGCCGCCGCGCGATTTCCGCGCGTCCCGTCGCCTGCACCCGCTCCGGCCGGTTGATCACCGGCGCGCGGCTCGAGGCCAGGATCTCCCCGCAGCGGGACAATGCCTTGTTGCAAAGGTCGGCATCGCCGATGGCGTTGACCACCAGGGCATGAGGCGGCAGCCCGATGCGAGGATCGTAGAACTCCGGGTACAGCGCATGCAGGGTGAAGCGCCGGTCGTTGATCCACAGATCGGTCGGAATGTTGCCGCCGCGCGCACACACCAGCAGCAAGAACGGAATCCCCTCCCCGACGCCGCGGTAAGGCTTCGTCACCAAAGCGCGGCCCGAGAACCCCATTCGCAGATGTAATTCCGCAGCGTCGCGGTCGACCTCCATCAGCGCCCACGCCATGCCTCGATGAGCGTCCTCCATGTGCGGGTCGATCGCCAACGCCGCCTCGTAGTGAGCTCTCGCCGCCGCGGCATCGTTTTCGCTCCGCAGCAGGTTGGCGAGATTGACCCGGACGATGGGGTTGGCCGGGTGATGCTTGATCGCCTCCGCATACGCCGTTCTTGCCGCGGAACGAAAGCCGCCCGCCAAGGCGAGATTGCCGAGCTCGTTGAGCGCATGAAAATGCGTGGGGTCGCCGCGCAGGATCTCGATGTAAGCGAGACGCGCGGCCTCATCATCGCCCGTTTGGGCCAGCCGCCGGGCACGCCCCAGGGCATCTTCGACCGCGGCTCCAGAGACATTCGGCATCTCCCGTGGACAGCGCGGGCGGCAATAGGTTCTGCGACGGACGCAACCCCTGGATCCTTCAGCCGCTGACGCGGGTGGCCGCGGATCCGGGCATCGCAGTCCGCCGAGCTGGTCCGCATCATCGAGCGCCTGTGGCTCAAGGTCGGCCCCTGCCTGACGTGGCTTTTGATGCAACAGCCCGCCTCGAAGGGCACCATCGGACGAGCGACGTTCAAGTTCCACGAGGAGTTGATGGCCGCGTTGCGGCGCCACGATCCCGACAAGGCAGAACGCGCGCTGCGGGCCGACATCGCATCGGCGACCGCGGTCGTGACCAAGCTCTCCGGCAAGAGTCACGCGCCGCCCAAATAGGCACATCTTCGGGCGCGCGCCCGGGCGACACCCGCACGGCCGTGCGGAATCCGCGCGGCGAGATCAACGCGGGACGATGGGCAACACCAGTTTCGAAGGGTACTGCGCCGTGTGATACACGGAATTCCGTGCCGTCACCATGTGCGTGGCCAACATGTTGTTCTCGCCGGTATTCAGGTTGCGGTCGAAGCGCGGGAAATTGCTGCTGGAGATCTCCAACCTGATGCGATGATCCACGCCGAACAGGTTCGCCGTCGCTCCCAGAGGAATGCGTAACGGGTAAACCGTTTGCGGCGTCATCCTGACCTCCCGCGTCTGCCCTTCCCGGTATCTCGCCCGCATGATGTTCTCGAGAACGTTGAACGCCCGGCCATCCGGGTGGACATCGACGAGTTTCGCCGTGAAATCGGTGTCGACGGCGCTCGACGAGACGAACAATTCCACGCCCACGTTGCCCGTGACTTCGACCGCCTTGGTCAGCGGCTCGGACGTAAACACCAGCACGTCCGCACGGGATTCGATCGGCCGCTGGTCCTCCGCACCCGGCTGGGAGTCCGCGGTACCGGTGCAGCACATGGCACCGCCCAGCGAAGGAACCGGGCTCGCCGGATCGTACGTGAACGCATCGAACGGCTGCTTGCCCGGTGTGTCGTCGAGCTTCAGCCGCCCGTTGCCATAGAGACTGTTGGCCTGGCCGTCGCTCTGCAGAAACAAGGACAAGCTTGCGCCCGCGACGGGCGGCCAGGCCGGCGCGCTCTTCCACTGATTGGCGCCGAGCAGGTAGTACCGCAGGTGCGCCCAGGACTTTACCGTCCGCTCGGCGCCGGCATCCTGCTTCAGCCATGCATCGAACCACGTACGGTACGTCGTCAGATAGTCGAAGCGGGTATCGCCCGCATCGAGCGAGCCGATCATCGCGTGCTCCCTCGCGTCCTGCTCGGCGCTGCAATGCGTGCCGGCGGCCAGAATCGCGTATTGATTGTCCCCCGCGAGCCTGGTCACGGAGTGGGAACGGAAGTGATTGAATTCCGCGAGCGTCATGTCGGCGCCGAAGTCGTACCAGGAGTTGACGAACAGTGCCGGGACGTCCGATGTGTAGGAATCGGTCATGTACGGGAATTTGCCCCAGTACGGATCGGTCGGGGTCTTCGTGACGTTGTCCTCGAAATCCGTGTCGACGATGCCCTGGTCCCTGAGCGCGTCCACCATCGGCAGGTGATTCCAGGCACGCGGATAATTCAGGACGGGTGCCTTCGGAGGCTGGTCGTACGCTCGGTAGCTCGACGTATAAGCCGCGTGATCCATCGAAGCCGGCAACTTCGGCACGTGCTTCTGTCCATAGCCGGCAAACCAGCCGACGGATGCGGCCCAGTCGATCGCTCCGTTTATTCGAATGCCAAAGTACCGGTAGAGCCCGTCCATCGAGCCTACCGAGCTGCCCGAGGACTGGGGGATCATCGCCTTCAGGGCGGGATGCTTCATTTGCGCAAGGAAGATCTGATTGTCGCCCAGATACGAGCAGCCAATCGTCCCGATCCGGCCGTTCGACCAGTTCTGCTTGCTCAGCCAGTCGATCGTGTCGTATCCATCTTCCGCGTCTCCGCCCGAGACCGTGTAGACCCCCTCGGAACGGTACTTGCCGCGCTTGTCCTGGACCGCCACGACGTACCCATAGCTCGTGAAGAAGTCGATCCAGCGGTCGTTGAAGTTGTGCCCGGTGACGTTGCCGTACGGGGTCCTGATCAATATGACGGGCGACCGTTCCGAAACGCCGACGGGAAAATAAATGTCCGTGGCGAGGCGTGTGCCGTCGCGCATGGTGATGAAGACATTGCGGTCCGCGCGGTATGCATAGGGCCCATGCGGGTCTCGAGCGTCCGTGGCGCCGGCCGGCGGCGCATGCAAGGCGGTCACGAGCAGAAACGACAGCACGGCGTAGAAATGCCCGGCGCGACGCGGCGATCCATGGTTCATATGTTTCTGCCTTATGTGATCACTTGATATCATACGATCCTAGAACCGGCATCCCATACACCGCGATCGGCAAGCCGGATCGCGGCGCGCTTCTCGCGGTAACGGGCCGAATCATTGACCGCGCGCCTCGATGAGCATTCGAACCCGCTCCATTTCCGCGCCCTGCGCTATATAATTGTGGACTGGCCAATCGTGGGTTGGCTCTGGATTCAACTCGACATCGTGCAGGGCGGTTATGACACGCGGCAGAACGAAAGGAGATCACGATGCCAGGCGGACGGAGATCGCCGAAGTGGCGTGCACCGTCTTCTTGCGTCTTGGATTGGAAAGAACCAGCCTCGCCGACATAGCGCGCGAGCTCGGCAATACCACCGGGGTTCTGCGTCACTACTTCGCCAACAAGGATGAGCTGCTTTTCTACGCCAAGAACCTGTCCTTCAACCAGTTTCATTCGAACGCGATCGAGGCGGCGGCGCATGCCCGCGGGCTCGATGCCATACGCGCCTATATCACGGGGCTCGTGCCGATCACCCCGGCCGCGATTGACCGCTACAAGCTGCTTGCCATGTTCAACGGCAGCGCCATTGGCGACGCGCGCCTGATGAAATTGCAAAATCAGCGCAACGAGATGCATTCCAATCACCTGGCGACCATCATTGCCAAGCTGCAGAAGGAAGGCGAGCTGCCCAAGTCGCTGGATCCGAAAATGGAGGCCGCCGGACTGCTCGCCATGCTCGACGGTTTGGCCGATCGTGTGATCATGCTCAAGAAGCAGTGGCCGGCGAAGGCGCTCATGGATCTCGTCAATCGCTACATAGACAATCTCAACCGGCCGCCGCGCGCGGATGCCGCTTCGGGCTCTATTTGACGCGGGACGCAAAGCGGAGCGCGACCGAGTTCATGCAATATCGCAGTCCGGTCGGCATGGGCCCATCCTCGAAGACATGACCCAGGTGCCCTTCGCATCGGCGGCAGGAAATGGCGTCTCGCACCATGCCGAACCGCTTGTCCGGGCTCTTCACCACGTTCTTGGCGGATAACGGCCGCCAAAAGCTCGGCCAGCCCGTGCCCGACTCGAACTTCGTGCGCGAATCGAACGACGGCGTATCACAGCAAACACAGTGGTAAATTCCGTCGGCGTGGCTGGATGCGTGCTGGCCTGAAAATGCCGGTTCGGTGGCTCCTCGACGCGTGACCTGATAGGCGGCGACCGACAACTGGGCGCGCCATTCGGCATCGCTTTTGACGATCACCGGGACTTCTTCCACGCCAAGGCTGCTGCCGCTCGGCGAAAAGCTCTCGATGCTCACGAGGCGCGGCTGTGCCGCCGCGTCGGCACCCGAGACCGCATCGGCCGCAGCCGCGGCACCAGCGGCCTCAGCGGCCTCAGCGGCCTCAGCGGCACCAGCGGCACCAGCGGCATCGGCGGCACCAGCGGCATCGGCGGCATCGGCGGTCGCGGCGAACAGCCGCGCACCGAGGCAACTGACAGCGACCCACCGCGCGCCCGACCGGATCAGGGCACGCCGCATTGGATCGGGTCGCCGTCCCATGGGCGCGCGCAATCTATACCCCCTCGGTCGCCTGGGCAGCCATCGCCAGACCCGCCGCCTTTTCCCGCACCTCGTCCGGGATGCGCGCCGAGCATCTTCGCGACAGATCGAAGTACACGATCACCGCTTGCATGCGTGAGTGCGTGAGCGATCCTTCGAACGAGCGCATCTCCGCGCACAACGTGACCGACTTGGTGCCCAACTTCGTGACGCTCGAGCTTATCTCGACGACCGCGCCGGCTCGTACTTCCGCGAGATAATCGATTTCGTTGCGGACATCCACCCATCCGTGGGCATCGCCCTTCCGATACCCAAGGTGCGCAATGAGCACGTGGGTGGCGTCGTCGAACATCGCGACGTAGTGACGGGTATTGAGATGCCCGAAGGAGTCGCAGAGCCAGGGATGAACGATGCCGGTGAATCTGATCACGCCGTGCTCCAGCCGCCTCCGGGCCCCGCGCTCAGTTCGACGGCATCATCGGCAGGTCGACCCTGCTCGCGTGAAGCTTGTCGTGGTAGATCTTTTGATGCGCGACGATCGTGTGAACCGCATACGCCTCATCCTCGCCGGTATTCGAGTTCGGATAGATATATCCGGCCGCGGCGCTCGATACCGAGACGCGGATGCGGTGACCGGGCAGGAACGTGTTGGCGTGCGACCGCATCTTTATGGCGTAGCGGACGACCTCGCCCGGCTTGAGGAGCTCGACGCGCGAGAAGGAATTGCGGTATCTGGCCCGCAACACGCCTTCGACCAGCCTGGTTACGCGGCCGCCGCCGTCCACATCGCTCAGCCGCACGAACCAATCCGTGTCCCTGGCCGAGCTGTCCGCGTAGAGGACCGCTGAAATCGGTCCGGCGATGCGCACGCTCTGCGTGAGCTTGTCCGTCTGGTAAACGGCGACGTCGTGCCGCATCTCGACGGCATGATAATCGTCCGGCAGGCTCTGCTCGTTCAGCGACACGTCGATGAGGCTGGGGGTCGGATCGGACGGATCGTAGTCGTACGAGTCGAACGTCTCCTCCCCGGGCTCGGTCGTGGACAGCCGCCCGCTCTTGCCGGTTGCAGCTTGGCCATCGCCGTGCAGATACCAGGATTGTGTCTTTGCATCCAGCGGCGGCCACGCACCCGCAGTACGCCACTGGTCGTCGCCGACGCTGTAATACTCGACGACGGGGCGTTGCTCGATGTGATTCGGCACACCCTTCAAGAAGTGGTCGTACCATCTCTCCTTGAGCAGGTTGAGGTCGGGACGGATGATGTTCTCGCCAAACCGCACCCCGTTGAGGTCGCGATCCTGGTTCAGATTGTGCCGCCATGCGCCCAGGATCATCCTTTGACCGTCGCGCTTGTTGCGCGCCATCATCGCCCAGTTCGCCAGGGTTCCCGGGTGGTCGTCGTCGTACCAGCCGCTGATGTGGAACGCCGGGATCTTGATGTTCTTTTCGTACAGCAGCCAGTCGGAAGCCTTCCAGTAGTCGTCATAGAGCTGATGCTGGACCACCTGGTCCCAGAGCTTGGAGTCCTTGCCGAGGGCGGTCTTGCCGATATCCGCGAACGGCCGCATGCGCAGCAGCGTGGCCCACTGCAGTTTCGTGGTATCAGCGCCATCCATCGCGAGAGCCCATTGCGCGACACCGATATCGAGGGCGCCGCCGATGTACGGCATGTCGTTGTGGGGAGTCCCCATCGACACCTGGGGGACGATCGTAACGAGAGCAGGATTGCCGCGATACGCCGCCATCCACTGCGCATGCCCCGGATACGACGCGCCCATCATTCCGATCTTGCCGTCGCTCCAGGGCTGCGCGGCGATCCACGTCAGCGTCTCGTCGCCATCCTTGAGCTCGTGGATGTCGACCAGAAATTGACCCTCCGACCCAAATCGTCCGCGGACATCCTGCAGGACGACTGCATAGCCCCGGCTCACGAATTGCCAGGTGGAGTCGATCACCGGCCGGGCATCGTACGGAGTTCTCATCAGAATGACCGGATATTTGCCGCCCGCCGCATCGCCCCCGGGCAGATAGATGTCCGTTGCAAGCCGCACCCCGTCGGACATCTTGACCATCGCCCGCGGCAGCTGGTGAACCGCGAATTTCGCGGGCGGGATGCCCGAATCGCGCCAGCCGTCGAGCGTCGGAGTCATCGATTCGAAGCCCCGCGCGACCAGGACGTTGTCGTCCGTCGGATCGAAGGCCGCCAGGATCTCTCCGCTGTCGCTCACGATGAAATCCAGCGGCGGGTATCCATACCTCAGCTTCCCGCCGTCGACCTGATACCAATGGTGCGCAGCCGCCGGATGCCCGGCGATGGACTTGCGAACGGGCTCGTCGCGCTTGAAGGAGATCGGCTGCTTTCCGTCGGAGAGCTGAACGGTGTCGCGGCCGACCCAGTCGGCCGCGGCCAATTGCGCACCGAGAGTCCCCAGCAAAGCCAGGGAGCCCGGTAGAGCGGCCGGGCCGGTACCCAAATCGGCCCACGGATGGGCCGCGCGCTGCGTCCAGGCGGCCGTGCTGCGATTTCTTTCGCTGCCCTGGTATTCCCCGCCGAATGCCTTGTCGACGTTGAGGTTGGCGGTCGCCACCCCCTTCTCGTACAGGACGAACTCTCCAGCCCGTGCGTGCAGCGCCAGCAGCGCGGTGGCGGCGATCAGAGCCCGGGAGAACTTTATGGAGCACATGGTTTGCTTCCTGTCGTTCGGCGCCGTCCCGCATCGATGCGACGGCCGCATGATCAGAACTTCTTGCGAATCTCGACGCCGACGACCGTGGGCGGGCCGACGACGTATCTTGGTCTGCCGAACGTCTCGACGATCTCCGATACCTCATCGCCGAGGTTCGGATGACTGTTGGTGACGTTCTTGCCATAGAGCGAGAGCTGCAGATCGTCGATGGTCGTTCCGACACGCAGGTCCAACAGCGCATAAGAGGGTCGCACCCTGCCGATGACGGGCGAATTGCTCAGGCCCAGGCTCGACCCGACGTAATCGTAGTCCACCCGGAAGAAGGCGCGCCCGAGCCCGCTGGTGGCATGCTCGTATTTCAGGTTGGCGGCGCCGGTCGTTTTGGGAACGCCGTTCAGGGGCTGGCCGACGTATAGATTTCCGGAACCCGACGAGGAGACGCCCGTGATCTTCGCCTCCTCGTATCCCGCCGAGGCGCCGAACGTCAGCCCCTCGGCGAGCGCCAGCATGATTTCCAGCTCCGAACCGGAGCTTCGTGCCGAAGCGCCGTTGACTTCGGCCGTGAATCCGCACACCGGCAGGCGCACGGCCTGCTGAATGTCGGACCACTCCATGTCGTATGCCGCGGCATTGACCACGATCCTGCCGCCAAGCCAGCGCGTTTTCGCCCCGACCTCGTAGTTCCAGAGCGAGTCGCTGTTGAAGGTCTGTTGCCCGGGGAGCTGGCCGATCGCAGCGAGATCCGCGGCGCAGATGTCGGGCAGCGCATAGGTACCGCCCGGCCTGAAACCCTTTGCAGCGGTCGCGTAGACCATGTGATTGTCGGTGATCTGGTATTGCGCGGAAAAGCGCGGCGTCACCGCCCGGCTCGCATGCGACAGATCGAAGCTCGAATAGCCGCCGTTCGCATAGCCGTAGGTGTTGTTCCAGTTCTCCTGGTGAATGAACGAGTCGCGGGCGCCGGCGGTCACCTTGAGCTGGTCCGTCACACTGTAGGTTGCGCTCAGGAAGACGGCCTTCTCGCTGGCGCGGCCGGGCTGATGCGACAGATACGAGACGTCCGTACCCAGGGTTCCGCCGCTCGCGGCATTGGCACCCGGCGAATAGATGTTTTCGTCGTACGTGCTCAGCGCGTCGTTGAAATAGAGTCCGGCCGTCGTCTTCAAGGCGGTGCCGATGTCGGACTCCAGCCTGAGCTCCTGGGTGAAC
This sequence comes from Steroidobacteraceae bacterium, assembly GCA_036272295.1. GTDB lineage: Bacteria > Pseudomonadota > Gammaproteobacteria > Steroidobacterales > Steroidobacteraceae > Bog-1198. Next base: position 68,701 of record DATAYZ010000071.1, read on the forward strand.
TGCTCCGAGAAGAGATCCGTGGCGGCGGGTGCCGGCACCACGGTGCTCAGGCCGAACAGCTGCTGGATCACGTCGGAACCGTCTTCGTGATCGGCCGAATCCCGGTAGAAATAGCTGGTCGCGGAGATCAGCTTGCCGATGCCGGTATCCATGTGCACGGCGGCCGAGGCGAGGTAGAAGGTGTCGGTCCAATTCTCCGGAACATTGAGCGCGCGGCGCTGCGTGTAGTTCGTCGTCGAATTGTCCGTTGCCAGGAAGCCATTGCTGAAGGTCTTCTCGCCCATGAACTTCGGCTCGACCACCAGGCCCGGCATGTCCTCCGGCGCAAACCTGAGGCTGGCCGAGGCGCCGTATGATGATGCCGAACCGACGTGCGAGACGGTCTCGGGCGGCCCGCTGACGAAGTTTCCGTTGATCGCGCTCGGATCATCGTAGGTGCGCGTGAGAAACCCCGGCTCGTAGGAGGCGTAGCTGCCCACCCGCATGGCCAGATCCGGGGACAGCGGGATGTTCAGGCTGACGCTGTCGAAGGTGCCGAATCCGCCGCCGTCGACGTTGTGACCATCGGCACTGACCGTGCCGCCGAAGGAGTCGGGCGACGGGCGCGCGGTCGTGATCTTCACGGTGCCGCCCATCGACGCCTGGCCGTAGAGAGTCCCCTGGGGCCCCTTGAGCACCTCGATGTGATCGATGTCCAACAGCCGCGGATCGATCGAGACCGGCACCGGCGTGTCGTCGATGTACACGCTGGTCGTGTTGGTTCCGGATATGCCGCGAATGGTGATGCCGCGCGACGACGACATGCCCATTCCACCGGCTCCGGCGGTGCCGTATTCGAACGACAGGTTCGGCACCTCCGTCAGCACGTCCTGGAAATCGTGGGACCCCTGTTGCACCAGCGTGTCCGCCGAGATGACGGTCATGCTGATGGGAACCTTCTGGACGTTCTCCGTGATCTTTTGCGCGGTCACCAGGATCTCCGGGATCGAGGCGGCGCTGTCATCGGTTTCCGCGGCGCGCAGGCCTGCGATCGGAAGCACGCTGATTGCAAGAGCCGCCGCGCCGATGCTGCGGCGGCACCGCGTCCACGATGCGGCATGGCGCTCCCGTCCTTGGGCAAGCGATTCAAAGTGTGGTCTCGTCGTTGCTTGGAACGGTCGCATACTTGCTGCCTTCTCCCAGTGAATTATCGTGAGTGTTTTGGGCGCGCGAAAAAAAGCCGACTCTAGTTGTTAGCTCATCCCGTTATATACATCATGACCGTAATGTCAAAACTACGATATGAAAAAATGCAAGTCAAGCAAATCTTGCCGGCAGCTCGCTCGAGCCAGCCGCCTTACCCCGCGTGCCGAACGCTGCTCGCCACCGGAACTCCCGTGCCCGCGTAGACGCCGAGCAGCGTGCGCGCCGCGTCGAGCCCCACTTCCCCGGGCACCGGCGTCGGCAGGCCCGAGCGGATTGCCTCGATGAATGCTTCGAGCTGCATGGCAAAGTTGCTCGGCACGGGCTTGTCGGGCAGGCGCACCTTGCGCACGCCGGTCGCGCTGCGGTGAAACAGGATGTTCGAGTAGTGATAGATGCGCAGCGAGCCCGTCGACCCGTGTACCAGGATGCACCCGGGGTCCGGATTCCACGCCCCCGCCGGCGCGTCGGCCTTTCCGCCGCCGACGTTCCAGCCCCCGCCCCATGCGAACAACCCTTCCGTCGGCAACGTCGTCGTAAACGTTCCGTCCTCGTACAAGAGCTGCCCCATCGCACCGTTGGCATACTCCATGTGGGCATATTCCGGCCGCTGCGGCTCCCCCGAAATGTTGCCCCGGCCGGAGACCGCGATGGTCTCGGTATTCATCAACCACGGAAACACGTCGATGAGGTGAATGCCGTGATCGCACAGGCCCATGCCGGAGCCGCCGGGTCCGCCCTTCGGATAGTGCTCGAATCCCAACGTGCCGCGCTCCGCCGAAGCCATGCCGCCGACCGCGTACTCGCGCAACAGGAGAACCTCGCCGATATCGCCCCGCAGGATCATCTCCCGGGCGGTCGTGAGGGCCGGCAGAAACCGGTAGGAGGAGCCGTAACCCAGGCGGACGCCTTTGGTCCTGCACGCTTCGATCATCCGCTCGCAGGACGGCACGGAAAGGCTCAAAGGCTTCTCGCACAGAACGTGCACGCCGGCGTCCGCGCAGGCGCATACGAGCTCCTCGTGGGTGGCCGGCGGAGTCAGCACGCAGACGACGTCCAGGTCATGAGAGCGGAGCAGTTCTGCGAGTGTCGGATAGCCCGGAACCCGCAGCAGCTCCCGCGCCCATTCGACCCGCGCGGGATTCACGTCGGCCACGCCGACGATCTGGATTCCCTGCAGCTCGCGATAGGCCTTGAGGTGAATTCGCGCCACCTCCCCGAGTCCGACTATCCCAACCTTCGTGCGCTCGATCATCTGGATCCCCTATGATTTCCCTTGCCGGAGCATCGATATGTGTGTCGATGCGAAACGATGGCAATTCTCATGCTGGTCATGATAATGTGTTTTTGGAGCTCGGGATGTCAACTTTCGCCATCGCTCCAGACGATCAATTCTTCCATGACAGGCAGGAGCATTCCATGGCGGCCAAGGGCAAGAGACGGGTCATTCTGACGTGCGCGGTGACCGGCGGAAACCAGTTCAATCGAAAATTCCCCAACTATCCGATCACACCCGAGCAGATCGCGGACGCCGCGATCGAGGCTCAGGACGCGGGCGCCTCCACCGTTCATCTTCACGTGCGCAATCCGCAATCCGGTGACGGCTCCAGGGACCCGAAGCTTTTTGCCGAGCTCACGAGCATCGTCCGGCGCCGGGGGTTGCGCTCGATCCTCAATCTGACGTGCGGAGGCGGAGCCACCTATATTCCGAGCGAGGACAACGACAGCATCCCCGCCGCCGAGACCGACGTGGGTACCGTGGAGAATCGCGTCCAGCACATACGCGAGAACCTGCCCGAAGTGTGCTCCTTGGATTGCACCACGCAGAACCAGATGGACGGCGACATGGAATACGTCTATCTCCACAGCCAAAGCACCCTGCGGCGCATGGCGCGCTCCTTCCGGGAGATGGGCGTCAAACCCGAGATCGAAGTGTTCGGTCCGGGCGACGTTCTGTTTGCCAATCAGATGATCGCCGAGGGACTGTTCGCGCCCCCGCCCTTCTTCCAAATGGTGCTCGGACCCAAATGGGGGCTGCCTTGCGACGTCGAGACGATTCTCTACCTCAAGCGATTGCTGCCGCCCGATTCGCTGTGGGCGGCCTTCGGCCTCGCCTCGATGCAGATGCCGATGGTCGCTCAGTCGGTCATTCTGGGCGGCCACGTGCGGGTGGGCCTCGAGGACAACCTGTATCTCGAGCGCGGAGTGTTCGCCACCAACGGAAAACTGGTGGCCCGCGCAGTACGCATCATCGAGGATCTCGGGGCGGCGGTCGCGACTCCGGATGAGGCCCGCGAAATGCTGCGTCTGCAGCCGCAGACGAGCCGGGCCGTGCGATGATCCGCTAGAGATGCCCGAGAATTCCGCAGGGTCGACGTCTCTGCGTCGGTCGATCGGCCCGTCCGGGTTCTTTACGATCGCGTTCGGCAGCGTCGTGGGCTCCGGCTGGGTGATCGTCTTGGGCGAGTGGCTGCGGGCCGCGGGTCCCGGCGGAAGTATCGTCGGCTTCGCGCTGGGCGGAGCGGTGATGATTCTCGTCGCGACCTGCTACGGCGAGCTTGCGGCCCGGCTGCCGCGCGCAGGTGGCGAGTTCGTCTACGCCCTGAACATCCTCGGTCCCGGCTATGCATTCGCGCTGGCCTGGTTCCTGACGTTGTTTTTCGCCGCTTTCATGGCTTTCGAAGGCATCGCGCTCGGCTGGATAGTCGGCACTCTGCTGCCGCAGGCTCAAGGGCCGGTTCTCTACTCCGTTCTCGGCTTCCCCGTCACCGTGGGCGCTCTCTCGCTCGGGCTGCTGTTCTCGGCGGTGTTCGCCCTCCTCAACTACGTGGGTACCAGGGCGGCGATCAGCTTTCAGCGGATCGTGACATTCGGCTTCATCGCGCTGGTGATCGGCCTGGTGGTCCTGGCGGTTTGCCTCGGCAGCCCCGCCAACGCACGGCCTTTCTTTCCGAGCGACACGGGCCGCCACTGGGAAATCGGCGCTTTTTGGGTGTTCTCCAGCACCGCCGTGTTCTTGAACGGCTTTCAATCCGCCGCCTATGCAATCGAGGAAAGAACCCGCAGCACCTCGGTCGGCGCCGTGGTCGTGGCCATGATCCTGGGGGTCGTCGCTGCCGTGATTTTTTATTGCAGCATCATTTACGCGGTTTCCGGCGCGACGCCCTGGCGGGATACCGTGGCGGCGAACCTGCCGGCGGCTTTTGCCTTCGGCAAGCTGACCTCGTCCGGAATCCTTGGCCGGATCGTCCTGATCGGCGCCGCCTTTTCCCTGCTGAAGTCGTGGAACGCCTACGTTCTGTCGGCAGCGCGGCTGGTTTTTGCGCTGGCGCGGGAGGGATATCTGCCGGCCGCGCTCGCGCGGGTTCATCCGCGTTTCGGCACGCCGTCGAACGCGATCCTGGCGATGCTGTTGCTGAATGTGATCGGCGTTGCGTGCGGGCGCCGGGCCATCGTGCCGATCGTCGATATGAGCGCGATCTGCACCACCTGCTGCTTCGTCATTTGCCTGATTGCGCTGCTCAAGGTCCGCCGCAACGGCGCGATCTACGCCGGCTTCCGCGTACCCGGCGGCGCTCCGATCATTTATCTCGCGCTGGCGGGCGTGATCGTCATGGCCGTCGTCGCGGTGTACCAACCCAGCGCGCACACGGCCTCGGGAATTCCCGTCGAGTGGGTTTTGTTGATCACCTGGTCATTGCTCGGAATCGCCGCGTGGCTCAAGACCCGGGCGATCATCGGCAGCCGCGTGCAATCGAGCGCGCGGACCGAATGAGCGCGAACCGGGTTACGATCGCACTTCACGGCGGGTCGGGTGCCACGCCGGGGCACGACTACAGCCGTGAGATCGACAACATGCTGCGGCTCGTCGCGTCCGCCCGTGATCGCCTCGATGCAGGGTCGTCCGCCATCGACGTCGTCACCGAAACCGTCGCCGCGCTCGAGTCGTCCGGACTTTACATCGCGGGTCGCGGCGCTTCGCCCAACCTTGCCGGCCGCTACGAGCTCGACGCATCTCTCATGGACGGCTCCACGCGCAAGGCGGGCGCGGTGGCCTCCCTGTGCGGATTTCGCAGTCCCATCGCCGCAGCGCGCGCCGTGATGGACGTGACTCCGCACGTGCTGTACGCCGGGGACGGCGCGGCGGAATTTGCCGGCAGCCAGGCGCTGCCGGCGGTTCTCGATGAGAAGGCTTGGTATACCGAGGCGTGCCGCTTCGAATCGAATCGGCTGCCGCAATCCGCGCCGCATGGCACGGTGGGCTGCGTGGCTCTCGACCGCCGCGGGAATCTGGCAGCCGCCACTTCGACCGCCGGCGTGTTCGGCAAGCCCCCCGGCCGTGTCGGCGATTCGGCCATCATCGGGGCCGGAACATGGGCCGATGACGAAGTCGCCGTTTCCTGCACGGGCCAGGGAGAGTTCTTCATCCGTTCGGCCGCCGCGGTACAGGTGGCCCATCGCGTTCGCTTTGGCGGGCGGACGTTGGCGCAGGCTGCGGACGAGGTGCTGGGCGAAGTGGCCGAGCGAGGCGGTGCCGGCGGCCTGATAGCCGTCGACTCTCGCGGCAACGTGGTGATGCCCTTTCGATCCAGCGGCATGAAGCGGGCGGCGCTGCTGGCGGACGGATCGATCGTTGCGGAGGCGCTCTGACGCAACGATCGATCCCGCGCCCGCCGGCGCCGCTCCGGAAAGACTCCCTACTGCGGCCACCCCATGACCAGGTTGTACGCGTTCACCGACCCGATGCCGCTTGGGAAGTCCCAGCCCACGTTGGTGAGATAAGCCGGCACCAGACTGGAGTCCGAGGTCGAGAGCACGCCGTACTTGTCGCCCTTCGCGATGAAGCAGTCGTACGCGGTGCCCTGAAACTTCTTGCATATGCTTTGAATGTCGCCCTGCGTGATGTCATAGAAGATGCAGCCGTTGTTGAACTTGTCGACCGTGGTGGAATTGCAGGCCGCCGACCCGGATCGGCCGTATTCCTGCTTGGCCAACGAGTAATATACGGTGTTGGGATTTCCCCACCGGCTCTTGGTCTTCTGGTTCACGAGCGCCTGAATGCCGGCCATGATCGGCGATGAGACCGAGGTGCCGCCAAAACCCGCCCACGTGCTCGGCGCACCCGTGCAGGTGAAGCCGCCGCCGACCGCGGGAGCGGTATTCGGGTTGCTCCAGCACACGATGTAATACGCGTCCCAGAATCCGTTGGACGCGAACAGGGCAACGTCCGGGATGTCGCGCACGCCGTCGTTCGGATTGCCGGCAACCCCGCGCTGCCAGGCAGGCTTGGGGTATCCGACGCAAGACCCGCCGACCACGCCGTCGACCGCAGGCGTGCCGAGCGCGCAACCGCTGGGCCCTCCGCTGCCGCCGACCGCGTTCAGCAGGCTGTTGAACGCGCCCGAGCTCGAGGTCACGTCGGTCGAGTTGCAAAACACGGCTGGAGTCGTGCCCAGGAACGCGTTCACCAGCCCCGACGCACAGGAGTTGTCCCAGGGAACCTCCTGGATGTAGGACAGCGCCGAGCCGAACGCCTTGTTGTTGGTCGCGCTCCAGTAGATCGAGGGATCCACGCCGAGCGCGGTGTAGCCGAAATCGAGGCCGCCCACCGAGACGTTGTACGGCGTCGAGGTGAAGCCGCTGACGCTGATCCCGTGCTTGGCCGGATTGCCATTGTCGGCGCTCGCGGCGTTCTCATCGCCCGACGAGACGAAGATCGACACGCCCTCCGCCGCCGCCTGCTGGTAGGCGAGATAGTAGGTCAGGTTCGCGGCCTCGCCGTTCACGGCCTCGGCCTCGCCGTAGCTGATGCTGACGACCGAGGGCAGGCCGGCCTTGGGCCCGTTGAGCGCATTGACGAGCGCAATCAAGCCGCCGAAGGTGATCGTCGTATCTTTGCACGCCGCCAGCACGATCGCCGCGTTCGGCGCGGCGGCCGACGCCCATTCGACGTCGATCGCGGCCTCGCTGTCGTCGCCGTAGCCGGGATCGGATTTCTTGCCCTGGAAGCCGGGATTCGTGCAGGGCAAGCCTCCCGTCGGGCTCACCTGGGCGAGCGAGCCGGACGAGTACTTCTGCAGGCCGAACGTCGACCTGAACACCTGCCAGTCGCTGGTGGTGTAGAGATAGGTATCCTCCACCACCATGATGCTTTGACCCTTGCCCGTATAGCCGGCCGCGAACAACGGCTTCAAGTTGTAGATCGTCGCGAGGTCATCGGCGGCCAGGCCGTGGAAGGTGCCGTTCGTGGTGGTGTACGTGTAGAGCGGCTTGGGGCCGCGATGCGCGAACTGAGCCTTCGGCCGGAAGTCGTGCAGCGACACGATGCCTGCGACGGCGGGCGCGAGCGCCGCGGGAATTTGCGGATCGGCGGCGTTCGCGATGTGCGCGACGCCGTCCACCAGGTAGTGATGGATCTCGGTCCGAAACGCCTGACGCACCTGACCCGCGGTGCCGCTGAAGTCGATTTCCAAGCCGCTCGGCGTCACCCCGTTGACCGTGAAGCCCTGGGCCTGGAGCCATTGCTTCACCGTCGCCGAGTCCTGAGGCGCGACGCCATAGTGCTGGGCGAACTCCTGCGGCGTCAGCCACTGGTGATAGCCGGGCGAGGTCGGATCGTGCAGCTCGTCGATGAGCTGTCGCAGCGCCGCCTCGCGCTCCGGCGAGCGCTTGAGCTGCAGCATCATGTGCTCGAGAGGCAGCGTGTCGGCGACGGCGCCCTGATCGTTCGCGGCGTTCGCCTCCGGCCGGGTATTGCCGCGAAGCATCGTGAGGTGCGCCGGATTGGCCGACGCGGTGATGGCCGGCTGAGGAAACCCGCTCGGCGCCGCGAGACTCGTTGCGGCGGCCAGCATCGAGAGAATGCACAGGGACCGTGGAAGAATCGATCTCATGATTTCACCCCTGGTTTTTTCGAGCGCGTCGTCGATCGGACGGGTCCATGCCGGGCGCGCGCCGACGTTGCGCCGCCCCGCTCGTCCGAGGCTAATCTTCTCGGCAGTCGGATACAACGACAGCCCGCGGCCGTGATTGCAGAGCGGTGCATCCTCGGGCTCGCCGGCATTCGAGCATCTCGGCTAAATAACTAGAGATTTACATAATATCTAATTGTTTTTACAACAATTTCTAATGCCAATTTCGTACCAATGCTCGCCCTTCCTCAACGCGTCGCGTAAGCATCGGCGCTCTCCGCTGCGCATGGCGCGGTCGCCGAGCTTTTGACATATTGCCGCTCGGTCCGCGAACCCGTAGCCCGCCGGCCGGCCGGCTCAAGCCTCGACGAGCTCGGAGAGGATTCTCCTCGTGCGAGGCATGCTTGGCGCGCCATCGCTTCGGGAAAGCCGTGCCGTCCGGTACTGCTTGGGCGTCATGCCCGCCCAGCTCTTGAAATTGCGATAGAAGCTGGCGATCTCCTGATACCCCACCCATTCGGAGATCTGGCGGGGCGACGCCGTCGTGTGAGTCAGGTAATCGGCCGCGACGCTCATTCTGACGCCGTGGACGATCTCATGGTAGGAGGTTCCCTCCTCGCTCAGGCACCGCCGGAGCGTTCGCGGCGTCATGTGGAATCGGCCCGCCATGGCAGCCACCTTCGGCGCCGCCGAGGGCACCATGAGCACGATTCGCCGGATCTCGTCCCCGAGGCCGCCGGAGGTCGTGAAGCGGCGATACTGCGCTTCGCAGTGGCTGACGCAGATCCGGTAGATGGTCTCGTTGGCGGTGAGGAACGGCAGCTCGAGGTCGGCTTTGCTGAAGGAGAGCCGCGTGCTCGGCTCATCGAAGCGCAAGGGACAGTGGAGCAGGTTCTCGTACAGATGAGCGTAATCCGGCCGCTCGTACGCAAAGCAGGCTTGCGTGCAACGCAGCCGCCCGCCGCGCAGATGCTCGCAGACCCGCACGATGTGCCCGAGCACCTCCTCCACGGAAAAGCGCATGAACCGGCCCAGGGGGAAACGCTCCGCGACGGTGAGGTGCGTGAGGCCGCCTTCGGTCGTGAGCGACAGCTGCACGTCGACGCCCAGCTCGCCCAGGAAGCGGATGTATGTGAGCAGCGACTGCCGCAGATCCGCCGCGCTGGCGCATGCGTATCCCAAAAAGCCGTCGACGAGCGGTCCCTCCTTGCGCCCGAGCTTGAGCCCCACGCCCGCGATCCGATGCTGATCTTCCAGGGCCTGAATGAGCGCGTAAAACGGCCGGCAGCCGTACCGGCTCGTGGGGGAACAGAAGTCCGCCCGCCGCAGGCCCAATCCCGCCAGCGTCTTCGTCACGCAGACCCCCTCCTCCTCGGCGATCTGCACGAGCTTTTCGAAGTACATTCCGGAGACCGCCGCCGGATGACCCGCCGGACCGCTCGCGCCCGGGGACCGATGCCGGATCACTTCCAGACCTGGCGCGCGACGCGCAGGAAATTCCCTCCGACGACCTTTGCGATGTCGGCGGCCGGATAGCCCAGGCGGAACAGGCTCTCCACGATCTCCTCCAAGCGCTCCGGTGGAACGAAGCGGACGTCACTCTCGTAGCCGAATCCCTCCGGCCAGATCCTTCGATTGCGCTGGAAGTCCTGCCCCAGGTTGCGTTGGTCGAAGACGAAGTCGAGGCCGAATCCCACGTGGTCGACGCCCATCAGGCCGATCGAGTAGTCGATGCTGCGCACGAAGGTCTCCGTGCCGGTGTCCCCGTTCGGCAGGAAAAGGCTCAAGCCCGTGATGCCCATGACGCCGCCGCTCGCAGCACAGGCCTTCATCAAATCGTCGGGCACGCAGCGCGGATGGTCGTGGAGCGCCCGCGGATTGGAATGAGAGATGTTGACGGGAGCCGGCGAGCTGTCGATGACCTCCCGCGCCGTGCGGTATCCCGTATGCGCCACGTCCTTGATCATGCCGACGCGATCCATCTCCCGGACGAAGGCCCTGCCGAAGTCCGTCAGGCCGGCATCCACCGCATCGTGGCAGCCGGCGCCCACCGCGTTGCCGCAGTTGTACGCCATGAGGAGCCAGCGCACCCCGAGATCGTAGAACATCGAAATGAGCGACAGGTCGGTCCCGAAGGCATGCGCCCCCTCGATGTCGAAGCAGACGCCCAGCCGGCCGCTCGCGTGCGCCGCCTCGATGTCCTCGGCGCTCGTCACGATGACGTACTCGTCCGGCCGCTCGCGCAGCCAGGCCCGGAACGCCGCCGTCGTGCGCACCATGCCTTCGAGAGGAATGTCGGAGTCCCCCACGTTGACGTGCACGACGTCGAATCCCGACCGCCGGTATCGCGACAGCTGGCACATCCATTCGGGGGCATCGTCGAATGGCATGCAGCAATGGTTCTCCCACACCAGCGAGCTGCGTATCAGCGACGCGGCGCGCGGGTCCTTCATGGCGGTGGGGCTTGCAACTGCGGTCACGGGGGCATGGTAGTGGCCGGCAAATGACGCCGCAACCGCGGCGCCTCACTTGGTGTGACCGCAACCGCGGCGCCACCGGCCCAGCCGCCCGTGACCCGCCGCACCGTCCGGCGCTACACTCGCCGCCGGCGACTCGAGGATGAGCGGAGGCTGCAGCGTAATGACTTCATTGACCGGCAAGCGCGTTTTGATCACCGGTGCCGCGTCGGGTATCGGTGCGGCGACCGCGGTGGCGTTCGCGGCTCGAGGCGCCCGCGTCGCCATTCACGCGCGGCGCAAGGAGCAGCTCGCGGACACGGCCGCCCGGATCGATGCACGCGGCGCGCCCGCGGCGCTCGTGCAAGCGGATCTGCGCGAGGGCAAGGCCATCGCGTCGATGGCGGCCGAGGCGGCCGACGCGCTCGGCGGCATCGACATCCTCGTCAACAATGCGGGAATGGCGGCGCGGGCGACGGTGCTCGAAATGGAGGAATCGCTCTGGGATGCGGTCGTCGACACCAACTTGAAGGCGGCCTGGCTGCTCAGCAAGGCCGTGCTTCCGGTCATGCGGGACGGCGAAGGGCGTCTCATCTTCGTGTCCTCGATCAGCGCCAAGCTGGCGGAAGCCGAGGCGAGCGCCTACAGCGCCGCGAAGGCCGGGCTCCTCGGATTCATGCGCTGTCTCGCGATGGAGGTGGCGCCTCGCCGCATGACCGCCAATGCGGTGTGCCCCGGGTGGGTCGACACACCGATGGCCCAGAATGCCTGGAAGCGCTTCGCCGACGAGCACGGCAAGCCGTTCGAGGAGGTCTACGATGCCGGCATCCGCAAGAACCCTCTCGAAGCGAGAATCCAGCCCGAGGACGTCGCCGCGGTGACGCTCATGCTTGCATCCCCGGAGGGGCGCTTCATCACGGGACAGGCGATCAACGTCTGCGGCGGCGAGTGCTACTGGTGAGCGGAGCCCGGCGGTTGCAAGGCGGCCCGGCGCCGCCGCTCAGCGCTCGCAGAACCGCTTGAGCACGTTCCGGGTGATCTGCTCGGTGTAGTAGTCGCCGAGCTTGAGGCCCATGACCCACTCGCACGTCGCGGCCGTGAAGACCTCGCCCCGCCCCTTCGGCATGTGCACGATCATGCCCGACCCGAAGCGGTGCTTGTCCTTCGCCGCCTCCGTCGCCTCTCCTTCGAGCACGAGCACCTTGAAATCGAGGTCGGCATCGAGCACGTAGTAGTCCGCGCCTTCCGCTCCGTGGGCCTCCTCGGAGCAGGTCGCAACGTTCATCGCCAGAATCTCGACGTTGGGCGGCGCGCCGTCCGCATGCGTCGGGAACGGCAGGCCGCCCCGGAACGTGTAGTCGAGCCCGTCGACCTCGTAGCCGAAGATGCGGGCCTCGGCGCCGAACACGTCCCCGTAATAGAGGTCCGTCCCCGCGAAGGCCCAGTGCTGCGGGCGGTACACGGTGAAGCCCATGGAATTCCGCGGATTGAATCCGCCGAACCCGGTATACACCCCCCGAAAGCCGTTGACCCCGACCGTGGTCGCCCCCGGCCAGTCGATGAGCGTGTCCTCCCACGCCGAGCTCAGCAAGGCGCGCTGGTCGGTATCGCGAAGCGGATCCTCGGCGCGCGCCCGATACTTGTAGCAGACCTGCTTGCGCCCCTCGTCCTCGAGCCGGATCTGCCACAGGAAGTTCGCGCCGAACCGCGCAAACCTCCCGCCGCCCTCGACGTACGCATCGAGGTTCTCGCGCATGCGGCGCGACCAGTACTCATCGTGGCCGACGATGGTGGCGCACGCATAGTCCTCGAGGATCTCGGGGCGATAGTGCAGATCGGTCTGCGTGATCACGTCCACGCCGAAGCCTTCGCGTTGCGCCCAGATGAGGAACAGCCGGTCGTACTGGGCCCATCCGGAGGCGGCGTAGTAGCGGGCGTACGCATGGGCGTACGCCCATTCCTTCACCGAGTAGCGCGGCACGTCTCCCGGCGCGGGCTTCGGCACCGTGCCGATCCGCGGCGCGCCCTGGGGCAGCCAGATGATCCCCCGGCTCCACGGACGGCGCAGGCTGAGCTCCGGAGAGAAGTTGTTTCCCTGCGGGCCGTCGATGCCTTCGTAATGATTGGCGCCGCCCCAGTCGTTGTAGGCCGTCCAGGTCGCGGTGGGCAGGATCATCAGCAGCCGGCCCCCGCGCGTCGCCGGCGTCGGCCGAACCACGAAGCCGTGATGCTGCAGGAACGGCGAGCCGCGCGCGTTCAGGCAGCGCGAGATCACGCGGTAGAAGCCGGAGGGCATCGTCTTCGGGATCTGCCAGCGGTGCGCGGCCGGCCACTCGCAGCCGGTCTTGTAGGCGGTCTTGGGCGTCGGATGAAATGCGCCGCGAAGGTCGCCGGACCGGTGGACGCTTTCCGGCCGAAGACCGTCCCGCACCACCTCGATCGAATACGCGGCGGCGGTCGAGCTCACGTGAAAGGCGACCTCATCCCCCGGGTCGTAGGAGAGCGAGTCGGTGTAGGTGTACACCTCGGGGTGCGCAGGATCCTCGCGCGGAAAGTCGTACCAGTTGAGCCACAGCGCCCGGCGGTCCGCGTACATCGGGAAGGACGGATTCAGCTCGTACGCGGCGGCCTCGATCTTGGGAGTATCGGTCATGCGCAGACTATACGATGCCGGGCGCGCCCCGGTGGAAACGTGCGCCGCTTTCGACAACAGATTGGCCGTTTGCAACAATGCCCGCCGCCGGCCCCCTGTCTATGCTCGCTCGCCATGATTCCTCCCTTCCTGGGCAAATGAGATGAGCTTCGCCAGCCTCGAGCGGCGCGAGGCGTGGGTCATGGGCTACGTCGCCGGTGCCGCCACGATTCTCGCGAACGGCATGCCGGTGATCCTGGGCGCGCTCGCCGTCGACCGGCACCTGCCGACGAGCGCGCTCGGCACGTTCGGCTCGGCGGGATTCCTCGGGCAGCTCGGCGGCGTCGCGAGCGCCTTCTTCTGGATTCATCGCGTCAACTGGAGGCACATCGCGCGCTCCTGCGTGGGCGGCGCCCTCTGCGCCTGCGCCGTCATGGCCTGCGCGACCTCGCCGTGGCTGCTGTTCGCCTCTTCCTGCGCCGTCGGCGCGTTCACCGGCGCGTGTTACGGGCTGGCGCTCGCGTTCTGGGGCGCCGCGCGGAACTCGACCCGCGCGGTGAGCATCGGCGTGCTCAATCAGGTATTGCTCGCCTCACTGTTCCTGTACGTCGTCCCCGCGATCCTCACGCCCCGCTTCGGAATGCTCGGCGGCCCGGCCCTCATGGGGGCGCTGCTCCTGCCCATCGTGCCGCTCGGCCGCCTGATGCCCTCGCGCACTCCAAATCCCGCACCCGCGGCGCTCGCGGCGCACGGTGCTCCGGCGCGCCGGACCGTGGCGCTCGTCGGGCTCACGCTCATGGGGATCTACTACGTCGGGATATTCGCGCTCTGGTCCTTCCTCGACCGCATCGGTGCGGCGGCCGGTCTCAGTGCCGATTCGATCGGCATCGCCCTCAGCATTTCGATGCTGGTCGGGGCGCTGGCCCTCGTCTTCACGGGCATCCTCGGCGAGCGCTGGGGGCTGCTCGGGCCGCTGGTCATATCCTTCGCGCTATACGCCGTGTTCTTCGCGCTCCTGCTGCGCCCGCAGACGACCGCGCTCTACACGGTGGCGCTGACGATCTTCAACTTCGCGTGGAACGTGGGCCTGCCCTATCAGATCTCGATCACGGCGCGCGGCGACCCGAGCGGCCGGCTGATCGTGCTCATGCCGGCGTTCCAGGCGGCGGGCGCCGCGTGCGGACCCTACCTCGCGGGCGAGCTGGCCGGCGGCGGCCAGTTCACCGCGGCCTACTGGATGCTGGGCGCGTCCGTAATCACATCTTCGGTGGGATATGGGGCGCTCGCCCATCGCAGGAGCCATCCATGAGCCTTTACGATCCTCCCAACGGAACACGCAGCTTTCCCAGGCAAGGGCACGACCCGCAGGCCATCTCGCGACGCATCGCCGAGCTGCGCAGCTCGCTGACCTCCGAGCTCTACGGCGCCTACAGCATGCACTGCCTCGCGGACAGCGAGCACTTCATGCCGGAGTGGCGCCGCCTCGGCGACGAGGCCTTCGACGCCTTCAAGCGCTTCAACGCCATTTTCTCGGGATTCGAGCCGGGTGCCGCGCAGATCGAAGACGACGTGATGCAGATGTGCACGGAGATCTTCAACGGCGGGGCCGAAGGCCGGTGCAATCTCACCAGCGGCGGCACCGAGAGCATCTACTGCGCGATGCTCGCAATGCGCGAGTGGGCGCGCGAGACGCACCCCCACGTATCCACGCCGGAGCTCGTGGCGCCGGTGACCGCCCACGTGTCGTTCTCCCGGGCCGCGCGCTGCTTCGGCTACAAGATCAAGCGCGTGCCGGTCGGCCCGGACCTGCGCATCCGGGCCGCGGACCTCGAGGCGGCGATCGGACCCGACACGGTGTGCCTGGTCGGAAGCGCCCCCAACTGGCCCTACGGCATCGTCGACCCGATCCCGGAGATTGCCGCGATCGCGAAGCGCCGCGGCCTATGGATGCACGTCGATGCCTGCGTCGGCGGCTACGTGCTGCCCTTTGCGAAAAAAGCCGGCTTTGTCGTGCCGGATTTCGATCTGAGCGTCCCCGGCGTGTGCTCGCTGTCGGCGGATCTGCACAAGTACGGCTACGTGCCGAAGCCGAGCTCCACCATTCTCTGGCGCTCCGAGGAATACCAGCGGTTCCATTACTACATCGTCGATGACTGGCCGGGCGGCGCCTATCTGTCGCAGTCGCTGATCGGCAGCCGGCCGTTCGCGCCGATCGCCGCGGCATGGGCGATTTTCAACGCCCAGGGCGAGGATGGATTCATCGCCCAGGCGCGCACCATCATGCAGGCGAAGCAAGCCCTCGTGGAGGGCATTTCCAAGATCGCGGGGCTCGAGGTCCTCGACAACGACCTGCCGCTGCTGGTCGTGTCCTCGCGCAGCTTCGACATCGCGCACGTGGTCGGCGGCATGCGCACCAAGGGGTGGGTCCTGCTCGGCAACGAGCACCCGCCGGCGATGCATCTGACCCTCGATCCGCTGCCGCGCGCGATCATCTCGGCGTTGCTGGCCGACCTGCGAGTCGTCGTCGAGGAAGTCCGCCGCGGTCAGGCCGCGGCAGGCGAGCTGCAGTACGCTATGGTCAAGACCAAGCGCACGTCACGGTGGATCGAGCGCGCGCGCGAGATCGCGCACAAGACCACACCGTACGAGCCGTAGGCGATCAGCGGGCTACGTCGCCCTGGGAACCCGCGGGCGGCGCGGCAGGACCAGGCCGCCGCAGGAGCGCTCGGCCCTTGCTGCTGATCAGCCTTCTCCGGGCGCCGATGGGCAAGCTGCGATCGTCCATGATCTTCTGCGCCTCTCGATTGAACTGAGCCACCTTGGCATCGAAGTCCTTCTCTGCTTCCGTCGCGGGACGCTGCTTTCTCATTCGAGCCACTCCTAAGGGCCTCAGTGATGGCAGCGTATCGTCCCGAATCCCGGCGTCTTTAAGCCGGAGCTCGGCAATTGCGACGGCATCGATCCTTTGCTCAAACTAATTAAGCGTCTATTTAACTTATTCTCGTAACCGTATGAATGTATTAATAAGAACGCCTCCGCGAGCGACGGCTGCGGATCGGATTGCTCTGCGCCCCTCGAAACTCACCGAAGCCCGGGCCGGCTATCCCGCAGCGGCGGCCGGCTCCGCCTCTCGCCCGTCGGTTGCCCACGGCCTGAAGGTCGATGCCATCAAGAAGGCGCCGATGCCCATGCCCCACGCCCCGATGTAGAGCCATCCGTAACTGCCGAACGTATCGTAGATCAGTCCTCCGACCACCGGGCCGGTCGCCATGCCGAGGCTCCCGGCCATCGCGGTCCCGCCGATGATCGTTCCCATCATGCGCAGCGGAAAGTTCTCGCGGGCGAGCACCGAATAGAGCGGCATGACACCGGCATAGATGAAACCGAACACGGCGGCGACCGCGTAGAACGCGCTCAACTGACGGACGAAGAAGTAAGCGAGCGCGCCGAACGCCTGCAAGAGCAGCCCCGAGACCAGAACACGCTTCGCCCCAAATCGGTCGCCGAGAAAACCGAACGCGATCCGCCCCCCGAGGCCCGCCAGACCTTCCAAGCTGTAGATCGAGACGGCAGCGACCAGCGGAATGCCGCAGGTGATCGCGTAGCTCACCGTGTGGAATATCGGACCGGAGTGCGTGGCGCAGCAAAAGAAATTCGTGAGCAGCAGCGTGGCGAATTGCGGCGATCGAATCGCCTGCCTCAATGTGATACCCGACCGCGGATCCTCGGCGGCCGCGACGGCAGCGTCGGATTGCATCACCGGAGGCCGGCGCACCAGCAATGCCGCCGGAATCATCACCGCCGCCGCGATCACCGCCAGGATCTGCAGCGATGTCCTCCAATCGTGGCTGGAGATCAGCCGCGCCGCCAACGGCGACATGGTCATGGGCGCCATTCCCATGCCGGCGGACACGAGAGACACCGCCAGGCTCCGATGCGTGTCAAACCACCCCGTCACGCAGGCCATCATGGGCGCGAAGATGGCCGCCGCCGCGCCGCCGACGGCCAGGCCGAAGACCAGTTGAAACTCGGCGAGTGAAGTCGCACGACTCGCGAGCGCCAGGGCTCCCGCCAGCAGGCCGGACCCCGTCAACACGATCGGGCGCGGACCGAAGCGGTCCGACAGGTTTCCCCACACGATGCTGCCCAGCGCCATGGCGAGAAAGCCGAACGTCATCGCGGCGGACACGCCGGTGATGGACCATCCCGTATCCCGCGAGATGGGGCGAAGAAAGACGGGCAGCGAAAACATGGCGCCGATCGCGACGCAGCCCAGCAGGCCGCCGGCGGCGACGATCACCCAGCGATGGCGATTTCGGCTCGCATCGTGCCTGCGCCCCGCCCCCAAGCGCATGATTCGTGGTTTCAGTCGTACCACGCGGGCGACTTACGCACGGTGCGAAAGAACTCCATGCTGTGGCCGACCCACAGCTGCGCTCCCGTCCGCCGCACGAGCTCCTCGATCTTTTTTCGCGACTCCACCGTTCCCGTGGTCTTCTCCTCGTCCGGCATGCGCTTCAAGGCGCGCTCCTCCGGGTAGTGGTACAGGTCGCCCGACAACACCACGGGCCCGGTGTTCTTGAGGCGCACGAGCAACGAGCAGTGGCCCTCCGTATGTCCCGGCGTCGCGAGCACGACGACGGTGCCATCGCCGAACACATCATGGTCGCCGCTGAGAAGCATCGTCTTGCTGTGCTCGAGCGCCGCATACTGACCAAACCAGGGATAGGCGCGCGCCGCGCTGCTGAACATCTGGTCGCGATCGCCCTTGTAGACGAGCCACGTGGAGTGGGCGAAGTCGCCGGCATTGCCAATATGGTCCCAGTGATAATGCGACAGCACGAGGTAATCGATGCCGGCGGGGCTCACCCCGATGTCCGAGAGTTGTCCGCTCAAGGTGTTGAACTTGATCTGGGCATAGCCATCGAGCACGTTCTCGTACAGCGGCCTGCCGATCAGCCGATCGTTGAGGCCGGTGTCGAAGATCAGCGTGCCTTTCGGGTGAACCACCAGGTAACAAGTGACGCCCATGTTGGTGTCCTTGACCTCATCGCGCGTCAGGTTGTAATCCTCGGGCTTGTTGTAGACCAGCGTTCCGCAATCGAACACGTAGAGACGCGGACTGCTCACCTTCGGCGGGGGCGCGAGGTTCGCCGCGCTTGCCGGCGGCGCGAGCGCCCAGACGCCGAGCAAGGCGGCGGCAAGCAGACGGGCGATGGAGTCAACCGCAGCGCGCACGGCTCAAACGTACCGCGGAATCGGACCCACCTGCGGAGTCACGTTCTTGCCGAGGTCCAGGAATATCTCGTCGACGTAGCACCACCCCCACCCCTCCGGAGGATCGTAGCCTTCGATGATCGGATGCTGGGTCGCATGGAAGTGCTTGGTAGCGTGCCGATTGGGCGACTGATCGCAGCAGCCGACATGCCCACAGGTGCGGCAGATCCGCAAGTGAACCCAATGACTGCCCGTCTTTAGGCACTCCTCGCAGCCCTTTGCGCTCGGATGGACGTGCCGGATGCCCGCCGTATGGGAACAACTCGTATTCATGATGACTCCCGATTGCTCGGCGATGGTACACCGATGCGTCGGTCGGGAGCACTCCGGACCTGGTGCGAAGACCAGCTGCCGCTGCGCGCCCTGGTGGGTTACTCTCCCCCTCCGGTTCGAAAATCCATGGAGGTCTGCCGCGATGGGATCATCTCTTTTCCGCGCTTGCACGCGTTTTGCCCGCCTTACGCTTGCCTCGGCGGCATTGGCCGCACCCATCGCGTTCGCCGCGGACACGCCGGCCCCCGGCACCAACGTCACGCCTCCGCAGGTGGTCGGCGCTCTCGAAGGGACCTTCGGCGTCCACCCGGGCCAGCGCAGAAACCACACCAAGGGCTTGTGCGCCGCCGGTAGTTTCGTGGGAACGGCCGAAGCGGCCACGCTCAGCCGCTCGGCGCTCTTTTCCGGCAAAGCCGTCCCCGTGGTCGCGCGCTTCTCGCTCGGCGGAGGCGATCCTGACACACCGGACGCGGCCGCCGCGCCGCGCGGCATGGCGCTCGAGCTGCACCTTCCCGGCGGGGCCTTGCAGCACATCACCATGATCAACGTGCCGATCTTTCAGGGATCCTCGCCCAATACCTTCTACGATCTGCTCGTTGCCGCAAAGCCGGATCCGAAGACCGGGCAGCCCGACCCGGAAAAGCTCAAGGCCTTCGCGGCCACCCACCCCGACTTCCAGCCGTTCGCCAAGCTCTCGAGCGGCCACTCCCCGACCGCGAACTACTACGAGACCACCTACTTCAGCATCCACACGTTCAAGTTCATCGATGCAAAGGGAACCGAGCATCCGGTGAAGTGGCGTTTCGTTCCACGCGACGGCACGCGGGAGCTGACTCCGGCGCAGATCAAGACGGCGGCGCACGACTTCCTCGAAAAGAACCTCATCGAGCGCACGGGCAAGGGTCCCGTGCTTTGGGA